>CAZCSP010000003.1:0-191932 GCA_964501275.1 uncultured Fimbriimonadaceae bacterium | reverse complement strand
ACGCCCAAAACAGGATCGCGGCGATCGAAATCATGCAGAGCACGAATAGCAACGATCCGCTCATGATCCTGCTCTTGTGGGCGTTGGTTAGTTCCATAGGCTTGACCGTGGCGATGTTCTCACATCAGTCACACACGACGTTGGGCTGGCTGCAGTTGCAACAGGAAGAGACAGTGCTATACGTTGGCGCCTGTACGTACTCAACTCGTTCAGGCGGATCCCCCTGATACATCAAACCAACCACCCTAGTAGACGTCCTGTTCATTCTGGGATACGCTCCACTGCAAGGATTCATCGAAGAGCAGGATGTCGTGTCATCGCAGTATATGTGAAAATAAATTCCCATTTCTACAATTGGGTTGTCGCAAGGTAGTGTGCCCTCGCACGAGTTATAGATAGTCCAACAGGGAGTGGCAAAGACAGAGGCCGCGACGGCGATCTCGAGCGTTATAAAGAGGATTATCCTATTCCTATCATCACCTAAAATTCGCCCAAAGCCAGAACCCCCCTGGGCATGGGTACTTATGTGGAAACCTTGCGATATCATAAATGATGTCGGACGACTCCTTTCCAATAGACCCGTCCATTCTTACATAGAGATAAAAACCTCCTTTGTTAAAGGCCGCCTGTTCTGGCGTCGCCCAGTGCGCATCGTGAACAATCGCCATTTGCCCGGCGCGGGCGTCGAAACAGTCCCGGAGCATCTGGGGATACATTGGGTGGTCACGAAAAGCGTGAATTACATAGGTTCCTTCGATCCTATAGGAACGTTCCGCAATGGGCTTTGCCAACGGGGGTTCGATCCACTTGCCGCCCAGGTATCGGGTGAGCTCCGGATCATAGGGAAATCCCATTGGCATTGCTCCATGGTCGTTGGCATATAGCTGAAGGGCCGCGTAGTACTGGCGCAAGTTGGACTTGCTGACCGTTTCCAAGGACTTACCCTTGGCCTGGCCAAAGGCGGTGAACATCAGAGAAGCTACGACCAAGATGATAGCAATGACCACCAGGACCTCCAGTAAGGAGAATCCATGATTGCGAGATTTAACGTTTTTTGGCATGGTCGTAATACGTTGAGGCAAAGTAGGGGTTGAGGTTGTCTTCCAGGCGCACATCATCGCCTTTGGGCGTGGCCAAGCGAGGAAGGAGCTTATCGCCGGAGGCGAACGGCAAACGAATGAGGGGAAGGTTTGCTTCCCGCTCCAGCGAACCACTGGGGATGGCCACCACGAAATCTTCCAGCTGGTGTCGATCTCGGATGGCGAGGAGAAGATTGAACGCATTCATCGTGTTGAGGTTTACGTTCGGTGCCAAAAAAACAGCTTGCCCTCTGCTCAGGACCATGGGATGGCGTCCATCTACAGCCCGACTTGCCTCCAAGAGTTCCTTGGCTTCAACGGGAGCTGATGCAGGCTGACCAAGGGTACACGTACTGCAGCCGGGGTCGCCCAGTTGAGGAGCCATAGGAGGAGCTACCACCGCATGGCTGGAAGCAAACGGCAACCTTCCCAAGCATAGGAGCGGACCAATGTATGGCGCAAGATGGAGAAGTTTCATCTTCAAGCCTCCTTTCAAGATTATACATCAGCTTTCCGAAAAGAAGCTATTCTTTTTCAAGAACCTCAAAAGCGCAGAGCGATAAGTCTCCGGTTGCTCCCACCGACCCTCCGAGTGGTTACACCCATCGAACCACACCGCCTCGACTCCCGGCCCCATCGCGTGCAGGTTCTTGCCCGCCTGCTTCACCGGAGCCACTGGATCGTCGGTCCCATGCATGAACAGCATCGGCCTGCCCCTCAACTGCTCCAAAAACTCCGGCACTTTGATCGCAAACGGGTTGAAACCCAGGAAGAGGACCCCTATCCGGGCGGCGGGCCAGAAGAGGATCGACAGCCAGGTTCCCCCGATAAACCGCCACCAGCCTCCCACCGCTTTGCCCAAGTTGGCGTAGGCGCTGTCCAAGACTAGGGCATCCGCCATCTCCGGGTTCTCGGCCCAGGCCAGAGCCGAGGCCACCGACCCCATGCTGCTCCCGATCAGAACGATCCGCGCATCCGGGTTTCGCTTGCGCACCCACTCCATCGCCGAAAGCACGTCGTTCCGCTCGTGATAGCCAAAAGAGCAAACGGCCCCATCCGACTTTCCATGGCCCCGAAAATCGAAAAGCAGGCTGGAGAAACCCTGCTGCCACAGCATATAGGCGATAGGGGCCAACTCGCCCTTGGAGAGGAAATATCCGTGGCACAGGATGGCAACGGAGGTCGGATGCGACCCCTGCACCCACCAGCCGGAGAGCTCGATGAGGTCGTGGGATTTGATCGTGACGATCTCTTGGGGAGCGCCGATTGCGCCGGGAGAGCAGATCGAAGGGATGCGGGGCGGGCGGATCGCAATCAGGACCACCACGAAGTTGAGAAGCAGCCAGACCGCAAGCAGAATCCAAATTAACCAGACCATTCCCAACCCCCCGTGCGCGGAAGACCCGTTATAGCCGATAATAGGCTTCCGATGTTTGCGCTCAACTTTTACTCCGACCTGTATGGCGACGTCATCCGTAACAATCGTAAAACGGTCACGATCCGTATGGGAGACAAGTCTGATAAATATCAGACCGGAATGATCGTCTGGGTCACGGTCGGCCCCCGCTTCGGGCGTCGCCAGAAGATGTACTCGGCGATCTTGGACCGGGTCGAGGTGAAGAAGATATCCGAACTGTCGCCTCGGGATATTGAGCGGGAGAATCCCGAGTTCCGAACCCATGATGAGGTCATCGAGATGCTCTCCCGAATCTACGGCGACCTCATCACCCCCGAACACCGCGTCACCGTGATCTACTTCTCACGTGTGGATGAGTGATTGCCTGTATCTGGCGTCGTGCCTAAGGGTCGTTATGCACCTCTCTCGCTGGTTCTCCCGGTTGGAAAGGGGCGCGTGACCGCTCTGCGAGGATCCTTACCTCCAATTTCAGCGATTAGTCAATGTTGATTTCCCACCCCCGATGTGAGAAGCTCAGAAGATGATTGCGCTGATCACAGCCTCCCTTGCCATGAACCCCTCCGCTTTCCGCCCGCCCGCCATTCCCCTCATCGCCCACGACCCGTTCTTCAGCATCTGGAGCTTTAACGACCGGTTGACCGATGGCTGGTCTAGGCACTGGACAGGGACGGTCCAGGCGCTTTGCGGGCTGGTTCAGATCGATGGAAAGACCTACCGGTGGGCAGGGACTCCGGGAGGCGAGTGGCCAGCTTTGAGCCAAGTCGAATGCCGAGTCGAGGCGACCACGACCCACTATGACTTTGAAGGCGATGGAATTCGATTGCGCGTTAAGTTCACCTCTCCGGCCTTCGCGAATGATCTGATTGCGCTCTCAACCCCCGTTGCCTATGTCCGATTCTCTTGGGAGGCGACCGACGGTAAGGCTCACCGAGTCGAGGTCTATATGGATGCCACCTCCGAATGGGTGGTAGACAAGGTGGACCAGAAGGTTCAGTGGGGTCGGGTGAAGGTTGCGGGAGCCGAGGCGATTCGCATGGGGACCCAGGAGCAGAAGACCTTGAACCGCTCGGGCGACGACCACCGGATCGACTGGGGTTACCTCTACATGATCCCGCCGACCGGGGCCAAATCGGCATTGAACAGCGATGGCGAATGTCGAGGGTCGTTCTACAAAGACGGGTCGCTTCCGACCAGCGACGACCTCGAGATGCCCCGCCCCGCCAACCGCAACTGGCCGGTCCTTGCCACTGCCTTCGACCTGCCCAGCGGGAATGAGAAAGTGGTCGCGATGGCCTACGACGATATCGACTCGCTGGAGTGGCTGCGCCGACCGGTTCCGAGCTATGCCCGATATCACTTGGGCTCCTTTGAGGCGGTGCTGAAAAATGCGCTGGACAAGGGCAGGACGTGGACGCAGGAAGCGGAAAAGCTGGATGAGAAGATCCGAAGTGAGACGGCCAAGCGAGGAGGAGTCGAGTATGCCGATCTCGCGGTGCTTTCCTACCGGCAGGCGTTTGCGGCCCACAAGATCGTCGCGGACATCGATGGCAAACCGATGATGCTCAGCAAGGAGAACTACAGCAACGGCTGCATCGGGACGGTCGACGTCCTCTATCCCGCAGCACCAATCATGTTGTGGCTGAATCCTGAGCTGCTAGAGGCGAACCTGCGGCCTTTGATGATCTATTCCGCGACTCCTCGATGGAAATTCCCCTTCGCGCCCCACGATCTGGGACAATACCCGCTGGCAAATGGGCAGGTTTATGGCGGCGGGGAGCGAACCGAGGAGAACCAAATGCCAGTGGAGGAGTGCGGCAACATGCTAATACTAGCGGCGGCATTGGTAGAGATGGGCGGCTCCAAGGAGTTTGTCAGGGAGTATCTGCCGATCTTCGACAAGTGGGCGACCTATCTCATGGAGAAGGGACTTGATCCCGACAACCAGCTCTGCACCGACGACTTTGCCGGGCATCTGGCGCACAACGCCAACCTCTCTCTGAAAGCCATCGTGGCGCTTGGATCATATGCCAAAGCCCGAACGACGCTGCTCGGGAAGAACGATGTCCGGGCTGGCAAAGTCCGCGCCGAAGCCGAAAAGATGGCCAAGGAGTGGGTGAAGATGGCGGACGACGGCGACTGCTTCCGACTCGCCTTTGATAAGCCCGGTACCTGGAGCCAGAAATACAACCTGGTTTGGGACAAGGTTCTCAAGCTGAACCTGTTCCCGAAGGCGATTTACCAGAAGGAGTTGGCGTCCTACTCCAAGCGGATGGGCAAATACGGTCTTCCGCTGGACAACCGAAGCACCTACACCAAACTCGACTGGTGTGTGTGGACGGCCTGCCTGACCGACACGAGAGCCGAGTTCGACCGGCACATCGCTCCCCTGTGGAAGTGGGCGACCGAGACAACCTCGCGCGTCCCGATGACCGACTGGTTCCACACCCACGACGGCAAGATGGCGGGGTTTCAGGCACGGTCGGTAGTGGGCGGTCTCTATATGCCAATGCTTTTGGACGGGAAGTAGAGCGCCAGGGGCTCATTGCTGCAAACTTCACAAACGGCGTCTATTGGCGCGACTTGTGACGTCCTACATAGAAGATCGTTCCGCTATGATTCTGCGCGCTACCCACACGACGCTCTACGAATACGCCAGCCCCGCCTTCGAAAGCCACAACGAGGTGCGGCTGATGCCGATCGACAACGGGGACCAGCGGGTGGTGGATTTCAAGATTTCGGTCGACCCTTACACCCCGGTCTTTAGCTACGACAAGCCGGGAGGCGTGGTCCACCACTTTGGAATCCGACCACGCCACGACCGATTGCAGATCGTAGCGGACGCAATGGTGGAGACCTTTCGGGAAAACCCGTTTGAGAAGGTTAATTTGATCGAGGACGACTTCGATTTCTACCGTTCGGAAGAGATTCGTCAGCGGAACGTGGAGTTCCTGTCGCCTTCGCCTTACATCCAGCCCAACAAGGGAGCCGAACAAATCGCGACAGAGGCCTTCGCCGATCGGCCCCCCAGTACCGCCTCTTATCTCCTGGCATTGAGCCGCTTGCTGTACGGATCGCTCACATACGACCCCAACGCCACCCATGTGCACAGCACTCTGGACGAGGTGATCACGGGGCGGGCGGGAGTTTGCCAGGATTTCTCCCACCTAATGATTGCCTGCGCCCGTTCCCAAGGCATTCCCGCCCGGTACGTCAGCGGCTATCTCTATGTGGAAAAGGACGACAAGGGGATCCGCGGGGACGAAGCCACCCATGCCTGGGTCGAGTGTCTGATGCCCGACGGCCGTTGGGCTGGGTTCGATCCCACAAACAACCTGCTGGCCAGCGACCGCTACATCAAGATCCACATCGGCCGGGACTACTCCGATGTCACTCCCACGAAGGGTATCTATGTGGGCACACCCGCCGCCAAGTTAGAAGTGCTGGTTCATGTGGAGAAGCTGGAACCTGCGGTGGTTCGGTAAAAATCAAAGAGGCTTCCCAAATGGGAAGCCTCTTTGATTTTTGGGCTCTCCGTTTAGTGGCGGTGCCCAGCGGGGCACTTCACACTGCCTTTGACAGGCGTTCCGAGATTCATTCCGCTGGAGCGGTTGGCAAAAGAGCCGCAGTAGGTGGTCAGCAAGCTATTGCCGTCTCTTTGCGTTAAGGTCTCGAATGCGTTAATCGTACCGGAGGGATACATATTGTCCAGTGACGAATCACTATGCCCGCCCAGGAAGAGCACATGTCCGAACTCGTGCTGGGCGGTTCTTCGCAAGCCGTCGGCGGCTTGGGCAAGGGTCATGCCAGTCCAGGTTCGAAGGGTGATCGTAGCGCTGACCGCTTGCATATTGAACGGGAAGAAGGACCAGTTGGCTTGCCCAACCCACTGGCCACCGCCAGGTTGGCTGGCCAAATTCTCAAAACTGACCACGACATCGGCGTCGGCTTGGTTCGCCACTTGGGTGGCCAAAGTCGTCCCGGCAAAGGCCGACCAGCCGTTGAAGCCACTCATGCTGACCGTCTGGAGGTTTTGGCCCTGGATGGTTGGGTTAGAAGTGAAGTACACCTTCAATGGAAAGTGGTTCCACCAGTGAAGCTTGTTGGCCTGGCCCGAACTGGGGTCGCTGGCTTGACAATAGTTGGGCGTGTAGGAGTTCAGCGAACAGCCGAGCGGTCCATTGGGTCCGCCGCCACCGCCTGTCGTTCCCCCGGTCGTTCCGGTAGTCCCGGTTGTGCCAGTGGTTCCCGTGGTGCCGGTTGTTCCACCGGTTGTGCCGGTGGTTCCCGTGGTGCCTGTTGTCCCACCAGTCGTACCGGTAGTCCCCGTGGTACCCGTCGTTCCAGTTGTGCCGGTAGTCCCCGTGGTGCCTGTTGTCCCACCAGTCGTACCGGTAGTCCCCGTGGTACCCGTCGTTCCAGTTGTGCCGGTAGTCCCCGTGGTGCCGGTTGTTCCACCGGTTGTGCCGGTGGTTCCCGTGGTACCTGTGGTCCCACCAGTCGTCCCGGTAGTCCCCGTGGTGCCAGTTGTTCCCCCGGTTGTACCTGTAGTCCCCGTGGTGCCTGTTGTCCCACCCGTTGTGCCAGTGGTTCCGGTAGTTCCCGTAGTACCTGTCGTCCCAGTAGTTCCCGTTGTCTCCCCGGTCGTCCCGGTTGTGCCTGTGGTACCAGTTGTCTCGCCCGTGGTACCAGTCGTTCCCGTCGTACCGGTTGTCTCTCCGGTGGTGGCGGTCGTCGAGCCGGTAGTTTCACCAGTGGTAGCCGTCGACCCGGTGGTTTCCCCTCCGGTGCTCGCATTGGTGCTGCCGCCGGTCTCACCGCCTGTGGAGCCGCCCTCGCCTCCTCCGCCTCCGCAAGAGATCAAAAGAAACGTAATGGCAAATACGACGATCGGCATCCATGCGGCCGTAGGTTTGCTGGGTCTAACGCGGTCCATAGGTATTCCATTCCATATTCGGAACAATTTTGGGGAAGTTCAGACCTAGGCCCGTGTCCGCTTTCTGGTAGCGTAAACCTCAATCCAATGAGCAAGGCAGTCATCGAGACGAAGGGGCTTGGCAAAGACTATGTGATGGGCGACGTCGTCGTTCATGCGCTGCGAGACGTCGATATCACCATCGAGGAGGGCGAATTTGTGGCCCTGATGGGTCCTTCCGGCGCGGGCAAGTCCACTTTTATGAACCTGGTCGGCTGTCTGGACCGGCCGAGCGGCGGCGAATATTACTTGAAAGGCGAAAACGTCGCCAACATGAACGACAACCAACTCGCCGACATCCGCAACAAGTACATCGGCTTCGTTTTCCAGAATTTCAACCTGCTTCCCCGGACCAGTGCGGTGAAGAACGTGGAGTTGCCGCTGATGTATGCGGGAGCGAAGGATCGGACGCCACGCGCCTTGGCGGCGCTGGATAAAGTCGGCCTCGCCCAGCGGTCCCACCATAAGCCCAGCGAACTTTCGGGCGGCCAGCAGCAGCGTGTCGCGATTGCCCGAGCCATCGTGAACGACCCGGTCCTGATCTTTGGCGACGAGCCCACCGGCAACCTGGACTCCCGCACCAGTGTCGAGATCATGGCGCTCTTTCAGGAGTTGAACGAGCAAGGCAAGACCGTCATCATCGTCACCCACGAGCAGGAGATTGCCGAGCACAGCAAGCGGATCATCCGCTTCAAGGATGGCCGGGTGGTGTCGGATGAACCCGTAAGAAACCGCCGAAACGCCCAACAAGAACTCGCCGAAATGCCCCCACCCGAGGATTGATGGGCAGGTTCGTTAGAAGCCTTACCTGGGCGGAAGTCGGAAATCGGAATCTCGAAACGCTGACGTCTTGGCTACGGTCCAGGCTGGAGTCATCAACCTCGATCATCCCCGTTGTTTTGACTTCTTGTGTCAAAACAACGGGGATGATTGAGCGTCGGCGAACAGGAGAGTCTCTCGATGCCAGGAAGATAGCCCATGTCCTCAGATCAAAACAAGCTAAAATAAGAAATCGTGGCCTCGTAGCTCAGGGGATAGAGCGCCTCCGTCCTAAGGAGGGCGTCGGGGGTTCGAGTCCCTCCGAGGCCGCCACTAAACTTGAACCTAAAATGCCCGTTTTGAACCTGAAACGGGCGGTTCAGAAAGCTCCTTCTTTGAAGCTCTCGGGAGAGGTTGGGCTATTCGGAGCCATTCAGGGAGAAGTCTGCCTATACATGGCGCGACTCAAACTGAACCCACGCCCTTCTGAAGCGAATAGACATTTTTGAATCCCTGGTCTCTCAGGAGAAAAGCTAAGCGGCCACTTCTTGCGCCGCTCGCACAGACAAGCAACGTAGGCTTCCCCTCGTCGATCTCCGCCTCAGGTTGAAATCGGCTTAGCGGAATCCATTTCCACTCCGTTTGGCCAAGATCCAGTTCTGGCCTTGGCTCGTCTGCCTCACGCAGGTCGATACACACAAAAGTCTGAGTCCATCCACGCACCTGATCCTGGGTCACTTCCCAATCCAAGGCATGGAATTTCGGCTGCCAGAGAGCCGCGGCTTGGCAGAGGCAACCGGCGCGGGTGGTGCGGGCGATTTTCTGCGTGGATAGGTCTCGGAGGTCCACCAGGAGCTGGTGCTTCGACAGCGGCTCGGCGAATCCCGTGATCAGTTTTACTGCCTCCGTAGCCTGCAAAACACCAAAGAGGCCGGGCACCACCCCCAGGACACCCGCCTCCGCGCAGGTTCTCACGCACCCGTCGGCAGGCTCCTCGGGCCATTGGCATCGGAGGCAAGGGCCGCCGGGGAGGATGGTTTGGATGTAGCCTTCCATCCGGTAGATCGAAGCCTGCACCAGGGGTTTGCCGAGTTTTTGGCAGGTATCGTTCATCAGGAACTTGGCGTCGAAGCGATCTGTGCCGTCAACCACGATGTCGAATGGGGCGATGAGCCAGTCGGCGTTCTCTGGGCGCAGGCGTTCTTCAAACACTTCGGTCTGGGTGAACGGATGGAGGCGGCGGATCGCCTCGGCGGCCAGCCTTGCCTTGCTCCGCCCGAGGTCCTCAAAGCCGTAGAGCGTTTGTCGGTGGAGGTTGCTGGGTTCCAGGAGATCGGGCTCCACAATGCCGATGGTCCCCACGCCCGCCGCCGCCAAGTAGGGCAAAGCAGAACTGGCCAATCCTCCCGCGCCGACCACCAGCACGCGCGCGTTCTGCAGCGCGATCTGCCCCGCCGGGCCGATCTCAGGCATCACGATCTGCCGGGCGAAGACATCGCTCCGGGAGAGCTGGCCCCCCTTCGATTCGCGCTGTAGGTTCACCCATTCCGAGGGTCCGTCGGCGTAGTGCTCTTTCTTCCAGACCGGCAGGCGATGCTTGAGTTCGTCGATCAAAAACTCGCAGGCCAAGAATGCTTCTTTTCGATGGGCGGCGCCGCAGCCGATCCAGACGGCGATCTCTCCGATCTCCAACTTGCCGACCCGATGGATCGCCTGAACCCACTCCAACCCGAACTTGAGCTTGGCTTCCTCAACCAAGGCCGTCCCTTCGGTGGTCGCCATCTCATCGAACGCCTCGTATTCCAAGGACTGCACCGGGCGGCCCTCGTTCATCGTCCGCACCCGCCCTTCAAACGTGACGAAGCCCCCAGCGGTGGGGCAGTCGGGAGTGGGCGGAACGATGGGCTGGTCGGTGAGCTGGAACACTTAACCTCCCGCCACCGGAGGGATAAAGACCAGTTCGTCGCCCTCTTGCAACGCATGGTCGGGTTCTACGTACTGGCCATTTACGGCGAACCGGACTTGGCTTGCAGACAGGGTGAATCCATACCGGGCGTAAAGTTCGGCATAGACTCGACTCGGCTCGGGCGTTTGGGTTTCAAGAGTTTCCTGGGCCAGGCCCCGCTGATCACGCAAGGCCGCAAAGTACCGCACCGTGATCTTCAACCCGACACCTGCCCAAAGGGAATTACCCAAACTTCTTCTCCAGCCGGAATCTCCAGAGCATCGGCAGGAACGTCGATCAAGGCGTCGGCCCGCGCCATCCCGCCCAACATATGCGATCCCTGCCCAAGGATGGGAGAAACCTTCATGCCGTTGAGATTGGCCGGGATGAACTCCCGTCGTCCCGGCTTGTGGCGGATGGCCGTGGCCAGCTTGGCTTTTAATCGCCGAGGTACAGGATTCGGACACCCCATCGCAGCTTTGAGGAACGGCTGGACCAGGAGGGTGACGGTTGCCAGAACCGACAGCGGATTGCCGGGAAGGCCAAAGACCGCCTTCTCACCTAACGTTCCCAGATAGACAGGCTTCCCCGGCTTGATCGCGACTTTCCAATAGACTTCTTGCACACCAAGATTTTCCAACGCACCCTTCACCACATCGCGATCCCCCACACTCACGCCTCCCGTGGTGATGAGGACCTCACAGCGTTGGAGGGCCGTGCGAAGGGTCGTCAGAGTGAGTTCGGGATCGTCACCGATGACTTCGACAAACTCCGGGGTCAAGCCGAGAGTTCGAAGAGTGGCGGACAGGGCGTAGCTGTTGGATTCGTAGATTTGGCCCTCGTCCAGTTCTTTGCCGGGGGAGACCAATTCGGCCCCGGTGACCACGATGCCGACTCGGGGCGCGCGGTAGACGGATACGTTTGTTCGCCCCAAGGTCGCCGCCGCCGCGATCCCCGCCGCGTTCAGAGGCAACCCTGCTGGGAGGACCACTGCGCCCATGGAAAACTCCTCTCCCATCCGTCGGATGTTCTGCCCTGGCTTTGGTTCTTCGCAAACCTGAATGTCGCCGTCAGTTTGCGCCGTGTCCTCTTGCATTACGACCGCATAGGTATCGGGCGGAGTCGGGGCGCCGGTGAAGATTCGCGCGCATTCGCCGGGTTGAAGGGGCTCATCGGGGCTTTCACCCGCACCGATGGTGCGAACGACCTTCCAAAGCGAACCTGCCGCCGGTTCAGAAACGGCATAGCCATCGACGGCGGAGTTGTCGAACCGAGGCAATGGGAAGGGCGTAACCAGGTCTTCGGCTAAAACTCGCCCAAGCGCCTCCCTCAGCGGTAACGTCTCCGGGCTGGATCGCGTTGCCGAGGCCAAGGTGAGTTGAAGCGCCTCATCGTAAGAGATCATCCCCGACCCTCCAGGGCGTCCCTCGCGTGAAGGATGTAGGGGAACAACGAATCCAGGGCGTCCTTTGCCGCGCCGGGCGAGCCGGGCAGGGTGACGATCACCGTCGATCCGGCCACGCCCGCCACCGCCCGGCTCAGCATCGCGGTGGGGATGCGGTTCATGGAGTAGCTTCGGAAGTGCTCCTCGACGCCAGGCAATCTGCGATCCAGTATCGTGGCCACGGTTTCTGGAGTGACGTCCCGTTCGCTCAAGCCGCTTCCGCCCGAGACCAACACCACATCCACTCGGTCCGCGATCCAGGGTCTCAGCGCGGCTTCGATTTGCGTGGCGTCGTCGGGAACGACTCGATGCTCCACCACTATGCCCCCAAAGCTCTGAAGCCCCTCGACCAAGATGGGGCCGGAGCGGTCTTCGTACTCGCCTACCGAGGCCCGGTCGGAGCAAACCAGAACGGCGGCGGTCCAGTTCCCTTCCGCGAATTCACTGGCGTTCGACTTGCCGCCCGTCTTCTCTAGCAACTCCACCCGCTCGATGGAAAGAGAGTCATCGACCGGTTTCAAAAGGTCGTACAAGTTCAACGCCGCCGCCGCGGCTCCGGTCAGGGCCTCCATCTCGACCCCGGTCTTGTAGATCGC
This sequence comes from uncultured Fimbriimonadaceae bacterium, assembly GCA_964501275.1. GTDB lineage: Bacteria > Armatimonadota > Fimbriimonadia > Fimbriimonadales > Fimbriimonadaceae > 55-13. The sequence goes on along the minus strand of CAZCSP010000003.1, from coordinate 179,720 downwards.
CTTCACCCGAACCGTCGCTTCGATCCGGTTTTCGAACAGTTCGAACTCCACCCCCACCCAATCCAGGGCGACCGAGTGGCAATAGGGGATGAGTTGGGGCGTGTTTTTGGCCGCCATCACCGCCGCCACCCGCGCGATGGGGCGAGGGTCGCCTTTAGGGGCACGGTCCTCTTGGATCATCCGAATCGACTCGGGAGAGCAGGTCACGGTGGCCCGGGCGGTGGCGGTTCGGAGGGTCCAGTTTTTGGCGGAAACGTCGCGCATGGTCAGCCTCCTATCGAGATCATGGGGCGGTCGTTGGTCTGGATGAGTTGGTTCATCGGAGGATGGCCCGCCCACTTGCCATCCAGGGCATGTCGAATGGTTTCCGCCAGATTATCGTCGGTCGCCCCGGCACGCATGGCGTCGCGCAAGCTGGGCCCGGTCTTGGCGAAGAGGCAGACTTTCAGCCGCCCGTCGGCGGTCAGCCGGATTCGGTTGCATCCCCCGCAGAAGTCGTCGGTCATAGAAGTGATGAACCCTACCCGAACCCTCGCGCCCTCAACCGCAAACTCCTTCGCCACCGCCGACTTCTCCGTCGCGATGGGCGTCAGGCGGTGCTTGGCCTCGATGCGTTTGCGGATTTCGGCATAGGGCAGCATCTTCCCCTTTTGCCAACCGTTGGAGAGGAATGGCATGAACTCGATATAGCGTACTTCCACCGGGCAATCCCAGAAGCGGTCGAGGAAGTCGCAAAGCTCGTCGTCGTTCACCCCAGCCATCACGACGACATTGATCTTCACCGAGTCGAAACCGGCGGCCAAGGAAGCCTCGATCCCCGCCAACACGCGGTCCAGGCGATTGCGGTGAGTGATATCGAAAAACCGTCCAGGGTCGAGCGTGTCCAGGCTGATATTGACGCCGGTGATCCCCGCCTCTCGGAACAGACTGGCCATCGAACCCATCGCGTCGCCGTTGGTCGTCATGAGGAGAGGCCCCACGCCTTCGATGCGCCTGAGTTTCGCGACCAGATCGACCAACCCCTTCCGGGTCGTCGGCTCGCCGCCCGTCAAGCGAACCTTATCCACCCCCATCTCGGCGAACAGGCGGGCCAACCGCTCGATCTCCTCGTAGCTGAGAATCTCGCTGCGTGGAGTCCACTCCATCTCCTCGTGCGGCATGCAGTAGGCGCACCGGAAATTGCACCGATCCGTCACCGAGATTCTCAGATAGTTGTGCCGCCGTCCAAATCGGTCGACCAGAGGCGGGCGCACGGTAGGCATAGATATCTTGATTATCCGCTAGTTGTCAGACTGCTTGCGTCTTTGAACCAGTTCTGCCCGCCGTGGGTAGAGGCCAGAGTCCTGCCGTCGAAGCTCCATTGCGTCGGCGGCAGGCTCGATCTCTTCAATGCGTTCGTCCTGTTCCAACACCGGAAACAGCTCTCGCTCCTCCCAGCGGATATGGTCATGGATCATCTCGCCCAGCCTCACGGCGTCCTTTTCCGGAAGGCTTTGGGCTTCGGCGGCGAGGACCAGGGCGCGGATCGCGTCGTGTTCGCGCACGAGCCTCTCCCCCATCCCGGGCGGGGCCAAGGGGCCGAGCGTAAGCTCCTCTTCCCAAAAGTGATCCTCCATCTCCGAGTTCCAGACCTGCATCAGCTCGGCGATGGCCCCTGGCCCCGGCTTCTCTTTGAGATGGCGAGCGACCACGAGACCGCCGTAGTGATCTCGGGAGAACGGTTCCAGTGCTTTGTGGCGTTTCATGCTCACTCCTTTGTTTCTGAATCAAGAAGGCAGTCGATGACCTCGGCGGCTGTGTAGCTGTCTGCTCCCGGACGGAGGAACTGGGCGATGTTCTGGACGTCGTCGCCCGAAGTGACGATTGCGGGCTCAGCTTGGCCTTGGCGAATCTGGCCCATCCCAACGGTGGCGATCAGCGCATTGCACAGGCACTTGCGGCCGACGGTGTTGGCGATGTCGCCCCCTTTTGCTACATAGTCTTCCACCGGCTCTCCGGCGCATCGGTAGCCCACTGAGCCGTCCTCTTTTCGATAGAGCTCCCGCAGGTAGCCGAGATCGCAAATCCGCGTTCGCTCCTGATAAATCTCGTCGTCGGAGAGCGTCCCTTCCACGTCGAGGACTTTGAAGGGAAAGCCAGTGGGAGAGGCCAGGGGATCGGTAAAGACGCGACAGCGATGCTCGACACTCTGCTGGATGGTGCGACGCTTGATAGCCGCGTCCATCCCGGACTCGTCGCAAAAAGCGAACGCCGTTCCAACCTGAATGCCGTTGGCGCCCGATTGGAGCGCCTCCTGAAGCTTCTGGCCATTGCCAAAGGACCCCGCCAACCAGAAGGGCAGCCCCAATTCCCGAATCTGGGCGAGGTCGGCGTCGTCGCGGGGGCCATAGACGGGTTCCCCGTTATCGGTTAAGACCATCTGTCCGCGAGGCGGGGCGTTGTGGCCCCCAGCGGTTTTGCCTTCGACGACGAAGCCGTTCACCTTGCCCGTACACTTTCGGGCCAAGGTCGAGGCTAAGGTCGAGGAGGAGACGATGGCGAGGAAGTCGGGTCGGCGAAGCTCCTTCTGATTGGAGCCCATGAAATCCTGGGGATCGAATTGGGAGACAAACTCTTCGCTGAGCTCGGCTCCGGCGACATCCAACTTCAACTCCACCGGGTTCATCTCAGATAATCCATCTAGCGCGGCAGGAATCGCCCGGGGAATACCCGCGCCCATCAGGACGTAGTCCACCTTCGCCAGCATCGCGCCAAAGAGCGAAGGCAGGGTGGGGATTTGGATTTTCTCCAGAAGGTTGATCCCGACCGGGCCGTTGTGTCCGCGCTTCGCCAGGTAGACCTCGACGAAGTTGGCGACGACGATCAGTTCCAGCAGGGCGCGGGTCGGGCGGATTGAGAGAATCGGTTTGGATTTGAAGGGCGCGGAGGGCGACTTGCCTCCTTCCACAAAGTAGCGGGCCTTGATACGGTCCGCCATCTCCCGGATGGGAAACGCCGCCAACGCCTCCCGCAGGTGCCCGCCAATATCGCCCAACTGGAGCTTGCGAACCAGAACGGTATCCAGGGCAGTGCCCGAAACCACGCCGAGCTGTCCCCTTTTCGCGACGGCGGATGCGAGCGGCCAAGACGAGACGGCGACTCCCATCCCGCCCTGAATGATCTTTGGATATTCCACTTGCCTTCATTCTGCGCATGGCTGGCTTGTCAATAGTATGATGGTCGTCATAACATACAAAAGGATTTGGGCAGATACTCCAACTGTGGTTGGCGTAGGTCTGCGGAGGACAAAGTGAGCGAGAGGCAGTTTTACATCGACCCAAGCCGCTGCATCGGCTGCAACGCCTGCGTGGCGGCCTGCGCGGAGTGCGATACCCACGCGGGAATCTCGATGATCCACCTGGAGACCATCGAGCGGGGGGATACCGTGCAGACGACGCCGATCATCTGTATGCACTGCGACGAACCGGCCTGTGCAGCCGTCTGCCCGGCGGACGCCATCAAACGAACTGCGGATGGGGTGGTTCAAAGCTCGCTCAAACCCCGATGCATCGGCTGCTCGAACTGCGTTTTCGCCTGCCCATTCGGGGTTCCCAAGTATCTGCCACAGATCGACCAGATGATGAAGTGCGATATGTGCTACGACCGCACCTCGGTTGGCAAGAAGCCGATGTGTGCCACCGTCTGCCCATCCCAGGCTCTGATGTACGGCACTCCCGAGGAGATTGCGGAGAGTAGGAGTGGGACGCCGATCAACGAGTTTATCTTCGGAAACCGAACGATCCGCACCAAGGTCAACCTCATGATGCCGCACGGGACGAAGCGCATGGAGGTGAAGCCCGACGTGATGATCCGCAAAACCGACCTACTGCAAAAGGCAAGGACCCGCTAATGGATGCTCAAATAAAACGCGACTTTCCGATCGACTGGGAAGAGGACCACTACGTCAGTCGGCGAGAGTTCTTCAAATTCATGACCCTGGCCAGCGGAGGCTTGGCCGTGGGATCGGTTGCCATGGCCGCCTGGGCCAAGCTGCCCAAGGGTGAAATTCATTTTGAACCGGCTGCGGTGGCCAAGATCGGCGACCTGCAACCGGGGAAAGCCCTCGCCTTCAGCTATCCCCGACCCAGCGACCTGTGCCTTCTGGTGCAGAAGCCGGACGGAGAGTACGTCGCCTATTCCCGCCGATGCACCCACCTGTCCTGCCCAGTTGATTATCAGGCCGAGCACAACCGCCTGTTCTGCCCCTGCCACAACGGCGCTTTCTCGATCGAGGATGGACGTGTCCTTCAAGGCCCACCTCCCCATCCGCTTCCTCAGGTTAAGGTGGAAGTGCGGGGAGAGGATATTTGGGCGACGGGCGTGAAGCATGGCGAGGAGGGCGTATGAAGACCTCCGAAGAGTTTCGACACCGCCAGAAGTCGGTCGTCTTCGTGTCCCTGCTGTTGTTCAACCTTGTCCTGGTTTTGATCCAGTTGTGGCTGTTCGTGTCTGTGCTGGAGAATATGCTGGCGGGCGACCTGAAGATGGCCATCCCCGCCGCCATCGCCAGCTTGGTGATCTTGGGCATCAATATCTGGATGCTGCGAGGCATCGTCCACATGGAAAAGAGCGGATAGAGGCGTGGCATTGCCTTCCAGGCAATGGGTCCCAAGACCATCCTGGTCTTGGGAGTTTGGAATCGCATACCTATCTGTGTGTATCTGCGGTCATCTGTGGTTCAAAAAACAAGCCATTCTCAATCTACAGGCGGGTGAGGTGGTTCGACTTCGCGGCATAGAACACTCTGCCAAGCAAGACCGCTCGGGCCGCTCCGCTCACCATGACGCCGTACTACAAGCTTGAATTTGTATCCAGCCTCTCAGGAATCCCCTTCCCGCCTCGCGATCAACCTGGCCGCGACCAAGACTGCAACCGCTAGTACAAGGAGCACAACCGACAGGGATATGGCCACGTCCAGATCGCTTTCAAAACCCGCATAGATCGCGAGAGGCATCGTCTGGGTTCGGCCTACGAAGTTTCCGGCGAACATGAGGGTCGCGCCAAATTCGCCAACCGCTCGCGCCCATCCCAGAAGCACCCCCGCCAGAAGCGCCCCCTTGCATTGGGGAACGAATATCCGTATAGCCAACTGGAGCGGCGAGGCACCATCCATCGCGCCCGCCGAGAGCGTGTCGGGATCGACTTTGCGTAGCCCCTCGACTACGCTCCGCACAAAGTACGGCAAAGCCACGAATGCCTGGGCGATCACCACGGCGATAGACGTAAACGTGATCTGGATGCCCATCTGATCCAGCGGCCCGCCAAGCCAGCCTTGCCGCCCAAAAGCCGCCAGCAAGGCAATCCCCGCCGCCGCCGGGGGGAGGACGATCGGGAGGTCGGAGATCGTATCGACCAGCCGCGAAAACCATGAGCGGCTGCCTGCAATGTAGTAGGCCAACGGAAAGCCGATCACTGCCACGATCAGGATCGCAATGGCGGTGGTACGAAGACTCAGGACAATCGCCTGCTGGGTCTCAGGCTGACCCAGAACCGTACGCAGAGTGGGACCGCTAGCCCGATTCGCCAAGGCAAACAGGGGAATCAGCACCAGTAACAGGGCGGGGAGTCCGGCCAATGCCCAAAACGTGGATTCGCGGCGCTTCACTTGGGAGGCATAAAACCATATTTTGCGAGGATGGTCTGACCTTCTCGCGCCAATACCAGGTTCACAAACTGCTTCGCGGAGGTTGCCAACTTGGAGTCTTTGGGGACGGCGACGAAGTATTGCGCCCTCACATTCCACTCCTTGGGGATGGCTCGGGACACCGACTTTTTGGCCTGGATCGCATCGGTTTGGTAGACGAACCCCGCATCGACTTCATCCAGTTCGACGCGCGAAACCACCGCCGACACGTTGGTTTCCAACGAAACGGTATTGGCTTGGAGTTGGACCAGCCACGGGTTGCCCAGCTTGGCGGACGCCTTTTTCAGCATCTCCCGGGTATAGGCCCCCACCGGAACTTTCTCCCCCGCCATGCAAATCTTCAGGCCACTCTGCCCAAGTTCGGCCAGCCCTTTGATGCGAGAGGCCGCCGATTGGGAAACCAGTAAGGTCAGTTGGTTGGCGGTGAAAGGTCGAACCTGCTTTCCCTCGACCTTCCCCGACTTCACGACCACATCCATCTGCGCTCGATCCGCGCTGAAGAAGGCGTCGGCGGGAGCGCCAAGGTTGATCTGCGTCGCCAACTCCTGGGAACCGGCGAAGCTGATTTGGACTCGGACGTCGGGATGCTTCGCCTCGAACTGCCGCGCGATTTCGTTCAACGGAGCTTTCAAGGAAGCCGCGGCCAGCACGGTCAAATCGGCTTGCGGGGCAGATGCTATGGCAAAAAAGGCGACGAGTGTGGAAATCATGGATATCTAGCTCCTTGGTAAGTTCAGTTGGTTTTGAATTCGGTCGGCGGGATTGCCCAGGTTCAAGCGTTTGCGTCGTTTGTGGACATTGAGATAGGCCACGCCACCTTCCCCAGCCTGGATAGCTCGGGATACATCTTTGGGAATCATCAGGACCGCGCCTGGCGCAAGGTCCATCGATCGCCCGTCAAGAAAGACACGCCCGTTGCCGGAGAGAACGACCATCACCACATCGACTTCCGCGTTGACATGCTCCACAACCCCCTGCCCACTCCCCCAAGCGACGAAGGTGCAGTCCAGATCGTCGGATTCCGTCGCCCATAACGGGCCGCCACCGCCCTGGCGGGCCAGTTCAAGAAGGTTGACGGGACTATCCGACATAAGGAGTCCCGTCGATCACCGCCGCCTGGTTCAGGGAGATGAGCTTGCGCTTCTCTTGAGGAGACAGGTCTTGGTGAGCGCCAAAGTCCATGTCGATCTCCTTCATCACCGCGACCAGGTCGTCATGGTGCATCTGCGACTCATAGGGCAGGCCAGAGCGCAGGCAGATGGCCTGCTCACCGGCGGCGGCTTCCTCCTTGTAGTAGGCCACGCCTAGGTGGGCAGTGCGCTGGATGACGTGGAAGAACTTACCGAACGGCATATACAGCAACAGAATGACCACGGTGAACGCATGGAGTAGCGACAGGAACGCAAAGTTCGAGCCTCCCATCAGCCGGTAGCTGGCGGTAAGCATCAGGCCAGTCACGGAAACCGCGAACAGCAGGAACAGCGGGATCAGGTCGCCTGCCAAAGACTGGACCGCCTGGGCTCCGGCTTCAAAAATGCGCCGATGCATCGCCAATCCCACGCCCACAAGCACAAACACCGCGCTGAAGTTGAGCCCGTTGAAGAAGAGGAACGCGAGGATGCTATCCGGCGGGAAGCTGAACTGCTTCATCCCCATGAACTCGACCACATAATCCACGCCGTTCGGGGCAATCCCAAACTGCACCCAGCCCCAACTGAGCGGGAAAGTGATGGCAAACGCCAGCAGACAGCCCCAGGCCAGGCACAGGTGGGCCAGCCAGCGCTTATGGCTTCGCCGCTCGATGAACTTCTGGGCCACGATGTTGTTCCAAAGCAGAACGATGAACTTGCCCACGTTGCGAACCAGCTTCTTGGGTTGCAGGAAGAGTCTCCATCCCGCCTTGAAGTATCGCCAGGTGGGCGGGCGCTGAATCCACATCAAGTAGCGATAGAAGATCGCAAAGGCGGCGAACACCGTGGCGGCGGCGTAGGCCGCCAATGGGCGGTCGAACCGATCCAACTTGCCCGAGCCGAAGTAAATCCCGGCAAGGACCAATAGGGCGGCGATCAGGCCACCCGCAAACGCGATTCTTGAACTGGAACGATTAACCACGCGATGCCTCCTCCAGAATATCGTCCGCCCAAGACAGACCCGCCATCATGTTCGGAAATCCGACGGTGGTGGTTGCCTGCAGGATGGCGTGGCGAATCTCTTCCGGCGTCGAGCCCGCCTCCAGGGCTTTGCGCACATGGCTTCGGGTCGCGCCTTCTTGGCGGGAGCCGATGGCAATGCCGATCTTCACCAGAGCCCGCACCTTGGCGTCGAGAGGTCCCGCATCGGCCACCGCGTCCCCCAACTCACGGTAGGCTTGTCCCACCGCCGGGTAGGTCTCCATAAACTTCTCATATCGTTTCGGTAGTTTGCCCATCGTCCCGTTCTTTATCCTGACGACTATCATTGTAGCGGTCTATGACGGTTGTCATAGTGAAGTCTTCGTCATTTCTGGATAAGATACTCCTATGATCGAAGGGGTTCTGCTCACCGGTGGAGCCAGCCGTCGCATGGGCGCGGATAAGGCTCGCCTCATGGTGGATGGCGAACCGCTTGCGGAGCGCATCGCCCGAAGCCTTGCTGAGCACTGTTCTCGGGTGACGGTGTTAGGTCGAGAACCTTTGGACGGTTGCGATTTCCTGGAGGATCAAGAGGAGTTTGCCGGGCCCCTCATCGCCCTCTCCCGGTTTGCGCCCACCGCCGATGCGGTATTCGTCGTCTCCTGCGACCTGCCCCGCTTCGACGGCCGCCTCGTTCCGTTCTTGGATTCCTTGCGAGATGGCTGGCAAGCCGTCGTGCCCCAGGCCGACGCCCACTTGCAACCGCTGTGCGCCGTCTACTCCGCCGAAGCCTGGACCCATCTGAATCATACAGTTGAGGAAGGCAAGCGCAGTCTGATGGCCTGGCTGGAACGCCTTCGTTATCGGACGGTCGATCCCGAGGAGATTGCCGACGCCGGGATCGATCCGTTGGCGATCCGAGGGGCCAACTCACCGGAGGAGTGGGCTCGGCTGCGAGCCACATAAAAGCCCTTCCCCCTTGAAGCATCTGCGCTCACCTGGACGTTCAAGGCATTGACCGCGGAGCGGTCCCATCCAGTAGCCAGGTGGTCGAAGACCCCTGGACAGGCGTATCCACCTATGACCGCGAAGCGGTCACACCTTAATCGAACGATGGTATTTGGACTACCAGCAGATTCGACCGCTTCGCGGTCGGATGGTTTGGATGGGGACGATCCAGGGGTCTTCGACCACCTGGCTACTGGATGGGACCGCTTCGCGGTCGAAGGGGCTTTTACTACAGGCTAAGAGCTTGTGTGTAAATTCAAGCTTGTAGGGCGGCGTCATGGTGAGCGAGAGCGGCCCGAGTGTGTTGCCTGGCAGATCGTTCTATACCGCGAAGTCGAACCACCTCACCCGCTTGTAGGTTGGCATGAGGCTACAGACGGGTGAGGTCCTTCGACTCGCGACCAGCAAACGGCGAAGCTACAGACTCCTTCTGGCTCGCTCAGGATGACGCCGTTCAGAAGCAAGAGCGAATTTACACACAAGCTCTAGGTCAACAACGACTCGCTCAGCGAGGCGGCGTCCAGGATGGTGATCATCTGCTTGTCGGTGGTGACGATTCCTTCCTTTTGGAGCTTGCTCATGACCCGGATGGACGTCTCTACCGTTGTCCCCGCCATTTCGGCCAGGTCTTGACGAGTCAGCGGAACCTCGATGCGGGTCCCCAGCTTCTGCGGCTGGCCGTAGGAGTCCAGCAGAATCAGAAGAACAGCGGCAATGCGCTGCTCCATGCGGCCCATCGACATCCGCGCCATCATATCGTGGGCCTTGCGGAGTCGGGGCCCGAGGGCGCGTAGAACTTGGTCCCGCAGATTGGAATTCGAGTTGTAAATCTCGACAAAAGGACGGGTGGGAATCTTCAGATACCAGGTGTTGGTGACGGCCACCGCCGAGAGGGGATACTCGCGCCCTTCGATCGCCACCAGCAGTCCGAAACACTGGCCGGGGCCAAGCAGTTCGATCGCCACCTCTGCGCCCTGAGGAGTGGACCGCGTCATCTTGACAAACCCAGTGCCGACCACATCGATGTTTTGAGAGGGGGAACCGGCGAGCCAGATCACCTCTCCCCGCTCGGCATAGGCCATGAAACTCTGCTCAGCAAGGCTGGCTCGCTCGGCCTCGACAAGGGGATTGAGGACCGAACAGGAGGCGATGACGGAGTTGATCGAAGGTTTTTCGGGCACAGATGCCATATCGAACGCAAGATTACTTGGCATCGGCCACCGTTAGCCGCCGCCGGGCAAGCATTGGACGGGCCACATGGCTCGCCCAAATGCCCAGCCCAACCAGTTCGATGAAGCCGGTGATCCCCATGGGAGCAAAGGCGCGAGGCGTAAAGTCGGTCGCGATCTCCAACGCCACTCGGGCGGCGTTGCCGACGTTGAGGAGGATAAACACGCTCCACAGAGGCGCCAGCTTCCGCTCGTCGAGGTCGTTCATCCGGGCGACGATGTGCGCGCCGAACCCAAGGATCATCTGCGATATAAACCCGACGGTAACGGCATGACGGACCGCCCCGGTGAAGGCATGGGAGAAGGGCGCGCCAATGATCTTGAGATGAAGCGGCTCAACGATCAGCAAAGCTCCCGCAATCAAAAGCCAAGCAAACGCTCCGCGCACAAACTTGTGCGACCGGAAGCTCTCGGCGAGCGGCTCGAAAATCCGGGTGGCCAACACCACCACGATGGCGGTTATTGCGAGAAGGATTCCGCCGGCAAAGTACATCGTCTGGCTGCCAGGCGCAAACTCCCGATCAAACGCACTCAGCCAGCCGAACGTACGCAGTCCGAGTCCGATCAGCCAAAGGACAAAGGCGGTGCGACCTAGCCTCTCGTTGGCTTCCCGAACACCGAAACAAGAGTTCAGTTTAACCATGGAAATCCCAAAGATCATCATCGCGACAAACCCCAGGAACTGGGCTTCGCGCAAAACGGGATACCAACGCGCGATGAAGAAGATCGAGTCCATCCGGTCTGCCTGGTGGCTATAGAAGAAGACGAACGGCTCGGCGATGGCGACGGTAAGCAGGAACGCGAGCGCAGCGAATACGAATCGAACCTGCCAAGGCAGCGCCCCTCCCGATCGGTGTCGGCAGTAGAACATATTGAAGATGAATACCGGCACGGCGATGGCCTGCAAAACGCAAGCGAAGACTCCTACGGGCACCCAGAGCTCTCGATCCACAGCGGACATCGGTTCCGCTACGAAGCGCAGGGCAATCCCGAGGGCCATCAGGATGAGCGAAGTCCAAGCCAACCGGTGGAACAGGGCGGCGCGGGCAAGCGTCGGGGCATGCTGCTGCAACGCGAACCCCATCACAAAGAACCCCACCCACCCAAAGAGTTGGGAGTTGGCGTGGGCCAGAATGTAGGGTGCCCAGGTGGAACTGGTGTAGGCGCCGCTCCGCCCAATCCCGTGAAGAGCGACCGCTCCCAACAGGCATCCTACAGTCAGCACGCAGAGAATCCCCGCCAGGAAGAAGGGCCGGTAGATTTCGACGGATGCCCGATCCGTGGGTTTTGATGCGGGAACCGATGTTGGAAGAACTCGAAGCGGGGAAAGCGATGTTGCCTTCATCTCCCCTTATATGTGGCCGACATTTGGCCAGAGGTCCATGACGGTCGTCATACGGGATTCAAAGTTAGACTTTCTCGCGAAGCCATCGGAAACTCGTCTTCACCAAACCAAACCCGAGAAGGCTCCAGGCAAAGGCGGCAACCCACACCGCGCCACCCGCGATGCTGAGAAACCCCGGCCAGCGCCACACTTGCGACAGGGCATGGGTGCTGACCGAAAACATCCCCAGCGGGAATACGAGCGACCAGATACGGGGATCGTACTTGAGCGGCAGTCGCTTGTACCCATGCCGCCAGATGCCCAGCGTGATCAGAATCGGAATCCACCAAACCCCAAACGACCAGACTACCATGCCCAGAAGCTTCAGAGGCGCCTGCACGTCGGGAGCGGCAATCGACGAGGTCTTGGAAAAGGCGAGCGAGGTGATCATCGCCGCGCCCATGTTCACCCAGTAAGGAGCCGAGAAATCTGCCGCCCTTACGGGGTGGACCACAAGGCGATAGAAGATGCTGGCGATCAGCATCAGATACAACATCGCTCCCGCGCCCGCAAAGAACGCCGACAGGTAGAACCCCAGATCGGCATCGACGATTCCCTTTGCGGCGAGGCAGGAAGCGAGCACGCTGAGACCCTGCGTTGCGACCACCGACGTCAGCCAGGCGCCGTTGATCGCGTAGTGGATATCCACCTGGTTTTCGCCCACGATCATCGAGCAGAAGAACACCAGAGTCACGATGAGCCAACAAACGAACGCCAGCCACCAGAAAGCGATGCCGATGCCGATACTGTTCCTGCCTCCGAACTCCAGCCACTGAACCCCAAACACCGCGCATGCGGCAGGCACCGTGAAGAAGCCGGCTCCCTTCCAATGGTCGCCAATATCCGATCGAACCGACGCGGGAAACAGGGCGATGCGGCTCAACAGCAGGGTCCACAGAAGGATGAACAGACCGACGTTTATCCACAGGAGGGCCAGAGCGGGGCTGACATAACCCAGCCGTTTTGCGGCAATGGAAACGATGCCGGTCGCCATGACCATGGCGAACGAGCCAGGGTACATGTCCTTCAGCGTCGCCAGCGCCTTGGCCTTCAAGTTCATCTCTACCGTGGCTGGGGAACCCGGTCGCCCTCATCCACATTCTTGGCCATCTTCAGCACCACGATGTGCATCCAGACGATGCTGGTCAGGGCCAGTAGCGCAAAGAAGAACCAGCAGGATGTCCACAGACCCACCGACTTCAGGAGGTAGCCGAAAATGATGGGGCAGACGAAGCCTCCAAGCCCTCCGATCACTCCCACTATGCCTCCGACGGCTCCCACATCGTTTGGATAGTAGGCGGGAATGTGCTTGAAGATCGCCGCCATTCCCACGCCCATCAAAACGCCCGCCAGAAGCACCAGGACGGTAAAGACCCACTGATTGGCCTGGAAGTAAACATGCGTGACGCCCCGGGCGATCAGCTCCCTCTTCTTAACCTCGTGCCCAACCTGCACGGCGGGCTCTTGCCAGGACTCGAAAGTCGGTAAAACCAGATTCCCTTCGTCGCGATTCACCTTGAGGGCAGGACTCTTCAGCGCGTAGGTCTTGTCGCCGATGGTCACCGAGTTTGCATTGACCGCAGTAACGGTGCCTGCTTGGTCTGCCATGATCCCCTCGCCCGGAGAACGGATATCCATCCGTGGGGTCATGAGCAGGAGAAACAGCAGGGTACAGCCGCTCAACACCCAATAGAGCGTGGTTCTTGCGCCGATCTTGTCGGCCACGAAACCTCCGACCGCTCGGGTCATGGCGGACGGCAGGCTGAATGCCGATGCCAAGAAGCCCGCCGTCGCAAGGGACATCCCGTAGACGTTCACATAGTAGGGCACAAGCCACTGGGCCAGGGCTACGAACCCGCCGAAGAGGAGGAAGTAGTACAGCCCGAACCGCCACACCCGCGTGTCTTTCAGTGGCTTGAGCATATCGGCCAATGTTCGACTCGCGGCTCCCTCCGACTTTCGGTTCTCCGTGAACATGGCGAATAAAACGGCAGTGGCCACGAGCATCCCTGCATAGATCATGGGAAGCTGTCGCCATCCCTCCAGGTTTTGCCCGCCATTGGTCAGTTTGTTGAGCAGGGTTGGCACGCCCAGTGTCGTCAGAGCCGCTCCCACATTCCCCATCCCGAACAATCCCAGCGCCGTCCCCTGCTTCTCCTTGGGAAAGAAGAGGCTGGTGTAAGCGACTCCCGCCGAGAACGAGGCTCCCGACATGCCGAACAGCAGTCCCCCGATGAGGAAGGTGGCGAAGCTGTTGGCGAAGCTCGTCATGAAGACGGCCGCCGCCGAGAACAGCATCACCCCCAGAAAGACCGTACGCCCGCCAAGTCGGTCCGTCAGAATCCCGATCGGTAGCCTCATGATGGAGCCGGTGAGAATCGGAACGCCGATCAACAGACCGACCTGCGACTTGTCGAGGACGAGAACCTTGCTGTCCACCAGGAAGGTGATGAGAACGCCGTACATCGTCCACACCGCGAAGCACGCGGTGAACGCCAGGGTATTCATCAGCAGGGTTCGATTCGGGCTTGCTTTGCCACTCATGTCTCTATTCTCTGGTCTCCCTTGGAACGCCCGCTATGATAGCGGTCATAACTTTGAAAACTTGCATTTAAGATAGCCCCACTGGACCACAATCACAAATGGTGGATGCAAAGATTCTGTCCATTCAGGTTGGCAAACCCCGAGTCTTTTCTTCAGGCGACTCCGTCGAAGCCTGGACTTCGGGCATCTTCAAGGAACGGGTCGGTGGACCGATCCGCTTGGGCCGGGAGAACTTGCAGGGCGATGGTCAAGCCGACTTGGCCCACCACGGCGGCCCAGATCGGGCGGTTCTTATCTTCTCCCAGTCAAACTATCCAACCTGGGAAGCGTTCCTTGGCAGGTCCCTCACCGGCGGCTCTTTTGGAGAGAACCTGACCGTCGCCCCCATTAACGAAGACGAGGTCTGCATTGGCGATATTTGGGAAGCCGATGAGGTGGCCCTGGAAGTCAGCCAGCCCCGATTGCCCTGTTACAAACTTTCCCGTCGTTTGGATGCGGAAGGCTTCCATCTGGAACTCATGGAGACGAGGGCGGCGGGTTGGTATTGCCGAACCCTCCGTGAGGGCGAAATCGAGGCGGGCCAAACCTTGCGCCTAATGAAGCGACCTCACCCTGATTGGACCATCCGCCGAGCCTTTCACGAATTCGTTTTTGCTAAGGACGCTCCCGACACGCTAAGGGAGTTGGGCGGTCTCCCGGCGCTGTCGCATCTGTGGAAGGAACACATCGCGGCGCGGGTTGCGAAACGGCCCGTTTGACGGTGCTATGACACCAATCATATCCCTTTGCGTCGAGAATGGCATAAGCTATAGGCATGGCACGGCCGCCGATCGAGTTTGAACAGCTGAACGACAAGTTTGGCCCCCACCTGAACTATGCCCCGCCCGGCGGATGGCAAGGTCGAGGGGAGCCAGACAAGGTGGTAAAAACCCACTGTTGCTTCTGCGGACAGCAATGTGGCATCCAACTCAAGGTCAAGGACAACAAGGTCATCGGCTTTGAGCCGTGGGAAGAGTTCCCATTCAACAAGGGAAAACTCTGCCCCAAAGGAGTGAAACGCTACATGCAGGGAAGCCACGAGGACCGGCTTCTGGACCCGCTCAAGCGGGTTGATGGCGTGGGATTCGTACCCATCTCCTGGGAGGAGGCTTATAACACGACCGTCTCCGAGATTAAACGGATTCAGGAGAAGTACGGCAAGAACTCGGTTGCCATGCTTTCGGGCGTATCGCTCACCAACGAGAAGAGCTACCTGGTGGGCAAATTCGCCCGCCTGGCCCTTCAAACCCAAGAACTGGACTACAACGGCCGCCTCTGCATGGTCAGCGCGGGAACGGGAAACAAGAAGGCGTTCGGCGTGGATCGCGCTGCGAATTATTGGGACGACATCGTGGAGGCCAAGGTCATCCTCTGCGCGGGCACCAACGTCGCCGAATGCTCACCCATCACCACCGACTACATTTGGCGGGCGAGGGATAAGGGCGCGAAGCTCATCATGGTGGACCCCCGAGTCACGCCCTTGGCCCGAACCTGCGACCTCCACCTCCCCGTGCGCCCCGGAACCGACACCGCCCTCATGACCGGCATCCTGCGGGTTTTAATCGAGGAGGGCTATGTCAACGAGGAGTTCGTCGCCAACTACACCGCCGGTTGGGAAGAGACCAAAGCGGCGGCTCTCAACTTCTCCCTGGAAGAAGCCTCCCGCATCAGCGGCGTCACGATCGAGGACATTCAAAAAGCCGGACGGATGTGGGGCCAGGCGGAGACCAGCTTCCTCCTCCACGCCCGCGGCATCGAACACCACACGAAGGGCGTGGACAATGTTCTCTCCTGCATCAATCTCGTCTTGGCGACGGGCCGCATCGGCCGCAAAGGGTGTGGCTATGGAACCATCACGGGTCAGGGCAACGGGCAGGGTGGACGGGAGCACGGCCACAAGTGCGACCAGCTTCCCGGCAACCGGGACATCACCAACCCCGAGCATCGCAAGTACATTTGCGAAGTCTGGGGCATCAGCGACGAAGAACTGCCCGGCAAGGGCAACACCGCCCAGGAGATCATGAACATGATCGACGCGGGAGAGATCAAGGCCCTTATCTCGATCTGCTTCAACCCCGTTATCTCCCTCCCCGATTCCAACTTCACCCGACAGGCGCTGGGCAAACTGGAGCACTACACCGCCATCGACTTCTTCCTGAACGAAACCGCCTACCACGCCGACATCGTGATGGCCGGCTCCCTTCACGAGGAGGAGGAAGGCACGAGCACCAGCGGGGAAGGCCGGGTGATCCGCATCCGCAAAGCCGTCGATCCTCCCGGCAACGCCAAGGCCGACACCGAAATCCTCTTGGAGATCGCCAAACGGCTGGGGCGGGGCCAGTACTTCCAATATGAGGATTCGGAGGCGATTTTCAACGAGCTTCGGGTCGCCAGTAAAGGCGGTACCGCCGACTACTACGGCATCACTTACGAACGGATCGAGAAGGAGTTCGGCGTCTTCTGGCCCTGCCCCGAGATCGGGCATCCTGGTACGCCACGGCTGTTCGAGGACCTGAAATTCAAAACCCCGGACGGCAAGGCCCATTTCCACCCCACTCCCTATCGTCCATCCGCCGAGGAGCCGGACGACGAGTACCCAGTGATACTCACCACGGGGCGAGTTGTCTCCCAGTACTTGAGCGGAACCCAGACCCGCCGGATCGGCGGCCTGGTAGACCTCTGCCCCGAACCCTACGTCGAGATTCACCCCACGCTGGCCGAGAAGTACGGGATTCAGGACAAGGAGTGGATGAAGGTGGAGAGTCGGCGAGGAAGCGTAGTGCTGAAGGCCAAGGTCGTCACCACCATCCGCCCCGACACGGTCTTCATCCCCTACCACTGGGCCGGAAAGAAGTCCGCCAACAACCTTACCATCCGCGCCCTCGACCCCCTCAGCAAGATTCCAGAATTCAAAAGGTCGTGCGTGAGGATAGAGAAAGCAACGGAGCCTGTTTGATTACGTTCATGGACCGGTGCACGGTACAGCAAACCCTATGAGGAGCGACTAACTAATCGTCCCTCGCTAAGCCAAGGTAGCCTAAGCCTGAGTGGATAGCCTAAAAAGGCCATCGGTCTTTGAAGTCGAACGTTGCGGATTGCTCTGCTAAGGAGGGCGTCGGGGGTTCGAGTTCCTCGGAAGCCGCCACTTTTTGTTCCAAAGAAATTTCTCATCTGTGATGCGCATCACAGACTTGCGGTCTCATGTTGCCTGAAAATATCCCCAGGTGAACGCACATGAAGACCTTTGGCAAAAAAATCGATCTCGACTACACTCCCATCCTCCTCACCCAAGAGGACCTCCAGATGATTACCGACTCGCTCATCTCCGCGCTCTGCATCGACGACGAGTTGGCGGCGAACTTGGTCCGGCGATTGGTTGCGGAATACCGCAAACCACCCACCATCCAAGACCTCGCCCTCAGCTTGGCAAGTTAATCTAAACCCACTCCTATGCCATCGAATGGCGAGGAGTAGACGCTTGCAGACTCAATCGGCTTGGCCCTGACGCTCCACATGTCGAGCTTCGGGGCCGAAGTCGGTTTGGCTGATATCTATGAGGATGTAGAGTTCGACCCGATGACGCCAAATCCCTGAACGCGGGTAGCATCCCGACATGGCAGTTGAAGGTAGAGCCTGCATTTTGAACAACCCCGGCGAGGCCGCCGTGGTGGAAGAGATCGTCGTTGATTCGCCGGGGCCGAACGAGGTCCTGATCAAGCTCACGGCCAGCGGGGTTTGCCATACCGACCTCACCGTCAAAGCCCTGAACGGCAACGGCATGGCCTTTCCGATTGTGCTTGGGCATGAGGGCGCGGGGATCGTGCAGGAGGTGGGCGAGGGCGTGACCGATCTGCAAGTCGGCGACCCGGTTGTCATCGCCTATCGAGCCCCCTGCGAGCAGTGTCCCGCCTGCAAACGCGGCGACCCCCGCCACTGCTACATGGCCCTTCGCCCCAAGCAGCGCATCCACCGCAAGCGGGACGGCGCACTCTGTTCCCAAGTCCTGCGATGCGGCACCTTCGCCACCCATACTGTGGTCCACGCCAAGGCCGCGATCAAGATGCCGAAGGAGATGCCGCTCGACAAGGCCTGCCTCATCGCCTGCGGCGTCATTACCGGAGTCGGGGCGACGATGAACACGGTCCAGGTCTTCCCCGGCGCACGGGTCGCGGTGATCGGTTGCGGAGGAGTCGGCCTCAGCGTGATCCAGGGGGCCAAGCTTCAACACGCCAAGCAGATCATCGCCGTGGACGTGAACCCGGTCAAGCTCCAATGGGCACGCGACTTCGGGGCGACGCACACGGTGGACGCTTCGAAGGTCGATGCGGTGGCCGAGGTGCGCAAACTGACCGACGACGGTTGGGATGGCGGCGTGGAGTTCGCATTCGAAGCCACCGGCATCCCGATGTGTACCGAGCAGGCGGTGAAGATGCTCAGCTACGGCGGCACCGCCACCACCATCGGCTTCCCCGCCTCCACCGACTCCGTGAATCTGAACCTGGGCGACATGGCGACGGGCGTCTATTGGAACAAAGCCGGAGTCGCCGTCTGCCACTGCGGAGACGCCCTCCCTAGCCACGACTTCCCGCTCTTGGCCCAACTTTACCTAGAAGGCAAACTGAACCTGGACAGCATGGTCACCAAGAAGATCGGCTTGGAAGATGTGGAGGATGCCTTCCACGAGATGGAAACCGGGAACGTGATCCGTAGCGTGATCATGTTCTAGGCCATGGACGGTAAGAACCAGCGCCGTTACCAACAAGCACGACTGGGAGCGCTCGTCTCCCTTTGCCTTTTGGCGCTATCGGCGGCCTTCTTGTTGGGTTTTTCGCCAGACTGGATTGGCTGGGTCGTCGGCAGCATCTCTGCCTTCACCTTAACTGGGGAACTGATCACAATGGCGACGATTCGGCGCGCGAAGTGAACTGATCGCCTCCAGATGGCACTTCTGGAGGCAGCAGTCGCGGTGACGAGACAAACAACTACAACGGGACGGCAGGAGGGTTGATCCAGTCATTCAATCTCTGCCACTGACGCTGGAGCCACGAGGATTGTCCAATGACCACCACATAACAAGTGTTTGGTGATCTAGACGGCTCTTCCACATGGAGATCACTAGATGGTGGCCGCTCTGCCACAAAAGCTTGGATTGGTGATGTAGAGGTCATTTGCCTAGCCTTCATCTCGTCTACGATGGCATCTTCAATCGTCTTTGGGCCCTCAGGGATGAAATAGACGACGAAGTGCGAATACGGGATGTCTCTCGGCCTTGGACTGGTAATGCGCCAACTACCCTCCTTCACGGCGACTAACTTGCCGTGGTACTTGCCAATGAAGTCGAATGGTGGCCGAGAAGCCGACCAAAAGCAAACGAAGACGATCATCGCCAGGAGAACCGCCCCCAAGCCAACAACTATTCGCCTGCGTTTGCTCATGCGTCCAAGTTGATAGCCTGCAGCCGGCGCGTCTGCAGGCAACCGTTGCGGCGGGGCTTATAGGCCTTTATCCGCCACAAACTTACAGATATCCGCAATCCGGCAACTGTAGCCCCACTCGTTGTCGTACCAGCTGACCACCTTCACCAGATTCCCCAGGCCAACCGTATCCACCGCGGAGAAGATGGAGCTGTGCTCGTTGCCTCTTAGGTCGGTGCTGACTAGTTCTTCCTCGGTGTAGGCCAAGATGCCCTTCATCTTGCCTTCGGCATAGGACTTGACCGCCGCGTTGATCTCTTCGGGAGTCGCTTCCTTAGCCAAGAGCGCGGTGAAGTCCACGACCGAGACCGTCGGGGTGGGAACGCGGAACGCCATGCCGGTGAACTTGCCTTTTAGCTCGGGAATGACCAGACCGACCGCTTTGGCCGCGCCAGTCGAAGACGGCACGATGTTCTGCGAGGCCGCTCTAGCGTCGCGCAGGTCCTTGGCGGCGGTGTCCTGAGTCTTCTGGGAGTTGGTGAAGGCGTGGACTGTGGTCAGCAGGCCCTTCTCGATCCCAAACGTCTCATGCAGAACCTTCGCAACCGGAGCCAAGCCGTTCGTGGTGCAGGACGCGTTGGAGATCACGTGATGGTTGGCAGGGTCGTACATCTCGTCGTTCACGCCCAGCACGATCGTCACGTCCTCATTCTTGGCCGGGGCTGAGATGATGACCTTCTTGACGCCGTGGTTCCTATGTGCGACCGCCTTGGTGGCGTCGGTGAAGAAGCCGGTGCATTCCAGGACCACGTCCACGCCTTCGCTGTCCCAGGGGATCAGGCCGGGGTCTTTCTCGGCGAAGACCTTGATCGCCTTGCCGTTCACGATTACCTCATCATCGTCATAGCCGACCTGGCCCGCGAAGTCGCCATAAGTAGAGTCGTGCTTGAAGAGGTGGGAGTTGGTCTTGGTGTCGGTCAGGTCGTTGATGGCGACCACTTCCACTTCGCCGGGATGTCGCGCGAGGATCGCTCGCAGAGAAAGGCGGCCAATGCGCCCGAAGCCGTTGATTCCAATTCTTGTAGCCATGGTTAAAGTCGGGGTCGGGCATCGGCGCCCGCTAAGTCTTCTTTGAGAATACCGGAGACAGGAGGGAAAGCAGTCCTGCCAACCTACAAAGTACAATCGAATCCGAACCAACGGTGATTCGATGAACAAGGTCTTTCCCAATGCTCAAGCCGCCCTCGACGGCCTTCTCTTTGATGGCATGACCATCATGTCCGGCGGATTTGGCCTCTGCGGCATCCCCGAACACCTGATCCTCGCCCTGCGCGACTCCGGGGTAAAGGACATCACGGTGATCAGCAACAACTGCGGCGTGGACGACTTCGGCCTCGGCCTCCTTTTGCAGACCAAGCAGATCAAGAAGATGGTGAGCAGCTACGTCGGGGAGAATGCGGAGTTCGAGCGGCAGTTCCTGAGCGGGGAGTTGGAACTGGAGTTCAACCCCCAGGGGACCCTCGCCGAGCGGATTCGGGCCGGGGGCGCGGGCATTCCGGCCTTCTACACCAAGACCGGCTACGGCACCTTGGTCGCCGAAGGAAAGGAGACCCGCGATTTCGAGGGCGAAATGTACGTCATGGAGACCGCCCTCCACGCCGACCTGTCGATCGTGAAGGCCTGGAAAGCCGACACCTCCGGCAACCTTGTCTTCCGCAAAACCGCCCGCAACTTCAACCCGATGATGGCGGCGGCGGGCAAAGTCTGCATCGCCGAAGTCGAGGAGTTGGTGGAAGTCGGTGGCCTGGACGCCGACGAAATCCACACCCCCGCCATCTATGTCAACCGCATCGTCCATGGCACGGACTATGAGAAGCGGATTGAGCGGCTGACAACGAGAGCGCGATGATGCGCGTGAGGGTGTGATTGACGTGATGTCGTGATTATGTGAAGCCAAACAGACTCACATCCATCACGCCATCACCTCCCTCACGAGTCACCTCTGCCCCCCTCCCCGCATATAATTCGACTCAAACGGCGGAGCCGGCATTTGGTTCTCCAGCGGGAAGTGCGGCATCTTGAAAGGGAGGTACGGCATGATGACCGCGGATAGGATTAACATAACTGCGCTGGCCACCCCAACCACCCAGTTGCTTAACCCCAGGAAGGCAGCGGTTGCGATCAATGCGGGCAAAATGACGAACCCGAAATACTTGTAGGAGACCAGCCCGGCATAGCGGTCCTGGCGAATCCGGTCGATCCTCGGCTCTTCCCGCCGCAGAAGCACCGCCTCCAGGTCATCTACGTCTCCCCGCCACACCATCTTGTCGAGGTTGGTGGCAGGCTGTCCCAGCTTCATCACTCGCTGGTCGATCGTCACCCGACACCGCCCATCGCCCAAATCTTCCAGCCCAAGGTCGATGGTCGTGTGGATATGGTGCGGCTGCACCGCGACCAAAGCCGACCCCGAAAAAGCCCGCTCAAACCGAACCCCGCCGATCACTCCCCAGTAGCGGTACTTCCACTTGCCCAACACATACTGCGCCCGCTGAGCCGCCTCCATCGCCGACATCGGCGCGTCGAACTCCAAGTATGTGCGCATAGGGAGATTATGAATATGATGGGGGTGAATTCGTGATGGACGTGAGAAGGAGAATTCTGATGCCCATGTATAACCTCCAGAGCAATATCCGGGCTGAACGCTCAATGCACGAACCGAATACCCGCGATTAAAGAAGATTCACGTCCATCACGAATTCACTTCCATCACGCCATCAGTAGTAAACTCTCCCCATGCCTCTCTCTCGCGAACAGCTTGCTCAACGCGCCGCGCAGGAACTCCGCGACGGTTTCTATGTGAACCTCGGAATCGGAATCCCCACCTTGGTGGCCAACTACATCCCCGATGGCATGGACGTTGTGCTCCAGAGCGAGAACGGGATGCTGGGGATGGGGCCGTTTCCCTTTGAGGGAGAAGCCGACCCGGACCTCATCAACGCCGGAAAGCAGACCATCACCGAAATCCCCGGCACCAGCTACTTCAGCAGCGCCGACAGCTTCGCCATGATCCGGGGAGGCCACATCGACCTCAGCATTCTCGGCGCAATGGAGGTCAGCGGCAAAGGCGACCTCGCCAACTGGATGATTCCCGGAAAGATGGTCAAGGGCATGGGCGGCGCGATGGACTTGGTGGCGGGCGTCAAGCGAGTCGTGGTGGTCATGGAGCACACCAACAAGGCGGGCGAAAGCAAAATTCTCAACGAATGCTCCCTCCCCCTCACTGGGAAGCAATGCGTAGACCTCATCATTACGGACCTCTGCGTGTTCGAGGTAGAGCGGGGCAAAGGCCTCACCCTCCTCGAACTTGCGCCGGACGTCACCAAGGAAGAGGTCGCCGCCAAGACCCAGGCTCCGTTCGAAGTTTCGGCAGATTTGCGAGCGGTAGCCGTGGGTTAAGAGCCAGAAGGCTGTATAATCTCTAAAACCCCCCGACGGTTTTTGACGGGCGTTCGTGCGTCCGGCGGGTTCGACTGTTTGCGGGGTCAAAGGAAGGGATCATGACCAAATACATCTTTGTCACCGGCGGTGTCGTGAGTTCGATCGGCAAGGGCATCACCACTGCCAGCCTGGGCCGACTGCTCCGGAATCGGGGCTTCACCGTCGCCCCCCTCAAGCTCGATCCCTACATCAACGTCGATGCCGGAACCATGAACCCCTTCCAGCATGGCGAAGTCTTCGTCACCGACGATGGCGCCGAAACCGACCTCGACCTGGGCCACTACGAGCGGTTCATGGATGTCTCTTGCTCGGCAGGCTCTAGCATCACCACGGGCAAGGTGTATCGAAACGTCATCGACGCCGAACGCCGAGGCGACTACCTGGGCGCGACCGTCCAAGTCATCCCCCACGTCACCAACGAGATCAAGCGCGGCATCATGGAGCTGGCCAAGCAGCAGGAGGCCGACGTGGTGATCGCGGAGATCGGCGGCACGGTTGGCGACATCGAATCCCTCCCCTTCCTGGAGGCCATCCGCCAGATGCGTACCGATGTGGGCATCGAGAACACGATGTACGTGCACGTCACCCTGGTCCCCACCGTCGGCCCTTGGGGAGAGGTGAAGACCAAGCCAACCCAACATTCGGTTTACAAGCTCCGTGAGATCGGCATCTCACCCGACGTTCTGGTCTGTCGAACCGAGGTGCCCCTTCCCCAAGACGTGAAGGAGAAGATCTCCCTCTTCTGTGGCGTTCCGCCGCAGGCCGTCATCGAGTCGATGAACGTGGAGACCATCTACGAAGTCCCGCTGACCTACGAAGACGCGGGCCTGGGCGATTTTGTGTGCAAGCGGTTGGGATTGGATGAGCGACAGGCCAATCTTTCCGAATGGAGCAAGCTCGTGGACACCCTCAAGAACCCGAAGCATAAGTGCACGGTCGCGGTGGTGGGTAAGTACACCAGCAACGGCGACGCCTACAAGTCCATCGCCGAAGCCCTGATCCACGGCGGCATTCCCAACGACGCCGAGGTCAAGATCAAGTGGATCGAGAGCGACGCCTTTGAGCACGGCTTGCCTCCCAAGGAGGTCCTCGGAGACATCGACGCTCTGGTCGTGGCCCCCGGCTTTGGCGGACGAGGCATCGAAGGGAAGATCGAGGCGATCCAGGTGGCGAGAGAGGAAGGCATCCCGTTCCTGGGAATCTGTCTCGGACTCCAGATGGCGGTCATCGAGTTCGCTCGCCACGAGTGCAAGCTGGCGGGGGCCAATTCTGAGGAGATGGTCGATAACCCGCCCTACCCCGTGATCCACCTCCTGCCCGAGCAAAAAGGCGTCACCGACAAGGGTGCAACCATGCGCCTGGGAACCTGGGACTGTAACATCGTGAACGGCACCCTCGCCCACAAACTCTACGGCGCAAACCGCATCGAGGAGCGGCATCGGCATCGGTACGAGGTCAACAACGACTTCCGCGAGAAGCTCCAGCAGCACGGCATGGTGATCTCCGGCGTCTCCCCCGACTACAGGCTGGTCGAGATGATCGAAATCCCAACCCACCCATTCTTCGTTGCCACCCAAGCCCACCCCGAATTCAAATCCCGCCCCAACCGCCCCCACCCCCTCTTCCGAGGATTAGTGGAGGCAGCGGTAGCGAGGCAGAAGAAAGGCTCAGAAGTCGGAGTGTAGGCTCCCCTTCTCCAAGTAGTTCGTCTTGGAGGAGGGGAAAGACAGACTACTGCAAGATGCGTCGCCACGATATCCGGTCGTAGCCGCCAGTTGTGGGGAAGAACGGAGGTGGGTTGTCCGCCATTCTTGCGTCGTACCAGTAGTCCTTCGAATACCCGGTCGCGATGGTATCTCCAGAGAGGGTTCCTACCGGGCCACGGGCCTTCTGAATGATGCCGCCCAGAACCTTGAGGGTTCCTACCGGCTTCTTCGTGTTGTAATCGGCAACCGAGAAGCTTCCGTCGGAAGTCGATGAACTTCCCGCAAGAATGACGGCGTCGATCTGCATGTTAGTCGGCGCGCCTGCGGCAACCGTCACATTGCGGCCAATCAGCCCCATCGTTCCCGCGGAGAGGTTGGCCGGAGCGTGCGGAGCCAGAGCTGGATTGTAAGCCGTCTTGTGCTTGATCGTGTTTGTCACCGTGATGTTCTTGTTGTTGTTCACGTCGGTGGCAATCGTGAAGGCGGATCGATGGGTTACATAGGCAGGCGAGCCACCCACGACATTGTCGGCGATCGTTCCCGAAAGGGAAGTGATGTGGCCCGTTGAATAGACCACGCCATTGCCGCTTCCGGGCAGCGTCGTGACGGCGCCGCTATTCACTTGCCGATACATCACGTCGTTCTGCTTGTCAATGGTCACCGTCGTTGTGTTCGCTCCCTGGGTGATTTTGAACTGCTGTCGTCCTGAGCCATCGAGTTGCATCACCACAGCGGAGTCGCCTCGGATGTAGATGCCGCCGCCTGGGGGCAGATACACGCCGTTGGTTCCAGGATAAGCTCCGTTCGGCCCCCATGCCGCTTCCTTTTGCATGTCCGAGGAAGATGGCAACGGGATATCATCCACGCCAAGCTCATAGCCTCGGCTGCCTGCTTTATAGATCTTTGCGAAGTTGGCTTCCGTGGTGGGATTCGTCGGCGCATAGGTGATAAAGTTGCCGGAAGAAGTCACCTGGTCTTCAAAGATTGGTTGGGCCGCCGCGCCCCAGTTCACCTGGAACTCGCTGCCATCTTTGTTGTTGCTGTGGGCTGGGCCGCGAATACGGTCGCCGCCATAGAACCAGATACGGCCTCCCGAAATCGAGGACATCTCCTTGTCCGTGAAGTATGCGTACTTCCCAAAGGAGGACTGCCGAATAACAAGCTGGATCTTCTCCGCGCGACCTTCCGCTACGCCTTCCGAAACGATGATGTACTTCTTGAGAACCGCGCCCAAGTTGTCGGCATCGGGATAGGCCACCACCGAGTAGGTGCCTTCAGGCGTGGTCACCGTACCGCCAATCGGGTAGAAGGCGGACGGATTGGATGGGGGGGAGCCCTGGTCTTTGAACCATCGCACCGCTCGGTCGATCCCGGATTCGGCCAAGTTGAAAGCGGTGGTGCTGGCCTTGATTCGCTTTGTCGAAGTCAGACCGTGCATGGTCACCGACAGAAGGGCGGTTCCCATTGTCATGACGAAGAGCAGGCTGATCAATGTCGTAACGACGACCGACCCCTTCTTTTTGGTGGCCGGTCGACCATCGCCCGCGGGCGCTCGTTGAAACAGGTTTCCTTTCATCAGTAGTTCCTCAAGAAAATGGCGCGGTGGATCATCTCGCAGTTCCGCTTGGAACCACTCGATCCGTATTCGGTACGCAGCGTGACGTCCACACTGCTGGGGGTGAAGCTGCGAAACTCAAGCGCGGCGACGTTCTTGCAGATCGTCCTGGTTTGCCCAACGTTCGGCTTGCGGATCAGGTATGTGCCGCTGGCGTTCGCAGTCAGGTTGGCGTTGCCACGGTAGAACTCCACATAATTGACCTCATCCACCGCATTGCGAATGTAGATGCCGTCTGCGTCCTTCTGCAGATAGTTGATTCGAATGCGGGTCGGGGACACGATCGTGACCTGCTTCGCTTCCTGGAGGTTCCGGTTAAGGAGTTGCAGCGCGAGGCTCGCCCCCATGTCGGCATCATATTGGTTGTTGGTGTATGTGAAGCTCTTGATCGTGGTGGAATAGATTCCGGCCGTGGCGGCAAAGATCAGTCCGAGGACAGATGCCGCAATCATCACTTCCATTAGGGAAAAGCCGCGTCGTTTCATATATTCACCCCTTTGCAATGAGCGCAGTAACCGTCATGTCGCCCCTACCTTGCTGCATCGAACTTCCCGACCAAACCAGCGTCACCGTCACCTTCTTGACGCTAGCGGTGAAGTCTGTGATTGTGATCGTGGCGGTGGGAACGGAGTAGAGAGAATTAAGGCCGTCAACGTTCTTAAACGAGTACGGCTGAGTGCCAGGCGAAGCGTCGATGATCCCGGCATCCTTGAGTTCGGTATAAGTCAGTCGGCCATAGCCGACACCGCGCATCTGGTCCACTTTGTGCTGCAAGAGACTGGAGGCTTGTTGGTAGCTTCCAACCATCTTCCCCGTTTTGAAAGACATCGGTAGCAGGGCAAAGAAGACGCCCGCCGCCGCCGCGACGATCATCATCGCAATGGTTGCCTCGACAAGCGTAAAGCCAGATCTTCGGGAACGGGGAATTCTGCGCATACCGTGAAATTTCCACTTCTGCCTCCTTGGAATACCCGTATAATTACTTGGATTCTTTTTCCCTGGTAAATGTTGCGTTGAGAATCGAAGATGTCAGAACGGGGACCCGGAAACAAGGGTGTTTTATGAGGAAGAAGGAGTCGAAGCCGCGCGAGACTCCCGCTCTCCCGCATTTCCCTTATTCCATAGTCGTCCAACTTCAGTGAATAACGCCACAGTGAGCTTGTCGGGAACCACAGATGAATACAGAATCTCGCAGAAGGGCTCTCCAACGTCTTTGTTCGGCCCGATACCTTGTCGGTCGAGATGCGCGATTCTGAACTCTCAACCGCTCCTTTTCATTCCCACCATCCCTGTTAGGTACCCTTGCGGCAGCTGGGAGCTCCCATCGTCGATGCAAGTTCATTCACGTAGATTGAATAAGGGCGAGGTGTTGGCTTGCTCAAAAGCCACGCTTCAACACGCCGTCCCTCCCGAGTATGTGGAGTGGATCTCCCTTGCTGGCATTGGCCGACACTTTAACCTTGAAAGTCGTATTTGGCGCGATCCTGGCATTAAGGGCCGGGTCATCCTCAGTGCCACTGTTGGTGAGGAACGAGGCGGATATGTTTTGCTGTATGTCATTCCCGAGTCCGAATGGTCTTCAGATTTGGCGGAGGAGTTTGTTGTAAGGGTATTGCCCCAAGTTCGCGATTGGCTTGTTCGTGTCAATGGAACTCCAGAAACGGGACGACACGCTTACGAAGAGTTAGTTGTGGAGTTGTGTGCGGGCAAGTTTTTTATAAAGAACCTTGCCCGCAAAGCCGTTCACTAATCGTTCCCAACTCACCTCCCCGTCTCCCTGACGCCCAAAGCCCCCGCCCCTGGTACCCTCTCTTAATATGCCCAAGCGACCCATCACCGCCGATGACCTCCTCCGAATCGTCTCTGTCGGCGATCCTCAAATCAGCCCCGACGGCAACCGAGTCTTGTTCTCGCACAAGACCGTCAACGACAAGAACAAGACCCTCTCGAACCTCTTTACCGTGGATTTGGAGGGCGAGGTTCGGCAGTGGACCAGCGGCGAGGGGGGCGCGGGGCATGGACGCTGGTCGCCGGATGGCTCCCAGATCGCCTTTGTCAGCGGACGCGAAGGGAAGAAATCGCAGATCTTTCTCATCCCCGCCGACGGAGGCGAGGCAAGGAAACTCACCAACCTGAAAGAGGGCTCGGTTGGCGGATTCCGCTGGTCGCCCGATGGGACGAAGATCGCCTTCACCTATCGAGAGCAGATGCCCGCCTTTACCGAAGAGGCCAAGAAACAGCGGGAGGAGAAGGGCCTCAGCGAGCCGCCGATCGAGATCGACAACGTTTTGTACCGGCTCGATGGCGACGGCTACTTCGCGGGCCAGCGCTACGCCATCTATCTGGTGGATACCAAAACCGGAGAGATCGCCAAGCTCTATTCGGAAGCCGTCGATGGCAGCTACAGCTTCGACTGGTCGCCCAATTCGCAGGAACTGATCGTCGCCCACACAGCCAGCAAACGGCCCAACATCGATCCGCCCAACATCCAACTCTACCGGGTGGACCTGCAGGGGCAGGCATTCCCGTTGGAAGGGTTGCCGAAGGGTGAGAAGTCGTCGGTTCGGTGGTCGCCTAATGGGGAGATGATCGCCTATTGCGGCGACGTGGACGAGTCTGACCCCTGGGGCGTGCGCAATACCAAAGTCTACGTGGTCCCGGCGGGCGGCGGGGAGCCGAGTTGCTTGACCGACATGGCCGACTACTGTATGGGTGTCGCCACGCTCAGCGACACCAAAGAGGCCTCCTACGACGCCGTCCTGGAGTGGACCGCCGACAACCGCCATCTCTATGTTCAAGTGGGGACGGCCGGTGAAAGCCAGCTTGGACGCGTCTCCGTGATGGGAGGCTTGGAGCTTCTCACTGAAGGCAAGCACAGCCTGACGGTGGGCAACCTGTCCTCCGACGGCAAAATCGCGGCTCTCTTTGGGCACGCCACCCGCCTGCCCGAGGTCGCGGTGATCCTCCCCGAACTCGCCACCGGCAAGCTGGCACCCAAGGTCCTCACCAACCTCAACGGCGCCTTCCACGACGAGATCAAACTCAGCGAACCCGAGGAGTTCTGGCTGGACTCCACCCCCAACAAGGACGGCACCGAGTCCAAGCTGCATGGGTGGGTGATGAAACCCATCGGCTACCTGGAGCCCAAGCGCTACCCGGCGGTTCTGGAAATTCACGGCGGTCCGCACACCCAATACGGCTGGGCCTTCTTCCATGAATTCCAACTTCTCGCCTCCCAAGGCTACGTCGTGGTTTACACCAACCCCCGGGGCTCCAAGGGCTACGGCGAGCAGCATTGCGCCGAGATCAAACAGGATTGGGGGCACAAAGACTGGGAGGACGTCCAGACCGTCACCCGCTGGATGCAGCACCAATCCTTCATCCACCCCGGCCAGATGGGCGTGATGGGCGGAAGCTATGGCGGCTACATGACCAACTGGGTCATCGGCCACTGCCACGACTTCAAAGCCGCCATCACCGACCGCTGCGTCTCCAACATGATCTCGATGGCGGGCAGCAGCGACTTCCCGTTCAACAAGGACGGCTACTTCAAAGGAGTCGCCTGGAGCACCTACGACAAGATCAAGGACCTCTGGGAACAGTCCCCGCTCGCCTACTTTGAGAATGTTCGCACGCCAACCCTGGTGATCCATTCCGTCGGCGACCTGCGGTGCAACATCGAGCAGGGCGAACAGGTCTTCACGGCGTTGCAACAGGAAGGCATCGAGTCCAGATTCGTCCGCTACCCCGTCTCCACCTCCCACGGCATGTCCCGAAACGGCCCCCCGGACTTGAGGCTGCATCGGTTGGGGGAGATTGTGAAGTGGTGGGAAAGGTTTTTGAAGTAGGCAATAGATGGCTCGCATTGAGGGCTTTTTTGTAGCCTGGCGAGGGTTGGTAATGATGTTGTTTAGTGGCCCAATTCTTGGATCACCCCGAAGGGGTTCGGCTCGACAGCGAAGGGCAGCGCGGCCCCGCTTTCCTCACGTGTTCTCGTTCCTCAAAGTCAGGCCGCGCTACCCTGGAAACACCGCCCAACCTTCCCCAACCCGGAAAGGGTTGCACCAAACTACAAACTGGTAGAGTGCAGCCCCGTTGGGGCTGGGGAGATGGGGTGGCGAGTACCAGGGTGGCGGCTTCGCCTGACTCTTCGCTGTCGAGCATGATCCCTTCGGGATGGAACGCGAACTGCTGAAAGCTGTGAGCGAGATCAGGCGTCGCCCATGCCTATGGGATCAGGGAAACAACTGGTGGGGCAAGACCCTCGTTCTTATACATCACCAGTCTGCATCGCACGTTCCCAAACTCTAGTTCGTCACCATACTTGAGCCAATGATGCTTGCCGGGATGAAGTCTCTGTCCATTCAGTT
Organism: uncultured Fimbriimonadaceae bacterium; assembly: GCA_964501275.1. GTDB lineage: Bacteria > Armatimonadota > Fimbriimonadia > Fimbriimonadales > Fimbriimonadaceae > 55-13. The sequence goes on along the minus strand of CAZCSP010000003.1, from coordinate 149,119 downwards.
TGGTCCCGTTTGTACTACCGAGGTCGCTGACGGCGACGTGAAGACCACGGCGTGTAAAGACGGCATGGCGGCCTGACACATGAATATCGCAGAGAGGGATTTGACAGCCATCACCTCTTCCAACAAGATGTTCCGAATCGCTTAGGGGAAAAACTGAGTTCGGCGTTATCAGGAATGTGGCGGAATGCAACAACAAACTTTTTTCCCGACACACTTGCAGCACTTCTTTGCCGCCAATCATCCGTACATCCGCTTTCCTACCCAGTTCCAGGGCCTCCCTGGTGAACTTACCCGTGGTTATGAGAATGAAGTCGGTCGCTCCATATAAGCGTTGAGCAGCGAGCAACATTTGGACAGCTTTGGACCCCACGGATCCTTGATAGAGTTTGCATTGGATGGCGACAGTGCGATTCCCGCGCTTGGCGATGACGTCCGTTCCCCCGTCACCCGAGGCCTTAGTTACTTCACCCTCATAGCCAAAGTGGCCAACAAACTCACCGATGTCTTGCTCAAATGTGCGCCAGTTGGACATGGTTTGATTCTACAGGGAGCACAGCACAGTGTGCGCAGGCTCGATTGGCGGGTCGACAAAGATCAAAGTGGTTTGCGAGATGCCCTTTTGGTGAACCACAGTCCAAGCCCACAGACTCCTATCAGTGCGGCTTTATAAACTACAAGATCTGTGAACCTTTCGGAGTACGTCAATCCGGTGCAAACCCAAACGAGTTGACCCATCGAGAGCGCGAGCATAACCCACAAGAAACGGCGCACGAGTAGCGACACCTTCTGCTCTGCATCCATATCAAAGATGTTACGCCAAACATTCTCCCATAGGAGTGAATTAGGGAATCTTCAAGCAAAAAAATCGCTCCGCATTCGCCGTCGTGATCCCCGCCGCTTCCTCTGGCGACACTCCCCATAGGGTCGCAAGCATATTCGCTACATAGGCCACATAGCCGGGGCGGTTGGGTTTGCCTCGGTGGGGGACTGGGGTGAGATAGGGGGCGTCGGTCTCTATCACGATCCGGTCTCGGGGGAGGGTTTGTTGGACGAGATCGCGGAGGGCTTGGGCGTTTTTGTAGGTGAGCGGGCCATCCACGCCGAAGTAGCAGTCGAGGGCGATGGCGCGTTGGGCGTCGTTTTGGTCTCCGGCGAAACAGTGGAGAAGCAGGCTTGGGGTTTTAGGTTTTAGGTTTTGGGTTTTAGGTTGGGATGGCTCCGAGCCCTCTCCCGTTCGACGTTCCGCATATCTGGCTTCCAGGATGTCCAGGAGGTCCCCGTAGGCTTCCCGACAGTGGAAAACCACGGGCATCTGGAGTTCTTCCGCCAAGTCCAGTTGGTCCCGCAAGGCATCATATTGTTGCTCCCGAGTCGCGTTGTCCCAGTGGTAGTCCAACCCAATCTCGCCCAAAGCCACTACCTTGGGATGGGCGAGCATCTCTCGGAGCACAGGAATCTGCTCCGGTTTGAAATCCGCCGAATGATTGGGATGGACTCCCACGACCGCATAGATCTCGAGAAACCGTTCGGCAATGTCAATGGCAATCTGACTGGTGGGAATGTCTATCCCCACCACTAACAACCGCCCCACCCCGCAAGACTTGGCAAACTCCACCTCAGCCGTCGGATCCGGGAAGTGCTCGATAAGGTTAAGATGGCAATGGGTATCGATCAGCATCGCTCTTCTACCGGTAGCCCATCATCTGCTCCGCCTCGATCTCTAGCCGGGTGATTTCAGATTCCAGCTGGAGACGAATTTGCTCGACCTCTTCATCACTGGCATCGGCTGGCACCCGAACCGGGGCGCCGAAATTCATCACGCACTTTGCAAAGGGGAGGGGAACCATGTAACGGTCCCAAGACTTGGCCAGCGCACGAGGTCTTGCGGAGACTCCGCATGGAACCAGCCACGCACCGGCCTTCTTCGCCATCAGCATGATGCCGCCCTGCACGACCTTACTGGGTCCCCGTGGCCCGTCGGGCGTGATGGCCATCGTCGCCCCCTTTCGCAATTCGCGAATCGACTCGATTAGTGCGCGCTCCCCGCCTCGACCTGTACTCCCTCGGATGATATTGAATCCAAGATTCTCAAACACATGCGTCTGAATATCCCCGTCCTTCGATTTGCTGATGATGACCCAGAAACCCTGCTTGCGAAAGTAGATGCTGGCAATCATCGACCGTCCATGCCAGCCGCAAAGAATCTTTCCCCCTTCCAGAGCGGCAATCGGCTCATAGTTGAGAACTTTGATGCGAAACGTTGCCCCGAGCAGGCGGACCAGCGTGTATGCCAACCGGCTCAACACCACTGGACGGACTCGCCGCCACCACTTTTTCACGCGATCCAACCTCGTTGCCGAGCCAGATCGACGGTCGGGTGCAAGGGGAATTTGACTTGGAGCTTGTTGAGAATCTCCACCGCCCTCTCGGGAGCATGATCGCGCTCCAAAGATGCAAGGGCGAGCATGGCGTCGGGAATTTGGGGATCGCTGTCGGGACCGTCTACCACACTGTTCAACAACATCCGAGCAGTCTGCGGATCGCTTTCTCGGAATCGATCGGCAAGCAGAGTACGTCGGAGTGATGGGAGCGTGGCCAGTTTCTCAAGCTCCGCCAACTGGGCAAGGGGCGCTGCCTGTTCCGACTCAGGTAGGACATCCAGAAGTTTTAGCAGAGCCTCGACCTCGGCGATCGGGTGGTCCAGTTGGCGCTCCGCCTCCACCAAATCGCGCAAAGCCCGGACATCGCCAGGGTGCTCTTTCAAATGCTGGCGAGCTGCCAAAGCGACGGCGGCCGGTCCACGCTCGTTCATCTTGTCCAGGACCTCGTGCCCCAATTTCCGCTGCCCTAAATCGGGTGCTCGGAAGATCACACTCAGGAGCACTCCCCCCAAGAAACCTCCGATGTGAGCCCAGAAGGACACCGTGCTGGAATCCCCGATATGCACAAATGCCCCAACGAACTGCAAAACCAGCCAGATCGCAGTTACCACTGCCACCGATAATCCGCGCTTTGGCGCAACTGGAACCTTTAGCCGGACGTAGCGGACGCTGTAGTATGCCGCGCATCCGGCAATCGCCCCGCTCGCCCCGATCAGCGTATTGGGTTCCTGGGTAGAGAGAGTGAAGAGAAAGTGGGCCAGTACTCCGAAGAGGCCACTCGCCAGATAGACAGCCAGGAACCGTGCCGACCCGGTCGCCAACTCCACAGCGGCCCCCACCGCCGCCAAGAAGACCATATTTCCCAACAAGTGGAAGAGGTTTTGGTGGATAAACAGGGACGTGAAGATGGTGAGAAAGCCCGGATTCTTGGGATTAAAACCCAAGTCCATCGCCCAGTCCGGATTGAACGCAACCGCGAACGCCGCGAAAAGGTTCGCGACGATGAGAATGAGCGTTACAAACGGAAGGCGGGATTTCTCAATCAAGCTTCTTGGAGGACGTCCTCCGAAATGTCCACGTTCATGTACGTCTCTTGCACATCGTCCAACTCTTCCAGCATATCGAGGAGCTTGATGAGCTTGAGAGCATCGTCTTTGGAGAGATCGGCTTTGTTGGTGGGAACGTAATTCAGGCCAACCTCGCGAGCTTTATAGCCTGCCTGCGCCAAGGCATCGTTCACTTTGTGAAGGTCTTCCATCGCCGTGTAGACGGTGAACTCATCCTCGTCGGATTGAATGTCCTCGGCTCCTGAATCCAAGGCGGCCAAGGTCAACTCATCCTCGTCGATAGACCCTCGGTCTATTGCGATCTGACCCACGTGCTTGAACTGCCAGGCCACCGACCCGTTCTCCGCCAGGTTGCCCCCATTCTTGCTGAAGGCGTGGCGGACTTCGGCGACGGTGCGGTTGCGATTTTCTGAATAGCACTCCAGGATGATCGCCGAGCCGCCTGGGCCATAGCCTTCGTACACAATCTCCTCATAGGCCGCTCCTTCAATCGCGCCCGTGCCCCGGTCGATGGCTCGCTTGATGTTGTCTACGGGCATCGAGGCGTCGCGGGCCTTTTCCACAGCAACTCGGAGCCGCGGATTCATGCCTGGATCCCCCCCGCCTGCTCTCGCCGCAACGATGATCTCGCGGCTGATCTTGGTGAAGAGCTTGCCTCGGACCGCGTCCTGTTTGCCCTTGCGAATCCGAATGTTCTTCCATTTGGAATGGCCTGCCATAGGGCTATTTTGGCAGATTAGGGCCGTTGATCTCCGGGTTGGTTCCTAGTTAATGGCAGGCACCACCTCGATCTTCCGAAACGTGATCGGCCCATGGTCGCCTTGGAGGAACAGCCGGCCCGGAGCGCCTTCACTAGACTCCAATGCCCCTCCAGTGATGCCCGGAATCTCCTTCCGATCAATCACGGTTTCGCCATTCAGGACGATGGTCGCCCATCGACCCACCAACTCGATCTCAATGGTGTTCCACTCCTCAGGGGGGGTGATGGCGTTCTTGGAGGGAACCAGGAATCCATAGACCGCCGCGCTGGAACCCCAAGACGGTTCCTTGCCATAGTCATCCAGAATCTGAACCTCGTAGCGGCCCCGCAGGTAGATTCCGCTATTGCTCCCGGCGGGGTACTTGTACTCGCAGACGAGTTTGAAGTCTCCGTAGGCATCGTTGAGGATCAAATCAGAGCCGACCTTTGTATTCACCAGGCAGCCATCCTCGATCTTCCAGTTGACCTCCCAGTTTGGAGATCGGGGCTCCCAGTTGGAAAGATCGGACCCAATGAGGTTCACCGGATCACCCCACTGGGTTTCACGGTAGGGAAGAGCCGGAGCTTTGACGGCAGACCACTTCAGCGGAGAACCATCGCTATGGGTGGTATCGCCCTCGACGATCTCCCCACTCAGTTGCCCCTCAAAGACCATATCGTCCTCCCTCGGTTCGTATTGCTTGGGAAGAGAGAAAGTGAGGATGCCGTCTTTTGTAGAAGACGTGGCAATAGGCCGGGCGCTCCCAAACTGGCCAACGAACTGCCCGGAACCGTCGGCGTTCAGTTCAAACCAAGAAGGGAAGTCGCCGTCGGGATGATGAACCGTCATGTCCCAGCGGCCAACGAAAGAGGGGTCGATGCTCATGCGTGAGACTTTACTTCAAGAACGGATTCTATCGGACGTTCCTTTCCTCGCGCGAAGGCATGTAGTTTAACTTGGATTGGGCGTTTTCCTCCTACATCGCGCTCGCCGGGAACTTGAACCGGAATCCACCTTCGATCTTCGTCAGGCTGCCTGGCGCCTCCGCAACCTAGCTCATTGAGGCAGCAAAGGTCGAGGAGGACGCTCGGGCTGAAGTCGTCCGACTTGGGATTGAAGGCCCAGCTATCCAGCTAAGGCAGAGGCTGGGAACCAGCGGCACATCCCTGGGCGCAAAAGAGCAGCGCGGCAAAACTTCTCGTAGCTAATCACAGCAATACGCACCCTTCCCAGGGTCTGTACCGTAAACTGAGTTATGCCCAAGAACAGGCTTCTCTACTACGGACTGCTGATCGTCGCCGCCTCGGCCCTGATCTACGCTGGTTACTGGGTTGTCACCACCATCATCTGGTTTATCCCCACCGCCTTCGGTCTCGGAGCCCTCCTCATCGTCCTTGGACTGGTACAGGAGTCCAAGAAAAAGAAGAGCCTCAACACTCCCGGAAATCCGCCCATATCCCCCGGTTCCTAGTTCAATTTTCCATGTAAATTTCCCATTCAATGGGAAATTTTTTACCACTGAGTGGTAACTTTACAACCATCATGTGGCATAATACCGACCAGGTGATGGCATGATTAAAAGGATCGCAGAGGCGGAAATCGAAGACGCGTTGACCGACACGCCCGTCGTGTTGATCCACGGCCCAAGGCAGTGCGGCAAGAGCACGCTGGCGAAGTCGTTCGTGACCGAAGAGCGGCGCTACATCACCTTCGATAACCCGCTCTATCTTGAGCAAGCCGCTGCCAACCCATTGGGGTTCCTCACCGACTTCGACGGGCCTCTGGTCATCGACGAGGTTCAAAGGGTGCCGGAGATCTTCCTCCCGCTGAAGCTGTTGGTGGATGAAAACCGCATCCCTGGGCGATATATCCTGACTGGCTCGGCCAACGTCCTCTTTCTCCCAAAAGTGGCTGACTCCTTGGCGGGGCGCATGGCGATTATCGACCTGCTCCCTTTCAGCCAAAGCGAGCTGGAGGGATCGGCGGGGAATCTGGTGGACAAGCTGTTCTCGGGGAACCTCCCCCAGTCTGCGCCCGAGATGGACGACGACGATCTGTTCCACCGGATCACGGTCGGCGGGTTTCCCGAATCCAATGTGCGAAAGACAGCGGCAAGCCGGGCGCGTTGGTTTGAGGACTATTTGCGCTCCATCATCGAGCGGGACGTGCGGGAACTATCCAACATCGACGCACTGACTCAGATTCCCAAAATTCTGAGGCTGTTGGCGGCGAGGTCTGGTTCGACGCTCAACGTCGCCAGCCTATCGCGGGATACCGGTATTCCCAACACCACGTTGCACCGGTATCTGGATTTGCTGGATGCGATTTTTCTCCTCCACGACTTCCCGATCTGGTCCACTAACCGTGGATTGAGGATGACGAAGACGCCCAAGACGTTCCTCGTGGACTCCGGCCTGTTGTGCCAGTTGGAGAACATCACTCCGGCGATGCTGCATCGTAGTCGGGACCGCTTGGGATCGGTGTTGGAGAGCTTTGTCGCGATGGAGATCAAGAAGCTCGCCCGGTTCTCGGAGCGACGCCCGAGCGTCCACCATCTGAGAACCGCCAACCAGAACGAGGTCGATTTCGTCTTGGAAGCGAGGGGCGGTGAAGTGGTCGGGATCGAGGTTAAGGCTTCCAAGTCGATTCACATGAACGACCTCAAAGGCTTGAATTACCTGGATGATATCGCCGAGGGGAAACTCCAACTGGGAGTCTTGCTCTACGGAGGAAACAAGGTCGAGCAAGTAAGCGGAAAAATCTGGGCGATTCCGATCTCAGCGCTTTGGGGTTAACCCCATCAGGTTGTTGGCCAACCGGTCGGGACCAAAGCGCACGGGGTCGCAGGTCATCAGACCGGTCTCGCGCTCGACGTGAGCCATCGCGCAGATGGCGGCGTGGTCGTCCAGATGACTGGTATTCAGGGCGATGCCAACGGTCGTCGGTCGGGGGAAGGTTCCCCCGACTGAGGCCAGGTCCTCATAAAGCCGAATGTAGTCGGCCAGATTCGGAACCGGGACGTCTGGCAACTTCTGAAGATAGGTTTGCCCGGCTCGATGGCACAGCACCAAGTGGGTGGGCATAGACCCTCTGAGTAGGGGGAGGTTCGCTGTGCTTCCGGGGTGGGCCAAAGCCCCTTGACCTTCCACAATAATAATCTCCGTCCCGCCCTCTGAAGCCTCCACCACCGCCTTCTCCATGGCCCCGGCGGCATAGTCCACCCGAATCGCGTCCAACGGCACGCCCCGCCCGGTGATGGTGATTCCGATCTGGCCGGTCGCCACGAACTCCGTCGCAACCCCCCGCTCCCGCAAAGCTCGGTACAGTTCGAGTCCGGCGGTCATCTTCCCGATTGCCATATCCGTGCCGATCATCAGCACACGCTTGGCTGGGAGGTGGTTGGCCGCGCCGGTGGCCACTCCGATATCGCTGGGCTCCACCCGGATGTCCCAAACATACTGGCCCTGACCGAGGTCTCGATAGCGAGGGCCTAGGAGGTCGTGAAGGCCGTTGACTACTGACATTCCCGCCGAAATCGCCTCGTCAATGAGGGGATACCAATCTGGCGGGATCAATCCTCCAGCGGGTGCAATTCCCAAAACCAGAACCTTGGCTCCCTTCTCGATCGCCTCCCGCACACTGGAGACCACCGGAGCGTTGCGCGGGATTCCGGTCAATTCGGCGGCGTCTCTTCCCGCCTGTTCCGAGTCGATCACGCAGGCAATCGGATTGGGCGAGTAGCGAAGGATGCCGAACCCCATCTTGCCAATGCTGTTCCGGGTTGCGCCCTCCATGAAGATGGCGAGCGGCTCGTCTCGCTTAAGCATCGCGCAACCTCCCGCCGTGGCCTGGTTCGTCGGTCGGGGTAATCATGCCGTCGATGATGGGCGCCCCGATAGCCGGATCGGGATTGAGATTCAAGTGGGAGTCCAGGTCTACATGGTCGAATAAGGACCCCAATGCCGCCCCCGCCGCGATGGCAATACTGGACTCGCTCATGCATCCGATCATGGTTTTTAGGTTAAACGCCTTGGCAGTCGCGACGATCCGCAGAGCTTCGGTGATTCCGCCGCACTTCATCAGCTTGAGATTGATGCCGTCCACGGCGTGAGCCCACTTGGGGATGTCATGGCTGAAGCGGCAACTCTCATCGACGAAGATCGGGAAGGGCCGATTCTCAAAGATTCTTGGCAAATCCTCCTCGGCACCCTCGACCAATGGCTGTTCCACATAGTCCACGCCGCGCGAGGCCAGCCAGGGCATCATCATCCGGGCTTCATCCACCGTCCAGCCCCCATTGGCATCTGCGCGAAGTTGCACGTTGAACGGTTTCGCCGCTTCGGCGGCGGCCAGGAAATGGGCTTTGTCGTATTCCCTGCCCTCCGGGGAGCCTAATTTGATTTTGAGGCACTTTGCGCCGGTTCGGCGGAGAATGTCGGGAACGCGCTCCCTCGTGACTTCAGGAGGGTTGAGGCCGATGGTCAGGCTGGTGGGTACCTGGCGCTTGGAGAGCCCTAAGAGCTGATAGAGGGGCATCCCGGCTCGCTTTGCCAGCAGGTCCCAAAGTGCGACATCTAGCGCCGCCATCGCGGGCGGGTCCAGATTCCACTCCATCATTGCCCGCCAAACATCGGCGATGAGCAACCCTTCGGGATCCTTGGTGGCGAAGGCCGATCCGATCCTCTTCAGCACCTCGACCGCAGAATCCGGCTTGGTGGTGTCCCCCATCTCCAGGTGGTCGTGACGCCCCCGCACAAACGCATCGAGTTGAGCTTGTCCACGCTCCGCCGTCCACAAGCTTGCCGTCGCCGGAGAAAGCTCTCCGATTCCCGTGTAGGTTCCGTCGCTGACCTCGACAAACAGGTTCTCAGAAGACGCCTGGACACCTCGACTGATCGCAAGCGGATACAGTTTTTGGAGTTCCAATCGGCGGAAGGCGACACTCAGCACGGAAGTTCAGACTACCTCTCCCCCGGATGCCCCTTGGGGACTTTGGAGCCAAGCTACAATCTGGAGTGCCTTACCGTCTTTACATCTTCGACCTCGACGGCACGCTGTTCCGGGGGGAGGAACCCATCCCAGGGGCGGCCGCGGCATTAGTCCGGCTGAGAAGCCAAGGCGCAGGCATCCGCTTCCTGACCAACAACTCCAGCCAAACCCGCGACACCTATGCGGCCAAGCTGTCCCGACTTGGGTTTGAGGCCCATGCCGAAGAGGTGTACTCCTCCGCCATCGGGACCGCCGCTTATCTGCGCCAAGAGGGCCTACCCTCGGCCTTCGTCGTCGGGGAGCCCGGCTTGGGAGAGACGCTCTCGCGATCTGGCATCGCCATCACTGATCAAGCTCCCGCCTCCGTGGTCGTCGGTATCTGCAAGTCGTTCTCCTACGACCTGCTCAACCAAGCCATGCAACACATCCGGGGCGGAGCCAGGTTCGTCGCCACCAACGCCGACCCAACCTATCCGATGGAGGGAGGCCGCTTCATCCCCGGCTCTGGCTCCTTGGTCGCGGCGGTGAAGACGTGTGCGGAGGTAGAGCCTTATATCGTGGGTAAGCCAAACCCATTCCTAGTCCAGCTGATCCTTCACGACGCCCAAGTCGAGGCCAAAGACGCCCTGGTGATAGGAGATCGGATGGACACGGACATCGAAGCCGGGATCCAAGCCGGATGCCCTACCCTCCTCGTTCTAACAGGCGCAACCCAGACTCCACCCGAGGGTCAGGCTTGGGTGGCGAGTGTGGCAGGAATAGGGGTGGAGGGAATGAGGGAATAAGGGGGAGACTTGTAATTGTCGCGTTCCGAGCCCCCTAAAACGGCATTGCCACCTGGAAGTGGGACCGAACCCGCCCCGTCTTATCCACGCCAAAATCAAGCCGCAAGGGGCCAAGCCGTGGGACCCGGTAGCTGAGGCCCAGGCCGTAGCCTAGGTTCAAATTCACACCTCGCGTCTGGGTGAAATCGTTGAGGCCGCCATAGCCGCCCCAGGCTCCGCCGTAGTCGGCAAACCCGATCAGGACCACGTCTCGGGTCAGCGGTTGGCGATACTCAAGGCTCGCGATGAACATCTGATTGCCCCAGAACCGATCCTGCGCATAGCCCCGAACCGTGTCTGTCCCGCCGACGAAGAACTGCTCGGAGAACGGGGCATCCCCATAGAGCGACCCATAGCGCACTCTCAACGCGAACACCCGCGAGGGCCGATCCGAGTCCTCATTTGGACGATCCGGGCTCCAATAGGCGCGGTACTCGGCGGTGGTCTTCATGAACGAGTGGTCCCCGATGCCCGCTGCACCCGTCAGCGACCCGCCAACCTGGGTGATCCGGCTGAATCCGGGCTCCAAGCCCACCCTCAGCCAATCTCCTCGGGAGGGATCGATCTCGGCGTTTCTCCGATTGCGGGTAAAGCCCAGAACCAGGCTGGCCAAGGCCCCGCTTTGACGAGTGACGCCTGCTTCCGTCGGAGTGCTCTGATCGTTGGAGCGCACATCCTCAACGCGAATCCCCACTTGGGCGCTCGTGGTGGGATCGACTTGCTTGGTCACTCCAATGACCGCCCCGGTTCGCCTCTCCCCCACCGCCTCTTGCCCCGAGGGGTCCTCCCCCGTAGAGATTCCCAATCCCGCGAATCGGTAGCTCTGACGCGTGTAGAGACTCAGGCCGAAGGACAGGTTGTCTTTGGTGAAAAACGGGTTGCCATAGGACACCTCCAGGCTTGGCCCTTTCGTTTGAACGCCCTGCGCGCCGCGGAAAGAGATGGATTGGCCGGTTCCCCGAAGGTTGGATTCGGAAATCCCAATCGTCCCTACCACCGGACTGCCCGGCTCGGTGCCAAGCCCTGCCGTCCACTCGCCCGTCTTGCCATCCAATACCGTCGGCACCAGGTCGATCCGCCCGAGGCTGGATTCGCGGCTGTAGGACTTCACATCGAGGAACCAGTTTGTTGCTGCCAGACGACGCAGGTCCGATTCCCAGAGATGCTTGTTGAAGGGCATTCCCGGCTTGGTGGTGAGCAGGCGCTCGATGATGTCGGTCTTGGTGCGCTTGTTGCCGTAGGGTGTAACCGAGTTCACTGTCATCTCTAGCATCTCCACTTTCAAAGTCGTGCTGTCCTCCGATTCGAAATCGATGCTCTGAACGTCGCCGAAGAAGCCGCGCCGCGTGTACAAATTGCGCACTTGCTTCACGTTCTCAATCAGGGTGCGGGTGTTGAACACCTTGCCGACCTCGATCTCCAGGACCCGCAGGATGTCCTCCGTCTTCACGGCCTGGTTCCCCGATACTAAGATCTTCTCGACCACCGGCCACTCCTGCACATGGATGACCAGTTCATCGCCGTTCACTGTCTTCAGCGCCGTCACCGAGACCGCCTTGAAGAAGCCCAACCGATCAATCGCCTCCTCCGCCCGTCGCAACTCCTCATCGGTGAACTTGTCCCCTACCCGTAAAGGCAAAGCCGCCGTGATCGCCTCCTGACTCACCTGGGCCGCTCCCAGCACATTCACCCGAGCCACCACCCGATCCTGCGCCCACGCTATTGCGAAGGTCCACATCAGCAATATCCCCAACCAGAACCGCATCATCCTCACCATTCGCATTTTAGATGTTCAAAGGTATGGAGCGTTTTCATAGAAACTCAGTCGGTTTTTATGAGGCAATGCGTCCTCCCGGCCTCACCATGCGTCTTTTGCTATACTTCCCGAGGCTCCATGTTTTCTCTCGACCGCGCCCGCGCCATTGCCGCCCAGTTTCACATTGAACATCCCTTTGAAATCGAGCATTTCGAGGGTCGGGGAAACATCAACCTCGATACCCTCTTGATCTCCGCAGGTCCTGAGAAGCGCGCCTACCTTCTTCAAAGGGTCAACCCCGAGGTTTTCCCGATGGCGGATCGGGTGATGGCGGGGATGATCGCCTCTATCGAAGCCCAGAAGCAGGCTCTCCACCAAGGTATTGGCGCCGAGACCGGTTGGCAGGTGCCTGAACTGGTTCCGACGAAGGAGGGTTGCCTCTTCTTTGAAGAGCAGGGCGTGTGGCGGATGATGCACTACATCGAAGGCGCCATCAGCTACAAATCCCTGAGCGAACTCCCCGATCACCGCCGCTCCGAAGCCGCCTATGAGGTGGGGCGCGGGCTTGCCATCTACAACGACCTGACCGCCACCATCGAAGCCGACACGATCCCCACCGCCCTCCCCGGCTATCGCAACACCCAGATCTACTTCGACCAACTGGACTGCGCCATGGAGGGTTGCCGAGACGTTTCCCAAGTGGTGAACCAACTTCCCGCCGATCCTGAAGTCCGGCAGTCCACCGAGCGGCACTATCTCTGCGCCTGTTCCGAGCAAGAACGTGTGGCGAGGCTAAACGACACGGAGCTTCAACCCTTCCTCCAGACCGTCCTCAACAACCGTGATTTGGCGCTGTCCATGTCCAAGGCCCGTCAAGAAGGCACGATCCGCAACACCGCTATCCACGGCGATACCAAGATCGAGAATTTCCTATTCGATGCGCTCTCAGGGCGAGTAGCGTCGCTGGTCGACCTGGATACCGTCATGCCGCTTACCTGGCTGGCAGATTGGGGCGACATGGTGCGGTCCCTGGTGAATGTCGCGGGCGAGAAAGAGCGCGACCTCGGCAAGGTCCAAGTGGATCGCGAGGTCTACCGGGCGGTCACCGAAGGCTTCCTCAGCACCGCTGCCACCGCAACGCCAGAAGAGATCGCCATGATGCCCCGGGCCGTCCAGGTTATCACGCTGGAACTGGGCGTTCGCTTCCTCGCCGACTACCTGCGCGGCGACACCTATTTCAAACTCGGTCCCAACGACCCTGCCGACCTCAACAAGGTCCGGGCGATGGTTCAAATCAGGCTGTTTGAGAAGCTCATGGAGCATGAGGCGGAAGCGAACGAGATCCTAGAGGAGTTCTCCAGCCGCGTCCCGCTGATCTAGCCCGATCAAAAACGCCTTGCCAGATCGTCCTTCCCGATGATGGGAAGTGGCGCAGAGATGTTTGGCGGCTTGATGGTCGCCGTTGCATCGGGAGTGGTTCTGAGTGTGGCTTCGCTCCTGGTTTTCTACAAGATGATCGACGGCGATATCCCCGCGTGGATGGGCCTTGGATCCTTGATGGGAATCATCTGCGTGTTGCTCCTGGCCGTGCGTCCGCCCCATCCCGCCATCCCCGGCGTCGTTCTCGTGGTCTCACTCACCCTGATGGCATTCTTCCCCTTTATGCTGAACCAGTTGGACAAGGCCGACCTGCATAGCTTCGACGTGAGCCAACTCCAAAAATCCTATCAGGCCCTTGCTGCCCGGCCCGATAACTTCGCCAGCAAACTACAGGTCGCCAAGGCCCTCCACTCCCAGGGCTTTGTCCACCAGGCGATCGCCATTGCCACGGCGACCCTGAATACCATCCCGAACGAGAAGGATCAGGTCACCAATCGTTCTTTGCGAGATCAGTTCAGGGAAGAGGATGCCAAGGTGAAGATGTGGATGCGCTCCGCCGGGAAGGTCCCGCTCTATGCGGTCCACATGAAATGCGGGAACTGTGGCTACGATAACCCACTGGAAGCCATCGTCTGCCAGAAGTGCGGGCACGCCTATCTGCTGGATGTAGCGAAAAAGGGCGACAATAAGACCAAAGTGATTGGGAAGCTGGTTCTGGCCTGGGCGATGTTGGCCCTGTTTCTGGTAGGGGCGGCTTCGGCAGGATTGGCGATGCCGGGAATGAAGGGAATTGCGGTGATACTCGGGGCGCTGGTAGCTATCGGCCTCCTCTTCGCCTGGATGTTCCGCCGTCCCGGTTTGGCTTAGCTCAGATCGTGCCCGCTAGCGAAAGGCTCTTTTACCGTAAAGGAACAAAGAAACCAAGGACGCAAAGAAGAATTTGAGCCTAACCGGTTTCCGTTGGCGTTTCTTCGTCTCTTTGTTTCTTTGCGGCGAAGAGAAGGCCGTTAAGTTATGAGGCAAAAACCCAATGCCGAAACACCGCAATGCCCAAAGCTGAAGTTGTATCCTAATCCCCATGTCTCAACCAACGGTGGGCGTCATCATGGGCAGCAACTCGGACTTGGAAACCATGCAGCCAGCAGCCGACATCCTCGCTGAATTTGGCGTTCCCTATGAGTTGAAGGTGGTCAGCGCCCATCGCACTCCCGAGGAGATGGTGGAGTATGCCAAGACCGCACGGGATCGGGGCCTGGGGGTCATCATTGCCGGTGCCGGAGGCGCGGCCCATCTCCCCGGCATGGTCGCCTCCCTCACCACGCTCCCGGTCATCGGCGTCCCCGTCCAGACCAAGGTGCTGGGCGGAGTGGACTCCCTCTACTCCATCGTCCAAATGCCCGCTGGGGTGCCCGTCGCGACGGTCTCCATCGGCAATGGAAAAAACGCGGGCCTGTTGGCATTGAGAATCTTAGGGGCAAGCGATCCCGGTATTGCCGCCAAGTTGGAGTCCTACCGACTCAGCCAGATCGAGGCCGTGGCCGAGATGAACCGGAGACTGGGAACCGAAAAGTAGGCCTTTGCTGGGATCGCCGAATTCATTCGGCCTCTCGTAGTCGAATCCTGCGGGGGAGAAGAAAACGGGCGCTCTCTAAACAATTCGTTGCCATCTAGGAATACGAATTCACAGGCAAGGCAGTATGATAATGGAGTCTCATGGGACTGCAACGCTGCCTCACCATTCTCGCGGGCCTTCTTTTGGCGGCCTCTGCTTGTGCAGAACCCACCCAAACCATTCCCGGTAAGCGCGACTTGGTGATCTGGGGAATCTCCTTTGGACCAGACTCCAAAGGTGCGGAAGCGGTGGTGAAAGAGTTCGCCCGGCGCAATCCCGACATCAACGTCCGGGTCATGGGGATGGGCGCGGGGACCATGAATCCGCAGAAGCTGATGACCAGTATCGTCGGCAATGTCGCCCCCGACGTCATCAACCAAGACCGCTTCTCTCTCTCAGACTGGGCCAGCCGTGGCGCGTTCGAGAGTTTGACTCCCTTTATCGAGCGGGACCGAAACGACCCCCTTTCCCCTCGGCCTGAAGATTACTACCGCGCCCCCTGGGAAGAGGCGACCTATGAAGGCCAGGTTTACGGCATCCCGACCGGAGCCGACAACCGCATCCTTTACTACAACAAGAAGATCTTTCGGGAGAAGGCCGCCGAACTGCGCGCTGCCGGGCTCGACCCCGAGCGCCCACCGCGGACTTGGAGCGAACTGCTCAAGTACAGCGAAGTTCTGACTGAGACCAACAAGGGCGGAACGCTCAAGCGAGCCGGGTTCCTGCCCAATTTCGGCAACTCCTGGCTCTACATCTACGCCTTCCAGAACAACGCCGAATTCATGGACGCCGAGCGGCGGAACTGTACGCTCTATACCCCCGAATCCGAGGAAGCCCTCAAGTTCATGGTCGAGGGTTACGGGATCGTCGGCGGCTATGAGAAGGCTAAGTCGTTCGAATCCGGCTTCCTGGGCAAGGAGAACGACGCTTTCATCATCGGTAAGGTCGCGATGAAGATCGACGGCGACTGGATCATCTCCGGCCTCGCCCGCTATGGTCCATCGTTGGATTTCGGTGTGGCTCCCGCCCCGGTTCCCGACGACCGCTTCTACAGGCGGGGTCGATTCGCCAAAGAGACGGAGACCTTCATCACTTGGACCGGCGGGTTCAGCCTCGCCATCCCCCGCGGCGCCCGAAACCCTGAGGATGGGTGGAAGTACATCAAGTTCGCCACCAGCCTTGAAGGCCAGATGATCGAGATGGGCGAGCAGCAGAAGTGGGAGCGGCTTCGAGGCCGCCTTTTCGTAGGCAAACAGGTCTCCAACCGTCTCGCCAACGAGGAGGCCTTCCGCCGCTTCCGGCCCACCGAAAAAAAATACGCCGACGCCGTGCAGATGCACATGGAGATGGCGGCATTTGGTCGGGTGCGGCCCGCCACATTCGTCGGACAGACCCTGTGGAATGAACACGTCAAAGCCCTGGAGACGGCCTGTTATCTGAAGAACTCGCCAAAAGATGCCCTGCTGGAAAGCCAAGCGGCAGTGCAGCGGGACTTGGACGCGTTCTTCAATAAAGAACAGTATCCGGTGATCGACCTTGGCGTGCCCGGCAAGATCGCATTTGGCGTGATCTTGGCGTCGGTGGTTGCGTTCGTCGTCTGGTTTTTGCGCCTCAAACTGGGCCGCCTTGCCCGTACCGAGGCCAAATGGGCCTATCTGCTGATCTCGCCGTGGGTCATCGGTTTCTTAGTCCTCACCATCGGCCCCATGTTGGCTTCCCTCTTCTTCAGTTTCACCCAGTACGACGTGCTGAACGAGGCCCGTTGGGTGGGGGTCAAAAACTACCGCGATCTCGGCACCGTGGACTGGCCCAGTGTTTCCAAGGCGCTGGGCAACAGCCTCTACTTGGCCGGAGTGGGAGTACCGCTTTCCCTCGCAACCGGGCTCGCCATCGCTCTCCTCCTGAACACCGCTTCCAGGGGCATGCGGTTCTATCGAACGTTCTTCTACATGCCGGCGATCGTTCCCGGGGTTGCCAGTGCCGTACTCTGGACCTGGGTCCTGACGCCTGATCCCAACAAAGGCCTCATCAACGCATTCTGGGTGAAGACCGTCACCGAGTGGTTCCAGATTGCTCCCCCAGGCTGGCTACAATCCGCCGACTGGGCCAAGCCCGCCCTCATCTTGATGGGGGTCTGGGGGGCCGGAAGCGGCATGGTGCTGTGGTTGGCGGGGCTGAAAGGGGTGCCGGGGTCGCTCTATGAGGCGGCAGGGATTGACGGGGCCTCCAACCGCCAACTCTTCTGGTCGGTCACCTTCCCTCAACTCAGCCCAATCATCTTTTTCAACCTGGTGATGGGCTTTATCGGGGCGATGCAGGAGTTCGACCGGATGTACATCATGAAGCCGTCGTCCAACGGACCTATCGGCCCTGATGACTCCATGCTGACTCCGGTCTATTTCCTCTTCCGCAACGCTTTTGAGACCTTCAAGATGGGCTCCGCGTCGGCGGTGGCCTGGATGATATTTGCAATCATCGTTCTGCTCACCTTCATCCAATTCAAACTCGCGCCCCGATGGGTGCACTACGAGGCCGACAAATGAGTGCAGGCATTCTGTTCACGATCGGAGCCGTGCTGACTTGGGGTGGCTGGTTCTTCGCGTTTCGGACGATCTACGCCCTGTTCCAACTGGCCTTCCGCTCGCCAGGCTTGGATCGGGAGAGGACTGTTCGGGGTCTCGCGATCTGGGCAGGGCTGGGAGCCATAGGACTGATCGTGGGGGCATGGCTTCCGTCAACGCTGGACAAGAAGCCGACCGAGCCCGTGCTATTGCCCCTCGTCTGGTTTGTGATGCCTTATTCGGCGTGGCTGGCGGTCCTTTGCGCGGCCTTCATCGCCGTGCGCCTGTTCCAAGGTTGGTTCTCGATCAATGAGGAGGAGTGGACGGACAAGTTGAAGGCGGCGGGGCTTTGGCTGGTGGGGCTTGTTCTTTTCCTTGTCCTGTATTTCCAGGACAAGGATCGCAAGATCGAAATCCTGCGCGGGGGCATCCCGCTTTCCCTTGGCACGACCGTCGCTATCGTTCTTGGCCTGGTGGCGGCGATGGCCGCCATGATCGCCGCCGGGCGGGCGGTGAAGAGTCGCGGGCTGGCCAAGGCGGTTGTCAACCAGGTCGCCTTAATCTCCGGCTCCATCGTCTTCGGCATCCCCTTTGCCTTCCTGGTCATCACCAGTTTCAAAGAGGACCGAGATATGGCCAGTCCAGACGGGATCGTGTGGATTCCGAAGGTGCAAGAAACGGTTCCCTACAAGGACCCCAAGAATCCCTTTTACGAAACCACCCATGAGGGTCAGAAGATTCGGGGCGTGGTGACCGAACTCCGGGGCGATGGTTCCGTAAAACTGGATATCGAACTTCCCCTCGCGCTGCGAGGCACCACCCTGGATCTTCCGCAATCTGCGCTCACCGAAATCGCGCGGAGCGCAGGGGTCTATACCGGAACCGTCGATGGGCAGACGTTCAAGGGGTTTGTATCCGAGAACCTGGAGACGGGCGGCTTCCGAATCCAGTTCATAGAGCCCGCTTCACTGAAAGGCCAGGAGCGGGAGTTCCAGCAGGACGAAGTCGAGCCCGTACGGCATGTGGGACTTCTATGGCAGAACTACCCCGACGCCCTCGGCTATATGCCACCAGAGACCAACACCGGCTTGGTGTACCTCAAGAACACCTTGATCCTGGTCATTCTGAGCGTGATCGGCACGATCCTCAGCTCCTCGATCGTTGCCTATGCGTTCTCGCGCATGAAGTTCCCTGGGCGGGATTTCCTGTTCGGCATCCTGCTCGCTACCATGATGCTGCCCGGCGCGGTCACGCTGTTGCCCCAGTTCTTGATTTTCCGTACGCTCGGTTGGATCGATACACTCTATCCGCTCTGGGTGCCGATGTTCTTTGCCAGTGCGTTCAACGTCTTCCTCCTGCGCCAGTTCTTCAAAGGGATTCCGATGGAGTTGGAGGATGCCGCCAAGATCGACGGTTGCTCCTATCTCCGCGCGTTCTGGAGCATCATGCTCCCCCAGATCAAGCCTGCTCTTGCCGTCATCGCGATCTGGACCTGCCTCGGGGCTTGGAATAACTTCATGGGGCCACTCATCTATATCAACTCTCCCGAGAATATGCCATTGAGCTACGCGCTTCAACTCTTCCAGGGCGAAAGAGGCGGCGAACCCGGTTACCTCATGGCCTTCGCCACCCTCACGATCCTCCCCATCCTCGCCCTCTTCTTCTTCGCCCAGAAGTACTTCATTGAGGGCGTGACATTGAGCGGTCTGGGAGGGCGGTAGCTCGGGGGCCAAGGCCTTATCTCAGGAACAGTTCGCAGGCTGGATTATCACTTTCGTCGCTGTACTCGTAGCCCATCCGATCCAAGAATGTCCAGAAGGCGGACTCGTCGGACGCTGGCACCTGAATCCCAACCAAGACCCGGCCATAGTCAGAGCCGTGGTTGCGGTAGTGGAAGAGGCTGATGTTCCAGTCGGCGCTCATGCTTTCCAGGAAATTGAGGAGAGCCCCGGCCCTTTCGGGGAACACCACTTGGACCAGGCGCTCATCTTGAGCCCCCGGCGCGCGGCCTCCCACCATGTGGCGGATGTGGAGCTTGGCGAGTTCGTTGTCGGTGAGGTCGAGGACGTCGTACCCCTGCCCGCGCAACCCCTCGATCAGCAGATCCGCCTCCGCCCGATCCGCTATCTTGATCCCGGCGAAGACATGGGCGGCGGATAGGTCCTCATAGCGGTAGTTGAACTCGGTCACGCTCCGATTCCCAATCGCCCGGCAGAACTGGAGAAAGCTGCCTGGACGCTCCGGGATAGTCACCGCCAAGATCGCTTCCCGCTTCTCGCCGATCTCCGCCCGCTCGGAAACGTGGCGCAGGCTGTCAAAGTTCATATTCGCTCCGCAGGCGATGGCGACCAGGATCTTGTCCGACCAGCCGTTTTCCTGGGCATGTCTCTTTAATCCCGCATAGGCCAAGGCACCGGCAGGCTCCAGGATGCACCTCCGATCCTCGAAAATATCCTTGATGGCCGCGCAGATTTCGTCGTTGGAGACGATCACGATCTCGTCGATCACCTCTTTGGCAATCTGGTAGGTCAGATCCCCCACCCGCTTCACCGCCACGCCATCCGCAAACCGCCCCACCCGGTCCAGCGTCACCACCTCCCCTGCGCGAAGCGACTGCGCCATCCCGCAGCAGTCTTCCGGTTCGACACCGATAATGCGTACATCTGGTCGAAGCTCTTTAATCACTGCGCCGACTCCAGAAATCAGCCCGCCGCCCCCGACCGCGACGTAAACCGCATCGATGCCCTCGGCGGCCTGTCGAAGTATTTCGACGCCAATAGTTCCCTGCCCCGCGATCACCGCCGAATCGTCGTAGGGATGGATAAAGCAAAGCCCCTCTTGCGCCTCCAATTCCCTAGCCATGGCGTATGCCGCATCGTAGCTGTCCCCATGCAGAACCACCTCCGCTCCAAACGCCTTCACCGCGTCCACCTTGATGGAAGGAGTGGTGGTGGGCATGACGATGACGGCCCGGCAACCCAGCTTCTTGGCGGAGAGCGCCACCCCTTGGGCATGATTCCCGGCACTGGAGCACACGACGCCGTTTGCCAGCCCCTCGGGGGAAAGAGAAGCCATCTTGTTGTAGGCGCCCCGAATCTTGAAACTGAAGACTGGCTGCTCGTCCTCGCGCTTCAGCCACACGCGGTTGCCAACCTGGTGGCTCAACCGAGGAGCGAATTCCAGCGGCGTCTCATGGGCGACTTCATACACGCGCGAAAGCAGCGCCGCCTTCAAAACCGCGTCCTTCATGAGAGCGGAAGGCTACCTGATTACGCCAACTGCCCAAAGTAGCCAATTTCGCCAGTTCTGGAGATTCTGTAGGCGGCGGATACATTGTGCCGCCGTCTTGCCGAGTGTTTGGGCTTCAATTGCCGGGCACAAACCATCCCGAGGCTACTCCGAGCGGTCGGGCTTGGCAGGATTGGGAACAGAAGAAAGGCCCGTACTTGGTGTACCGGGCCTGATCTGCTGAGAGGGTTTTGGGATGGACTCTTGTGCGCTCTGAATACTTGCTGGCTCCGCCATCAGACGGAAATCGGCTTCTCGATGGGTGGTCGGGAATATCCTTAGCACGTAGATATTGTGGGGTACTTGGCTACTCTTTCGCGATAGCTGTTGCTGTCCCTTTCGGCGCAAGAACCGCAATATTGAACTGTTTTGTCTAACTCCGCAGGATCAAACGCTTCATGCTTTCCGCGATCTCAGCTGGGTTGGTTTCCCCCTTCTCCACCGACCGTTCGATGTCCGCCCCCCGCAATGCCCCCAGAACCATATGAACGACCACAATGGGTGAAACACCTGGGGCTGTGGCACCGTCCTTCTGAGCCGCTCCGACAACACCCAAAATGAACTGCATGTTCCGCGCTTCCTTCTCTCGGAACGGGTGATCCTGGGACAGAATCTCCACGATCTCCCCCACCCCATCGTTGAACGAGATATGCCCCGAACCAAATCGGATCTCCACCGCCCGGTCGATCATCTGCTCCAGTCTCTTCGACGCGGGAAGGGTCGGGTCGATAGAGGCCAACTGCTCATAGGACCGGTCGATGGTACGACATGCCACGCTCACCACCAGGTCGTGTTTGGATGAGAAGTGCAAGTAAAGGGTCGCCTTGGAGATTCCAACCAGGTTTGCGATGTCGTCCATCGTCATCGCGTTGTAGCCCTTGACCGCCAAAAGCTCCACAACCGCGTCAAGGATGGCGTCTTCGCGCAATTTCCACTGTCTTTCCTTGAGGCTTGGCTTCGGGGAATCTAACATGTCAAATCTGTACCACTAATGTATAAAACGACCTTTTTGGTCTGATGTTCAGGATACTAGGCCGAAAGACATACTTTCTAAATAAAATCTAAACTGGCGGGTTTTCTTTTTGGCCCAAGTATCGTAATATCCCTGTGTGGCTGGCGGCGATGGGTACGACGCCGAGCTAAAGGAAGGACAGATAATATGTGCGCAGCAATAGCATGTGGGCCTCAGGGAAAGGCCCACGCTCAAGAAAAATTCGAACGGTTGGTGGATGAAGTCCGCAAGAAGGCGCTGAGCTTTGCGATGAGCCTCACCCGAAACCGAGCCGACGCCGACGACCTGGTCCAGCTTGCCATCGTGAAGGCTTGGACTCACTTCGACGCCTATCAGGACGACAAGCCGTTTCAGAACTGGTTGCTCAAGATCATCATGCGAGCGCATCTGGATGCGGTAAGGACGATCAATCGGCGGCCGAAGATGCATTCGCTGGATGCCTTGGTCACGCTGGAAGACGGCGCAGGACACGCCTATGAACCCGTGGACGCCAGCCCTCTGCCCGACGACTCTTTCAAGCAGAATCAGATGCAGGCCAAGGTTCAACGGGCGTTGGCCAAGCTGCCCGACAGCCACCGTCGCATCATTCAGATGTGCGACGTGGATGGCCTCTCCTACACGGAGATCGCCGATGCCGAAGGCCTCACCATCCCCACCGTTCGTTCCCGCCTCCACCGGGCAAGAAAGGTGATTCGCAAGGCGCTGCTGTAGTCTGTGGCTTGTGGCCTGTGATTTGTGTTGATGTGGATTGTCTGATCTGTCGGATGGTCGGATGAGTCAGATCCAACAAGACACTAACCACAGGCCACAATTCACAAGCCACATAACAGCGGTAAGCTCCCGCGAAAGCTTATGTTGTCTCTCGCGCTGCTTCTCGCCCTCCAAATCCAGTCCGCCCCCAAGGCTTGGTACGGTCCGGAGACCGTCACGTTTCCCGTCGCTTTTTCGGGAAACCCTTATGATATCGAGAAGAGCGATATGCAGGTGCGGTTCACCGACGCCAAGGGCAACACCACCGACCGGCTGGCCTACTTCGACGCCGACGAAGCCGCCTGGAAAGCGGTCCTGGTCGCTGATCAGCCGGGCAGATACAAGCCGGTCCTCTTCCGCAACGGAGCCGCCCTCAGCGCGACTCCTGAACCCGCCATAGTCGAACTCGCTGGCAAGCCTATTCCCAAGGGCTTCATCCGCCTCGACGACCTTAACAGAGGGCGATTCAAGTACGAAGATGGCCAGCCCTATCTGCCCCTCGGCTTCAACTTGGGCTGGCAGAGCGGCGGCCTGCCCGATATGGTGGAGATGCTGAAGAAGATGGGGGAAAACGGCGTCAACTGGACACGCATCTGGGCATGCGCCTGGGATGGCAAGAACCCCTGGGTGCCCCAATCGGGCGAGGCCGACGAGGATCGGATGCTACCCCAGGCCTTCGAGCGTTGGGACCAACTGGTGAAAGCATGCGAAGACGCCGGAATCGGCTTTCAGTTCGTCCTCTTCCACCACGGCTCCTTCAGCACCCGCGTGAACCCCAACTGGCCGGACCATCCCTGGAACAAGGACAAGGGCGGATTCTTGGAGAAAGCCGCCGACTTCTTCACCCACCCGGAGGCCAAGCGCCGCACCAAGATGTGGCTACGCTACGCCATCGCCCGCTGGGGACACTCCCCAAGCGTGATGGCCTGGGAACTGTTTAACGAGGTCGAGTGGGTAGATGCCCGGTACGAGGAGCGTTGGCAGGAAGTGGTGGATTGGCACAGGGAGATGTCCGCCTACATCCGGTCTATCGACCCTTATTACCACCTGGTCTCCACCAGTTCCACCTTTGAATTCCCAAATCTCTACGACGCCGTCGATTTCTATCAGCCCCACGTCTACCCGCCCGACGTCCGAACCGCCATCTCTGGGTTCAAGGTTCCGGGCGACAAGCCACTGTTCTTCGGCGAATACGGCCCCGGAGTCCTTGATCGAAAGGGGCAGCGGATGGATGTCCGGGATGGAATATGGGCGGGACTTCTCTCCGCCCATGCCGGTGCCGGAGCCTTCTGGACCTGGGAGGTTGTGCATGGCGAGAATCTCTATGGCGAATTCAAGACCACCCACGACGTGATCCGGGCGGCGGGGGTGTCCGATCACCTCTCCGCTCGACCCGTGAAGGTCCGCATCGCCACCGACGGCAGATCCGACCTCACCTTCAACCCTGGCACCGGCTGGGCCAAGACGGAGAAAACAAAGTTCCTTGTGGAAGCGGGTTCCAAACCGGAAGGTCTGGGCGGGTTGTCGTCATTTTTACAGGGCGTTGGGCATCGCGATATGTTCCCCGAGCCTCTGACCTTCGTCTTCCGAGCCGAGAAGCCGGGCAAATTCACGATCCGATTCAGCCAGGTCTCGAAGGGCGGCGCGAATGTGCAGGGTTTACTCAACGGCAAATCAGTCCTGGTATCCACCTACGCCGCCAGCAATGCCGACCAACCTGCCGCCGCCGGCACGTTTACCTTTGAATACCCCGCCGGACAAAACGAACTGACCATCGAAAACACCGGGCCAGATTGGATCACGATGCAGTCCTTCACATTCTCCGACATGGACTATGAGGCCAGCGTCCAGGCTTTGGGCCAAGTGGATTGGCTCATGGCCCGCATTACTGCCAACCCCGGAGCCTCTCCGGCTACCGCCACGCTAAGCGGCCTCGGTCTGGCGGCGGGAGAGTACGACCTCATACTCACCGATCTGGACACCGGCAAGTCCACGAAGCGAAAGATCAAGATCGAATCCATCACCCACCAAGAGAAGATCGACCTGCCCGGCAAGGATGTGATGGCGGTTTTCAAGCCCGTCGAGTCGTCGGAGAGGGATCCGTCCTCTATCGAACTTGTCCGGTAAAGCTGGGGGAATCAGTGGGCGTCTTCACCTAAAAACAATCCATCACTCCTGCCACCTCACGTTTTTCGAGAATTTTTAGGGTTCCGCTTTGGTTTGAAGCGTGTAGCCCTGCTTGACGGAAGACACACTAACGAAGCCGCCCTCGTTTCGCATTGTTAAGGCAACAGAAATCTCGGGAGTGATACGGCATCAAAGAGTAAAGCCAAAGTTTGCCAAGAGCATGGTTACTAAGCGGTCGCCGCCCCAGTTCAGATCCCTATAGGAATCTATTCCGGATGCCTATCTTTAATCCGGGCAAATTATCAGGCCACGATTCTGTGAGGAAATGGGTTGGGCAGATCGATGGCCGGGCACGGATGGCCCAATTTGATTTAAGAGGGAAAAACATGTCTAAGGGTTTAAAGGTCCAAGGGAAACTTGGGCTCGCATTAGGGTCGGTGACTCTATTGTGTTTCGCCATTGTTGCCGCCTCCGCCAGTGGGGCAAGTAACGCGATCGTCTACTTGCTGGCTGCCTTGTCGCTCCTCGTGAGCGCTGCCGCCTTCTTCATCTTGAAGAAATCGCTGCTGGAGCCGCTCGGCAATCTTCAGAGCCGCCTCGTCTCCATGGAGTCGATCTGCGTCTTTCATCTCACCACTGGTCTCGAGTCCTTGGCAAAGGGCGACCTGACCTATGATGTGCAGCCTGCCACCACACCAGTACCGGTCACCGGAAACGACGAACTGTCCGAGATTTGCACCACGTTCAACATGCTCCTTGGGAAGGTCCAGGCTTCGGTCTCAGCCTACAACGATGGACGCAAGAGTCTGTCCGCAATGATCGGCACCGTATCCCAGAATGCGGATTTGGTTTCGCAGACCAGCCAGCAACTCGCCGCATCAAGTGAAGAGAGTGGAGCCGCCGCGAATGAAATCGCCGCCGGAAGCGAGAAGCTCGCCACCAGTTCCTCCGAAGCTTCGGAAGAGATGGCGCGCCTTACCAGTCAGGTAGCCGAAGTTGCCGAGAGCAGCCAGTCTCAGCAGGTCATGGTCGTTGAGGCATCCAAGGCCCTGGAAGGCGCTTCTACCGAGATCGAGCGCGTCAGCGAAGCTGCCCAACAGATGTCTGCTTTGGCCAAGGAAGGAAACATCGCGGTCCAGGCAACCATCGATGCCATGGCCCGCGTCAAGGATCGCGTCACTCTGTCATCCGAAAAGGTCCAGGAGTTGGACCAGGCCGGTCAGAAGATCGGCGATATCGTCAAAACCATCGAGGCCATTGCCGAACAGACAAACCTCTTGGCTCTCAACGCCGCCATCGAGGCCGCCCGAGCGGGGGAGCACGGGCGAGGATTCGCCGTTGTCGCTGAGGAAGTGCGCAAGCTGGCCGAGCAGGCCGGCTCTGCGACTCGTGAGATCGGTTCCCTGATTGCCGGGGTT
This sequence comes from uncultured Fimbriimonadaceae bacterium, assembly GCA_964501275.1. Classification (GTDB taxonomy): domain Bacteria; phylum Armatimonadota; class Fimbriimonadia; order Fimbriimonadales; family Fimbriimonadaceae; genus 55-13. The sequence continues at coordinate 123,214 of CAZCSP010000003.1, read as the reverse complement.
CGCTCAACTGTCGATCAAACGGTGACCGCCATCCAAAGCACGACGCAAGAGGTCGAAACCGGTGCCGCCAGCAGTGAAGAAGCGGGCAGCTCCCTGTCCCAAATCGTCTCTGCCGCTGGCTTGGTCGCTGGGCAAGCCGCGAACGCCAGCAAACTGGCGGAAGTCGTCGGCGAAAGCATGGACAAGGTTGCCAACAGCGCAACCCGCAACCTGGATGCCGCACAAGGGATGGCCGACAACGCTCAGAAAGCAAGTGCGGTCATCATGGACGTCGCCGCGATTGGAGAAGAGTCCTCAGCCGGAGCCCAGCAACTCAATGCCAGCATCGAAGAGGTTGGCGCTTCCGCCGGGGAACTCGCCCAAATGAGCCAGGCGCTCAAAGAGGTGGTCGAACAGTTCGTCATCGAAGGCGAAAAGGCCACTGGCTCGCACTTAAGGCTTGCCGCCTAGATCCTCCAGCCCCAACGGCCAGGGCTTGGTCCCTGGCCCCAATTTTAGTTGCCCTGAACGGGCGGCGCAATGATGACGTTTCGCCTTTGGAACTTGCGGTATTGAAAGAAGGCAAGGATCAGCATCAGCGGAACGATCGCCGCATCGTCTACAAACCCAAGTAGCGGGATCAAATCGGGGATGATGTCGATGGGCGAAAGCCCATAGAAAAGCCCAACGAACAGGGAAAAAATCGCTCCCCATGGGGTCGCACTGGGAGGCTTCATCGGCTGAGTGTTCACAACCAGTAAGACAAGCCCCACCCCTGGCGTGTTGCAGGGGCAGGACTTTTTGCGGCTTAGATACTCTCTTTGACCAGCACGATGTTATATCCACTGGCCTCGCCCGCATCGGCGAACAGGATAGCCGAATAGCGCTCTCGGCTTTGGATGACCACCGTCTTATCGACCAGCGCGGTCGTCGTGTCGTCATCCGCATAGATCCTAATTCGGTACTCGTTGGTTCCCGTTACGGGGAGTTCCGAGAAACTGGATGTGCCAGCCTCCGCGAGGGCATCAAAGGATGGCGATGCGGGGAGAGAATCTCCCACTGCCGATAGATAAACGTCCATCGCACCAGCCCCTTGGGCCACATGGGTCGCGCGGATGGCTACGGTGCCGTTGGCCGCTTGGCTCTTGTTGTGGTCGATCAGCAAGATCGCCCTGGGGGCCGTACCGTAGCCAACGCCCGTATACCGATGCTCTACTTGAAAGACCTGATTGGGCAGAGTCGCCAAGTTGTCGAACGTCGTATCGCCCACGGTCAAATCCTTGCTTTGGTTGTTCGTGATCGCATTGTCGCTCACCGCCCCAAATGGGATATCGTCGCTGATGGTGTCGTCTCCGACCTTGGCCTTAGCGCTGGTGATGCCCGGCATAAGGTTGGCAAACTGAACTCTCGCGTTCGGTTGGTTGACCAACCCACTGCCCGAGCCGCCGCAGCCGACGACCAAGGCGGCAAGGCCAACGGCCATGCCAAGATTTAGAATTCGATTCATAGGTGTCGCTCTCCTGATGGTTAATGGGGCTGCGTACACTAGCAAGCGCGCCCCTGCATGCTATAGACGACGCTTCAAAGAATCAGGTGCCATTAGGGAACGAGGGAAGGAGGAGCAAAGGGCCTGGATGTAAATTCAGGCTTGTAGAGCGGCGTCATGGTGAGCGAGAGCGGCCAGAGTGCTTTGGTTTGGGAGAGCGTTCTATCGAACCACCCCACCCAACTGTAGGTTGGGATGAAGCTACAGACGGGTGAGCTCCTTCGACTCGCGACCAGCAAACGGCTTAGCTACAACTCTCTTCATGCTCGCTAAGGATGACGCCGTTCTAAAGCAAGAGCGATTTTACACAAGCGGTAAGGGGATCCTTCCCTTCCCTCCCTAATCCCCTAACTCCTAAACCAGTTTCCGGAATTGGTGTTTCCCAACTCGCAGAACCTTTCCAACCAACTCGGACCGCTCCAGCTTGGCAAACGGATCGGTTACCTTGGTCTCGTCCACCGAAACGCCGCCTTGCTTCATCAGATCGCGGGCTGCACCGTTGCTCTTGGCTAAACCCAGACTCACGATCAGATTCGCCAACGGAACCGGATCGCCGAGGTCGTCGGGGATCGCCGCCTCGGGCGCATCGACCGGCTGCTGGCGCTTGCTGAAGGTCTCCACGAAATACCGCTCGGCTTCCTCCGCGACCTCCGCCGAATGGTACAGGGCAACGATCTCCTTGGCCAGGCGGACTTTGGCGTCGCGCGGATTCTTGCCTTCGCCCACCAACGACTTCGCCTCGTCCATCGGCACATCGGTGCATAGCTCGAACCAGTTCAGAATCAGCTCGTCGGGGATGGACATCGTCTTGCCGAACATATCGTTCGGCGAGTCGATGATCGAGACATAGTTCCCCAACGACTGGCTCATCTTGTCCTTGCCATCGGTCCCCACCAGGAGGGGCGAGAGCACGACGATCTGCGGCTCTTGCCCATTGGCCTCCTGAAGCTGGCGGCCCATCAGATTGTTGAACTTCTGGTCGGTCCCCCCAAGTTCTACATCCGCCTCCAACGCCACCGAGTCCATCCCTTGGAGAAGCGGGTACATCAACTCGTGCATGCCGATGGCTTGGTGAGCCTCCCAGCGCTTGGTAAAGTCGTCCCGCTCCATGATTCGGGCGATGGTCGTCTTGGCGCACAGGCGTAGGACGTCCTCGAAATTCATCCGCCCCAGCCACTCACCATTCGGTCGAATCTCGGTCTTCTCGATATCGAGAATCTTCCCAAACTGCTTCTTCACCGCCTCAACGTTAGCCGACACCTCGTCCGCCGAAAGCTGCTTCCGGGTTTTGCTCTTCCCACTCGGATCACCGATCATCGCCGTGAAGTCGCCAATGACAAGCACCGCCTGATGTCCGCACCGCTGGAAGTCCCGAAGCTTGCGCAAAACCACCGCCCAGCCCAACGTCACATCGCGGGCCGTCGGATCAACGCCTAACTTGACCCGAAGCGGCTTACCGATCTCCAGCTTCTTCCGAAGTTCGGCTTCACTGATGATCTCTGCGGTTCCACGGCGCAGCATGGCGAGTTGTTCGTCGATGGTCACGGGAGGGAGAGTTTACCAAGGGCCACGCTTGGCCGGAGGGGCCGGCGCTAGAGGGCCCTCAGGGTCGGCCATTGGATCTCGATACCTTGGGAGACGCAAAGTTGTTGGAATTTCTGCGTCTCCTCCTCCGACTCCCAAACCTGCACCGGCTCCAAGCCACTGGCCAGGCAATGGGCGGCCAAGAGGCCCGACGACTCGCCGATGTTCCACTCGACCGGATGCAAACGGTAGCACCCGTTGGTCAAATGGGTGACGCCCAGGTTCTTGCAGGCGGGAAGCAGATTGCGCATCCTCACCGGAATCAGCGAACCCAGAGGAATCTGGAAGGGGAGGGAGCTGGTGTCGATGGTGTTGGCCCCGCTGGTCGACGGGTGCAGGTCAAGGCGATAGGCCCCGATCCCAACCGAGTCCTTGAACTCCGCCGCCCGATCCCGACCCTCGTTGGTATAGGCGGCGACGTGCTGCTCAAAGACCGTGAACTTCGCCCTAATCCGCCGCGACTCGCGGATGTAAGGCGCCTGGGCAAACCCGTCGTCGGTTCCGGTGAGGTCGGGTCGCAAGTAAAGCCCAGGGTAGCCGGTGCCGCCATCGTGCCGAGGAGCTGAAGTTTGGAGCCAGTAGAGCAGGGACCAGCTAAGCTGTCGAGCCGCAAAAAGCCGTTCCTCTACTGCGTCCTCTGGCTCGTCGATGATGTTCTCCAGAAAGTAGTCGTTCTGGGGCCAATTCACGATGGTCGCGGCATGGGGGACCGTGCCCGGCTCAAAGCAGGATGGCTCGACGATCTGGCGGTAGTTGAACAGGTTCCAAATGTCGTCGCTGAAGAGCGGCAGGTAGTTCTCGTTCCCCGTCTGGGGGTGGAGGATACGGAAGCCGAGGAGCTTATCGGGCCAAAAACTCGGCTGGTACTGGCTCCAGAAGTCGTATTGGGCAGGCTTCTCGATGGTGTGGTCGCCGTCCGGGTCATAGCCCAGGGCCATGATCCAGGTGATGCCTTGCACGTTCCCCGGCTCAGGGTCGCCCACCACCGCGTTCGGCTCCCCGGTCTCCCGCTTGCTCTCCGCCCCGGTCACGTACTCGGTCCCGGTCATCGGGAGCAGGTCGCCCAGTTCTGTCGCATCCAGCACCACCCGAGCCTCCACCCGCTCCTCGTCGCCGGTCAGCAGGTTTCGAAACACCACCGCCCGGACCGCCTCGCCATCAACCTCCGCCGAAACCGGCACCCGCCTCAGCCGCAAGTCCAGCCTTGCCTGAGAGATCGCTCGTTGAAGCATCTGATTCAATACCATCCACCCGATCCGGGGCTCATGGCAAAGCTTGCTTACCCATCCCGTGCCAGGATTCAGCAGTGGGTTGTTCCGTGCCTCGCCGGTAAGCGGCGTGAAGTCGCGATAGAACTGGCGAACCAGGTTGCGGTACTGTCGATACCGGGCGGTGCAGCCAAACTGCTCGATCCACGGGTGCTCATCAGGCGGGACGGCCTGCGAGGTCAGTTGCCCACCGATCCAGTCGTACTCCTCGGTCAGCACCACCCGCATCCCTAGGGAGGTCGCCGCCATCGCCGCCGCGCACCCACCCGTCCCTCCGCCCACAATCAGGATGTCGCAGCTCGTCGAACGCATGAAAACGAAGGCTACCCGGACGAGAGTTTCTGTAGGCGGCGGATGCATTGTGCCGCCGTCTTGACTACCAGCGTTGTGGCGAATACAAGACCCTCCGACCTGGAGGTCCAAGGCACGGAGACCCGGACGTGGACGTCCAGGCTACGCCTTGACTATCCCGTGGTGGAGGTTCCCGCACTGGAGGTTGAGCCTATCGTCCCGGCGCTGGTACTGCCGCTCGTACCTGAACCGGTAGTTCCCCCCTCGCCGACATTGCCCCAGAAATCCTCCCAATCCCAACTCTCACTGGAACCATCGGCATAAGTGATCGTATAGTGTCCCTCCGATGTCCAAGTTAGCGTGGCGGGCAGGAGCGGATCAGGACCAGTAAGGATAGCGGAGCCCGACCAGTCGGAGTTGTAAGTCCAAGTGCTGGACCACCCGTTGGAATCTGAGCAGGTGTAAGTACCTGAGTTGTCCGCATGCCAAGTCCCGCTGTCCTCAAACCACGGCTCCCCGTCCGGCCCCTCCCAACGTGACTCGAAGCTAGAGGTTTCGTCTGTCCACTGGCTTTGCCCACTATCGCTGAAGCCGTCCTCATAGGTGTTGGAATAGGACATACTGCCGTGCGTCTCTGAGGTCTGAACGCAGATGTAGATCCCGTGCGAACCGGCAAGGGGACCGGCTGTAAACGAATACTGGTTGGTGTACGTCTGGGGATAGGTGCCGAATTCGCCAGTATAGGTGGACATGACCGACCCCGCAGGCTGGGTCTTCTCCTGATCCAAAGTAAAGGTGATCGTGGATGAGTTTTCGGTCCACTCCACATCGACCCAGAGTCCAAGCCACTGATCGTAGTAGAAGTCAGAGCCCGAACCGCCGCCTCCACTGGTTCCTCCGGTGCCACTGCCAGTTCCGCCCGTTGTGCCGTCGCCACCTGTCGTTCCCCCAAAGCTTCGGAAGAAGAAGCCGATGGACGAAACTCCGCCATAGCCGCCCGAGCCCGTAGTCCCGCCTCCGCTACCCCCGCCAAAGCCATGCATCATAAACGGCGCGAGGGCGATGCCGCTCTTGGACATCGACATGATGGCGAGTCGTTGAACCTCTTGAACCGCCCGCCCAGTCTCTGAAAGCGGCAAATTGCCACCCCCACCGCCGCTGCCCCCGCATGAGATGAGAACCAGCGCCGCAGCAGCCACGAAAATGGGAATGGGCAGGGTGAGCTTCATTGTCGATATTTCCGAACGAGACATTACCCGGTAAGTGGCATTTTGCGATCCGAGCCCCCTTGAGGGGGTTGGGGGTGAGGCCAGGTTCCCCGCTTGTATCCAAGGAACCTAATCCACGATGATAGAAAACTACAAACGGAGAACTATGCGCCACCCCCAACCCCCTCAAGGAGGCTCGGATCGCAAAAGAACCCTATCCCTCTCTCAAATACTCATTGACCTGCTCCGCCAACTTCCGAGTCATGGTGGGAACCGCTGCCAACTCGTCGATGGTCGCCCGGCGGATGCCTTCCACCGACCCAAAGGTCCGCAGAAGAAGCCGCCGCCGCCGCGGCCCGATCCCCGGAATCTCCTCCACCGCCGACCCCGTCATCCGCTTGTCCCGAATCTTCCGGTGGAACGAGAGCGCAAACCGGTGGGCCTCGTCGCGCAACTTCCGCAGAATCATCAGGCCCGGAGAGTTAAGAGGAAGCTCGATGTCTCGGTAGGAATAGTCCTCCGAGACGCCGGTGAAAGCATAAGGCTGGGAGCGAGCGCGGCCCTCCACCCCCCTACCCCCCTCCTCATTTTCTCGCGGTGCAAGTTCAGAATCCGCCAAGTCGCCGTCCGCGGAAAACGAGGAGGGGGGACGTTCCGGCACATAGAGAATCTCATGTCTCTTGGCCAAGCCGACCATCGGGACGCTCAATCCCAGTTCATCTCTCGCCTTCAACGCCGCCGCAAGCTGGCCCTTCCCGCCGTCGATCATGATCAGGTCGGGGAGCTTCGCGAACTTCTCGTCGTTGTCCAGATAGGCGCGTAGGCGGCGGGTGATGACCTCGTGCATCATCGCGAAGTCGTTCGGACTTTCGGGATGCCAGCGAACCTTGAACCGCCGGTACTCGCCCTTCGTCGGCTCGCCGTTCTCCGTGACCACCATCGACCCCACCGGCGCGGTGCCCTGGATGTTCGAGATGTCGTACCCTTCGATCCGCATGGGGAGGGTGGGAAGGCCGACCGCCTCCTGCAACTGGCTCATCGCCTCCTCGGCCCAAGCCTCCTTCTGCGCCAACTCTTGGGAGAGGGTAGAAAGGGCCTGCTCGGCGTTGTTGGCCGCCATGTCGATGAGCCTCAGCTTCTCGCCTCCTTGGGGAACCTCCACCGTCACCGCGGCGCCCCGCCGTTGCCGCAGCCAGGTTTGGACGATGTTCCGCTCCTCAATCTCAACCGGCAGGAGGATTTCCCGAGGAACCTCCGGGGCATCGGCGTAATACTGCTTGACAAACTCCTGCACCGCCTCGCCGGTTGGCGCTTCGCTCGCCCCATCCAGGATGAACTGTCGTTGCCCGATCAGCTTGCCGCCACGAACGTACAGCATCTGGATCGCTGCTCCCCGGTCGTCTTTCACGACTGCGATCACATCCTGGTCCACCCGGTCGCCGGTCAAGACCTTTTGGCGTTGCATGAGGGTCTCGATGGCGGATATCTGGTCTCGGATTTTGGCCGCCCGCTCAAAGTCCAGGCTCTCCGCCGCCGCCGCCATATCGGTCTTCAGGTCCTCGACGATGCTCTCTTCCTTGCCCTGAAGGAACCGATCCACTCGCGCCACCACCTGCTGGTACTCCACAGGGTCGGACAAGCCAGCGCATGGGCCAAGACATCTTCCCAGATGGAAATAGAGGCAAGGACTCTGCACCCTCTCCCCGCTCCAAGACTTACCGCAGGGGATCAAAGGGAAGACCTTGTGGAGCAGTTGGAGCGTGTCCCGGACCGAGAAAGCAGAGGTGTAAGGCCCGTAGTATTTGCCCCCGTCTTTGCGAGGGCGTCGGGTGAACATCACCCGGGGGAACTTTTCTTTAGTGATCGTTATATAGGGGTAGCTCTTGTCGTCTCGGAGGCGGACGTTAAAGGGAGGGCGGTGCTCTTTGATGAGGTTGCACTCCAACACCAGCGCCTCGACCTCTGAATCCACCACGATCCACTCGATATCGCGCACCTTGGAGACCAGCCGGGCGATCCTCAGCCCATGGCGCGTGGACTCCTGAAAGTAGCTGCGGACTCGGTTGCGCAGGTTGATCGCCTTCCCGACATAAAGCACCTCCGCCTTCTCGTTGCGATAGATGTAGCAACCCGGCTTGGCGGGCAGCTTCTTCAGCTTTTCCACCACATTGTCAGCCAGTTTGGATTTGCTCATGTTGGGACGGGGTTGCGGTGTTGGGGCATTGCGGCTTTACGGGGTTCGGTGCGTGTGCTCTGAAACCTCTTTCCTTACTCCCTGCGCCCCTCTCCCATTATGAAACCCCGCCCAAACCCCCAATGCCGTAATGCCCTAATGCCGTTACGCCGCAACCCCTGCCCTCGCAAAAATGCCGACATCCCCTCGCGCCATCCAAGGAACATTCTCTTCCGGGAGTAGTTTTTATGCGTTCAAGAATCGTTGCATCTTCGCTGGTAGCCGCTTTGACGCTGCTGGCATCTGGATTCCAAAGCCTTACGCCTGGGGAGCAGGCGCCTGAGTTCTTCATCCCGTCCATCGAAGGGAAGCGACTGTCGCTGAAGGACCTGCGACAGGAGGGCGTCGTCTTCCTGTACTTCATCCGTGACGGCGACCCGGTCAACAACGAGGCGATGAATACCATCCACCGAATGATCCGGGCCTACTATCCCAACGATCACGCCAAGTTTTTCGGCGTCATCAACGCCAACCAGAACCGCGCCCGATCATGGAACGCCGAAATCAACCCGCCCTACAAGCTCTTGCTCGACCCCAAAAATGAATTGGTCTACAAGTACAAGATCGAAAGCTCCCCCGCCATCGTACAGATCGACGCTTCGGGAAGGATCGTGAAAGAGTGGCAGGGCTTTTCGGGCTATTGGCTAAAGGATATGAACGGCTACCTGTCCAAAGCGACCCGCAGACCTCTGCAGAAGTTCGACTTCACCAAGACCCCATCCGTCACCCAATTCGGCCGCCCTTACCGGGAGAGATAGGTCGTTTCGATCTATCGCCAACCTTCGGTGGCCCTCTGTGTTCTTCGGTGGTTTGTCCAATTGGCCGGAAATGAAACCACCGAGGGCCGCAGAGGACCACAGAAGCGTTGCTAACAGCCTGAGTAGATGAGCAGACGGATGATCGTGAGTCTTCGACCTAGGCTTTTTCATCCTCTCGGGGAACCTTTCCACTCGGGCAGGCATTCAGATGCTTGCCCGAGATGGTTCTAACGATTCAAACGAAACTGGTAGGCTCCTCGCTGTATCATGTGAGGCATGCCGCGCCCGATGGCGCGGCGACGACCCTTGCCATGCGCGACTTCGAGACCCACCTGCAAGCAGAAATCCCGGTCCTCTTTCGGGTCGCTAAGCGGCTGGCCAAGTCGTCGGACATCGCCGAAGACCTCGTCGGCCAAACCCTCTATGCCGCAATCAAATTCAAACGCTCGTTTGACGGGCGCCACCTACGGAGTTGGCTGATTAAGATTCTAAGAAATGAGTTCAACACGCTGATCCGCCGAGAAAACTCCCGCCCGACCGTGGTCTTGGATGAAGTCGACGGCGAGACGGATGACTTCTGGGAAGAAGTGCATTGGCGCGTGGATGCCGACGTTTTGATGAGGGAACTGGACAACCTGACCGATGGGCACCGCATGATCATCCAGCTTTGCGATGTGGAGGAGTTGAGCTACGAGGAGGCCGCCGACGCGTTGGAGATTCCCGTCGGCACCGTGCGCTCCCGCCTATTCCGAGCCCGCGCCAAGCTGAGAGACCGTTGCCGAGACCTTCTCTGCATCGAAGGAGCCACGCGATGAAGATCGACTGGCAGGCTTACTTGGATGGGAGCCTCACCGAGTCCGAACAGAGAGCCGCCGATCAACTGCTCCTTTCCGATCCCCAGGCGCGGCGCGAGTTGGAAGGCCTGGAGAACTTCGTCTCCACGATCCGAAACGTGGGGCTGAGCGAAGAGGTGCCCCTGACCCGACTCGCCGCCTATCTGCCCCAGACGGGGTCACGGAAATCTTGGCTGCCCCGCCTGAGTTGGGCGATGGGATTGGCGGCTACGGCGATTGCCGCGATCCTAATCGTGCCGCAAATGCTCGCGAATCCCGACTCCGGAAACGAAATCTATACCAGCGACCCGATCGCCGCCACCTCTTGGGCGGAGAAGAAGCTACGGATGGATATCCCCATCATGGATTTGGGCCAGGATGCGGAGCTTTTCTATGTCCATGAGGGCAAGGAGAAGTGTTGCTTCGACTACCGGGTGAAGGGCGACACTTACCATGTCAATGTTCGCCGGGATAACCGGGGTATTGCGCTGGAAGGGCAACCCATGAAGTTGAAGACCGGCATCCCGGCAGGGATGGGCCGAGGGGTGCGTTGGCGGGAGAGCCAATACGAGTTCTTCATCGTCGGCCCCAAACCCGAGGTCTCGCTAGACCTCGCCAACCGCACCAGCGGCCTCCTCGTGCAGCGGGCTTAAAGCGCTTCTCTTTGCGCCTTTGCGTGAGACCGTAGCGCCGTTACACCGAAACACCGCTCCGCCCAACTCCGGTAACATAAACTAGTGGAAGCTCCCCCGAAGAACCGCTTGCTAAAGCCGTTCGCCGAGTTTGTCAGGATGGAAGCCTCCAGCGGCATAGTGCTGATGCTGGCCACTGCCCTCGCCCTCGGCTGGGCTAATTCGCCGTGGGCTTCGGGCTACTTCTCCCTGTGGCAAACGCCCCTCAATCTCCTGATCTTGGAGAAGCCGATCCTGCTGTGGATCAACGACGGCCTGATGGCAGTGTTCTTCTTTCTGGTGGGGCTAGAGATCAAGCGGGAAATCATGGTCGGGGAACTTGCCTCCGTCAAAATGGCGGCCCTTCCGATTGCCGCGGCCGTAGGCGGCATGGCGGTTCCCGCGACGATCTTTGCCCTCTTTAACTACAGCGGCGACGGCATTCGGGGCTGGGGAATCCCGATGGCGACCGATATCGCCTTTGCGCTGGGCGTTCTCAGTCTTCTTGGGTCGCGCGTCCCCTTGTCGCTCAAAGTCTTTCTGACGGCGGTGGCGATTGTGGACGACATCGGGGCCATACTGGTGATCGCCATTTTCTATTCGGAGGGAATCCAGTGGGCGTTGGTAGGCGGGGGATTCGCGATCCTGGCCCTACTGGGGATTCTCAATCGCATAGGGATTCGGAGCCTGGCGGCTTATCTCCTCCCTGGCTTGGTTCTCTGGTTCCTCTTCCTCAAGTCGGGAGTCCATGCCACGGTAGCGGGGGTCCTCCTGGCGATGGCCCTTCCTGCCCACGCGAAGTCCGACCATTCGCTCTCGCCGTTAGAACGGTTGGAGCACGTCCTCCAACCCTACGTCAGCTACGGCATCATGCCTCTCTTCGCTCTCGCCAATGCCGGAGTCGCCCTGGGGGCGGGGGCGCTTCAGGCCCTGGGCCAGCCGATTGGATTGGGCGTTGCGCTGGGACTCCTGGTTGGAAAGCCAATTGGCATCCTGCTGGCGTCTTGGCTGGCGGTGAAGGCGGGCCTCGCCGCATTGCCAAACCGAGTTCGATGGGGACAGATGCTTGGCGTCGGCGTCCTTGCCGGAATCGGCTTCACCATGTCGCTTTTCATCACCGAACTCGCCTTCGCCGATCCCGAAAGCGTCGATGCGGCCAAAGTCGCAATCCTAGCCGCGTCGGTTCTCGCGGGAGTAGTCGGCTACACGATACTCCGCAAAAGCACAACCCAAACCCCGTAGACCCTGGATGGCTCGGGGCTGTTGCATTGTGTATCCACCGCCCGGTCCTCTGCGGCTCTTTGCGATCTTTGCGACTTTGCGTGATTTCAAAAGGCTCTCGCAAAGACGCAAAGCCCGCAAAGATTTGCAAGGCAACAAACACCATGCAACACCCCCGCTCGTGCCAGGGCGGGAGCCGCAAACTTGGGGGTTGGAGAGTTCTTTTCATGATTGCTTACTTGTAGTACGGCGTCATCCTGAGTAGCTTGTCAAGCTTCATTCGTCATGTTCTATGGAAGCCTGACATTCGCGAAGACCGCTTCTGCGTCTTTCTGTGGCCCTCTGTGTTTTCTGTGGTTCTTTCCCATCTGTGAACATCTGCGGACATCTGCGGTTCAAAACAGAGTGGGATAAACCAGACAAATGAAGGTTGACAAGCTACTGAGCGAGCCAGAAGGGGTTTGCAGTGTCCCAGCTTGCTCGTCGCGAGTCGAAGGACCTCACCCGTTTGTAGTTCGTTTCTTACTTACAGCCGGGTGAGGTGGTTCGACTTCGCGGCATAGAACGCTCTACCAAACCAGAACACTCGGGCCGCTCTCGCTCACCATGACGCCGTGCTACAAAAAGGTTGATCTTTGAAAGAACCTCTGGAAACCGCGACCCCAAAGAATCATCAGTCCTTGCCCTCCGACCGACCCAACAACTCCCGCATCTCCCCCAACGACCGATCCGCCCCGAAGACCTCCTTATAAGCCGCATCCAGCAAATCGAATATCTCCAGCAAAGCCTGGAGCCGCACCTTCATCGTCTCCGCCTGACCGGTTGGATCATCGGTAGGAACCCGCTGGAGACATTCGCGGATCGCATCCGTCGTCGGGTCGATCTCGCGCCGCTTCCTTTCCCGCACCACCCGAATGAACATCTGGTAGGGGTCGGTTTCGCTGAGGTAGGTGTCCTTACGATCTCCGGGGCGGCGAAAACGCCGGACGATCCCCCAGTCCATCAGTTCCCGCAGGTTCATCGAGGCATTGCCCCGACTGATCTGGAGGCGCTCCATGATGTCGTTCACCTCCAGGGGAATACCCGTCACAAACAGCAGGGCGTGAATCTGCGCCATCGTCCGATTGATGCCCCAGCTTGAACTCATTCGACCCCACTCCAGAATGAACTGGTCCTGGGCTTCCCTGAGGTTGGGATCGAGGGGCGTGACGTTTTTGGCGGACATCTTTTCGCACGCAGTTTATCTAACCTGTGGTTTCACAAATCGGCTACCGACAATCCAACTAGGTAAACGCAAGAATGGGGCAGTTTTCCACGAGCGATTTTATAGGAACTAGGACAAGGTTTCAAAGGTTCTCTGATTCAAAGTTGATGCATGGCTGGATCAGCAGCTTCACGTTGAGCCACCTAACCGTCCGTGCGACAACCGATCACTACCTGCAAAAAGGGGATCGGTTCATCTTCCATGTCTCCAGTCCTCACACCAACGCCCGGTTCGTTGCTGACTTTTCAGCGGTTGATGGCTTAGAGCTGTTCCGAACCATGAATCTCCAGTTTGACGGCGAAAACCAGGCGAACGTGATTGAAGTCCCCGAGGCCTCTTTCCAGTTCCGAGTAGTCAGCCAGCTTGAGTACCAACCCCCTACAGAAGAGGTGCGGCAAGCCGTTGGAGGCTGGGTCGTGGAGGTAAGGAGGGAGAACGGGTCGTTTGAGAATGCGTTTCTATCGGACGTCTCCGAGACAGGCGCCGGGATTCTCAGCCCGGTCTCTTATCAGAGAGGAGAATTGGTGAGTTTGAGATTGGAAGCACAAATGCGAAGTCTGGAGCTGAACGCCGAAGTGCGATACTCGGTCCGCTCCAAGATTGCTCCAGATATGTTCAAATCCGGGTTGAAGTTGTGTGAGTTTGGAAGGCTAGAGGGGGCAGTATGGCGGAATTTCCTGAAGGCAGCGTAAGAGTTTTCAAGATCGAAGAGGTGAGAGGCACCCGTTGCCGCTTGCAGCGGATAAGCGACCTGAAGTTCCTCTCTGGTTGGGTACGCGATGCGACTCCCGACCAATTACGAGTGGAACTCAAGGACGATATCGCCGTTGACCTGGGCGACCGATTCAACATTGAAGCGTCCGTAGACATGGCCACCGTCGGCTTGCCCTGCCGGGTGACGGACGTGAAGAAGGAGATGCTCACCCTATCTATCACCGGCGATGCGCTCGTCACGACCCCTGGACAAGAGGCTAGGTATCAGGCCCAGAACATCACCGTCTCGGTCCACGGAGTTGAGAAGCCCATCCAGGCCGAGGCGGTAGATATCTCTGCCAACGGCCTAGGCATCCTCACCTACGACCAGATGTCGCGCTTCGCAAAGGTTCGGTTAATGGTGCGGGGAACGAGCGCCGCTGTGGAGTGTGTAGGCGTTGTCCGCTACTGTCGCGCCGACACGGTGGAGAAAGACGCTTTCCGAATCGGATTTGAAATCCAGTTCGAGGATCGCCTCTCCCGGGCGATGTGGCTGCGCCTGGTGCAGGGCGCATCCCAAACCACGGCAAAGGCCGCCTAAACTACTGTCCGGCCAGCCGGGCGCCTTCGATACGGTTCTTCTCGATAAAGCTTCGCCACTGCGGAGGCACATCGGTGTCCACAAAGATGGCCGTCACCGGGCACTCTGGCTCGCAGAGCCCACAGTCGATGCATTCGTCAGGGTTGATATATAACTGATCGTCGCCCTCATAAATGCAGTCCACCGGACAAACGGTCATGCAGGACTTGTCCTTGACTCCGATACAGGGCTCAGCAATCACGTAGGGCATCGTTAGGTTTCCTTGTTAGGGCGAATAACGAGTTTAACACAAAGCATGCCAGTTGCATGGGCGTCCCGCCCATGGTTTCCAAGACCGTCTCGGTCTTGGGCTGGTTGTACTTTTTCCATACGACCCGCTTTGCCTCGCTTCAGAGGGCAGACAGATGGCCTCTTAGGAACCGCTTTGCGTACCAGGCGGCGACTGCGGCGGGGTCTTTCTCTACGTTGGGTTGGAGGGCGAAGAGGCCAGCCAGGAAGACATCCGCGACCCGGCCTACCGGCTCGGGAGGAAGTTCGCCCCGCTCCATCCCTCCAATTAGGATCGCGCAGAGCGGTTCGTAGACGGCTCGAAAGTAGGCTCCGTAGGCCGATTCCCTGGACTCCTCTTTCATCAGACTTGCTTGGTCGCGGAGGATCTGGCCGAAATCGAACTTGGTAGAGACGAAGTAGATGGAGGCAAACGCCGCCAGGCCATCTTCCAGCGAGATGTCGGTGCGGATGCCGAGTTGGGAACGCATCCCATCGGCGATCTGGTTCAACCAGGCCAGATAAAGACCTTCCTTGTCCCCAAAGTGGTAATAGAGGGTTGGGGCCTGGACGTCGGCGGCTTGGAGGATGGGAGCGATGGAAACTTCCGAGAACGGTTTCGCGCCGAAGAACTGGTCCGCTGCTTTCAGAATCCTCTCTCGGGCGTTCATTCTGCCGAATTTTATCGGTTTCTGTTCAAGTTCTGCTCATTTCAAGCGAGCGGCCCTATGGATGCCCTACAATTCGATGCAAAATAGAATTGTCCGGCGTAGAATCGAAACGGAGATTTGAGAACAGAGAAATGATCAACCTAACACCACGAGCGGCAACCGAGTTGAAGGACCTTATGCAGAGCCAGGATCAGCCTGAGTCGGGCTTGCGAGTGTGGGTCCAGGGCGGCGGATGCAGTGGCCTGTCCTATGGCATGGCCTTGGACAGCGAGACCCCCGACGAGACCGATCAGATTTTCGAGCAGGACGGCATCAAGATTTATGTCGATTCGCTGAGCCTCGGCTACATGGACGGCAGCTCCGTGGACTATGTAGACGACGTGCTGGGCGGCGGATTCAAGATCGAGAACCCCAACGCGGTCAGCTCCTGCGGCTGCGGCTCCTCCTTCAAGACGGAAGAGTCGGAAGGCGCGGCAGCGGGCGGCTGCGGCTCCTGCGCCCACCGCTAAGGCTGGCAAAAGGTCCGGCGAGCCGTTAGGTTCGCCGGTAAACTCTGGGGCGTTCCATGCCCCACGTCGAGACCTTTCCCAACCCCGCGCCGCATCGCGATTACACGATTACGCACACCTGCCCCGAGTTCACGTCGGTCTGCCCCAAGACTGGCCAGCCCGACTTCGCGACCATTGAACTCGAGTACATCCCCGACCAGCTATGCCTGGAACTGAAGTCTCTCAAGCTCTACTACTACAGTTTCCGCAACGAGGGGATTTTCTATGAGGCGGTCACCAACCGCCTACTCGATGAATTGGTGGAGTCCTGTAGTCCTCGCTACATGAAGGTCACCGGGCGATTCAACGTGCGGGGCGGGATCGGCTCCGTGATTGTGGCTGAGCATCGGAAGTAGGAGCCACGGCCCAAGCCCCCTTGAGGGGGTTGGGGGTGGCGCATGGCTCTCCGCGTGTAACGACTGAACCACCTTGGCTAAGGCTTCTTGAATGCAAATGGAGAACCTGGCCACACCCCCAACCCCCTCAAGGGGGCTCGGACCAAGGAATCAGAACTCGTACTGATCCACGTGCCGATGCATGGTCTCGATTCGGCGGATGGTGCCGTTGGTGGACCGCATGACAATGGACTCCGTGAGGGCGTAGCCTCGTCGGTAGCGAACCCCTTTTAGCAGGTCTCCCGAGGTGATACCGGTGGCGCTGAACATGACATTGCCTTCGGCGAGGTCGCCGGTGGTAAAGACCCGGTTGACATCCCCATCGACCATCTTCATCGCTCGCTCCCGCTGGTCGTCGTTCGTAAAGACCAGCCTGGCTTGCATCTCGCCGCCATAGCAAAGGATCGCGGCAGCGGTGATAACGCCCTCTGGCGCACCGCCCACGCCCATCAGGGCGTCGATATCGGAATCGGGGTCCAGCGCGGCGATCGCTACGGACAGGTCGCCATCGGGAATCAGATGAACACGTGCGCCCGCATCGCGGACCTCGGCAATCAGGTTTTCATGTCGGGGCCGGTCCAGGATCCCGATGATGAGTTCGTCCGCGTCCTTCCCCAGAGCCTTCGACATCAGGCGGATGTTGACCCTTGGGGGGAGCGTAATGTCCACGACGCCCATCGCCTCGGCGCCCACGACCAGCTTGTCCATGTAGCAATCGGGAGCGTGCATCAGGCGCCCCTCGCCTTCGACCGCCGCCGCCAGGACGGAGATCGCATTGGGCGTGCCGTTCGCGCAGAGGTTGGTGCCCTCCAGGGGATCGACGGCGATCTGGATGTTCGGACCGTCACCGGAGCCTAGCTGTTCGCCGATGTAGAGCATTGGCGCTTCATCCCGCTCACCCTCGCCAATGACGATCGTCCCCTTCATATCGAGTTCATTAAGCGTGATGCGCATCGCCGTGCAAGCGGCCTGGTCGGCATCGTTGCGCTGCCCTTTGCCCACCCATCGGGCGCTACTAAGGGCTGCGGCTTCGGTGACCCGAAGAAAGTCCAAGTGATGGTTTCGGTTGTTCACAACGCCGTTGTTGGAAGTCGCAAGAGGCTTCGTTGCCATAGTCATCAGTTTACTTGACTAGCAAGATTTGGGCCGATTCCGTTTGGAGTTTGGGGTTTGGAAGCCCCTTCCTCCCCGAAGGGCGGGGAGGAAGGAGGTGGGGATGGAAGGGTCTGAAGTTGTGGTTGGAAGCGATTTGTAGACCCCGGATGGTTCGTGCCGGGGCTGTGCCGATATTTCAGATTGCGGAGTTCCATACGAGTCTCGCGGCGACTACAAGAAACCTCCTCCCCCGGCCCTCTCCTCTCCCGATCTTCGATTACCCTTCGGCGAGACGTTCCGCAAGAAGACCCACTTGGATGAGGGGGAGATTAGGGTTGGGGGACTTCTTTCTCCTTGCCATAGCCAGTCCAGAACAAGCCCCAGAAGACCAATTCGACTCCGATCACGATGACCTTCACAAATGATGGGATAGCGGGGTTGAAGCTAAAGAAGCCTTCGATGGGGGCGGCGATGAACATCATCACAACCGCAGTGCATAGGAGAACCAGGGCATCCTTTCCCGCTTCCCGCAACGCCTCTCCACGCTTGCGGCGACCAGGGTTGATCAGCGCCCAACCCATTACGAAACCCGCACCTCCGGCAATCAACAATCCGCCGATCTCTGGTACGCCATGAGGCATGATCGAGGCCCAGAGGAAACCCAACTTGCCCACGGTGTTCATCTCATAGGAGAGCGCGCCGATCAGGGTGCCATTGTTGTAGATGAGGTAGGCCGTACCAACTCCAAAAGTGGAAGCGGCCAGCGAGGATGTCATGATGGAGGCCATCGGATTATTCGTCGCATAGTGGGCCGTCATCTCGATAGAAACCGAGCTCTCACGCTCTTCGAACCTTCCCTCCTTCCATCCATCGAAGTTCTTACGCGCTTCTTCAGGCACGAAATATTGCTGGGTTTCTGGAACATTCTGCATCAGCAAGAAGGAGAAAACACAGGAGCCGAAGAATAGGAGCGTACTGGCGTACATAAAGAAGCGACGGCGGCGCACAGTCTGGGCACTGAGCGCAATCGCATCGCCAATCGCCTTGAAGAACGGTTTGTGCGGAGAGCGGTAGAGGGTTGTGTAGGCCCGGCCGGCCAAGTCGTTTAGAAAGTCGGTGAGTTGTAGGTTGGTCGACTTGGTGCGGACGAGCGCCAGGTCGGCGGAGACACGCCGGTAAAGGCGAACGAACTCATGCAACTCTTCCGGTTTCAGATTCTTAATCGTGGCGTCTGCGCGGTCGCACAAGAAGGTCAACCTTTTCCAGTCCGGCTCCCTCTTCGAGACAAACGCGGTTTCGTTCATTCCTGCGCGAAGTGTATCCTCTGCCTCGCCACGATACTAGCTTTCGCCTCTGTTCGCGCAGAAAACGAGATTCTGGAAGCCAAGGTTTTGGAAGTCACCGAGCGGGGCTTTATCCTCCAGGTAGGCACAGAACCTCTCGCGGTGGATGACGAGCATGACACCCGCTTCTGGAAAGGCAAGGCAGCCGCCAAGCGGGACGATCTGAAAGCGGGAGACTCCGTCTTCGCCCGAGTCAAAGTCGACAATGATCCCCCTATTCTTCGGGAGCTTGCCGACAAGGAAACCTGGAAATGGTTGGATAAGGTTCGCAAAGAGCCGCAACTGGGAACCATCGAGAAGGTGGATTCAAAGTTTGTCATGGTCAAGTTTCCCGACGGATCGAAATTCAGCTACCGGGCGACGGACAAGAGCAAAGTCCAACTCAAGGACACGCCTGACGCCAGCCTCAGCGACCTCAAGGTCGGCCAGATGGTTTATCTGAAAGGTCGAACCCTGCCCACATTGGACACTTGGCTCGTCGAGGTCTCAGACTCACCCATCGCTCTGCCTAAATCCGCCTCGAAATCGAAAGCGGCGGAAGAGGAAAAGAAGGTGGTTCGCAAACCCGCGTTGCCCGATTCCGGCAAACTGACCGGGCACACCCTGGTCCTCATTCCCAAGCTCTCCATGTTCGACGTCATCGCCTCCGACAATCGGAGCCTCCACATTTCGTACAACTCCCAAACCAAGTTTTTCTTGGAAGGAAAACCCGTCACCGCGCAAGCGATTGAGAGGGGGTTGCGGTTTTCTCTGGTGTATCAACGTGACCGATTTGGTAGAATTCTCGCCACCAAGGTTGAACTCTATCTGCGGCGATAGTCGTCATTCGGAAACACTCCACGATCTGATTACGTCTGCATTAAAGAGAACCTTGTTTTCAATCGGCCAGTGGCACAAGGCTTGCCAAAGACATCATCGTTGAGACCCTTCGTGAACTTGTAGCCAGGGGTTGAGCAGTTACTGAATGAGCGCGCATCCGCATGTATCGGAGTTCGACGACGGGATACCTAGCTATCTCGGACGCCTGACGCAGGCGCCTCTGCTCACGTCTGAGGAGGAGATCTATCTCACCAGAGCCGTGCAAGAGGGTGATAGGGGCGCCCGCCAACGTCTGATCGAATCCAATATGCGGTTGGTCATCAATATCGCCAAGACCTATCGCAACCGCTCGATTCCTCTGGAAGACCTCATTCAAGAAGGCGCAATCGGGTTGATTCAGGCCGCCGAACGCTTTGATCCCGACAAGGGTTTCCGGTTCTCCACCTACGCCACCCATTGGATTCGCCAGGCGATCGGACGAGCCATCGATAACAAGTCCAAGGCCATTCGCTTGCCCGCCCATGTCTCTCAATCGCTACGGAAGATAGAGCGAGAAAAACTGCGCCTTGCCCGAGAACTTGGTATGGACCCCAGCCCCGATCAGATTGCGTCCGCAATGGGGATATCCGCCAAGAAGTTGGCGACGTTGGTCCAGGCGTCCCAAGAACTTCTCTCTTTGGATATGTCCGTCGGCGATAGCGGAGGCATGACCCTGGCAGGCCTAATCAAGGACAACAAGAACATCGATCCCGAATCGACCGTCCTCAGCCAAGAGATGGTCGATGAACTTCAGCGTATCATCTGCGAGTTGAATGAGCGTGAACAGCGGGTAATGCGCCAGCGCTTTCGGCTCGATGGCTCCGAAGGCCCGCTTCAAGAGGACGTCGCGAAGGATTTGAAGCTTTCTCGGGAGAGAGTTCGGCAGATCGAGGTGCAGGCGATCAAGAAGCTGCGCGTCCTTGCCCAACGAAAGCGCCTCAAAGACCTCCTCAAGTAGACCCCCACGCATTTTTCCCAGGTAGCCCTTTAACCTGGTAATTATACTGTGATACCCCAGTAATTGGACGTGGAATTCCCCTGGTGATGTTTACAGTGCGCCGCAGAAAGGGCCCCGCGGGGTCGCGGCCACTCAAGCGAGTCACGGAGGAAACGCATGTCATTCAGAATCAACACTAACGTAGCGGCCATGAACGCCCTACGAAACGTAGGCCAAACCAGCGCCAATTTCAACCAGTCGATCACTCGACTCTCGACCGGTCTGCGGATCAATTCCGCCGCCGACGATCCCGCCGGCCTAATCATCTCGGAAAACTTCCGCGCCCAGCTCAACGGCCTGGACGCTGCTCTGCGCAACAGCCAGGACGCGGTCAATTATGCGAAAACCGCCGAAGGAGCTCTCGACGAAATCAACCGACTTCTACGCGACGCTCGCGGCCTCGCCGTCTCCAGCGCCAACACCGGTACGATGAGCCAATCGGCCATCCAAGCCAACCAGACTCAGCTTCAATCCATCTCCCAGTCCATCACCCGCATCGCCCAGCAGACTCAGTTCGGCACTAAGCGACTGCTCGATGGCAGCTCGGGAGTCAACGCCAATTCCGTCGCGGGCAACTTGGTCAGTGCCATCAACTTGGGCGGCCAGTTTGCGGGGGCGGCTATCACTAGCAACACGTCGGTCGTCGCCACGCTCACCCAGGCCGCCACCCAGGCGACGGTTACTGGAGTCGCTGCGACTTTGGGCGAGACCGTTGCGGCAGGGTCCTTCTCCATCAACGGAGTCACTTTCACCGCCAGTTCGACCACGACCGTCCAACAGGTGATCGACCAGATCAATGCGGCGCAAGGTCAGACCGGCGTCTTTGCCACCCACAACGGCACCGACCTCGTCCTCAGCACTAACGCCTACGGCTCCAACGCCAGAATCGACCTCACCGACGCGAACGGCGTCATCCGAGTCGGCGGCGCAGGGTCCACTTCCGCAGTCGGCGTCAATGCCCTCGCCACGGTCCAGGTGGGAACGGCTACGGCCCTCTTCACGTCCAGCCAGAACGGCAACAACGGCCTCACCCTTAGCGATGCGGACGGCAATACCATCCGCCTGACCGCCGCTGGGAACGTCACCGCATCCATGCAGAACGCCACCATCGGCCAGGTCACGGTTGGCAGCAGCCAGTTCCAGATCGGCGCCAACGCGGGGCAGACGACGAACCTTTCGCTCGGCAATTTTGCCGCCAGCCAACTGGGCGAGGGAATCGTCGCGGGATTCAACATGAGCAATCTCGACATGACCTCCGCCAGCGGCGCGAACGACGCCATGAAGGTCATCGACGCCGCCATCGAGCAGGTCTCCAAGGCCCGAGGCCAGATCGGCAGCTTCCAGAGGAACATTCTGGAGTCCAACATCCGGTCGTTGGGAGTTGCCCGAGAGAGCCTCGCTGCCACCGAATCGACCATCCGAGATACCGACGTCGCCGCCGAGATGACCAACTTCTCCAAGTGGCAAATCCTGCAGCAAGCCGGTATGTCCGTGCTGGCCCAGGCCAATCAGGCTCCGCAAGCGGTTCTCAGCTTGCTCCGAGGCTAGTTGGACTGACAGCGCAACCTCCACTCCAAGGTCGTCGGCACGGAAGCCGGCGGCCTCTCTTTGCGCTCTTAGTTTCCGTGGTAAATGGTCTTTTCTTGAGGCTGGCTCTGTGTGCAGCGGATACACACAAGTGTTAGCTGGCCGATCTGGAGATCAGAGGTCCATTGGTCAGAATCGGAACGTGTACTCCACCGCAATCTTCCAAGGACGCATCTCGTCCAGGCCGACCAGGAAGTTCAGCCGGCGGCGATCCGCTCGGTTGCCGAAGCGCATTTGGTAGGAGAGGCGGAGGTCGTATTTGAGGGGGTAGTTCTGGTTGATCTGCGACACCTGGCGGCTACCCTGCAAAACAAAACGATTGCTCAGCGTCTTCGCGAAGTAGATGGTCGCACCATCCAACGCGTTGATGTCCAGAGTGAGGTAGTCAAGCGTAAAGGCGGCTGCAAGCTTGGAGGTAACGGGGTCGAGCAGGTACGGCACGGCGATCCCCACCAAGGCATCCCGGATTTGCGCCTCCGCATTGCCGCTCTGTACGCCACTCGCGATTCCTTCAATCAGGCTCACTTGACCCAAAAGTGCGAGGATTTCATCTTGGCTCAGGTCCCCTGGGTCGCTGGTAGCGGTCAGGTTCAGACCGCCATCCTTCAGCAGGTCTCCGCGCACGTCGAGGGTGACATCGTAGCGCTGGGCGCCCTCGCCGTATCGCGATGCCGTCACAACCCGCGTCTTCCCTTCAATCTCCACATCGACCCGCGCGTCGGAACTGCCGTTGCTGAGGGTGAAATGCGGCTCAATCGTCCCGCCCGGCTCCAGGGTGACACGGGTCGTGGGCAATCTCAAAATCCCTCGTGTGACGCGAAGAAGGGCGCTCGCTTCCAGAGAGGTGAAGTCTCCCTGGATCGTCCCTCCTCCCTCCATATCGATCTCGGCGGTGGAGGTTTTGAATCGGGCGGGGTTGAGGGTCCTCACGCGCAAGTCGAACTGCGGATTCACCGTCAGTTGGCCGGCAGTTTCCGAAGTTGGAAACTCGCTGGGCATAGTGAGGGAGGAGTCGGCAAGCTTCACCTCGCCTTGCAGCGCCGGTTCTTTCAATGTGCCGCCAAGGGTGAGATCTGAAGTCACTGTGGACTCCGCAAACCCGTCCGTTCCCAGTTTCAACCGCGCCGCCAACTCGCGAGAACTCACGGCCCCGGTAAGCGGCGAGTTCAGGAGCTCGGTAATCGTTCCTCCGCGCAGTTGGCGAAGGATCTCATCCAGACTTGGAATCCGAGCCGCCGCCTTCGCCTCGACATCGCCTCCCCGAGCGCTGGTTCCAGTCAAATTGGCGGATAGCTCCTGGGGCCTGAATTGAACCAAAGCCTTGACTCCGTTGAACTCCTGCCCGCCTTCATTCAAGACAAGTCGGGAGGCATTCAACTCGACGTCGCCCACGGTGATCAGGTTCTCCTTGGTGCCCGAGACGTCGATCTGGCCAAAGACGTTGCCCTCGCTCAGTGTAGGGTTGAAGATGGTGGCAAGCTGGTCGATATCCCGAACCTCGCGGTTGTTGACCATCAACTTGGCCGCGACCGGTGCGCCGGGAACGAGGTCGAAGGGGAATCGGAAGGGAAGATTCAAGCTCAGGTTGCCGCCGTAGCCTTCGAAGTCAAGACTGGCCTGCCCCTCGACGCCTCCTTGCCCATTTGCCCAGTTGGATATCGTCAACTCGTGAAAGGAAAAGTTGAATGGATGTAGCAGTTGACGGCGGCTGGCCGTTCCCTGGACTTCCGTGGTAAAACCGATCCCGGGGATGGGATTCCCTTCTGCGTCCACCGCCTTGTTGTCGGTGACTGGGCTGGCCCGGAGAATAGGCTCAGCGGTCGTGCCCATCAAGCTGAAGTCGGAATCGATCTTCCCGACCAGATTTGCCAGAGAGGGCTCGTAGATTCCCATGTAGGAGAGGTCCAAGTCCTCGATGCGCCCGTCAATACTGATCGCACCCGATTCGGTAAACGTGCCTTTGGCATCAATGCCTATTGGCCCCCCTTGCCACAAGAGGCTGGCGATCTGCCAGGTTTGCCCGTGCCGGTCGAACATCGCGCTCATGGTTCCGAGGGGTCGAAACGAAGGCTTGGGCTCGTCGCTGATGCGAACCTGGAGTGTTTCCGCCGTGAAACTGCCGTTCTCCAACTCGATGTTTTGCGCCGTTCCTCCCAAGTCGGCGGAAAGCCCAACTGTTCCCGAAGTCCGCTCCAGGAGACTGTTCATCTGAATATCTTCAACTGGCAGGTATGGCTTCGTAATCTTGTATATATCCTGCACCGAAAGATTGCGGAGCCACACATTCCCTCCGATCTCACCCGACTCCAATTGGTAGCTGATCCCGGAAAGGTCGAGTGAACTGTCTAACCCGCCTACAAACGCATCCCCTTTAATCTGGGTCCCATCAGCGCTGAACTTCCAATCTCCGCCTCCCAAGGGAGTTTGGTTAACCGACACATCGGCCAACTGCCCTTCTCCCGAACCCTGCTTGAACTTCCCATCCTCAAAGGTTATCCCCGCCTCGCCCGAGAGCTCCGCGGTCATGCTCGCTCCCAGGTTCGGGGGGAAGAAGTTCTCCAGGGCGATTTTCTCCGCCAAGAAGCTGGCCTGCCCAAACTGCTTCTCCACATCGTAGCTCAAGAACCCCAGAACGGTCCCCTCGCCAAGCTGAGCCGCAAAGTCGTCGACTTCCAGCAGGTTGGACTTGAAGGAGATCACCGCCTCGGCGCTATCCACCTTGTTGCCCAGGATCACGATGTCCGTCGCTTTGGCGGTAGCGTTGAAGGATGGGCGGGCGAGGGTCCCAGAGAGGCGGGCGTCGGAGAGGTCGATGGTAGCCAGATACTCATCGCCGAGAAAGTCGCTGAGTTGCACCCCCAAAGCTTGGAACTCCCCGTTCAAAGCCAAGTCTTTAAACCTCAAAGACGCCTCCCCCACCGCCTGAGAAGCCCCCTTTACCACCTTCAGATCGTTTACCAACACTGAGTGCAGGTTTCCGCTGAAACTGGTCGTGATGATCGGGATCGGCTCGTCTTGAACGGTGAGGCCGAACAGTTCGGCAGTTCCGGTATAGGTCGGCTTGGAAAGGGTGCCGCCAATGTTCGCCTTGAATCTCGCGATCCCTTCCAAGTCAGGGTCCATTCGATCCAGGTCGATCCCCGACCCTACCGCGACTAGATTCAGCCGCTGGTTACCTAGATTGTAACTTCCCGTTGCCGAAATCGACCCTGCGGACGTCACCAAGTATGCCTGATCGAAGCGTAGGCGGTTGTCCTTAAGGGTTGCCGCCAAAGTGAACTTGCCCGAGGTAGCGGGGATCTCGGGGTTCCAGGTGTAAACGTTTTGGGAAACCGCGCGGATAAAGGCCACAGGCTTCGCTGCGGTGCCCGACAAGAGAACATCCAGGTCACCGCTACCCTGAAACCGGTCGATCTGAAACCTTCGTGCCAAGTTGGTCAGGCTGATCCCTTCAAGATTCAAAGACCCCGAGATGGCATCGGTTCGGAGGTCAAACGCGACGTGCCCCGCGACAGGCGCTCCCCGCCAGGCTCCTTCACGAACTGCAAGCGCAAGCCGATCGTCCGAGTAGTCGATGTCCACCGCCAGGCTCGCCACCGACTCCTCATAAGCAGATATCGACGCGGCCTCGACCCGTCCATTGAGCCGCCAACCGGGATCGTCTCGGTAGGCCAGCCGCCCCGCGTAGGACAACGGTCCTCGAACCTCAACGTGCCGAGGAATCTGGGTGCGCAGAGCAGAAGGAAGCGACGCCAGATTGGGAGCCTTCGCGTTCAGGTTCCCATCGATCTCCAGCGCGTTCTTCCAATTCACAAACCCTTCAAAGTCGGCTGACAGGCCCCGGTCGCGTCCATCCACCCGCCCCTGCGCTCCATCCGCCGAGACGACGCCTTCAAACCGCAGGCGCTCGGCCCGGTAGTCGCGCCCGTAACGGAACCCCTCGGCCTCCGCGGACAAAGTCGCTTCGATTCGGGCCGGAGATTTGCTGGGCAGGAACACCTCGAATGGCCCCTGCACCACAAACGAGTTCGCATCGATCTCGCGCAGTTCCGGCGTTTCCCGCCCCTCGGGCATTTCTCTAAAAGCTCGGTAAAGGTCGGCCAACTCCAGCCGATCCGTCTGTCCCCGAACCCACACCCCGGCATCAGGCTGGTTTTGGACCGACAAGGCAAGATCACCGACATTCTCCAGAGTCGCGTTCCCCGAGCCCAGCCAGCGGTCGCCCACCCCATCGACCTGTACGTCGGAGAGGTTCAGGTTTTGGACAAACCGGTTCGCCCCGGTAGCGTCGACGAACTTAATCTTCCCTTTATTAATCTGCACGGCAAACGGGAAGTCGCCCGATGGCCCCTCCTGCTCGGGCAGATATTCAAAGAGGTCGATTTTGCCGTCGGCCTTGCGTTGGATGGTGGCGTAAGCGTTGCGAACGGTCACCACGGCCCGGCGAGTCTCGTTCCCCAGCAAGGGCAGACCCAGGGCTTCCACCCGGTCTGCATAGAACAGCACAGAGCCGGCGGGATCCGTCACCTTGGGCTTGACTACGGTCAGGTCGCCGTTATCGGTATTCAGAACATAGGAGTCGGCGGTGAGGAGCAGGTCGCCGCCGGGGGTGCGGTAGGACATCCGCAAGGGGACGCCCGGGTTGGCGAGGTATTTGGCGCAGGCAAGCAGATACGACCCGCCCCAGAACAGCAAAATCGCCGCCGGAGCAAGCAGGGCCGCCAACCGTATCAACCCGGACCACGCTCTCATCTATTGTCCATCCTGGAACCTACCCTATAGACGACGGGCGGGGAATGCTGGATTGCTTGATTGCTCGAATGCTTGATTGTCTGTCCGAGATGAGGATGAGTTGGCGAGTCCCCGATTTAGTGCTCCAACAATCTGGCATTCCAGCAATCAAGCAATCAAGCAATCCAGCATTCCCAGGACCCTGCAACCCCTTGACGCCGTCTCTTGTCATAAGTCTGGCGATGGACCTTTTTCATACTTTGGCGCTGGCGGCGGGGGCGGCTTGGTTGTCGGGAATCCGGCTTTATGCCATGGTCTCGATCCTCGGCTTGCTGGGCAAGTATGGCGGGCTCCAGCTTCCCGGCGAGCTTTCGATCCTGGAAAACCAGTGGGTCATCGGAGTCTCCTCGACTCTGTTCGTCATCGAGTTCATCACCGATAAAGTGCCCGCCATCGACTCGGTCTGGGACGTGGTCCACACTTTCATCCGAATCCCCGCTGGAGCCGTGCTGGCCGCCGGAGCGTTTGGCGACTACGATCCAGCGATCAAGGTGATCGCGGCTTTGATCGGCGGAACCCTCGCCTTCGGTTCCCACACCACCAAGACCACGACCCGAGCCGCGGTGAATACCTCGCCCGAGCCGGTTTCCAACTTCGTCGTCTCTACCACCGAGGACGTGTACGCCATCGGCTCGACCTTCGCCGCCGCCTTCGTCCCCGTCCTGATCCTCATCATCGTCGGCATCGGAGTCCTGGTCGCCCTCTTCATGCTGCCGCGCATCTACAAGTTCATCAAGAAGCGGGTCGCCACCAAGCGGATTAAAACGGTTGCAGATTAGCTAGCACGACCTCTCTTTCGGTGGTTCTCTGCGGCCTTCGGTGGTTTCATCTCGGCAATTGGAAGAACCACCGATGAGCACAGAGAGCCACCGAATGGGACGCGACTTTACCCAGACTAAATCAGTCCGTCGTGCCGCCACCGCTGGACCGCCAGGTCCGCCGAGATGAGAACCATCGGCATCCCGTTCCCCGGCACCGTGCTGGCCCCTACGAAGTAGAGATTGGGATTGGTTTTGCTTCGATTGGCGGGTCGGAAGTAGGCGCTCTGGTTGAAATGGTGGGAAAGGCCGAACGCCGCCCCCTTGCTCAGGTTGAGTTCGGATTGCCAGTCTTGAGGGGAGAAGGTCTTGGCGGCCTGAATATTTGCCCGTCGAAAGCTGGTCTCTTTCTCCAATCTGTCAAAGACCTTGTTCTGCAGATCATCGCCATCCGTATCGCTCCAAGGCCGATCCAGGTTTGGGCAGGGGATGAGGATGTAGAGGTTTTCATGCCCGCTCGGGGAACGGGCGGGTTCGCTTCGATTGGAGATCGAGGCGTAAAACGCAGGATCGTCGGGGGTTTCGTTTTTGTTAAAGATTTGATCCAAATTTTTAAAGAAATCAGAACCGAAAAAGACGTTGTGGTGAAGCAGCTCCGGTATCGAGCCTTGGTAGTCGGCATAGATCATGTAGGTGGAGCAGGAGTGCTTTCTCTGCTTTTCGGGAACCTGGATCAGAGAGCGCTCAGCATAGGGAAGATCGGCGTTGCAGAGGATGGCATCGGCTTCAATCTCCTCGCCCGATTCCAACCGAACCTGGGTTCCCTGGATGCTGGCCACCGGAGAGTTCAGCCTTATCTCGGCTCCCTTGGTTACGGCCAAGTTCCCCAGAACCTCCGAGATTACGGGCACCCCGCCCTTCGGATACCATATGCCCTCTCCGAACTCCATGTAGGTTAACGTCGCGTAAACCCACGGCGCTTCGAATGGGGAGAGGCCGAGGTACATGGTCTGGAAACTGAACAGCATCCGGAGGCGAGGATCCTGAACGTAACGGGCGACCCGCTTCGCCAAGTTCCCCAACATCCGGTGACGAGCAACTTTGACCAGGCCCGAGGGGCCAAAAAAGTCCAACGGCGAATAGTAGTTCTTCTCCACAAAAGTCGGAATGGAGTCGCGGTAGAGCGCGGCAAGATCGTCAAGCAACCTGGGATAGGCAAGGGCGTCATGAGGATTCAAAGCCTGGATTTGAGCGGTCATGCGGGCCAGGTCGGGCGTCGCTTCGATTCGGGTTCCATCGGCGAAGAATGCCCGGTACCCCGGATCGCAGAGTGTGAGTTCCAGGTGGTCCTCCATCTTTTCGCCCACATCGGC
Source organism: uncultured Fimbriimonadaceae bacterium (assembly GCA_964501275.1). Lineage (GTDB taxonomy): Bacteria > Armatimonadota > Fimbriimonadia > Fimbriimonadales > Fimbriimonadaceae > 55-13. Next base: position 94,381 of record CAZCSP010000003.1, on the reverse strand, counting down.
AAAGAGTTTCCGGAACGGGTCGAGCATCATGACCAACGTGGGGCCACCGTCGAAGTCGCAATCGCCTACCTTCACACGGCGGTTCCGCCCGCCAACCTGATCGGTCTTTTCCAAAATCGTCACTCGGTGGCCTTCGTGAGCCAGTCGCAAACCCGCCGCGAGCCCGCCCAGCCCCGCCCCCACAATGACGATCCGCTTCATCCGATCGCCCACAATCCCGCCACCAGCGCCACATAGCCCGCCAATACCCAGGCAGCTTCGTCGCTGTTCGCCTTGCCTCGCCGCAGGATCAACGCCGCCAGAAACGAGGTTGCCAGCCATCCCGCCATATTCATCCACGGCGCGCCCCCCGGCAACGGTCCCCGCTCCAACCAGCGCCAGTAGCCCAAAGTGCGCGTCATCACGGGCTCCATGAAGAAGTCGATGAGGGTCGCCATGAGCGGGGCGAGGATCAGCATCGGCTTCCCGAGGGGTCGCAGAGCCAACGCACAGCCTCCCGCGACCAAGAACCAAGCGAAGGGAACCAGAAGCGGGAACAGATGGCCCTGGGGGAAGGCTACAACGGGTTGCCAGGTCGCCGTATACTCATACCGGCCAAACGGAAAACCCGTATAGACCCCGCAGACCTCGGCTCCCGCGCCAACCACAAGTACCGCCCCGACCTGCCAGAGCTTCGCCATTCGAGCCAGGGCGATGAAGCCGGTCGCGATGGTGAGCAAAGAAGCGACGAGCTGGATGAGTCCAGGGTCCAAATTGAAGGACTTAGATAGAAGCGACCCCACGAGAGAGAAAGCGACGAGGCCCAGGAAGAGTTTGGCGGGGAGGGAGAGTCGTTTCATGCGCGGTTATTAAGGATAGCGGGTAGCGCACCTCCATCCCCCAACCCCTTCCTCCATTTCCGAACGGGTTTGTAGCTGGCGTCGTTTGCTCCCGCGAAATGGAGGAAGGGGAGCCCGGAATTTATCTTGGTACCACCACCATCTGGTTCCAATCGTGCCCTACCTTAGCATCCACTTCCACCGGAACGTTCAGCGGCAACGCCTGTTCCATCCCTTCCCGGATCGGCTCGACCAACGCATCCTCTCCTATCGGCTTCTCGAAGACCAACTCGTCGTGGACGTTCAACAGCATCCTGGTGGTGGAGCCTTCGATCCGTTTGCGCACGTCGATCATCGCCAACTTCAGCATATCGGCCGCCGTGCCCTGGATCGGAGCGTTCATGGCTTGGCGCTCGACAGATTTCCTCTCCATGACTTTCGGCGAGTGGATGTCCGGGAAGTAGCGACGGCGGCCCAGTAGGGTTCGAGTGAAGCCCTTCGACTTCGCCTCTTGGATCAGCGCGTCGGTGAAGCCTTTGACTGACGGGAAGCGCTCGTTATAGGTCTTGATCAGCTCTTTGGCCTCCGCGACCGAGAAGCCTCCGCCTAACTGCTGGGCCAGACCGAATTCGCTGACTCCGTAGAGCACCGCGTAGTTCAGCATCTTGGCCAACCGCCTCTGCTCCTTGGTCGCGGGCTCCTTGCCCAGGCCGAACATATGCTGGGCCGTCACCGTGTGGACATCCTCATGCTCCTCGAACGCCTTCTTCAGCGCGGGCTCTTCGCACATGTGCGCGAGGACGCGGAGCTCGATCTGGGAGTAGTCCAGCGATAACAACTGACACCCGTCTGCGGCGATGAACGCCTTCCGAATCTCCCGGCCCAGTTCGGTGCGAATCGGGATGTTCTGGAGGTTGGGATCGTTGGAGCTGAGCCGACCCGTCGCGGCCCCGATCTGGGTGTAGGTGGTGTGGATGCGCCCGTCCTCGGCGATGTACTTCTCCAGGGCGTCGGCGTAGGTGGATTTGAGCTTGGAAAGTTCGCGCCAGTTCAGGACCTCGGCGGCGATCTCATATTGAGGAGCGATCAGATTCAGAACCTCGGCGCCGGTCGCATAGCCGGTCTTGGTCTTGCTGGCCCCGGGTATTTGAAGCTTCTCAAACAGAATCTCGCCAAGCTGTTTGGGCGAGCCGATGGTGAACTCCTGCCCGGCCAACTCATAGATGCGCTGGGTAAGCCGCTCGATCTCAATTTGGAGCGTCTTCGAAAACTCGCGCAGTCGGTCCCGATCCGCCCGAATCCCGTGCCGCTCCATCTCGGTGAGGATCGGCACCAGGGGTAGCTCCACTTCGTCCAAGACCTTCGTTTGCTCCTCTTTCGCCAGGCGATCTCGCAAAGCGGGTTCCAAGAGGTAGAGGGCGGCGGCCATCTCTTCCGGCTTGGTGGGAGGCTGAAGGTCCAGGTAGCCCTGAACCAAATCGCGCAGGCTGTAGGAGGATCGCTGGGACTGCAAGACGAACGCCGCCAGCATGGAGTCAAACCCCGGCGTTCCGTGAAGCTCCGGCTTGGCTTCGATCGCATCTAGCCGCTTGTAGGCCGACTTGGCGTCGTGCAGGATGGCTCGGGAAGGGTCCTTTTCAAGAAGCCGAAGCGCGTCGGCCTCACTGCACTCCGCCACATTCTTCCCAATAGAGACAAACGCCTTCCGCTCGGGATCGTCGAAGAGGTTGGCGGCGGGAGCGGCGGCGAAGTAGATGGCGTAGGGCTTGCCATCGACGAAGGAAGCCAGCCCCGAATAGTCGGCAATCGCCTGGAGCTTGACCTCCACCGCCTCCGACTCCACCTGCACCTCTTCCGAAGTCCAAACCGCCCCGTCCAGGTACTGCCCCAACACCTTGTCCGACCGCTTGTGCAGGCTCTTGAACTCGTAGGCCTCCAGCATCGCCTTCGCCTCCTCCATCTGCTGGGGGGTCAGCACAAACGGCTTGAAGTCGTACTCCAGCGGAACCTCGCGATTGATGGTCGCCAGAAACTTGCTCATCCGAAGGTTGTCGATGGCGGGCTCGATCTTCTTCCAGTACTTGGGCGGGATATCTTCCTTCCGTTCCAGCATCGCCTCGATGGAGCCAAAGGTCTGGATCAGTTCCGCCGCCCCTTTGTCGCCGATCCCGGCCACCCCAGGGATGTTGTCGCTGGTGTCGCCCTTGATCGCCTTGAAATCGGGGACCTGCTCGGGCGTCACCCCCCACCGCTCGACCACCGCCGCCGGATCGTAGGTGACGGTATCGGTCACGCCCAGCTTCATGGTGAGGATGGAAACGCAGTCGTCGGCCAGTTGCAGAGCGTCGAGGTCGCCGGTGACGATGGTGGTGTCGTACCCATTCTCCTCCGCCATCCGGCTGATCGTCCCCACGACGTCGTCTGCTTCGTACCCGGTTACTTCGACGGAAGGGATACCCAGAGCGGCGATCAGTTCGCGAGCCACGGGAAGCTGCACCTTCAGTTCCTCCGCCGTCTCCCGCCGCGTCCCCTTGTACTCGGAGAACTCGGCGTGGCGAAACGTCTTGCCGGGAGCGTCAAAGGCGACCACAATCGCATCCGGCCCGATCTTCTCCAGCAGCAGGAAAAGCATCTGGGTGAAGCCATAGAGCGCATTGGTAGGCCGCCCATCCGCCGTGCTCAGGTATCGGGTGGCGAAGAAGGCACGGTAGAGAAGGCTGTACCCATCGATAACGACCAGGCGCTTGCGGTCCATGGGGTTAAGGTACCTGGGGGGAGGGCGTTGCGGGGTTACGGTGTTGGGCGTTGGGGGGAGTTGCGATCCGAGCCCCCTTGAGGGGGTTGGGGGTGCGGCCAGGTTCCCCACTTGTATCGAAGGAACTCAAACCGAGGTGGTTCACACATTGCAAGCGGAGAACTAAGTGCCACCCCCAACCCCCTCAAGGGGGCTCGGATCGCGCAAATTCACAATCGTCCTACCGAACTATCGAACGACGCTAGTCCCTTTGACTCTTATTCCCCGCCCTGGTAAACGATCCGGGTGGTTGGACTCGTTTCCTAGGTATCGGCGCCGCTCAACGAGGCGGGGGCGAGATATAGGAGTATCGAATGGATTGGAAGGCTTTCTTTGGACACAGACTCTTCAAGCTCGTTTCGGCAGCGACTTTTGTTGGCAGCGTATATGTAGCCCAGCCATACCGCCCCGTAGTTTTCGTGGGCGAGTCCATGGCGGCGACCTATTCTAACTATGAAATCGCACTTGGCACCTCCGACTTGGGGGACTTGGCAGCAGGCGACGTGGTCGTCATCTCCAACGGAGATTCGACCATCGTCAAGCGAATTGCCTATATGCCAGGCGATCAAATCAAGTACACCAAGGTCGCCCGAACTTGGATTCCCGCCTTTCTATCTGTCCCCGGCTTGGTGCACCTTTCCGACCGCTTCCCCACCAAAGTTGCGAAGGTGCCCGAGGACGAGGTCTATGTGCTCGGCGATAACATCGCGGTCTCCATCGACTCCCGTCAAATGGGAACGATCCCAATCTCCTGGATTAAGTCCAAACTGGTGAACCCCAAACCCAAATTAGACCCTCGCTCCGACGATTAGCAAGAATCAAGATCGAGAAGGAATCCAGCCTGCCAACGTCGAAATAGGAACCACCGGGTACAATGATGTATTCCCCGAGGGACCCTTGGGAGACCGGTGCCATCACTTACTGGCTGAGGAGAATTCCGCCTTGAGCGCAATGGTATATCGTCCACTACGGTACGAACAGATGATGAAGGCCGCCGAGGCGTACGATGTTCGCGCACGCCGAATGTTTGGCGGCATGGGCGTCTACACGGGCGAGCGGATGTTTGCTTTCTTGATTGGAGAGGAGATCGGCTTGAAGCTGTCCCCCGAGGACTTCGACGAAGCCATGCTGATTCCCGGCGCAGGCCCCCTGCACCCCGACGCGGAGTCCGAGCCGATGCGAGAGTATGTGAACATGCCCAAGCAGGTGCTCGACAATATCGACCTCTTCGTGATGTGGGTCGAGCGCAGTGCAGGCTACGTCCGCAAAAAGGCCCTGCAGGGATAAGATGGCGCGCGGTTGGAAGAAGCCGCTTCTCTTTGGGTGCATCGGCGTCCCCCTGCTTACCTGCGGCATCGGCGGCTGGCTGGTGTATTCCCGAGTTTCCGGCTCGGCTACCAAGCTTTCCAACGAAATCGCCAAGCTCAAAGCACACGGCGTACCCACCGAAATTGCCGATCTGGCGCCCAATCCCCCTGTCCCCAACTCGGAGAACGCTGCGAACCTCTACCACGACCTCGGCGCCCAACTGAAGGCTATCAAGAACGACCCCAGCGTTAAGCTGCTCGATGACTTCTATAACTCAGATAACCCAGGCCCTGATCTCAGCAAAGTCCTTCAAGCTACTCGCACCCACCAAGCCATCTTTGCTGTCGCCGACAAACTGATCTCCAAACCTCGCGTGGATTTCAAGCGGGACTATTCCAATGGAGTAGCGCTCCTCTTCCCCGAGTACAACGACATGAGGCGGATCGCCAAGTGGCAATGCAGCCGCGCCCGCGCCCAGTGGATGTCGGGAAACCGAGACGCCGCGCTCCTGAGCCTTCGAGCGGCTTATCGGGTTGCGGAACATATCTCGCTGGAGGCGCACTTAATCGGGCAGATGGTCTGCACCTCAATCACCTCTATCTGCCACCGAACCCTAGAGTACTTCGTCGTCGATGCCCGCAACGATCCGGCGTTCGTGCAGAAAGTGGAGAAGATGCTTCTCGCCCTACAGGATCGGGCAGATATTTGGAGAGCGTTCGGAGGCGAGTTAGTGATCGGGCGCGTCACCCTCCAAACTATGAAAACGGGCGGATTTTCTTCGATAACCGACACCATCACCGATCCGAGTATGCGGGAGATGGGCTTTTTGGACGCTCTTTTGTCAGACCCCGGCTTACGCCGTATGTACGAAGCCAAGTATTGCGAGGCCTGGCGCACCATATTTGACGGATTTCCCTCGGACAAAGAGGATTGGAACGGACTCCGCGCCGCTTACAAAAAGCGTTGGCAAGAGATAACCGCCGACAAGTCCATCGAAAACGCCTTTAACCGCCTCATGTTTGCCGACTTTAGCGATTCCGCTGACACGGTTGCCAAACAAGTCGCCGAACGCCGCGTGCAACTCCTCTCCCTCAAACTCCTCCAAACCAGAGCCAAAGGCCTCCCCGCCGACCTAAGCGCCTACGGCCAACTCGCCATCGATCCCTTCACCAACAAGCCCATGCGCTACGAGCGAAAAGGCAAAGCCTTCAAAATCTGGAGCATTGGTCCTGACCGCATCGACCAGGGCGGCGTGAGTCGCGGCAGAGGAAGCGGCACCAAGGGCTTCGACATCGTGATGGGCTTCGACATCGCCATTCCCAAAGCGCAACCGACCCAATAGCCGCCCCGTCTACGTCCTGTCGATATGTCCGAAAGTCGCTCCAAGAGTTGGTGGAAGATCTCCTGCATTGGATGCGTCGGGCTGCCCTGCCTCTCCCTCATGCTCGCTTTCGGCTGGATCAAATGTCAAATCGGCAAGGAGGGCGACAAGTTGGAGCCGGAACTGGCCAAGCTCAAAAAGATGGGCATCCCCACGGAGCCAGAGGAGTTGAATCCCAAGCCTCCCGTGACCGATGCCGAGAACGCCGCCCTTCTCTACCGCCAAGTCGACGAGGCCCTTCAGAAGGTCAAGAGCAGTGAGACTCAGCGGGTTGTGCGATTGATCGGCGAGTACACCGGCGCTCCCGGAGACCGAGCGGACTACATCGCCTCCCTCCAGAAGCACAAGGCCGTCTTCGACTTGATCGAACCGCTTCGGAATAAGCCCCGCGTCGACTTCAAACGTGACTACTCGAAAGGTTTCGACATCCTTCTTGCTGAGTATGGCCAGCTAAAAAGCTTGACCAAGCTGTTGAGCGCACGGATCGTCTATTGGATCGACCAGAAAAACTACGACCGCGCTCTTCGAGACCTGGAGCTCCAGTACGTCATTGCCAACCATCTCTCGGAGGAGCCGATGCTGATTGGCGGCTTGGTCTGCATCGCCCTCAACGCCATCGCCCACGCCAGCCTTGACCGCTTCCTCTACGCCATCCAGGACAACCAGCCCATGCTCGCCAAGACGGAAGCGATGCTCACTCGACACCAACGAGTGCCCAGTATTCGGAAAGCCTTCTACGGCGAGATGGTGCTGGGGAGGGTCGCCATTCAGAACATCAAGAGTTGGAAAGACTTCGAGATGAGCCTTACCGGAGAAGAACCAGAAAGGGGCTCGTTTGATCGAAGTTGGGATCGAATGACCATCGGCGATCCGAAAGTCAAAAAGATGTTCGAGGCCCGCGCGGTGGCGATGTGGCGGGAGTTTTTTGAGAGCTTCCCCAAGGATGAAACCGATTGGCTCGCCTACAACAAGGCCGCAGAAGCCATGGAAAAGAAGATCGAGGCCGACCAGTCCATTCAGAATAAGATCAACCAAGAGCTGTTCCCGGTCTTTAGTCAGGCATCCTCCGCGTTCGCCAAGGCGGATGCCTCGCATCGGGTAGCCCTCCTGAACGTGAAGCTCCTCCGAAAGCGCCCCACCGGCCTCCCCGCCGATCTCTCCGCCTACAAGACCTTAGCGGTAGATCCCTTCGACGGCAAGCCGATCCGCTATCTTCGCCAAGGCCGCGGCTTCAAGGTCTGGAGCATCGGCGCAGACCTGGCAGACAACAAAGGAACCAAGATGGCCCCGGGAGTGAAGTTCAAAGATACCGACATCGTGCTGGGCTACAGCATCGGCTTCCCTCCGCCCACCGTTCGGCCGGCGAATACATCGGGCTATACGTTCGGCGACGGGTCAGAAGAGAAGTGACCCCTGCATCACAGAGGTCTATTAAATGCTTGCCTGCCCCGCCGAAGGGGAATCGAAGATCCGGGAGTAGCTTGCCAAGCTTCATTTGTCTTGTTTCGGGGCTTCGTTTCTTGATTCACCCCGAAGGGGTTCGGCTCGACAGCGAAGGGTAGCGTGGCCCCGTCTGCCTGAGGCGTTCTCATTTTTCGAAACCAGGGCCGCGCCACCCTGGTAAACGTCGCCCAAGTATCCACAACCCTGAAAGGGTTGCACGATAAAAGCTCGGAGAGTGCAACCCCGTTGGGGTTGGAGAGATTGGGTGGCAGTTACCAGGGTGGCGGCTTCGCCTGACCCTTCGCTGTCGAGCATGATCCCTTCGGGATGGATGGACGCGAACTGCTGGAAGCTGCGAGCGAGATCAGGCGTTGCCCCGAAGCGAACGTGTTGGCATTGATAGAGGGGTCTCCACAATGCCGCCGATCAAACCACCGCCTCACTCGCGTCTTCTCGATATGGATGAGAGGCGCTCTAAGAACTGGTGGAAAATCTCCTGCGTCGGATGCGTCGGGCTCCCCTGCCTCTCCCTCATGCTCGCCTGCGGCTGGATCAAGTGCCAAGTCGGGAAGATCGGCGACCAGCTTCCCAACGAGTTGGCGGCGCTCAAGAAGATGGGCGTCCCCGTGGAGCCAGAAGACCTGTCCCCCAACCCGCCCATCCCGCCAGGGCAGAACGCCAAGGACCTGCTGGAAGAGATCATCCGCGACTTCACAGAAGCGAAGAAGGCCCCCGGCTACAGTGGCGCCCGCACCGCCTTGGTGACCAGAAGTGGCCAATTGCCAGAGGACCAGCCGATCATCACCGAAACCATCGCCAAGCTCACCCCGCTGCTGGCTAAAGCAGATCGGATCGCCAAGTATCGTAGGCTCGACTTCCAGCGTGACTACAGTCTGGGGGCGGAGTTGACGTTCCCGGAGCTTGCCTCCCTCAAAGAGATCGGCCAATGGCAAGCCGTCAAGTCTCGCGTGCTTGTCAAGCGGCAGGACTACGCGGGAAGCCTCGCGGCGTTGCGATCTACTTTTACCTTGGCCGGCTGTGCATGGAGGAGCCCACGATCATCGCCGCTCTGGTGGGGGTTGCCATCGACTCCATCGGCCGTGTCGCTTTGGAAAACCACTTGGAAGCGATCAAAGCAAACCAACCGGCTCTTGCCGAGGCTCGCAAGATGCTGGAGGCGTTGCCTGGGGAGTTCGACATCAAGTGGTCTATGGCGGGGGAATTGATTATGTCGAGAGTTGCCATTCAGAAACTGCGAAGCCGGACTGAACTCTTTGGACATGGAGGCAATTTCATGGAAGACGATGGTTTCGCGACAGGTCCTCCACCGCCGGATCCCATCGACCGCATCACATTCGGCGACCCGGCGGTGCGGCGGATGCTCGAGGTTAAGTATTTGGAGCTTTGGCGGAAGTCGTATGAGCAGATGCCCTCGTCGAACACCGACTGGAAAGGAATCCAGGATGCGATGGCGACTGTTGAAAAGTCTCTAGAGAATGACGATTCGGCCCTGAACTACCTCAACCAGACGCTCTTCCCCCTTTTCGGCCAGTTCGCCAACTCTGCCGGCCTATTCCAAACCCGTCACCGCCTGTCCCTCCTCGCCATCCGCCTCCTCCAAGACCGCCCAAGCGGTCTCCCCAACGACCTCTCAAAATACGGCAACCTCGCTATCGACCCCATGGACGGCAAGCCAATGCGCTATGACCGGAAAGGAGACGGCTTCAAGATATGGAGCGTGGGCCGCGACGAGGTGGACGACAAGGGCGTCAAGTATTACCCCGGCACCGGCATGAGGAACCAGAACGTAGACGAGGTCCTCCACTTCTTCTACCCCGAGAAAGCGCCGCCGCTTTTGAAGAGGTAGGGGGAAGGCGTTGGGCAATAGGCTTTGGGCATTGGGTCTTAATTCGCCTCACGGGTCCAATCCGCCCCAAACCCCAAAACCCAAAGCCCAACGCCGTCCCCCTAAAGATCCCAGCCCGCATCCCGACAATCCTACTAGGCCAATTTTGGCCAAAGGGAAAAAACCTAAAGTAGGTTCTCAGATATGCAGGTTGAAAACATAGAGTGCCAAATCGCGCAGGCCCAGATCGGCAACTTTCTCGCCGGGAGCGGACTGTCGCAAGAAGCTATGGAGCAGTTGGAGGAGCACATTGCGGGCTGCCCTGGCTGCAAAGACGTCCTCAGCGAGCGTCGCAGCGAACTGCGGGCCTTGCTGACCAAGCCCAAGGCCGTCGTCGATTTTGAGAAGATCGCCCAGGAAGCAGAGGCGACCAAGGCCAAGAGCATCTCCACCGCTCTCCGCAAGAAGTCGCTACAGCAGATGCTGGAGCCCGCGACGGAGCCGGTAAGGGAAGAGCCTCTTGCCGTCGTCGCACCCACCGAGCCCGAACCAAAGCCCAAGGCCGCCAAAAAGCCCAGCCAATGGAAGCCCCTGGCCTACTCTCTTGCCCTGGCTGCCGTTTTGGTGGGAATGAGCACCTTCTCCGACAACATCGCTCAACTCTTTGGACCCAAGCTGAGCGCCTCCACCACTCTCGGACCTGCTGCCGCTACGGAACAGGGCGCCAAACCCGCAGCTGTCGAAACCCCGACCGAGAACGGCGCCTCGACCCTGTCGCCAACCGTCGTCGCTCAAAACGAGACGACTACTCCTGAGGAACCGACCACGCCTTCGATCAGCGAAAGCGCGACTGTCACCCCGCCCAACCCGGTCGAGCCAACGCCATCCACTCCCGAACCAGGACCAACCGTAGAAGAAGGAGCTCTAGCCGCCCAGGGAATCGGAGAAAGCGCCGGCGCCCTTTCGGCCACCCAGTTTGAAGCCCCGACTCCCGTAGAGCCCGCGCCACCGGCCAAGCCTGCACCCGCCAAGCCCGTGGTTAACAAAACGCCCGCCAAGAAGGTCGCCCCCCGAAGAGTCGTTCGACGCCAGCCAGTTCGCCGAGCCGTCCGCCCCGCCGCTCCCAAGGGCGGAGGAATCAAGGTTTACAACCCCTAGAGCAGGAGGAAAAGAAAAGATGAAACGCATTTTATTAGGAATCATTCTCGCGAGTTTGGCCGTCTCCGGATTCGCCCAGGAAGCCAAACCGACCGTCAGCGTCAATGCCAAGGGCGACGACGTTCGATCCGTCATCCACGACCTGTTCAAGCAGTCGGGCAAGAACTACGTCCTGAACCCCGGCGTCCGGTTCGTGCTCTATCTGTCGCTCGACAAAGTGAGCTTCGACCAGGCCCTGACCATCATCTGCAAGAACGCCAACCTCAAGTACGAGCTGCAAAAAGACATCTATTACATCTCGAACAAGGCCCCCGTCGTAGAGCCCAAACCGGTCATCGAGGAAAAGGTGGAAGAGCCCAAGCCCCAGCCTGTGGTGACCATGAAGCTCCCGGCTGCCAAGCCCGAGCCCGCCAAGCCAAAGGGAACTCTCCCCACCACCGTCCTCGCCAAGCGCGTGACGACTCGTTTACAGAAGAGGGAGATTCGCGAGGTGATGGACCTTTTGGCCAAGCAAGCCGGAGTCAGTATCGAGATCGCTGAGGACGTCCCCGCCTTCAAGCTGGACGCCTTCCTCATCAACACCTCCCTCAAATACGCCCTCGACGAAATCACCCGGGCTACCAAGCTGAAATACCGCTTCACCAACCAGTTGTCGATTGCGATTGAAAAGACGGCAGATTAGGGTTGAAGACTCCCCCTCTTCCAAGTGGTTCGTCTTGGAGGAGAGGGAGTCCGGAAAGCCCCTTCCTCCCCCGAAGGTCGGGGAGGAAGGGGTTGGGGATGGAGGGGTTTGAGATTGTAGGCTCTACCCGTTTGGAGTCTGAGGATCCGAACTTTGGACTCCGGAAGGAGCGACGACTACGAGCAAAACCTTTACACCCCCGCCAAGAACGCCGCTCCAAACAGAATCCCCTGCTTCTCTCCGGCCTCAGAGCCATTGAAGTTCTCGTCCTCTAACTCAATGGAAACCGCGCCCTGGTAGCCGTTCTCGGCCAAAACCTGGAACGCTCTTCCCCACCGGATTCCGCCATGGCCCGGAATGGTGTACCGCCAATGGTGCGCCCCAAAGCCGTGGCCCTTGGCAAAAGTCGCCGGCTGCTCGGTCCCGAATTCATAGAGAGCATCGTCGATGATCTCCGTGTCCTTCCCATGGATGTGATAGACCCGATCCTTGAACTCCTCCACAAACCGGATCGCGTCTATCCCCATCCTTACCAAGTGAGAGGGATCATAGTTGACGCCAATCGACTTGGAGGGACACTGCTCAAAGCACGCCCGGTAGCCCTCCGGCGTGCAACATAGGGCCCCCGGCCCCGGCCAACCCTCGATCACCAGCTTGGCTCCATGCTTCTCCAAGTGGGGAGCCAGCTCGTTCAGGCTCTCGACCATATAACCAAAATTCTCGCTCCTCGGCTTGCTGGCGTCCTCGGGCAACATCACCAGGAAATGGTTGTAAGCCCCGCCCACCGCACAGGCCTCGACATAAGCGGCATTCTTCTGCACCGCGTCTTTCCGTTTGATCGGGTCGGCAGAGATCATCGACTGCCACTCAGCCAGATCAACCGATCCCACCTTCAGCCCGGCATCGGTAACCTGTTTAGCTGAAGTATCGCCATCCCGACCCAAGTCGATCACTCCCAGCTCATTCGCCTTGGCCCACTCGATCAAGGCCCCCAAGTCCTTCTGCCAATCACTCCAACCCCGCCGAAACCCAATCGAAAAACCACCCGTTCGCGTCGTCAACATATCGGGCGGATTTTACTGGCTGGCACTAGGCATTTGGTGTTGGGCAATTAGGCAGACCGCCCAAAACCAAACGCCTAGTGCCCAAAGCCCGTTGCCACCAACTGCTCCAACACCTGCCGAGTCCGCTCGAACTTGGCCTGATTCCAGCCCATCTCTTTGGCGATCTCAAGCGCCTTCTTGCCCGTGTTGCTGGCAAACAGTCGATCTGCCGAATGGAAATAGGACATCCAATAGCGGTCGGCCTTGAGTTCGCGGAGGGTTCTGGCGAAGCCGATGGGGTCTTCGATGGGAAGCATGGGGGAGACGCTCACGCCGATGCTGATCCCCGCCGCAATCAATTCCCGTAGCGCATCCAGCCTCCGCTCGATGCTGGCGCAAGCAGGCTCGAAGCGCTTTCGGATTTCGTCGCTGTCGGTGGTTACACTCATGTTGACGCGAATCTTCTTGAATCGCTTGAAGACGTCGATGTCGCGAGTGACCAAGGGGCCTCTCGTCTGGATCACCAACTCCGGCTGATCAAATCGATCCGCCAGATGCTCCAGAATCGCCCTCGACAGCCCGGTCACCGCTTCCAGAGGCTGGTATGGATCGGTCGCCGAACTCATCAGAATCTTCGCCCCTCCCAGGTCCTTGTGCCTTGCCAAGGAAGCGACTGCGTTCTCCTTGACCTCCACCCACTCGCCCCAAGCATCCCGGCTCACGTCGTCGGGGACAAAGAACGCCGCATAGCAATAGCTGCACCCAAACCCACAGCCTCGGTAGGGGTTGAGGGAGTAGTCGAAGTCCTTGATCCGCCCCGTCGGCCGGGTGAGAATCGACTTCACCTCCACAGACCGCACAAAAGTGCGCCCATGCCGAGTCGGCGTCCGCACCTGCGGCAACTCAAACAGCGATGCCTGTATGGTAGACATATATATACTATACAGCCTTTTTGGGGACGGCGTTGCGGTTTTAGGGTTTTGCGGCGTTTGGTTTAGATGAACCGCAGCGGGAGCGAGGTGCTCAACAAGGACGTAACGACTTCATTCCCTGCGCTCAACCCTTCTCGGAAGCAAGTCTTGGGGAACGTAGTTTGGTTCTACTTTCCGCCAATCTACGTCGAACGTCCCCTCGTAGCCAAAGAGGAATCCCCAGGTTTTGTTGGTGATCTCTACGCGAATCCGGTACTTGTCCAAGTTGTCGTCGTACCATTCGCACACATCGGCAATACCGCTGAAGGCGAGGGGAAACTTGAAGCCGAGCCACCCTTCGTAGAATCGTTGATCGCCAGAGATCAACCGCAGGCCGCCATTGCCTGCAACGCTCAAATGCAGGTCCACCGCCAAGTGCTGGTGAGTCCCCAGGTAGTCCACGATGTGGCCCCGCTCGGAGCTAAGAATCATATAGGCGTCGAACCGGCGTGGCTTGCGGGTTGCGAATTTCCGTATCCACGTCACGGTTTCTCGGCCCAACTCATCCCGATAGGCGTAGTTTTCGATCTGGAAAGGAATGTCCGTCCCCTGCTCTGGAAACATAATCCTGCGCCAACTTCCGCACAGCAGGAAAGGGTAGGTGAATAGGCGTCCATGCCTTACCGACGACATCCGGCCCTTGCCGATGGAAGCGACCTGGTCGGCGCTGCTGAAGCCGAATCTTCGCTGAATCATCGGATGCAGACGGTCGAACTCTGCTCCCATCGCTTCCTGGTAGATGGATTTTCCTGAGGAGGCTTTCTCAGACAGCGTCTCGCTGAGGGCAAGTTGCGGCTCGCAAGCCAGCCGACGATCGATAGCGTGAACATGCATAGGTTTAGAGTGACGGGGGTGAAAGGCTCCGTCAGGGTCGAGGGTTGCCAGAGGACAACCGCATTGAGACCAAGGGCGAGGATGGCGTTGGCTCCCAACACTCCGCGCCGATTCCAAGTGAGCAAAAGAGCTACCGCCCAAGCCACCTCAAGAAGTCCAACAAAGGCGGCAGTGGAGGGGCTAGCGTTCGACATCAACGGGGCGGAACGGAGTATCTGCAGCTCGTTGACGCTCGGAAAGAGAATTTTGGGTACCAAGCCGTGATAGAGCCAAGTGAAGGCGAGGGCGCCTCGGCAAAGAGCGTGGGTGAGGGCTCGCTCAAATGAGATTCGAGGCTCGATCCCGTCCTCGATCCAAATCCGAAGGCGGTCAAAGCTCCAAGCCGTCGCCCAGCCGATCAAGGGTCGAAACAGGAGGCGGTCCACCCAACGTCCCAATGCTCCAAACCGGGTCTTGTAGTCGTAGGCGGTGTAGAACCGAACGCCTTCCTGACTCGCCTCATACTTCCAATACCCAGATCCGACGCGGATCAAGGAGCGCGGATCGTCGGACCAGAACTTCAGGGCTGAGGTGCGGGACGCGCTGTCCAGCTTCTGCCCGACGGTTTCGCCTTGGCCCCCTATCTCGAGCCCCAGTCCTATTCGAGTCCGATACTCAAACAGTTGGGGCTTGCCCGAGTCATGCGGAAGGTAGTCGATCTGGGAGAACCGCAAGTCCCATTTTTCATGGAGCTTCGGATTTTGGGTCTTCTCCCAAACATCCTCCAGGTCCCCTTTGATATGCGCCTCGACGTAGATCGCCGACTTCATACTTTCATTATATATTGAAAGTTCAGAAACTTGAGCCTGCTTTTTGTATTTCAGAAGGGTCGGGCCTGCAACGCACCTTGGACACGACCCGTATATCAGCATCAACTTGATGCAACCGCCACAACGACCAAAAGTATCTCGCAAGCCGATTGTGCTGTTGGTTTCGCTGTGCCTGATTCTCTCGGCGGTTCTGATTCCGGTGGCGTCGAGGCTGCCCCGGTTGATCGAGGCGGAGCTTGTTCTGGGAACTTGGTGGCTGGTTTGGGTGATTGCGATCACCGTGCTCCTGTTCCGGGGCCACAAGGTAGAGGACGATGCGGATTGGATCGGCAACGGTGGGGAAAGGACCAAGTCTTGGCTTGAGTGGCTAAACCCACCTTGGGATGCCGGGTGTTGGTTTGACGAAGGTTGCTTAACGATCTTTATGGCCATTATCGCGTTCCTCCTGCTGGGATTGGCGTTCTTGGTCCTGATCGAGTTCGTGGTTCCCGCGATCGCCTTGCTGCTCTTTGCGTCCATTGGCGGAATGTTTGCCCGGGCCGTGAACGACGACCACCACTGCGAAGGGCGGCTCGGGCTTTCCCTTTTCTGGGGCGCGATCTGGGCGACGGTTTATGTGGGTCCGGTCGCCGCAATCGTGATCTGGGTGATCAGCCTTCTGCCTCGCCAGCTTTGAAGCACTTCGGCTCTCGGTGAAGACATCATGCGTTCTGCTGGAAAATCCACCGATGGCCACAGAGAACCACTGAAGGGTTCTGATGTCAAGGTTTATTACTCGACCTACCAATCCGACGCATGTCCCATCGCTCGTTCACATCGAGGGTTCCTTGGGCGAGGACTTCGTACTGGTCCCGGTCTCGTGGCATTTCTGCCAGGAGCGATGCCACGGCGGCCCGCGTTCGCTCCGCCAATCCTTCGCCCGGTTCCACGGGAAGGCCCAGGGAGATGAACGCCTCGGGACGCTCGTGCATCGACATCTCGTAGCGAATCCCCACCGGGATCACCTGGACTTGGGGAACCTTTGAGGCGACGACCTCCAAAGCCTTGCCGAAAGGGAGCAAATTAGGCGGGGGATGGAGGTGGGCCTCGGCGAAGAGGAGCAGGGACCAGCCTTCCTCGCGCATCAGGCGGATGGTGCGCTTGACCGTCGCCGCCCGCCGACGCAGGTCGTGGAGGGGATAGGGCATCCCTCCCACCTTGGCGAAGAGTGGGAAGGCGTCGAACTCTTGAATCCAATCGAGGGTGGGAATCCCTAGTTGGGAGACGACGTGGAACATCAGATAGCCGTCGAACCAGCCGTGGTGGTTCGGTACGAAGATGCAGGGAGGCTTTAGCTCAAAGTTGGGAGGCGTCCAATGCACGGTGTGGAACCGCTTGCGGACCGACCGCCGGATCATCGCCCCGACCTGCCGACCGAGAAAACCTCGCTCTTGAGAGTTTGTGCCCAAGATCAAGCGCCTCCCCAATGTCTGTAGTACGACGTCATGGTGAGCGGAACTGCCTGAGCGCTAGGTTGGGAAGAACCTGCGAACGGGTGAGGTCCTTCGACTCGCGACCAGCAGGCGGCTCAATACAAACTGCTTCTGGCTCGCTCAGGATGACGCCGTGGCAAGTAGCTGAACTTACAGACAAGCTTTGCGACCCTATTCGCCGCCCTCTAGGCCGCCCATCTGGCCCATGCCGGCGGGCGCGCCGGCGCCAGCCGCCGCTTGCCTGGCCCTATCCTTCGCCACTGAGCCAACCGCACTGCCGCCGCCCTGCACACTCTCCGCACCCGTGACTGGGGAAAGGCCGCCGACGCCGGGAGACATGGGAGTGACTCCACCGCCCCCGCCCTGAGGAGGCTGAGGCGTGGACTGGACGGTCGGAGCGGGCTCGGGGGTGGGAGCATTTTGGACGCACCCGCCTGCCATCAGAGCCGAAGCGATAACGAATGAGAGGACTGCTGTGCGTGCCACGTTAAACACTTTACGACAATTCCGGGCAAAATGTCCCTATGCTCGATCCGCGCGTGACGCAACTTGCCGAACTCTTAGTCAACCACTCTGTCAAGCTCACCCCCGACGACAAGGTCCTGATCCATGCTTTCGACATTCCCGATGAAGCCGTGGCGGAGGTCGTGCGGGTAGTGCAGGGCAAGGGGGCACAGGTCGCGGTTCGGTTGGAGTCCGGCCTTATCCGTCGCCAGATCATGCACGGGCTGACCGAGGCGAACGTGAAGACCATCGCGGCGATTGAGAAGTATGAGATGGAGCAGATGACGGCCTACATCGCCCTGCGCGGCACTCCCAACCCTCTGGAGAACTCCGAGGTTGAGGATGCGAAGATGCGGCTCTGGAGCAAGGAATACACGACGCCAGTGGTTTTTGGAGTCCGGGTTCCCAAGACCAAGTGGGTCGCCCTCCGCTGGCCTAATCCCTGCATGGCGATGGCGGCGGGGATGAGCACCCCGGCGTTTGAGGACTTCTACTTCCGAGTCTGCACGTTGGACTATCGGAAGATGCAAGAAGCGAGCAAGCCTCTGGCCGACCTGATGAACCGCACGGACCGGGTGGAGATCAAGGGGCCGGGGACCGACTTCAGCTTCTCGATCAAAGGCATCGGATCGGTGCCCTGCTGCGGGGAGGCCAATATCCCGGATGGCGAATGCTTCACCGCCCCAGTTCGCGATTCGGTTAATGGGGTGGTGCAGTTCAACACCGTCTCCCTTTACGAGGGCACAGAGTTCAAGGACATCCGGTACGTCATCAAGAACGGGCGGATCGAGGAGGCTTCGGCGGGAGGCAACACCGAGAAGATCAACCAGATTCTGGACACCGACGAAGGGGCGCGGTACTTCGGCGAGTGGGCGCTGGGCTTCAACCCATATGTCCTCCACCCCATGAAGGACACCCTTTTCGACGAAAAGATCGCTGGCTCCTTCCACTTCACCCCCGGCAACGCCTACGACCCGCCCGGAGGCAATGGCAACAAGAGCTCGATCCACTGGGACACCGTCCTGATCCAGCGTCCCGAGTATGGGGGCGGGGAGATTTGGTTTGATGGGAAGCTGGTGCGGAAGGATGGGCTGTTTGTGCTGCCGGAGTTGGAGGGGTTGAATCCTGATAGGTTGGGGTAGGCGAGGCAGCGGCAGAGAATGCTAGGAGGCAGGTCAAAGAATGAGTGAAAGAGACTTTTTAGATGATTTCATTGCAAAGCGCGCCCAAACGGACCCGGTCTTTGCAGAACAATGGGCCAAGGCCGAAGCCAGCCTTGCGCTTGCGAAGATGCGACGCGATGCAGGGATGACGCAATCTGAAGTCGCCACCGCGATGGGGGTGCCTCAGCCTCGCGTTGCAGAGATCGAGCGCGATCCATCGAGGGTTTCTCTTGACCGGATCGCTAAGTATGTCCGGGCGGTTGGCGGAAGGATCGAGTTTGTTCCTTTGACGCGCTGAACCTAGATTCTCACTACCGTCCATGCTCCAACCCGTCCACATCGTGAGCTCCTTCCACAGCGCCGTCGGCGGAAGCGAGTGGCATGCTTTGAGTTTGTTTGAGATTCTCTCGGCCTACACCGACGTCACCCTCTGGACCGAGTACAAGGTTGATCCGGCGTTTGTGGGTCGCTACCCGATTCGGGGGATCGAGCCTCAGCGGGGGGTGTTTCCCAAGAGCGGGAATATCGTATTCGTCGGGGTGTTCCTTGGAATCGGGCCGTGGCTTCGGTCGGCTCGGCCAAATCGGGTGATCGTTTTTTTCAACACTCCCGACTATGATCGCCTGGAACATGTGGTGGAAGGGATTCGCTCGGCGGGGGTAGCCCACGTCGATGTCTGCTATCAGGCAAAAGAGTTCCAGAGCCGGTTTCCCCAATATCCAGGCCCCATCCACCAGTCGCCGATCAGTTTGGATCTGTTTCAGCCCAGGGCGAAGGCACACGACGGGTTCGTGGTGGGCCGGTATAGCCGGGATGTTCCCGAGAAACACCATGCCAACGACCCCGAACTCTACCGACGGCTGGTCGACGCCGGTTGCAAAGTGAGGATTATGGGGGGGGTCAGCCAGAAGGATATAATCGCCGACGACCGCGTGGAGCTGCTACCGGCCGGAGCCATCCCCGCCCCTGATTTCTTGGCTGGCTTGGACTGCTTCCTCTATCGCACCCGCGCCGATCTCTTCGAGGCCTTTGGCAGAGTAGTGGCAGAGTCGATGGCCTGTGGGGTGCCGGTCGTGGCGGAGAATCGTGGAGGGTACGTCCACCTGATCCAGGATGGAGAGAACGGCTTTCTCTTTCAGGACAACGAGGAGGCCTTCCAGAAAGTGATGCGCTTAAAGAATGAACCCGAGCTCCGACCTACAATGTCGGCCCGGGCTAGAGAATCGATGGTGGCCTACTACTCTCCAAAATCGCAGGTGGAAATGGCGGAGTTTTATTTTAGGGATTAGGCTTTGGGTTTTGGGCTTTGGGTTTTGGGTTTTGGGTTTTGGGTTTTGGGCTTTGGGTTTTGGGTTTTGGGTTTTGGGTTTTGGGTTTTGGGTTTTGGGTTTTGGCATTGAAACTAACACCCAAGACCCAAAACCTAATGCCGACGATCCAACGCCTCTCGCCTATCCCGTCCCCGTATCATCCTTGTCATCACGGAGGCTGGATTCAAAGAGCTTTCTTAGCTTTTCCCGCTCCTCGCGTTCTGTCTCCCGCTTCTTCACATCCTCGTAGTACCGCTTGTCCATCCGCTCGGTCTTCTTGAGGAATCGGTTGTCGGTTGCCTTGGGCTTCAGGAATGACGATCCGCCGTAAGAGTAGGTGAAGCCTGGGATTCGGTTCGAAGCGAACAGCCAGGCGATCGGCAGGTGGAGAGCAGAGACGATGCCGAGCAGCGGATTGCCGAATCCGGAGAGGATAATCGTGGTTCCGACCGTGATCCACGCGAGCCATTTGCCGAACACAGGGATGATGCCATAGAGCATGATCTGCTGGTTGGGGTTGCGGGTACACCAGGCAATGGTGATCCCGGCTATCGGCAGCCACATACCTGCGACGACGAACGGCTTACCCAGCGCAGGACCGATCAGACCCACAAACAGGGCCGGAAGCAGAATCATCGCCAGCCAGAAGAGCAAGTACTTGACCGGTCCCAGGTCGCGTTCCGTCGATCCTCCCACCCAAAAAGTCCAGAAGATGAGGAAGACGAAGCCAAGGAGCGCGAAACCGGTGGTGAACGGCATCTGAGCCCAAGGGTAGGCCAGCAAGACCCATGGCTTGGCGGACCAGCCTGGCGCAACCACGAGATTCTCGATGCCCTTTGCCCCGGTCAACCACCAGAATAGAGCGAACGCGATTACCGAAGCGATGATCCCGAGCGTGATGGGCGCCGCCTGTCGACGGAACCAGGACGGTCCTTGTTGAAGTGCCATAGGTTCTCTCGATATTATGAGTCCCTACGCCCCGAAACCCCAGTGCGCGGCTCTCCGTTTGGCATAATGGGCGCAAGGTCTTTATGTATTTCGTGGTGCTACCAGACGGGCAGAAGTTCGGGCCAGCCGATGTCAACCTCTTGAACCAATGGGCTTTGGAAGGTCGGGTGTTGGCCAATACCATGCTGGAGGACGCCCGGACGGGCCAGCGGATGCCCGCGAGTTCCGTTCCGGGGATGCAAGTGGCAACACCCCAACCGCCAACTCCTTTTCCGGCTCCCGGCACTATGAGTCCTCCTCAGCCCTACGGCCAGTACCAACGGCCAGGGCAAGCGGCTGGCATCAACTCCAGCCAAAACGACCTCACACTCGCCTACGTTTTTGCGGCGATTGGCTTGGTGATGTGTATGGGAGGCGGGCTCTGTGGGGGTTGCGGACTTGTAGGCATTGTCTTCCCGATCCTGGGCCTGGTCTATGCTAAGAAGGCTCAAGATGCCGGAAATCCGGGGGCAAACGGCGCCAAGATATTGGCGTGGGTGGCTTTGGCTCTCCAGATCGTGAGCTTTGTCTTGACTGTCGGCCTTGGGATCGCTCTGAATCTTTAGCGTCGGGCCGCAACAAGAATCTTGAGCCAATTGGGAGCGCCCAGATAATCGGTACTGACACCGTTCTTGCCCCGGCTGGAGTGAACGAAGAGTCCGTTGCCCAGGTAGATGCCGGTGTGGCCGATCTTGTTGCGCTTGGCTTCCCAGAAGTAGAGCCGGTCGCCCTTCTGAAGGTCTTCCAATCGGGTGATCGGCTGGCCAACCAGAGCCTGTTCGGCGGCGGTGCGGGGAAGGCTGACGCCAACGTCGCCAAACAGATTCTTCACGAAGCCGGAGCAGTCGACTCCCTTGTACATGTCGTTACCGCCCCAGACGTAGGGAGTACCGCGGAACTGAAGACCCCTTTCGGCCGCGATACCTCGAGAGCTGTTATTGCCAATCGCATTGCCCCGACTGGTCCGGGGTTGGGCATTGACTTCCGTGGTGACTTCATACGGCAGCTTGGCGACGGTTTCGGATTGCACATAGCCGTACTGGCCATTCTTGAGAAGCACCCGCATCCAGTTGCCCTTCGACGCATCAGTGACCACCAAGTACTCATACGGTTTGACCCGATAGTAGACCCTTGCCTTGGTGCTCATCGAGGCGTAGATCAAGGTCTTTTCTGTGGTCTGGCCCAGCTTGCCGAGAACTCTCTTCTCGGCAAACGCCGTCACCGATCCCATCAGGATCGCCAATGCCAAAACTGCGCGAATCACTACCATCTGTCCGATTACTACCAGAATTATAGGCGAACTTGGACTAGTCTAAAGACCTGCTCCCACCATTGTCAACGCTTTCAGTATCGTCATGCCATCGGTGGAGCCAAGAATCGCCTTGGTGGCCCTTTCCGGGTGAGGCATCAGCCCCAGCACATTTCCCTTTACGTTCAATACGCCCGCGATATTCTCCGTCGAGCCGTTTGGATTGGCATCGAGGGTCGCGTTCCCTACACTATCGACGTATCGAAACGCGATTCGTTCAGTATCGTGCAGGTTTTTGAGCGTATCGGCATCACAAATGTATCGCCCCTCACCGTGGGCCACCGGGATGCGAATGATCCGATCCACTCCTTGCGTCCAAAGGCTCGTCCGGTTCTCTGCCCGCAGATAGACATGCTTGCACACGAACTTCTGGCTCTCGTTCAGAAGGAGCGCGCCGGGAAGTAGGCCAGCTTCGCAGAGTATCTGGAACCCGTTGCAAGCGCCAATGACGGGCCGCCCTTCATTGGCGAATCGCCGGACCTCTTCCATAATCGGCGCGCGACTCGCCATCGCCCCGCACCTCAGGTAGTCGCCAAAGCTGAACCCACCCGGAAGGAACACCGCGTCGAAGCCCTGGAGCGAGGTGTCCTCATACCAAACATACTCCGCCCCCACGCCCACGTCGTCGCGCAGGGAGTGGTAAGCGTCCTGGTCGCAGTTGGACCCGGGGAATCGAAGGACGGCGACTTTCATGGAGACACCTCGGGGGGACGGCTTTGCGGCATTACGGTGTTATGGCATTCCGCAACGCCGAAGTGCCGCAATGTCGAAAAACCGCTTCCCCCTCTCAAGCTCCCACCGCCTCTTTCACTTCCTCGATGCGATAGTCTTCGATGACGGGGTTGGCGAGGATTTTGTCGCACATCTCCTTCACCCGTGCCTCGCTGTACTCCGAAAGCTTCAGTTCGATCATCTTGCCGATCCGCGCCTCCTGCAACTCCTCATAGCCCAGCTTCTGCAAAGCGCCCGCCACCGTTCTTCCTGCCGAATCGAGGAGGGAGGGCTTGAGGGTGACGTAGACGCGGACGGTGGTCATGGTTTGATTTTGGCACAGGCGTGGCATGGGCAGCCTGCCCATGCCACGCCTGACCTGCCAGGTCAGGGCTCATTTGTACTTAAATGCGGTTGGGACCCACGACCCGCCGCAGTCTCAGTTTCCTCCGACCTTCTCCGTGCCCTCCAGCCCAATCCCCTACAAAAAGCACGGGAACTGAACGATCCAGATCGCATCGAGCCGATGACTTGGAGTGCGGATGGCAAGCTGGTGCCTTTGACCCAGGCCGAACAGAAACGCCTTCTTGCAACTGCCGCCGAGCAGACCGCTCACAACGCCGTCCTGCCTGAAAATTAGGTTCTGCCCTTTCGCGAATCGCTGAATCTGATTCTCCTCGACATCGCCCTAATGATCGACCTTGTCTTCAAGCCGCCCGATCATCTGCCCATCGCCATCGCCGCCCAACCACCCCTCCTTGCGCTCATCCTGTTGGTCTTCCTTTTGAGAGTGGCCTGGTTGGTCGTTGTTCCCGTGATCCTCCTCATCGTCGCCTTCCGCTTCTGGGTGTGGCTGACGATCGAGAAGCCCAGGGCTCGAAAAATCTGACCCGGATCATCCTTCGGCGGTCCTCGGTGGTTTTTTTAAACCGCCGAAAAACACAGAGGGCCACCGAACTCTGCCATGGCCTGGCAGGCCATGGGACACATGGGCAGGCTGCCCATGCCACTTCTATGGATGCCACAATAGAGCGGTCCCCATGCTGAAACCCAACGTCCCTGCCTTGGCCCTCGCGCCGATGGACGGAATCACCGATGCGCCCATGCGAGCCTTGCAGGGGGCGACGGGGGTTTTCAGCTATGCGGTTACCGAATTCCTGCGGGTCAGCATTTCGGTGATCCCGACCAAAGTCTTCCGCCGCGACGTGCCCGAGTTGAACGACGGGGCCAAGACTAAGGACGGGATGCCAGTGCAAGTACAGATTCTGGGCGGCGACTCGGAGAATATGGCAATCTCGGCTCGGAACGCGGTGCGGGCGGGGGCGAACTCTATCGACATCAACTTCGGGTGCCCGGCCCCGACCGTCAACCGCAACGACGGCGGCGCGACTCTGCTCCAATTCCCTTGCCGGATTCGGGAGATCGTCTCGGCGGTCCGAGAGGCGGTTCCTTTGGACATCCCGGTTTCCGCCAAGCTGCGGTTGGGCTGGGACCACATCGACGCTATCCACGAGAACGCGGCAATGGCGGCAGAAGGCGGGGCAAGTTGGCTTACCATCCACGCCCGCACCAAGGCCCAAGGCTATCAGCCGCCCGTGTTTTGGAAGCCGATTGGCGAGGTGCGGGAGCGGCTGGGGTTGCCGGTGGTGGCGAACGGGGACATCTGGAGCCTGGATGATTTTCGCCGGTGCCAAGACGAAACCGGCTGCCTCCATTTCATGATCGGCCGAAGCGCCCTGGCCAACCCCTCCCTGCCCTACCAGATATCCCGGGAACTCGGCCTCACCTCCGGCCCAATCCCGGCTTGGACCTGGGAGTCCATCCTGCGAAGCCTGGTTGCTTACACCGAAGAGTTCAAAGGCCCCAACCCCGCCCGCCCGGTGGTCCGGCTGAAGCAGTGGCTCAAGCTCGCCAGCAACTTCGGCGACTTCCGCCATTTCGACGCCGTAAAGCTCTCGGAGACGGCAGAGGAACTTTTTGCCAACCTCGATCTTGCTTTGAAGCGGGCCGCGTAGGCTCAATCTTACGGGCCGGCGACTTGGACAAGTGTGCCGATCTGGAGATCGGCGGTCCATCGGTCCCTATCCATAGCTTGAACCCGCCATAATTTCAAGGGCCACTCCTCACCAGACTTTCATGCACCTCACTGAAATCCAACGCGAAGCGGCGCGACGCCGAACCTTCGCCATCATCTCCCACCCCGACGCCGGAAAGACCACGCTTACCGAAAAGCTCCTGCTTTACGGAGGCGCGATTCAGTTGGCAGGGTCGGTGAAGGCCCGGCATAACCAGCGCAAGGCGACCTCCGACTGGATGGAGTTGGAGAAGCAACGCGGGATCTCCATCACCTCCACTGTCCTTCAATTTGAGTACAACGACCATGTCCTCAATCTTTTGGACACCCCTGGCCACGACGACTTTAGCGCCGACACCTATCGCACCCTCACCGCCGCCGACTCCGCGGTGATGCTCATCGACAACGCGAAGGGCGTGGAGACGCAGACTCGGAAGCTGTTCGCGGTCTGTAAACAACGTGGCATCCCGATCTTCACCTTCGTCAACAAACTAGACCACGAAGGCCCCGGGCCGCTCGCCATCCTGGCCAATCTGGAGGAAAGCCTGGGGATTCGGAGCGTCCCGATCAACTGGCCCATCGGGCAGGGGGCGGACTTCAAGGGGGTCTGCGATCGGGCGAGCCGCACGGTCCATCTGTACGAGAAAGTCGCCCACGGCTCCACCCGCGTCGATACCAAGACGATGTCGCTGGACGACCCTCAGCTTTCCGGCGTTTTGGGTCAGGAGCTTTTTGACAAACTGATCGAGGACATCGAACTGCTTTCCATTGCGGGAGAGGAGTTTGATCTTGAGCGCGTTCTGGCGGGCGACTTGACTCCCGTTTTCTTCGGCTCCGCCCTCACCAATTTCGGCGTCAGTCTCTTTTTGGACTCCTTCATCCAGGTCGCTCCCAACCCGATCAAGCGGATGGACGAGCTGACCCAAAACCAGCAGGCGGAGGCCTTCAGCGGGTTCGTCTTCAAAATCCAAGCCAACATGGACCCAAACCACCGGGACCGAATCGCGTTTCTGCGGATCGTGTCGGGCGTATTCGAGAAGGATATGGAGGCTTTGAATCAACGCTCGGCTAAGAAGCTGAAGCTCTCCCGACCCCAGAGACTGTTCGCCCAAGAGCGGGAGACCGTGGAGACTGCCTACCCTGGCGATATCGTGGGCCTGACCAATCCCGGCGCGTTCCAGCTTGGCGACACGGTGACCACGAACTCCAAGATCAAGTTCGACGAGGTTCCCGAGTTCGTCCCCGAAGTCTTCGCTCGGCTGCTGAATATGGATGTGGCGCGGCTGAAGCACTTTGAGAAGGGCATCGTCCAGCTTTCCCAGGAAGGGCTGATCCAACTTTACTGGGACACCCGAGCCCACCGCCGCGACCCGATCCTGGGCGCGGTCGGCAAGCTCCAGTTCGAGGTGGTGCAACACCGCTTGATGTCCGAATACGGGGTCAAGACGTCGCTAGAGCCCCTGCACCACGAGATCATCCGGTGGCTAGAAGCGGACAAAGACGCCTTGCAGAGCGTGTATTGGGGCGAGTCGGCGTATCGGCTGGACGACAACGACGGCAAGCCAGTGGTCTTGGTCGCCACCGAATGGAGCTGCGCCTTCCTGGAAAAGCAAAACCCCAAAGTCCGATTCCTCCACACCCCATCGGCGGCGTTCACGGCATTGGCAGGGTAGGGAGGGACGGTGCTACGGCATTGCGGAGATCTTCTCACAATTTCCCTTGTCGTACGGCATCATCCTGAGCCAGCACAGCGGTGCTGCTTGTAGCTTGGCCGCGAGCTTGCCACGAGTCGAAGGACCTCGCCCACCTGTAACTTCTTCCCAACCTACAAGCGGGTGGGGTGGTTCGACTTCGCGGCATAGAGCATTCTTCCAAGACAAAACACTCGGGCCGCTCTCGCTTGACATGATGCCGGGGGCAAGGTTCAGTTGATTTGTGAAAAACTGTGCAACTTCCGAGTTCCGACGCCTGCTACGAGTTAAATGCAAAACAAAAACGGTGCAAGACCAAGGTAAAGGCCTTCACATTCTTATCATTTCGGCGTATGATGCGGGTTAAAGCTCCTGCCAGAAACTTTCGGACAAGTACCTGATGACGATCAAAAAGAACCCAACCGACGTTTCCACAACCAATCTGGAAACGCCCGTGTCCCAGATCGACTGGGTAGTGGCCGCCCTTACTCGGGGCGGGATCGGCCTTTGGCGGTGGGATATCGAGAAGGACTTGGTGACCCGCACCGACAACTCCTATGATTTGATGGGGGTGGACCGAGATCGCGTGGGCGGCGATCTTCAGGGCTTTCTCGAATCAGTCCATCCAGAGGACCGCGCCTACTGCCAACGAATCGTCCAGAACGCGCTGGAATCCGGCACGGACTATCGCATCGAGTACCGCGTGAACCAGCCCGGCGACACCAAGTGGATTGAAGGGGTCGGGCAGATCATCCGGGACGAAAGCGGCAACGCCATGGCCATCGAAGGCGCGATCTTCGATGTCACCTCGCGGGTTCTCGCCGAGCAAGAACTCGCCAAAACCCATGCCGACTATCAGCGCGTCGTCTCCTCGGCTGGACTGGTCGTCTACCACCACGACCTGCTGGCCGACGAATATCGCCAAACCAACCTGAGCGTCCTTGAGGAAGTCTTGGGCGCTCCCTACCAAGGTTCTCGCACCCAGTTCTGGCGGAACGTCAAATTACTGACGAGCCAGCCACTGGGCGATCTCGCCGGACTGTCCCATCACGAGGCTGTCACTAAGTATCGCTCCGGAGAGATCGATGTTTGGCGTGCCGAGTACAAGATTCAACGCAAGGACGACCAAGTCCGTTGGCTTCACGATTTCGCCTACGCCGTTCGCAACTCGGCAAACGAGATCGTCGGCAGCTTTGGAATCCTCCAAGACGTGACCGAGCTAAGGCGGATCACCGAGACGATCTCCCGCATCGTCAGCCGAACCTCAGGCACCGGAGACGAGTACCTTCAACAGCTAACCTTCGCTCTGTCGGACGCGTTGGAAGTCAAGTACGCGTTCATCGGCGAGTTCATCGAGGACGGAGCGACCAGCGCCCGGATGGTGGCCTCCGCCGAGGACGGGCACCCCATCGACAACATCACCTACGAAGTCAAAGGGACTCCTTGCGAGAGGGTTTACGAAGATGGGGTTTGCTTCTACCGGGAGCACGTGCAGGAGGCTTTTCCCGACGACCATATGCTGGTGGAAATCGGCGCCCACGCCTACTTGGGAGCGCCGCTGAAGTCGTCCACTGGCCAGCCAATCGGCCTCATCGTCGTCCTCCACACCGGCCCGATCAACGAGGCGTTGCATCCAGCGGACGTACTCCAACTCTTCGCCTCTCATGCCGCAGCGGAGATCGAGCGGCGACGAGTGGAGGCAGAGCTCCGGGAGAGTGAAAACTTCTACCGATCCCTTATCAAAGTTCAGTCTGAGGGGATCATGGTTCACGATGAGAATGACACCATCTTGACCTCAAATCTCACGGCGCAAAGGATCGTTCGGGCTAGCGAAAGCGAGCTTCACGGTCTATCGTCTCGCGACTTCAAGATGATCCACCCGGATGGAAGCCTCTGCGACCCCTCCCAAACCCCGTCCGCTTTGGCGGGGGCCACGGGTGAACCCCAGGAAGACAAGGTTCTCGGCCTCTGTTGGGATGATGGATCGATCACCTGGATATCGATCAACGCAATGCCGATCAACTATCCGGGTGGGGCAGGCAAACGGCATGTGGTCATCTCCTTTTCCGACATCACCGCCAAACTGGATGCCGAGGCACAGCTTAAACGTCTCAACACCGACCTCGAAGCCCTGGTCAACGAGCGGACCGAGGACCTTCAGCGAGCCAACCGTGAATTGGAGTCCTTCGCCTACTCGGTGTCCCACGACCTCCGCCAACCGCTTCGGGCCATCGATGGCTTCTCGCGAATCCTGGAGATGGACTACGGGGACAAGTTGGACGATGAGGCAAAGGAGCACATCGACACCATCCGATCCGCCACCCGTAGAATGTCCACCCTGATCGACGACCTCCTTCGTCTCTCCCGACTTATCTCCCACGATCTGGTCCCCACTGATGTGAACCTCAGCCGACTTTCACAAGAGGTCTTTGCCACTTTGCAAGCCGGCAACGACACCCATTCGGTCGATCTTGACATCCAACCCGATCTCACAGCGATATGCGACGAGAGCCTGTTGCGGGCCGTCTTCGACAACCTCCTCCAAAATGCCCTCAAATTCTCTTCACGAGAGGAATGTTCGATCATCCAAGTGGGCAAAGATGGCGACGCGTTCTTCGTTCGGGATAACGGGGTGGGATTCGATATGCAGTACTACAACAAACTATTCGAACCCTTCCAAAGACTGCATGGGCGAGACTTCGAAGGAACGGGCATCGGGTTGGCCACCGTCCAACGCATTATCGAGCGGCACAAGGGCAAAGTCTGGGCGGAGTCGGAACTGGACAAAGGGACCACGGTGTACTTCACGCTCAATGGCAACCACTGAGGAGATTCGCGCCGTTCAACAGGATCATCGGGCGCGGTTGGTCGAGACCTGGCCCATCCAAGAAGGCTTCAGGCTGCTGGAAATCGGATGCGGGCAGGGCGACATGACAGAACTCTTGGCCCGTGTGGTGGGACCAGAAGGCCATGTGACGGCGGTCGATATCGCGTCGCCCGACTATGGGGCGCCGATGACCCTGGGCCAGGCCACCGGCCTGCTAAAACAGGCTCCCTTTGGCGACCACATCGACTTTCACCTCCGCTTCGACGTCCTGGATCCCACCGTCGACTTTCCAACCGACAGCTTCGATGCCGTGGTGATGGCCCACTCCTCCTGGTACTTTGCCGACATGGAACAGCTTGAAGAGACGCTGAGGAAGATCCGTCCATGGTCCAAGGCGCTGCTCTTCGCGGAGTGGGATATGAAGCCCCGGTCCCTTGCCCAGTTTCCCCATTTTCTCGCCATTTTCATCCAAGGTCAGATCGAGGCGTTCAAAGACGAGAGCGAGGCTAACGTGCGGTCACCAATCTCCCGCGAACAGCTTTTGCGCATGCTGGAACGGTCGGGCTGGAGCGTGGTCAAGGAGTCAGCCATCGAATCGCCAAGGCTTCAGGATGCCGACTGGGAGATCGCCCATTGCCTGGCCACGGCCATACCGACGGCTGAGTCCCTCAATCTGCCCGCAAGGCTCCTGACTCTTTTGGAGGGGCAAATCGATGCTCTCAAACGAGTGGCACAACCCGTTGGCAATCAACCTCTCTCCTGTTATTCCCTTCATGCCCAATAGGCTGGAAATAGGTGCCAAACGGAGAATGATACTCCCGCATAAAATCGTCTCGGTGTAAGCTAAAGGGGACTGAATGGAAAGGATAGCCGCAAATCAGCAAACACGCAGGAGAGCCGTTCGACTTAAGAAGGAGGCCATTCTGCATCTGAATCACCGCCTGGAGCAGGAGTGGAGTCATCATCCAGGCTCGGGAAAGCTCACGCGGCAGGAAAAGGCGCGGCTTTTGGGTGTGAGCCTTGTTACCTCACAGAAGATCCTGAGCGGCTCAGGCGTCGATCGTCCAACCCTCACCCTCGTCTATAAGAACCTTGGCCTGACTTGGGATAACTCCTACTGCGAACCCATCCATTTAGAGTTTGCTCCAGATGACTTACCCGACGAAGCAGGTCTGGAAGAGACTCCTCTGAACTCCCTCGATGACCCTCCTCGGAAACGAAGTTGGCCAGGGCGATGGATATTCGCCAGCGCCTTGGCTGGCTCAGCCGCCCTCCTAATTTCCGGGTTCCACTTGCTTGGCCCCCGAACCAATATGGGGCGGGATTGGGAAGGTAGATACCTTGCGGAAGTAAAGTCGGTCATCCAAGCCTATCGTCAAGCGGATTACCTTCACGCGAGGTCGCGCCTTGCCAAGGCAATCGAAATCGCGCGTCTAAACAGCGATGCGCTGGCCCTTAGCGAAACCCTTATGCTTGCCGGCGATCTTGCGGCCGCAAACGGAGACTATGAAACCGCCAAGCTCCAATACGAAAAAGCCCTAATCTTCAAGAACGAACTTGGCGCAGAAGTTGCGCGTCCGGTGATTTGGAACGCCCTCGGCGAGATAGAGACCGCACTTCACAACTATGAACAGGCGGAACTGTACTTCCGCGATTGCTTGAAGGACAGTCGCAAATACAGTGATGTGATCCACATTGTCCAAGCTTGCCGAGGGCTCGGCACCGTATCCCACTACCAGGGGGACCTTGGCGAAGCCCTTAAGTGGTATGAAATGGCTGAGCAGGAAATGAAGGGGATGGACGAAGCCGATCTGCACCGAGACATCCAAGCTCGCAGAGCGCTTGTCTGGCGAGATCAAGGATTGTATCCGGAAGCCATGGCCGCCCTCCAGGAATGTCTGGCGCATTGGCAAAACCAAGCCCATCCTCGCTGGATCGCTCGCACTCAATTGCAAGTTGCGACGGTCTACTTTCGGCAAAAGGACCGCCCCTCGGCGTCGATGTTGGTGGACTCAAGCCTCGCGGCCTACACCACCCTAAGAGATCAAGCCGGGATGGCCGAGTGCAAGAGAATGTTGGGAGCCAAGAGCGACGAAGAGTTCGGCTTGGCGATCACCTCCACCAGCTTCCTGCCTGATGACACCTTCGCGGTAAGGGACTAGGAAGTGGAACTTATGCCGACTTGGCGAGCGCGGGCTGGGCCTTGGAGTCCAACGTGACGGCAATCTCTCGCTCGATCACATTGCCCTTGATCTGGCTCAGATAGACCTTGCTGAGGTTCGGCTGCTTTACGAGGCGCTCCAGCGTCATGAGCAGGTCCGCGGCCTCGTCGCGACTCAGTGAAATCGCCACGTCCGTTAAATCTTTCTGCCCCTCGTAATCGAAGATCCTCATTTCATTTTTCCCCGTCTTGGGTTGTCTTGCCAACCACTACAGGACTAAACGCGCTTGGGGTTCCAAGGTTTTGTCAAAGCCACCCGAAAGGCCCAATTGCCCACGAGG
The DNA here is from genome assembly GCA_964501275.1 of uncultured Fimbriimonadaceae bacterium. Taxonomy (GTDB): domain Bacteria; phylum Armatimonadota; class Fimbriimonadia; order Fimbriimonadales; family Fimbriimonadaceae; genus 55-13. Next base: position 62,744 of record CAZCSP010000003.1, on the reverse strand, counting down.
ATTATCGGAGGGTCGGGCCGATGGCTCAGGCCGTCCGGGACCCTTTGCGTGTGGCTTGTGGGATATGGCCTGTGGAATGTGAACTGTCAGACGACAAGACACATTCCACAAGCCACACCCCACCTCGCTACATCTTCGCCGTGGTAAACCGCATCTTCAGCAACGACCGAATCTGGATCAACGTGAACCCGATTAGGATCGCGCCCATGACCCATGCGGCCGCCGTCGCGTAGCCAAACTTCAGATACATAAACGCGTTCTGCCAGACCTCCAGGCCGATGGTTCGGGTGGAGTTGAGGGGGCCGCCTTGGGTGAGGACGAAGATGTTCTCCATCGCCTTGAACCCGGCGACAAAGACCCCGAGCAGGTTGATGAGGATGAGCGGTTTCAGACCGGGAAGCGTGATGTAGACGATCTTCTGAATCCAGTTCGCCCCATCCAGGTCGGCGGCTTCATACCGCTCCTCGCTGATGTTCTTGAGCGCCGCCAAGTACAGAATCGACCCCGGCCCCGCTCCCGCCCAGACCCCCGGAATAACCACCGCGAAGATCGCAAGCGAAGGATTGCCCAGCCAGTCGTTTGCCAAAGGCCACGGGTCTCCGCCAAACCAACCGCGCACGGGATTGATGACATGGTCGATGATCGGACCGAAGATCACGTTCAACAGCCCCTGGTCGGTCTTGTCATAGAACTGCTTCCAGAGGAACGCGATGACGATGGAAGAGGTCATCGCGGGGAGGTAGAAGACGGTACGGAAGAAGACCTTGCCGCGCGGGATTTCGTTGAGGGCGAGGGCCAGGAAGATCGGGAGGAAGAAGCCGATGAGGATGAGCAGGAAGACGTAGAGGAAGCTGTTGTAGAGCGACTGGTAGAAGACCGGCTGGGTGAAGACGCCAATGAAGTTGTCCAATCCCACCCACGTTGCTCCCTGGGTGATCTTGTAGTCTTGAAAGGCGATGGTCAGGCCTCGGGCAAGCGGATAGTAGGCCCACACCAGGATGCTGAGGGCGGCTGGGGCGAGGCAGATGCCCATGAAGGTGTAGATGCGCGACCGCTTGGAACCAGCGACGATGCGCTCATCTACCACCTGCTGGTTGCGAATCGCTTTCCGGATCGCAAAGGTCGCCCAAGTGGTCGCGCCCAGCACCAGGACCACCAAAATGCCAAACGCCCAAACCCTCTGCTTGGCTAGAACCTCGGGCGGGACATAGCCCAAGAGCTTCTGGTTCATATCCTCTTCGCAACTCTTCAGGATGGCACTTACATCCGCTTCGGGATAAAGTCGGGCCGTCTCCAAGGCCTGGTCCAGGACGGAGTAGATCTGTTGGCAGTTCTTGCCATAAGGCTCGGGGTGGCCAGTTTGAAACAGCTCCTCGTTCGCCTTGACGTAGCTGGGATCGACGTCCGCCAGATACTCCTCATAGCCAAACTTCTTCAGCCACGTTGGATTCACCAGATTGCCCATACCGAGTTCCACCATCTTCTCGGTGTTGATCCGGGCGGCCTCGTCTCCGGCAAAGAACTTGATGAACTTCCAGCAGGCCTCCAGCTTCTTGGGGTCCTTCACCTGCGAATTGATGGCCCACATCCCGGCATTGATCTCGTTGCTGGTTCCGGCCGGGCCGGCAGGAAGGGCGCTGACCCCGATCAGCGAGGGCGAGAGATCGCCGTTGTTCTGCAGGACAACATCGTTGGTGTAGGCGAGCCACATGGAGGTGTTCCCCATGCGAACGTCGTCGGCAAACTTGGTGGTGATGGAAGCCGCCGGGCCAACCATCTCCCCTTTGTCGTTCTTCCACTTCTCGACGACCAACTTCCGAAAAAACTGAACCGCCACATCCGCCTCTTTCGAGAAAATCCGGGACTGCCAAACGCCGGATTCAGTGGGGGCAACCACCTCTCCGCCCGCCTGATAGAGGAAGTTCTGCCAGTGGTAGCCGGGAGGCGAGGAGAAGATGAACCCAAACCGCCCTTTTTGAACCTGGCTCAGCCTCTGGGCATAGGCGTAGAACTCATCCCAATTCTTGGGAGGCTTGGCGGGATCGAGCCCTGCTTCCAAGAAGTGGTCTTTGCGGTAGTAAAGGGCAACCGCGACCTGGAAGAAGGGGACCGCGTAGATTTTGCCGTCGTAGCTGGTAAGAACCTTTTTGACCGTCGGATTAACCCGCTCCATGACGCCCTTGTCTCTTTCTAGCAAGTCGTCGAGGGGTCGGGCAAAGCCTTGCTCCAAGAAGGTGTAGTACTGGCGGAAGTTGACGTAAAAGAGGTCGGGCGCCTTGTCCCCCGCCATGGACATCAGGAACATGTTGTCGGCCTGACTCCCGTCAGCAAGGGTGAGCCCACCCGCATTGACAACTCGGACTCCGGGATTCTGACGATGGAACTCCTCGAAGACCGCACGTCGAACCTGGGTGGTGGTAGCGGTCGCCTCCTTGGGCGGGATCCCATACCCCCCACCCGCCATCATACGGATCTGGATTTCCTGGGGGAGCGCAAGCACCGATGCGACCAGCAAGAGAGCGGTAAAAAAGACGCGTCGCATCGCCCCCATTTTAGCCCTCTGACCGGTTAGGACAAAAACTGGGACAAGAATGCGGACAAAGTTGGGGGACACAGACTAGGACATCATGGCTCCTGATGGAGAGGCTATAGGTGACTACCTTCGCTTTCGGAATGTCTCGGTCGAACAACTTTGCCGGCCTCAGGGTTTTGGTCTGCCTCAGGGCGCGCGTGGCGGCAGTTTGGCCCACCACCAACTACAGCCCTGAGGCTTGGGCCGTGAATTCGTAGCCTCAGGGTTGCGATCGGTTGACGGCGATGACTTGAGGAAAGCGCACCCTGAGGCAGGCAACCGACAAGACAGGACAAGCCTTGAGACAAATACTTGGACAAAAAAACACTCACAACTTCCTCACAAACGCCGCGTATCATGGAGGCAAGCCATGCGGGCATTGCTTGTAGAAGACGATAGGGAGATTGCCCGCCAGATTGCGGCGGCTTTGGAGAAGGAGCGGCTGGATGTGCATGTCGCGGGCAATGGGGAGGATGGGCTGGATGAGGCTTTGAGCCGGAGCTATGGCCTGGTGATTCTGGACGTGATGCTCCCCCGAATGGACGGCTGGGAGGTGTGCGACGAGATTCGGCAGGCTGGAATCACCACGCCGATCCTGATGCTCACAGCCCGAGACTCCATCGAAGACCGGGTGAAAGGCCTAGAGGGCGGGGCGGACGACTACCTGCCCAAGCCGTTCGACGTCCGGGAGCTCACGGCAAGGGTCCGTGCCCTTTTGAGACGCGACGCCGTTCACCGCACGGGCAAGATCGAAATCGAGGACCTCATCATCGACACCCACGCCAAAACGGTCGAGCGGGGCGGCAAGCCAATCCGACTCACCCCTCGCGAATACAGCCTGCTGGTCGCCCTCGCCCGCAACGAAGGCCGCATCCTCACCCGGGAAGTCATCCTGGAGGACGTTTGGAACAATGAGGAAAGCCTGGACAACACGGTCAATTTCCACGTCACCTCGCTCCGCAGGAAGGTAGACGCCGATCCAGACCGTAAACTAATCCACACCGTGCATGGCTTTGGATACACCCTGAGGCGGTCGGGAGGCGAAGGCTGAGGCTTGGCTTCCAATCGCTCCGCGTTCGCCTCACCCTTTGGAACGTCGCCATTCTCGGGACGACGCTCATCGCCTTTGGCTTCGCCATCCTCTTGGTCAACCAGAATAGGCTCGCCGCTTCCATAGATCGGGAGCTACAGGAACAGGCAAGACGCTCTCGCCGCCCCCCGTTTGGGCCCGATTTCCAAGGAGGTCCACGTGGTCCAGGAGGAACAGATCGACGAGGCGGCCCAAGGGGTCAAGGTGGACCGGGATTCGGCCAGATCGAGCCACCGGTTTTTCAAAGACAAGAGCCTCCCGGCAACCCACCGCAGAGCCTGGATGCCGAGGGATTCCGAATCGCCAACCTCCGTCGGCCAAGGCACTTCAACCTCCAGCTAGAATCCTTGTCCCAGCCGGGAGATACTCCGTTCGATCCTCAAGCGATGAACACGGCAATCCGCGACCGCCGCCCCCTCTTTAGCGATGGCCAGTTCGAGGGCGAGCGGATTCGCATCTACACCATGCCCTGGCTGGAACAGGGCGAGGTCCAGGCGATTGTCCAGGTTGCCCGGGAGACCCGCGACTTGGATCGGCTCTGGCGGTCCCAAACCCTGACCCTCGCCATCGCCCTTCCCTGCGCCCTCCTCGCCGCCGCCCTTGGCGCGATGTTCCTCACCAACCGAGCCATGCGCCCCATCGGCACGATGCGCGACGCCGCCACGACTATCTCAGAAACCAACTTGAGCCAGCGCATCCCTATCGAAGGCGAAGATGAATTCGCAGAACTGGGCGAGTCCATCAACGCCATGATCGCCCGCCTGGAAAAGTCCTTCCAAGACCTGCAGACCGCCTATGAGCAACAGCGCCGATTCACCGCCGACGCCTCTCATGAACTGAGAACGCCGCTCACAAGAATGAAGCTCGCCGCCAGCGCAGCTATGGAGCCGGGAGCCTCGGAGGAAGACCGACGAAAAGCCATTGAAGTGGCAAGCGAATCCGCCGAGGGGATGAACCGGCTCGTGAACCAGCTGCTTCTTTTGGCAAAGGTGGATGCGGGACAGTTGGCGCTTCAGCGGGAGCGGACAGACCTCCGCGTCATCTTGAGTGAGGCCATCGAGCAGGTAGCCAAGCCCGGCCCCATCGATCTTCAAACGACGTTCCCCGACCACGCCGTCACCGTCGAAGTCGACCACGAAGCGATGCGGCGGGTCTTTATAAATCTGCTGGAGAACGCCTATCGACATACCGCCAAGGGGACCGTTCTCGTAGAGATACGGGAAGAGGGTGGATTGAGGGCTATCGTCCGAGACACCGGAACCGGCATCGCGCCCGAGCACCTGCCCCACCTCACTGAGCGCTTCTACCGAGTGGACTCCTCGCGAACCGGCGACACGGGCGGTAGCGGGTTGGGGTTGGCGATCTGCAGAGCCATCGTAGAGGGCCACGGCGGACGGTTGGAAATCGCTTCCAAACCGGGAGAAGGCACCCAAGTCTCGGTCTTTTTCTAAAAAAAATGCGATCCAGCGGCAATCACATAACTTCCTCATAAAACATTGCCACAACAGAGATACCAACCCCGAGGAATCGGGACAGAGGTGCAGAAAATGAAAAAGACACTATTAGCTATCGCCGCTCTCACGGCCGTTTGCGCCCTATCGTTCGGCCAGCCCCAAGGCGGCGGATTTGGACCTCCGCAAGGGCCTGGTGGAATGCGGGGCGGACCGGGCATGGGTCCTGGCGGCGGGTTGCAGGGGCCACAGCTCCTGATGAACCCCAGCGTCCAGAAGGAACTGAAGTTGACCGAAGAGCAAAAGCAGGAACTTGGCAAGCTGATGCCCCAGCGCGGTCCCGGAGGCCCCGGCGGACCTCCTGATCGTGGCCAGGGTGGACAGCGTGGCCAATTTGGCCAAGGTGGGCAACGCGGGCAGGGTGGACAGGGCGGACCTCCCCAGGGCGAGAGGCGACAAGGCGGACCCGGTGGACCAAACCAGGAGATGGAGAAGAAAATCCAAGGGATTCTTTCCGACAGTCAATACCGGCGATACCAGGAGATCGGCCTTCAACAGCAAGGCGCGATGGCCCTGACCCGCCCGGAGATCGCAGAGAAGGTCCGTCTCACCGAGAACCAACGCGAGCAGGTGCGCCAAATCCTGGAGCAGAACCGTCCCGGAGGGAGACCGCCTCAAGGAGGCGAACGCCGCGACCCGGCCCAAATGCGAGCCGAGATGGAGAAAAACCAAGCGGCCCTCAACGCCAAGGTCGTAGCCATCCTATCTGGTGAGCAGAAGGCGGTCTGGCAGTCGATGCTGGGCAAACCCTTCAAGATCGAACACCCGCAGGGCGGACCAGGCTTCGGTGGCCCGGGAGGTCCCGGTGGACCTGGGCGTGGTCCAGGCTTCTAGCCTGTGAAATGTGGCTTGTGGCCTGTGAATTGTGGGAAACGTTCTACATTCCACAGGCCACACTTCACAAGCCACGTCTAGTCCAGCCGCCACCACTTGCGGATAAACGCCAAGTAGATCTCGTGGCGATCTCGGTTGCTCATGTCTCCCCCCATGCCGTGGCCGCCGGTGGGGTCGATAGAGAGCTCTACCAACGGCCCTTTGCCATACTGAAGAAGCTTCCGATACACCATCACCGTGTCCTGAAACAGCACGTTCGTGTCTTCCACGCCGTGCAACAACATCAACGGACTCCGCAGGTTTTTCGCTATCTGTGTTAGAGAAAACTTATCCAAATCTTCGGGTTTTCCGAGCCGGGAATCCCCGATCACGCCGCCCGTGTACCAGGTGTTGTAGTTCTGCCACTCGGTCGGGCCGGCCCCGGCAATGCCCAATGTGAACACCTCTGGAGCAGAATACATACACATTTGCGTCTGGAACCCACCAAACGACCACCCGTTGATCGCGACCTTCTTGGCATCCACGTTGTAGTTCTGGACCAGATACTTCACGCCGTCCGTCAAGTCCTCAGTCTGAGCCTTGCCGGGAGCATCCCAGTTGGCTTTGCCAAACTCCGCCCCGTACCCGCTCTGCCCGCGAGGGTCGATGGTAACCGTGACGAACCCGTATTTCTGAGTCAAGTACATATTAAACAGGTAGGCGGTGGAGTTGAAAACGCCATCCACGATGGACTTGCCCGTTCCCAGCGGACCACCGTAGACGTAGATCATCAACGGCCGCTTGCTCTTCTTCAAGTCCTTGGGCGTGAAGATGTAGCCGTAGATGGTCTGGCCGTTCCGGTTCTTGTAGGTGAAAATTTCCGGCTTGATCTGGTTGATCTTGTCGAAGGCTTCTTTCCGGTGGGAATCGGTAAGCGCCTTCTCCGCCTCACTGCCAGTCGAGACCAGGTGAAGCTCAGAGAGTTGGGACCAGTTGGCGAAAGTCGTCACCGCCCGGCTTTGGGCATTGCTCAATACCACCTGTTCGCCATAGCTTCCAACCTGCTTGGAGAACTTGACGTACTCGCCGGTCGCCACATCCACTCGATAGAGTTGCATCCGCGCCGGACTGTCTTTGCCGGAGCGAACGAACAGCGACTTGCCGTCCTTGCTGGCTTCGATGGGGTAGGTCTCGTAGTCTCCCTTGCTCACTTGGGTCGCAGTCTGGGTGGCAGGATCGATGCTCCAGGCTTGGCGGTAGCCGCTGTTCTCCAGCAGGCAGAAAACCTTGGCACCGTCGGGCGAGAAGAAGGGGGAGGCCAGACTGGGGGACCTGTGCTCGCCGTCGTGGCTGGTCTTGTAGATCTGCTTCAGGGTCTTGGACTGCACGTCCGCCGTCCAAAACGCTAACTCCTTCTTGTCTCGCTTCCAACTCGCGAAGACGAACTGCTTGCCATCCGGCGACCAAGGCTCCCGATTGACGCTGGTCTCGTGGTACTCCTCGCCGCCGGGGAACTTCCAAACCTCCCACGGCTTGCCATCGTTGCTCGGATTGGCCTCCGGGTCGTCGTTGAGGTCGTACATGAAGATGTAGCTCTCGGAGTTGAACTTATCGTCGGCCACCCCGCGACCCGTCTTCCTAGCCTCCGCAAACCGGCTCCGATAGACGATGTAATCCACCTGCCGATCCGCCCCGATCGAGCGTCCACTGAAGATGACGAGGCGGTCGTTGGCGGGCGAGATCATGTAGCCTTGGAGCGGCATGTTGTTGGGCAGGGCCGGGTTCAGTTGGCGAACGACCGGACTGCTGAAACTCATGTAGTACACGCCATCGCCCCGGCGGAAGTAAAAGCCCTGATCGTCCTTCGCATACTCGGGCTGGCTTTCGCCGTCGCGAGTCTGAGTGAGGCGCGCGGGGCGGGACTCCCCGATCTTCAGGCGGTAGATATCGCCCTTATAGGTGAAGAGCATTTCGTCGGCTTTCTTGGCCCATTGGAAGCCGGAGATTCCTGGATAGGCAGGCAGCGGCTCCTTCCGGTCCTCGTCCTCTTTCTTCTTCTTGAGCGACCATTCGCGGTACTCGAGGTCCGACATCGTATCGGCCTTGTCCAACTCCTCGTCCTCTTTCTGATACCGCTCCATCACCTTCGGAATGTCGCGGTCGAACGGCTTCATGACCTCCATCGAGGTCAGCCGCTTGGTTGAGCCGTCTTGGGTGTCGTACACCCAAATGTCCATCCCTCGGTCCTTGTACGGATTCCACAGGTAGGCAACGTAGCGGTCGGAGTGGGACCACTCCATGCCTGCCGCCGGCTTCCCGGTGAACGGTCGGCGGGGGTAAAGGTCGTCGAAATTGAGAGTCTGGGCAACTGCGCTAGAGGCAAGCCAGCAGATGGCGATCAGGAAAGAGCTTCTGGGGATCATGGATTCATGTTAACGCTACGGGCGTCTCCAACCGATTGAATACGGAACAAGGCTGTTAATTGTGACCGTCTCCTAGGGAAGTTTCCTATCCAGGAGACGCACAACGGGAGAGAGTATTGGTTAAAGGGAGTTTGCCAGTCGTCGTCTTGGGGGTCTTCGTATCGGCCCTCATCCTGTCCTCTTGCGGAGGCGGGGGAGGTTCTGGCTCTTCGGGCGCAACCGGCGGATCCACCGGAACGACCTCGGAAACCACCGGCTCGACCGGATCAACGGGTTCCACCGGTTCGACTGGCTCGACCGGCTCCACAGGCGGCGGTCCACTTCCTGACCTTGGCGTCGGGGCGAACATGAACGGCTACCGGCCTTTCCCGGACGACAACCCTTGGAACACGCCCATCGACCAAGAACCGGTCGATCCCAACTCTACCAACATCATCGCTTCGATCGGCCTCAACAAGAACCTCCACCCCGACTTCGGCGCGAATTGGAACGGCGGACCGTTCGGGATTCCCTACGTGGTGGTTCCTGGCAACCAGCCCCGCGTCCCGATGACCTTCGATTACGCCAGCGAGAGCGACCCCGGCCCCTATCCGATTCCGCCCAATCCTCCCATCGAGGGCGGACCGGACTCCACGGGCGACCGCCATATTCTGGTGATCGACAGAGACAACAAGGAGCTTTGGGAGACCTTCTACAGCTTTCCGAATGGCCAGGGCTGGCACTGCGGGTCGGGAGCGAAGTTTGACCTGAAGTCCAACGCCCTCCGCCCCGCAGGCTGGACCTCAGCGGATGCGGCAGGCTTGCCGATCTTCCCCGGCCTGGTGCGCTACGACGAGGTGGTTCTGAACGGAGAAATCAACCATGCGATCCGCTTCACGGTCTCCAAGTCCCGCCGAGCCTACGTCCACCCTGCCCGCCACTGGGCCAGCAGTTCGACCGATGTGAACCGACCTCCGATGGGAATGCGGGTGCGCCTGAAGGCCAGCTTCAATATCTCCGGCTACCCGCCCTCCGCCCAAGTTATCCTCCGCGCCCTCAAGAAGTACGGCATGATCGTCGCCGACAACGGCTCAGACTGGTATATGTCGGGCGCTCCCGACGCCCGATGGAGCGACTCGGAGTTGAACACGTTGAAGCAGGTGAAAGGAAGCGATTTTGAAGTGGTGAAAATGGGCGCGATTACTCAATAACGCGATCCGAGCCCCCTTGAGGGGGCTCGGATCACGACCTCAAAAAGCCGCAACACCTTAATGCCTTAACACCGTCCCCAGGTATCTTCCCAAAGACTTTTTGAAAAAACTCATCCATTTCTGCAAAGTTTTGGTAGACTGACGTAGACATGCGACGAGCGGAAACACTGAACGGACGGGAAGAAAAGATGGCGAACGAGGGTCTTGAAGCACGAGAGCGCGCCCTGCAGATGGCGCTGGGGCAGATTGAAAAGGCATTCGGCAAGGGTGCGATTATGCGCATGGGCGACGGCGAACGGGAGAGCATCGAGGCGATCTCCACGGGTTCGCTCAGCCTGGATACCGCTCTGGGGATTGGCGGCATCCCACGGGGCCGGATTATCGAAATCTATGGACCAGAATCTGGCGGTAAGACCACGCTGGCTCTCCACTGCGTGGCCGAGTGCCAAAAGGCAGGCGGGCTGGCGCTCTACATCGACGCCGAGCATGCCATGGATACCGAGTACGCCCAGACCTTGGGAGTGGACATCGACAAGCTCTATATCTCCCAGCCCAATAATGGTGAGGAAGCTCTGGAAATCGCCGACTCCATCATCCGCTCGGGCGCGGTCGATCTCGTAGTCATCGACTCGGTAGCCGCGCTGGTCCCCAAGGCGGAGATCGAGGGTGAGATGGGCGACTCTTTCGTTGGACTGCAAGCCCGAATGATGAGCCAGGCCCTGCGAAAGCTTGGCGCTTCGCTTAACAAATCCAATACCTCCGCGATCTTCATCAACCAACTTCGCGAGAAGATCGGCGTCATGTATGGCAACCCTGAAGTGACTCCCGGTGGTCGCGCCCTCAAATTCTGGGCTTCGGTGAGATTGGAAGTCCGCAAGGGCGACGCGATCAAGAACGGTCCCGACCAGATCGGCGCGCGCACCAAGGTGAAGGTCGTAAAGAACAAAGTTGCCCCACCCTTCAAGACCGCCGAGTTCGATATGATTTTCGGCAAGGGTATTTCCAAGTCCGGCGACCTCCTGGATATCGCGACCGAGAAGGGCGTCACCACCCGCTCGGGAACCTATTTCAACTACGGCGAAGTGCGACTGGGCCAAGGTCGCGACAATGCGCGCACCTTCTTGGATGAGCATCCTGAAATCTTCAAAGAGATCGACGGCAAATTGCGAGCCCAACTCAAAGCCGATAAGGCGGCGGCAAATGGCAAAGTCGCGGCGATGGTTGACGGGGACGAGTAAGGAGAAAGGCGCTTGAGCGAGCTGATCGACACGATGTGTCTCGAAGCCGCTTTGCGGATGCTCAGCGGCAAAGATCGGTTCGTCGCAGAGATCCAGCGCGAGCTTGAGCGGAAGCGTTTTGAGGCGGAAGACATTGAGCCGGTCATCCGGCACCTTGTTCGGCGTAAACTAGTTGACGATAAACGTTCGACACAAAACCTTGTTGCACGCATGACCGGGAAGCGGGCGGCAGGGGTAGAGAAATTACGCGCCGAGTTGCAGAGACGAGGCGCCCCGGAAGACATCATTGAAGAGTGCCTTGGCGAAATCTCGCCGACCGATCAAACGAAAGCCATGATCGACGCTCTCTCGGCTAAGTTCCGACCGACGGACGATCGGGCGCGTGGCGCACGGTTTCTTCTCGGGCGAGGCTTTGCCGAGGAAGAGATCGAAGGCCCGCTCAATGAGTTCTTCGGGTCCGACTGAATCCCGGCATAGATAAGAATGCCTGACACCCTGATCGCTTTGGTCTGGGGCCTGGGATGTGCCGCTATTCTCACCAGCGGCCTCTATCTCTTCTGGCTCCGCCCCACCACAGAACGCGTCCGAAAGCAAGCCGAGAAAGAGGCCGAGCTGAAATCGGGGGCTGCTATCTTGGAGGCGAAAGAGGAGGCGATTCGACTTCGCGAAAAGCTGGAAGACGAGATTCGCCAGAAGCAGGCCTCTATCTCCAAGCAAGAAGACAAACTATCCGCCAAAGAGGACGCCCTCGAAACCCGTCGTCAGCTAGTTGAGAAGCGGGAGGAGTCGCTCGCTATCCAACGCAAGGAGTGGGAGGACCTCAAGCTCCAGGCTGACAAGAGGCTCGCCGAGATTGATCAGGAACTCTATCGGGTAGCAAACCTAACCCCCGAGTCCGCCCAAGATTTGATCCTGAGCCGGGTTTCCGCCGAGTTCACCGAGATCGCCGCGAGAAAAGCGAAGCAGATCGAAGTGGATGCGATCGCTGATGCGGAGCGCAAAGCCAAGAAGACGGTACTGGATGTGATTCAACGGTCCGTCGTGGACTACGTTACCGAAGCCACCCTCGCCGTCGTGGAGCTTCCCAGCGAGGATATGAAGGGGCGAATCATCGGTCGCGAAGGCCGCAACATCCGCGCCTTCGAGCAGGTCACGGGGGTCGACCTCATTATCGACGAGACCCCCGAAGCCGTCGTGATCTCCTGCTTTGACCCGGTCCGTCGCGAGACCGCCCGTTTGGCTCTGATGAACCTGATGGTCGATGGCCGCATCCACCCTGGTCGCATCGAGGAGCTGTTTGAAAAAGCCAAGGAAGAGGTCGATCGCATGATCAAGGATGCAGGCGAAAGGGCGGTGGAAAGGGCCAACGTGCCTGGCCTCCATTTCAAGGTCATCGAAGCCCTCGGCCGCCTCCGATTCCGCACCAGCTACGCGCAGAACGTCCTTGACCACTCGGTGGAAGTATCGCGATTATGCGCAAGTTTGGCATCTGAACTTGGATTAAACGTGGAGATTGCCAAACGAGCGGGACTGATCCATGACATCGGCAAAGCCCTCGGTCCCGAATGGGAAGGCCCCCATGCGCTCACGGGCATGGAGTTCTTACGGGGCCTCGATGAGAAGGAGCACATCCTGAATGCGGTCGGCGCCCACCACTATGAAATCGAGCCGACCTCGCCCGAAGCCATGCTGGTGATCATTGCCGACACCATCTCCGCCTCCCGCCCCGGCGCCCGACGTGAGAGCCTGGAGAACTACATCAAGCGGCTCACCGCCCTGGAAACGCTCGCCAACTCCTTCCCCGGCGTCGAAAGGTCGTTCGCAGTTCAAGCTGGGCGTGAGGTGAGGATGATCGTAAAGCCCGAGGAGATCGACGACCTCGCCGCCGCCCGCCTCGCCGCCGACGTCGCGAAGCGAATCGAGGCGGAGATGGAGTACCCCGGACAGATCAAGGTCACCGTGATTCGAGAAACCCGAGCCACTGGCACGGCAAAATGAAATGAACGAAGAAATCCGGTAGCGCCCCGGACGGTTTGGCCTCAATACTAGCAATATGAAGCAGACGCGCGAGGAGATGCTGGCCACGCTGGGGAAGCGGGACCCCGCCAACGATGGTAAGTTCATCATCGGCGTCCTCAGCACGGGCATTTACTGCCTCCCCTCCTGCTATGCCCGAACTCCCAAGCCAGAGAACGTCCAGTTCTTTGCCAACGGAGCCGAAGCAGAGGCGGCTGGTCTTCGACCGTGCAAAAAGTGCAAGCCTGACGCCTATGAACGTGGTGAAAACCGTGAACTGGAAGCTCTTGAGAAACTGGTGGAACGGATGCGCCGGAGCCCCTCTGACTTCGCCTGCCTTCCCGATCTTGCCGATGCCCTAGAAGTTGGGGGCACCAAGCTTCACGAACTGTTTCGGGTCCACTATCACACCACTCCCGGCGACGCCCTCACCCATGCCCGCTTGAATGCCGCCAAGCAACGGCTCCTCGAAACCGACGAAACCATCGCCCAGACCGCCTACGAAGTCGGGTTTGAGTCGCTCTCGGTTTTCAACGACAACTTCAAAAAGCGTCTCGGCCTCACCCCGTCTGACTACCGAAACCTGCCCCAAGCCGATTCCTTCATCCTCCATCTCCCAAGCGGCTACAACTTGGATACCTTTCTCCGATCCTTCGCCCGCGATCCTCAGAGTCCCAGCGAGAGAGTCGAAGGCCGCTCTGCCTGCTTGGCCACCCCGCAAGGAACCTTGATCGCCTTTGACCTAGACAATCCGATCCGGGCAAGGGTCATCAAGGGGAGTGCGGTAGACGCTTATGAAACGCTGGCCCGGATCCTTGGGCTGGCTCAAGACCCCAGGGCTTTTGAGCAGTCGGCGCAGGAGCGCGGATACATCAGGCTGATCGAAGGAAGGCTGGGCGCGAGAATCCCCCAGACTCTCAGTCTGTTCGATGGCCTCGCCTGGGCGATCTTGGGACAGCAGATCAACCTGCCGTTCGCCTACACTCTCCGCCGCCGACTCTTTGAGAAGGCCGGAGAGCCCATCGACAACGAACTGTACGCCGCGCCCAGCCCGGAGCGAATTGCGGAGCTGGAACCCGCCGACCTCCTGCCTCTCCAATTCTCGCAACGCAAAGCCGAGTACCTGATCGGCGTGGCCAGGTTGGGTCAAGAGTGGCTTGCGGAGGTGGAGTCGATGTCCGCCACCCGAGCGGCCAAAACCCTTCCCCAAACCCGAGGCCTCGGCGTCTGGTCGACCAACTACATCCTAATGCGTTCGCTCGGATTTGCCGACTGCGTCCCCTATGGCGACACCGGTCTCACCGCCGGACTGATCGCCCTCCAAAACCTGGACCACAAGCCGGACCACAAAGAGATCGAACGTCTGATGTCCCCCTTCGCCCCCTATCGCAGCTTCGCAACCTACCACCTATGGCAGAGCCTGAAATGAACGGATACTACAACGTCGTCGATTCGCCCTTTGGCCCTCTAAGCCCAGTCGTGGATCTAGACGGCGCTCTCCAAATCCTCCACTTTGGGGAACAGCATCCGAAAGGATACGTGCGCGACCCCTCCAAGACCGCCGTCGTGGATCGGCAGCTGGCGGAGTACTTCCGTCGCGAGCGCACCGACTTTGACCTTGCCCTCAACCCGAAGGGCACCGAGTTCCAGCACCTGGTGTGGAAGCTCCTGCGCGAAATCCCTTATGGCGTCACCCGCTCCTACGGAGAACTGGCCCGAGAGATAGGCAATCCCGGCGCATCAAGGGCGGTAGGCAGGGCCAACGCCACCAACCCGATCGCCATCATCGTCCCCTGTCACCGAGTCATCGGCTCCAACGGCACATTGACGGGCTATGCGGGCGGCCTCTCGATGAAGGAGAAGCTATTGCAGTTCGAGCAGGGGTTGACGGGAAGCTTGTTTTGAGACGGGATTAGGGCATTGCGGCGTTACGGCAATGGGTTGGGAGACTTCTAACCACAAAGAAACGAAGAAGCAAAGGCCGCAAAGAACCTCAATCCCTATTGGTTCCCCTTTGCGTCTTTGTTTCTTTGCGTCCTTCGCGGTGAGGAAGAGACCGTGGCGTTGCCAAGTGGGTATTGAGATTGCCCCTACCAAGGACTCATTCCAACTTCAAAACCCTAAACTAGAAAGCTACCCGCCCAATACCTTCCCGTCAATCAGCACCTTCTCTTTCACCGTCTTGGACGCCGTGCAGAGCCACTTGGCGCCTTTCTTCACATAGGTGCCGTTCCAGGTGGAATCGACTTTGAGCGAACTTGGCTTGGCGGGATCGGCGATTCCGGTGATCGTGGCGTCCAAGACCATGCGCTCCGTAGTGGTCGCCTTGTTTCCTGTCACTTTGATCGTGGTGATGGTCAAGGTCATGGACTTCACTGACTTCAGCATCGAGATGTTCGAATGAACTGCGTCGATGGTTTCCTGCCGATTCCGACTGGTGCCGCGCATATCGGTGTCTTTGAATTCGGGCGCGAAGTTGGCGAGGATGAACTTCTCCACCGCTTTGGCGTCGCGCTGCTTCATCGCGGCGACGTAGCCGTTCATCTCCTTTTGAATCACGGCCTTGACCGCGTTGGCATCCTGGAAAGCGACTGCAAGCGTACAGATTCCGAGAGTGACGAGGGCAAAGGCGGACCGGGTTTTCATATCTGCATTATGCCGCTTTGTCGGATCAACGCCAACAACAAGTATCCTATCCCCTGCTTTGCATTACAAGATACTTTTTCTAGGCGACGTAGTCGGCAAGCCGGGACGCATCGCGGTAAAGGAAGGTTTGCCCAGCCTGCTGGACACCTACCAGCCCCTCTTCACCATCATCAACGGCGAGAATAGCGCAGGAGGAGTCGGCATCACGCCCGACATCGCCGACGAGTTGTTCAACCAGGGCGCAGACGCCATCACTCTGGGCAACCATGCCTTCAACAAGCGCGAGATCATACCCTATCTGGAAACGGACCGACCCATCGTCCGTCCAACCAATATGCCCACTGGCGTTCCTGGCAGGGGCCTCGCCGTGGTGGAGAAGGATGGAGTACGGTTGGCGGTGATGAACGTGTGCGGGCGAGTCTATATGGACTCCTACGACGACCCGTTCGCCTGCCTGGATAGTCTTCTCAAGGACCTGGATACCGAGCACCGTTTCCTCGATTTCCATGCCGAGGCGACCAGCGAGAAGATCGCGATGGGCTGGCATTGCGCAGGAAGAGCAACCGCGGTCGTAGGCACGCATACGCATGTCCAAACCGCCGACGAGGCGGTTTTGCCCGGAGGAACCGCCTACATCACCGACGTGGGGATGTGCGGCCCTGTGCGGAGCGTATTAGGAATGGACAGAGACGTGATTTTGAAAAGGTTTCGAACTACATTGCCACAAAGATTTGAGGTTGCGAGCGAACCTGGTGTAATCTGTGGGGTGGCGATCAGCGTCGAAAGAGATACGGGACGCGCCGTGGCGATCGAAAGGATCCAGTTCGGCGAGGCGGAGTAAGCATGAGCGGAGGTTCAAAAGTGAACAAGATTTGGATGACAGGCATGGGCGTACTGGCGACGGCCATCGCCTTTGGTCAGGCGGCAACGATTATTTATGCCCCGGTCAAGATGATCAAGGACCAGAATATCGGTCTCAAGAGCTGGGGCGCGGGAACGGCAGCCGAGACCGACGAAATGGCATTCGAGGGCGGGCACTCCATCCGCATCTCAACTCGCAATCATTTTGCGGGAGGGCTTCTGCTATTTGGCACGCCAGTTCCTCTCGCGGATAAGTTTGGCGACAAGAACAACCTGCTGCGAATAACCCTCCTCGCCGCAAATTCTGGCCAAGTGATGGGACCGGGCGGACCTGGTGGCCCAGGTAGACCCGGTGCCCCAGGCGGGCTTGGTGGACCTCCCGGGCAAGGGCTTGGTGGGCCTGGGGGACGCGGAGCGGGCCAAGGCGGGCCCGGAGGTGCTGCGGGGATTGGTGCTAGCGGAGGTCAAGGCGAGTTGGGCGGTCCTGGGCGGGGCGGCCAGTTGGGAGGCGCGAGCGCCAGCCCAAGACTGCAAGAAATCCGCATCATTATCACTACCACCGATAACAAGAAGAGCGAGGCCTATATCCCGGTGACAACCAGTTCAGGCTCCAATAGCTGGCGTACCGTTGCGATTCCGCTCCAAGCCATTTCCGGGTTCGACAAGACGAACAAGGAGGTCAAAGAGATCGCCTTGGCAGGGGATGTCACGACGACTTTTTATCTTGGCGACTTGCGCGTGATCAACGATACAACCCCGATCACTGGTGACCCCAACGGGCGAGAGTTCAACCTGGCTCTCGGCGATACGATTGAGTTGGGAGCAAATGGGTTTGGCGGTTCCAGCATCCTCAAGTACAGTTGGGACTTCGACGACAAAGATGGGATCCAGGAGGACGCCACCGGGCAATGGATTCGGAGGCAATTCCGAAAGCCAGGCACCTTCACGGTGACGCTGACGATCAGCGACCAGTTCGGCTTGAAAAAACCATACTCGACGACAATCAACGTCAAAGTCAACCCGTAAGCTCCGCTTCCCTGCCCCGAAAGGACATCCTTGACTAAAGGCTGTCCTTTCTTTTTTGAGATTCCTCGGGCAAAACCATTGGATTCCTTGGCCCAATGCCTTAAACTAAGTTAAGGGTGCGTCGGTCGCATTGAGGCAATCGGCGCATTCGTGGTGAGGGAGCTTTGGAGACGGGGGCGGTTTATTCGGTTTGTCGGTTCGGTTATATGCAAGAGGAAGAGGTTGTAGACCTTGCCAAAGGCGGACATGACGGCGCCACCGAGTTCCTGATCACCCGATTCCGCCCTTTGGTGGAGAATAAAGCGAAGGCCTACTTCATGGTCGGCGCAGATCGGGAAGACGTTATCCAGGAAGGCATGATTGGTCTTTGCAAAGCCATCCGCGACTTCCGATCCGACCGCATCAACCGCTTCCGTCCCTTTGCCGAACTCTGCGTCACCCGGCAGATCATCACCGCTGTCAAAACGGCCACGCGTCAAAAACATGTACCCCTCAATGGATATGTCTCCCTGAACCGCCCGTTCGAGTCAGAGTCCTGCGATAGCGCGCTGATCGATGTCCTTCCCAACCAATCCGACGGCATGCCGAAGAGAGGGGTTCTGGGAAGTGGGATCGTGGACGACATCGAAGAGACCGTGGCAAATGCCCTGAGCGATCTGGAAAAGAAGGTGCTTATCTGCTATCTCGATGGCCTTTCCTACCGAGAAATGAGCATCTCGCTCGACTGCCCGCCCAAGTCTATCGACAACGCATTGCAGAGAGTCAAGCGGAAAATCGGCGTCCTTCTGAAAATCTAGGCATGGGCTCTATTAGGCGATCTATAGACCATAGTATGTGCCTCTTGCTTTTTTGGTACACTTGTCACTTATCCGGGCGCTTAGCATGATCGCACTCCACCGCCCTCAGAACTATGGGACTAAAGTATGAGAATCGCTGTTTGTAGCCGGGAGGTGCTTTGTGGTGAAGCCTTAGCTAGCCTCCTGAGCCACGAAGGCAAGTTTGACGTGGTGGCGCTTGAAACCCACCCAAGAGCCTGCCTCGCGGCGACCAAGGAACACCGGGCGCAGCTTATTATATTGGCGGGGTCGGGACTCCTCTCGAACGATCTTGAGTTCGTGATGGGTGCGCACGCCTATGGGGACTTCGGCATCATACTAATCGGCGGTAAAGGTCTCTATGATCCAAGGGATCACAGTATCGACGCGATTCTCGATACGGAAGCAGATTCGCAGACCCTGTTCAAAACGGTTCGTGAAGTTGGGGCGACGTTTGTGCGAGTTCCTGGTCCTCGTGTGAGGGAGCGACGACAGAACTATGGCGCTGGGATCGAATTGACGCGACGTGAGTATGAAGTTGCCAACTTGGTCTCAAAGGGCTTCTCCAACCGGCGGATCGCGGAGGTCACCGGCCTGCAGGAACAGTCGATCAAGAATTTGGTAAGCGTCATCATGCGCAAGCTGAAGTGTGAGAATCGAGTCCAGGTGGCCTTACGCCTCACCTCGGCCGCGATTTTGGAGACGGAAAGCCGATGAGGGCAAGGGTCCTCACGGCCCTTGCCCTCATCCCTCCCGTCCTGGTGGCGGTGTTCTGTACTTCGCCTTGGCCCATCCTAGCTCTACTAGTTCTGATCGCCCTGATCGGTATGGGCGAGATACGCCGAATGACCGGACAAGTTCTGGCACTCGCCAGCCTGCCGCTCGTCCTTCTTGCCACGGCCTACCCTCTGTCTACCTACAGTCACGGCCTGCCCGATAGTGCCGCCTACTTGATCCTTGCTGAGACAGGACTGGTGGCCTTTATTGCGGGCATTATCTCGGTTACCGTCGTTAACCCCACGGGCCAAAGGAGCCATGTACTTTCCCTATTGCAGGGGGGGTGGTTGGCAGGTCCTCTGGTGGCCCTCTTTGCCCTTCATCAGTCGCCGTTGGCTACAAGCACCTGGCTGTTTGCATCACCAGTTCTCATGTCGGTCCTGCCCTTGTGGGCGGGCGATACCGCCGCGATCTTTGCTGGCAAAGCCTTTGGCAAACATCCCCTGGCCCCTGCCATCTCCCCCAAGAAAACGGTGGAGGGAGCGGTTGCCAACCTCGTTGCCTGTGTTCTCGCCGCCTGGGGCATCGGAGCCTGGGTGGGAGTCGGCCTGCCCCAGTCCCTGGCCTGCGGAGCGGTGGCCGGAATTTTTGGCCAAGCGGGCGACCTCTTCGAGTCCTGGGTGAAGCGCCGGGTTGGCCTGAAGGACAGCGGGAATCTGCTACCAGGCCACGGCGGCATCATGGACCGCATCGACAGCATCCTCTTCACCGCCCCATTCGTGGCTTTGATCCTGCTGTTCTGGAAGTAGTCACCAGGTAACCTCCGCCTATGCCCGCCATCCTCACCGAAGACCTGCGCAAGGTCTACGTTTCCCACAAAAAGGAGCCGGGAATATGGGGTGGGATCAAGGGGCTCTTCACCCGGGAAAAGGTGGAGACGGAGGCGGTCAAAGGGATTAACCTTTCTATCGAGCAGGGTGAACTTGTCGGATTCTTGGGGCCAAACGGCGCCGGAAAAACCACCACCCTCAAGATGCTCAGCGGCATTCTTTACCCTTCCTCTGGACGCGCCGAGGTCCTGGGATTCACGCCCCACCACCGCAAACCCGAGATGCTCCGCCAGATATCCTTGGTGATGGGAAACAAGATGCAACTCTGGTGGGACCTCCCCGCCTGGGACAGCTTCGTGGTCTTGAAAGAGCTGTATGAGGTGGACGATGCGAAGTTCAAGCGACGATCCGAATTCCTGATCGAAACCCTCCAACTCACCGAGAAAATCCACACCCAGGTCCGCAAGCTGAGCCTAGGAGAAAGGATGAAGTGCGAATTGGTCGCCGCCCTGCTCCACTCGCCCCGCGTCGTCTTCTTGGACGAGCCCACCATCGGCCTGGATGTCGTCAGCCAAAAGCGCATCCGTGACTTCCTCAAACAACTTCACCGCGAAGACGGCTGCACGATCATCCTCACCAGCCACTACATGCAGGACGTGCAGGAACTATGCGAGCGAGTAGTGGTGATCGACCAGGGGGCGCTCATCTTCGACGGAGAGTTGGATGAACTAGCCAACCGGTTTTCCGATTTCAAACGCATTCGCCTCACCTTCCGCGAACCACTGCCCGCCAGCCAGGTCGAGGGGTTTGGACGAGTCGTAGAGCACCAAGAAAGCGAAACTATCATCGAAGTCCCCCGACAAGAGACCGCCATGGTCGCCTCCCGAATCCTCCAGGAACTTCCCGTCGAAGATGTGGGCATCGAGGAAGTAGAGTTTGACGAAGTGATCCGGGCCCTGTTCAGCCGGGAAGGGGGGTAGGTTTCGCGAGAAACATACCCCGTAGCCTGGACCTCCAGGCTACGGGTCTTCGTGCTTCGACTTTCCGGTCCGGGCGGCTCGTACAAGTCGGCTAACTTGTATACAAACTTGTTGTGCCGATCTGGAGATCGGCGGTCCATAGAACCCCTGGTAAACTAACCCCAACTTTCACGACAGGAAAGGGAGGTTTGAAAATGTTGGAACAGGATTACCCGACGCGCTACGATGCGTCCTTGACTGAGCAGAAGTGGTACGCCGCCTGGGAAGAGGCCGGGCTCTTTCAGCCCGAAGAGAACTCGGCTAAAGAGAGTTTTGTCGTCACCATCCCCCCGCCCAACATCACCGGCTCCCTCCACATGGGCCATGCGCTCTGTTACTCCATCCAAGACCTGGTGGGCCGCTACCAACGCCTGCGGGGCAAGAACGTGCTGGTCCTCCCCGGCCAAGACCACGCCGGAATCGCCACCCAGAGCGTCGTCCTGAAGCAGCTCAAGAAGGAAGGCAAGAACCCCCTGGAGATGGGGCGGGAGAAGTTTGTCGAGCGTGTCTGGGAGTGGCGCAAGGAGAGCGGCGACACGATCATCAAGCAGTTCCGCCGCCTCGGCCACGCCTTCGACTGGTCCCGCACTCGATTCACACTCGACGACGACTACGCCCAAGCCGTCCTGAAGGTCTTCGTAGATTGGTTCGACCGTGGCCTTATCTATCGCGGTCTCCGCGTAGTCAACTGGGATCCTGTTCTCAAGACCAGTGTTTCCGACATCGAGACCGAGCGCAAGGTCATCAAGGGGAAGCTCTACTTCATCCGCTACCCCTTCACTGATGGGTCCGGCGAGATCATCATCGCCACCACCCGCCCCGAAACCATGCTCGCCGACGTGGCGGTAGCGGTCCATCCTAGCGACATCCGCTATAAGGACAAACTCGGTAAAACCCTGCTTCTCCCTTTAGTGAACCGGGAAATCCCTCTGATCTCCGACATCTACCCCGATCCTGAATTCGGCAGCGGCGCGGTCAAAATCACCCCCGCCCACGACCCGAACGACTACGAGGTCGGCGTCCGCCATAACTTGGAGATGCCCGTGGTCCTGGACGAGTCAGCCAAGATCAACGAGAACGGCGGCCCCTATGCAGGCTTGGATCGGTATGAGGCCCGGAAGCGGATCGTCGCCGATCTGGACGAACAGGGCTTCCTCGTGGAGATCAAAGACCATGAAATCGCGCTGGTCGTCAGTGAGCGGTCGGGTGAAGTGATCGAACCCCTGCTAAGAGAGGAGTGGTTTGCCCGCCAAACGGAACTCGCTCAACCCGCCATCGAAGCGGTTAAGCAAGGCAAAATCGGCTTCGTACCTGAACGTTACCAGCGCATCTTCCTCGACTGGATGGAGAACATTCGTGACTGGAACGTCAGCCGACGCCTCTGGTGGGGCCATCGAATCCCGGTCTACTACACCGAAGACGGTCAAGCCATCGCCGCTCTGAGTTGGGAGGAAGCCGAGCAGAAGGGGGGCAAGAAGATCGTCAGCCAGGACGACTACGTTCTCGACACCTGGTTCAGCAGCGGCCTCTGGCCCTTCGCCACTCTCGGTTGGCCCGAGCAAACCGACGATTTCAAGAGCTTCTACCCCACCAACCTGTTGGTCACCGCTCAGGAAATCCTCTACCTCTGGGTTGCTCGAATGATCATGATGGGCCTAGACCGAGCGGGCGATATCCCCTTCCATCAGGTCTACATCTACGCCACTGTGCTCACCGAGGACGGCAAGCGGATGAGCAAGAGCCTAGGAACGGGGGTCGATCCGATGGAGATTATCGAAAAGGTCGGCGCCGACGCCCTCCGCTTCACCCTCCTCAGCCAAACCGGCTACAACCAGGACATCCGCTACAGCTCCCGTCGCACCGAGGAGGCCCGCAACTTCTGCAACAAGATCTGGAATGCGGTCCGGTTTGTCCTGCTGAACGTAGAGAAGGCCCCTGCCAGACCCACGCACCTGGAGGACGTGGATCGCTGGCTCCTCAGCCGACTCCACGCCACCGAGGAGACGGTCCGCAACGCCTACGAAACCTACGACAACCAAGCCGCTGCCCAGGCCCTCTATCGCTTCTTTTGGAATGAGCTTTGCGACTGGTACATCGAGGTCTCCAAGCCCCGCCTCAGCGATCCGGCCACCCGAGAAACCCCGCAATGGGTTCTACTCACCTGCATCGAGGCGTTCCTCGTCATGATGCACCCGATCATGCCCCACCTCACCGAAGAGGTCTACTCCAGGCTCCCCATCGCCGACAAAGCCCCGTTTATCATGAGCGCCCAGTGGCCAATGCTAGACCCCTCCTTTGTTGCACCCGCCGTGGAAACGAAGATCGAGCGCCTCTTCGACGTTGTTCGCGGCCTCAGGTCTCTGCGAGCCGAACTTGGCCTGGCCGCCACGAAGCCCATTCCCCAAGCCTTCTATGAGGGCGACCTAGCAGGAGACGAGGACGTCCTCAGTTCTCAGGCTTGGGTGGAAAAGCTGATCCAAGGCAAGCCAACCGATCAGAGATTCGTCTCTACGACGGTCTCCGGCATCGATCTTCATCTCCCCATCGGCGACCTCATCGACCCCGCCAAGGAGTTGGCCCGCCTGACGAAGGAAGGAGAAAAGCTCGCTGGCGACCTGATGAGGCTGGAGCAAAGGCTAGGCAACCCTGAGTTCGTTGGCAAGGCCAAACCCGAAATCATCGAGCGAGATCAGGCCTTGGCGGAGGAGCTGAAGTCCAAGATCGCCAAGATCGAGGAGAGAAAGCGGCTATTTGGCGGCTAGCGGGTTCGTCAACGGCGCAAACCCCTGGGACCAGGTGCCAAACGCCACATCGCCCTGAAGATCGGTTCGGAACATCTGCACCTGCTGCCTCTCCAAAACCTGGAGCACAGAGGAGTGGGGATGGCCGAACTGGTTCTCCTTACCGCAGCTGATCACCGCCCACTCCGGACCCAGCGCCCTCACAAACGCCTCCGCGGTCGAGGTCCGGCTCCCGTGATGCCCAACCTTGAGAATCTGAGCCGACCACTTGAGCTTCTTCTGCATCTCCTGCTCAGTCTCAATCGAAGCGTCGCCCGTTAAAACTGCCGTCGCTGGGCCATACTCGATTCGGACAAAGAGGCTTCCGTCATTGCTGTTGCCTCCCGCTAAGCGCGGAGGCGGAGCCAATTCCAGGGTCGAACGGCTAAGCCTCATGCGCGTCCTCGATCCAATCCAAACCATCCGCTCTTCGCCAATCCCCGCCTCTTTTAGCCACCACGCCATGTCGGGATCATCCCGGAAGCCCTCCGAAGCGATGATCTTGGCCTCCTTGTACCGCTTCGCCACCGCACCTAGCCCTCCAACGTGGTCGCTGTCCGGGTGGGTGATGATGATCGCATCTACCCGATGAATTCGCATCTCTCTCAGTTTCGGCAAAACGATCCGCTCACCCGCATCGAATCCCTCCCTGGACTTCGGTCCCACGTCGACCAGCACCGTATGGTCCCCATCTTGCCATACCGTGCAATCCCCTTGTCCGACCGCCAAAAAAGTCAGTCGCCGTGTCTGAGAATCGGGCCACTGCCCCCAAATCGCCCCCGCAATGATCGCGGCGATCAGGAGAACAAAGAAGATCTTAAGCCGGTCGGACACGCTCCCTCACAAAAGCGATTCCCAAAGCTAGGTAGATGAGCGCGACGGCATAGCCGGAAAAGTAAGCCACTGGAATTGAGGATATAGTTAGGTTACCAAACAATTCGATGGCCCACTGAAGAAAGCTAACAATCGGCTCTAGAATACTGTGGGCAAGCAGCTCACCGAGCGGCTTGCAGATTAAGTCGATGGCAAATACCCCCATCCCCGCCCCGACCAGGATCATGGCAGGAAGGACGACGGCCAGGTTCGCCGGTATCGCCACCAAGGAGGCGGCTCCAAAATAGAAAGCCATCAGCGGCAAGGTCGCCACGTAGGCAAGACTACTCGTGGACAACGCGTCGAAGACCTTGCCCTTCGCGAATTCAACCGCAGTGCCAGGGAAGCTATCCCGAAAGACTCCAAACAAGCCAAACGCTCCTACCGTCAAGAATGAGAACTGGAAGCCGATGTTGTATATCCCAAACGGCTGCCAGAGCAGGTAGACGATGGAGGACAGAGCCAACGCGCTCAAGATATCTGCCTCCCGTCGCCACAGGTAGGCCGTTTGTGCCGTCAGAGCCATCAGCACCGACCGGATGATGGCGGGTTGAAAACCTGCGGCCGCCGCATAGAAAGCCAAAGCAACGACCAAGAGAACAACCTGCAACGGTCGAGGAAGGGGCAACCGGGACAGCAGGCCGCTGATCGCCCAAGCCAAGACCAACACATGAAGCCCGGAGGCGGAGATGATGTGGATCGTCCCCGTGGCTCGCAAGTTTTCCTCAAACCCCTTGTCCAGTGTTCCTTCTACGTTGAAGCAGAGTGCGTCCAAAAGTACGGCACGCTCCAACGACATCGTGCGATGGGTGAACCCGACGAAGGCTTCCCGAACCTTCAAACCCCATCTGGCCCACTGCGGTCCAAAACCTGTGACATGCACCTCATAAGGTTGGAACCTCCCCACAATCCCCCTGGCGAGTTGGTTCTTTTCTGAACCTTCCGAGAGGGGACGCACCACGCCTTTCACATACAGTGAATCGCCCAAACTCCGGTCGGCTCCACTCTTCTCAAAGGCGCCTAGGCGATTGCCTTGAATGTCCAAAATGTATCCGATGCCGTCGGCGTAGAGTTTGGGGGCAGAGACCACCTTTGCCGGCGACTGCACATAGCGCGACTTTTCTATTCCTTTCTCAGGAACATCGGGGCTGAATAAAGCTCCCAAACCAAACCCCAAAGCAAGAGCAACCCAACTCTTTCC
Organism: uncultured Fimbriimonadaceae bacterium; assembly: GCA_964501275.1. Lineage (GTDB taxonomy): Bacteria > Armatimonadota > Fimbriimonadia > Fimbriimonadales > Fimbriimonadaceae > 55-13. The sequence continues at coordinate 37,123 of CAZCSP010000003.1, read as the reverse complement.
ACTGCGGAGAAGAATCGCCAGAATGGGGATCAAGCCAATCAGATAGGGATACTCGGCCATCGCCAAGCCAACGACCATGGCGATGGCCAAAACAACTAGAGGTCGGTTACGAAGAACTTCCACCATCGGGCCAGTTCCTCAGTCGCCGCTCTGCGATCTCTCGAATCGACGCCTCCGTGCGCTTGGGTTTTGTCCTTTCTTTCTTGGGCGCCTTTTCCACGCTCTCTTCCCTCGGAGGGAGGGGGCGGACTCCAAAGCGAACATTCACGAAAAGTCCAGGATCGCCGCACTTTTCTTGGAGTTTTTCAAGGATTTGCTCGCGCTGCATCCGCAGTTCCTGGGCCCACGCCGAACCCTCGACCGCAACCCAAACGGTTCCTTGGTCGTACCGATCGGGAAACGAGCGCAAGGCCATCTCATCTCCCACGATAGCAGGCCATTCACGCAGAAATTGAAAGGCTCTTCCTGCCCTCGCCACATCCTCCCGACCCAATGCCGGACGAATCATTTGTCCAACTTTTCTCATTGTTCTTGAATCGTTCCGTCAGAAACCTGGAACAGCTTTGCCCGACTCAATATGACGTCGCCTGCGGCAGAAGCTTCTGTACAGGTTAGCACCGCTTGCCCCGCTCTGGACAGCACAATCTCTACCAACATTGCCCGCCGATTCTCATCCAGATCGGAGAGGATGTCGTCGAGAAGCAGCATGGGAGGAATCCCTTCCCGGTCCCGAATCAAAGACAAGGTCGCCATCTTCAACGCGATCACCGCCGTTCGCTGCTGCCCCTGAGAACCAAACAACCGAGCCTCCCGAGAATCCACCTGAATATCCAGGTCGTCCCGATGCGGCCCCAGGCTGGTTGCGCCACGCCCAACATCGGCAGATCGACCGTGGGCAAGCCCCGAGAGAAGGCTCTCATAGGTCACTGCCTCGTCTTGAATCCGATAGGCCAGTTGCAGGCCCTCCCCAGCCCCCATCTCGTGATGGACGGATTCCGCAAACGGGCTGAGATCTTCGGCGAACTTCAGGCGAGCATTTCTAATCTCCGCACCATGCTGGGCGATCTGGTCTTCCCAAACCTCGAAAGATTCCGGGGGATGGATCCGCTCACGAGAATCGCGCAGGAGGGCGTTTCTTTGCTCCATAGCGCGCTTGTAGAGGGTCAGGTGGCGCAGATAGGCGGGAGAGAGGGCAGAAAGCTCCAGATCGAGAAAAAGACGCCGCTGGGATGGATCGCCCCGTACGATCTCCATGTCTGCCGCACTCACACAGACGCACCGCAACCTGCCGATCAGGTCAGAGGCACGGGGAAGCGCAAGCCCATTCAGCAAGGCCTTCTTCTTCACCCCACGCTCCAAAAGGAAGCTCAGTTCAGTTTCGGTTTCAAACTGGATTGCCGAAACGGTTGCCCGCTCTGCCTCGTCTCGAATCGCTTCCGCATCCTTCTTCCCCCTCAGCAAGCGGGTAGTAGCTAACAGATACAGGGCCTCCAGGAAGTTGGTCTTTCCCTGGGCATTGGGACCGGCAATCACATTGAACCCTTCAGAAAGCTCGACCGTCTCCCGATGATAGTTTCGGAAGTCGGTCAGCGTCACTTGGCGGATGCGCCCTGTCGGCGTGTTTTCCCCCATCTTTCTCTTAGGGGAGAGGTCCATATGCAAAGACTTCTCTTCTTATTAAGCCCCAACGTTTTGGTGGAAAACCCAAGACTCCCCTATGGAAATACAAGTTTAAAAGGGGTCGCTTAGGTTCAAAGACGTTAATTTTCGGCAAAACCCTAATGTGGAAAACCAGGTGGAAAAGCACCCGCTTGTATAAGTTTGGGAGGGGTGGTTTTGCACAGATGATCGGTCTATCCCCACTTTCCACCACGTTTCCACATAGGTTACAGCAAACCATGTTCACGACCATATTTCATGACGGCAGCCTCCGCCAGATAGAGCGGATGGACGTTGCTCATCGCTTTGATTCCTCGCCGGGTGGCGATGGGTTGATAGACCTCTCGAACGAGCTTGTTCTGGACGGAGGTAGGCAGCTCGGGGAATCGGTCGGCGAAGCGTCGGAGCGCGTTGTATTCCTCGATCGTCATCCCCCGAAGATCGCCGACATGCGCTTCCAAAGCATGGATTCCCGCCGAGTGGGGTGCGGGGGTGAAATAGGGCGCGGGCCGTTTCTCGTGAATGACGACCGTGTTTGCCACCAGGTCGCCAAAGCGTTGGGACTTCGGCGAGCAGAACATGGCCAGCAAGCCCATAAAGTAGGCGCTGGGAAACATGTCTGCGGGGCGTAGCAGGTTCCGCCCAACCGCTGCTCCAAATGTAACCGGCAGTCCATCCGACATCCGCACCCGAATCCCAACCGCCTTTTTGCCCAGAGTCTGTCCATTCCACAGCCCTTCGAAGAGGATGAAATAGACAAACAGTCCGAATGTAAACGTGAACAAAACAATTACTTGGGCGATTGTTTCATCCAGACTGCCAATGAAGCTTGCGGCAAGCATAGCGATAATCGTCATCGCCGTTCCAGAGATAATCAAATCAAGAATGTGCGCCAGAATGCGGCTGCCGATGCCGGAAAGCCGGTAAGTTATGATCGTTTTCTCGGGGCTAAGCACCGCGAGGTCGTTCTGCACGATCCGATGCTACCCGGAGGCAGGTTGATACAATGGTTCCGACGAAGCGGTTTTGGATGGCGGTGGCCCTGGGAATCCCCATCGCGGCGGTGGCGTACCAAGCGAATCAGCCCTTCCTGCTCCTTGCCTATAACTTCCTTCTGTTGGCCGTTGCCATCGCGACTCTCAGGCTCGCCCCCTCCCCAAATTCGCTCCGGCTGAGGCGGAAGTTCGATCCTGTTCTCTCGGTTCGTGCTGCGAACAAGATCACATTGGAAATTGAGAACGATGGCTTGGAGCCGATGCGGGGCCTGCTTCGCGACGAACCTCCTGCCGGGTGCTACGCTTCTCGCCAGGAGTTTCCCCTCGCCCTCAAGCCGGAGGGTTATGCCGAGGTTGAATATTTTCTCACCCCATCCGAGCGAGGATCAAGTTTCTTTCGGGGAACCTATCTTCGATTGAAGTGCCCGTTGGGTCTGGTGGAGCGCCAGGTGAAGCTGAATACCGAGCAGCCTGTCCGAATCTATCCCAACGTTCTCGCCCTCCGAGAATTTGAGCTATTGAAGCAACAGGGGAGGCTTCGAGAAATCGGTATCCGTCGATCTCGGCAAAGAGGCCTCGGCACTGAATTCGAATCCCTGCGCGACTACGCCGAGGGCGACGACTTCCGCAAGATCGACTGGAAGGCGACGGCCAGGCGCGACAAACTGATCGTGCGCCAGTTCGAGCAAGAGCGGAACCAGGCGGTGATCATTGTGATCGACGTGGGCCGTGGGATGTTGGCCGAGGTCGAGGGCGTCCGCAAGCTGGACCACGCCCTGGACTCCTGCCTTATGCTCACCCACGCCGCGGCGATGGCGGGGGACTTTGTGGGCCTACTGGTGTATTCCGACGTGGTGAAGCGATACATCCCGCCGCGCAAGGGCCGTAACCAGATCGGCATCATCATCGAGGCCTTGCACGACTTGGTGGCGGAGCCGGTCGAGAGCGACCCCAAAGCGGCCTTCGCCTACCTGTCGGCCAGATGGAAGCGACGGGCATTGCTGGTCGCCTTCACCGATTGCGAGCACCAGGAGAAGGTGTTGGAACTGACCACCGCGATGGGACCCCTGGTGCGTCGGCACCTGGCCTTGGTGGCGAGAGTCTCCGATCCCCGCCTGCTCCAAGCCTCGGAGACTTCCTTGGAGAACGTCGAAGGGATGTATAAACGAGCCGCCGCCGCCCTGCTCGCCAAAGATCGAAGAGAAGCCGGAGTGGCCCTTTCCATCGCCAACATCCATAGCCTGGAGGCCGAACCGCAAGACCTTGCCTCAGCACTGGTGAACTTCTACTTCATGGTGAAAGAGAAGTCGATCCTCTGACCCTGTAGCCTGGACCTCCAGGTCCGGGTCTCCGTGCCCCTGACTTTCCTGTCCGGGGGGCTCGTAGGCTTTCGCAATCACGCAAAAAGAACCTTGCATAGCGTACGCTACCGAGTGTGGGAGTCGTTTTGGACGATGTTCTGGCTGCAACCTTGGCAACGAGCTTTGCCAATGCCGACGACTACGCCGTCTGCCGCCAGCTTCATCGGAAGCATGGAGCCACCTACTACTTCGCCTCACGGTGGTTTAGGCCGGAGGTTCGGCGTCGCACTCACGCGCTCTACGGCTTCGTCCGCGTTCCCGACGAGTGGGTGGATAATCCGGGCGGTTTGACGGTAACTCGCCGCATCGACCTCCTGCATGACTGGCGCACGCAATTGCTTCACGGGCTAGATGGTGTCCGCCCCAACCACCCCGCCCTGCGTGCCTTCTGCGATGTCGTGCGAGAAACAGGGATGCCACTGGAGGAGCCGCTAGCCTTCTTGGAGGCGATGGAACAGGACCTGCACGTGGACCGCTATCCGACCTACGCCGACCTCCGCGACTATATGCGAGGCTCCGCGTCGGCGGTGGGCATCATGACGTGTCACGTCCTCGGGGCCGAAGCGAAGCCTGAGGTGGCAAAGGCCGCCCGCGCTTTGGGCGAGGCGATGCAGTTGACAAACTTTCTGCGGGATGTAGGCGAGGATGCGGTGCGGGGCCGGATTTATCTGCCGCTGGAAGACTTGGCTTCTTTCGACGTTACGGAAGACGAGATAGTGGCGGGCCAATCGTCGGATCGGTTTTTGAACCTTATGCGGTTCGAGATCGCCCGGGCCCGAGCTCTCTATGCCGAGGCCGACAAGGGCATTCCGCTGCTGCCAACCGAGTCGCAAAAAGCCGTTTTGCTGGCCCGAGTCCTCTACTCTCGAATCCTGGAGCGGATCGAAGAGCGAGGCTATGACGTGTTCACGGGCCGAGCCAGGGTGGGCCGGTTGGAGAAGCTGAGCGTGGCGGCGCGAATCCTTCTGAACTTCGCCCGGTGAGCCATGACGACCGAGTTTCAAACCGCCCGGCAAAAAGTCCTCCAAGATGGCTGGAATACGACATGCTACCAAATCCTGAATCCAGGCATCCGGCGATGGCATTCATCCAACTCTGTGGTGGGGTACGTGGAGCATTCGGGAAGGCGAATCGTCGCGGGGGCGCCCGTGTGCGACAAGTCTGACCTCGATCAGGCGCTCCGCGAATTTGAAGCCGGGGCCAAACGGAAGGTGTGCTACTTTGGGGCGGAGGAGCGACTGTACCGCTGCTCTTCCGACCGGAAAGGCTACTCCTGCACGGTGTTGGGAGCACAACCTGTTTGGAGTCCGGCGAGTTGGAGAAGGGCAGTTGAGCGGGACGCCTCGCTTCGAGCCCAACTCAACCGTGCCCAGAACAAAGGCGTGCGGGTTGTGGAATGGGATGCTGAGGCGGCTACCAACCACGCGACATTGCGAAGCATCCTTGCCTCTTGGCTGAAGACCCGGGGCTTACCGGAACTGCACTTCCTGGTCGAGCCCGATACGCTCGGCTTCCTGGAGGACCGACGCGTCTTTGTGGCGATGCAAGGACAGGTTCCCGTAGGCTTTGCCACCCTGTGCCCGATCCCCACCCGGAACGGCTGGCTGACGGAGCAGTTCGTTCGATGCCCCCAAGCCCCGAACGGGACGGTGGAACTGATGGTGGATACGGCGGTTCGTCAGGTGGGCGGCGAGGGTGCCGACATGGTGACCATGGGAATGGTCCCGCTTTCGCGAAAGGCCGCCGCAAGCCAGACGGATCCAGGTTGGCTAAGGTTCACGATGAACTGGGTCCGAGCGCATGGTCGAAGGTTTTACAACTTTGACGGGCTTGAATGGTTCAAGAACAAATTCCATCCCGATTCCTGGGATCCGATCTATGCGATCTCCACGGAATCGGTCGTGACGCCAAGAACTCTCTACGCCATCGCCTCCGCCTTCACCCGAACCTCGCCCGTCCTGGCCCTCGGACAGGGCGCCCTGCGGGCATTGAGGCAGGAGGCGCAGTGGCTAATGTTGCGACGCAATTCCCTGGAACGACATCGTTAGCATACAATACTCATTAGCTGGGTTAATAAGCGTATTAGAATGCCTGCCAATACTGTTTATCTGTTGATGTTATTGGGTTTGCAGGGGATTGACTCTGTTCCCAATGCGACGATTGCTTCTGTCATTTCTGCAAATCGAGTCACGGTTAAATTCCGCGATTTCCGGAACTTTGAAGATGGCAGGCTAGTTGTGCGCGATGTAACCGTGATTGGCGTTCAGTCGCCTAAGCTTGGCGAAGCAGGTTATAAGCAGTCCTTGCAATGGGCAAAAAGCCGATTCAACGTTGGATCACCAGCTTCGGGAACCTACTATCCGTTGGGGAACGGCCGTTTTCTAGGAGATATGCGCTTTGAATCCAAGGACGGAAAGGAGACGATCGAGGTGACAGCCGAAGTCCTCGCGAAGGGCATGGGACGCTTCGACGAGACGCTCGTCCCGAAAAGGATAATACGAGATCCCGGTTATCCTATTGTTAAGGGCGTTTGGCTCAAGTGTCAAGCTGAGGCCAAGGCCAAGAAGCTCGGCCTTTGGGGAACCGTTTGGGCGAAGAAGCGGTAGCTTCTAACTCTGCGAAGCAATCCCCTGGAATGACATCGCCATGAGGTTCCAGCAGGCCTGATGGGCCAGGAGGTAGGAGTCGAACGTGACCTCGATGGTGTAGGCGTCGGTGCGGGTTCCGAAGGTCAGCCGTTCGCACATATCCGCTTCTTCGGATCGGTTGAACTCCACCGTGATCGTGGTGGGTTCGCTCGGTAGCCAGGGGCGGACGTCGGCTCGGTTGCGAACCGCCTCTTCGGCTCCCTGCTCGATCATCGGTCCGGTCAGGTCGGGAGAAAGGCACTCGCCCATGTAGCGAGCCAGCCCTTTCTTGACGGCGGCGGTGCGGATGTTGTGGATGCGGTCCGCGGCCTCGGCACACCCGGCTTCGTCGCTGGAGATGAAAACCAGGGGCACGCCATAACGGCCGGCCACTCCTGCGCTCAGAGCGATCTCGCCACTGGGAATATCGTTGATCCTGAGTCGGTGGACCCCTCCGGTGATCGTATGCTCCATGATTCCGGCCGTCGTTCCTGCCATGGCGTGGTAGCCGACGAGGAGGGCGGCATCGAAGGTCTCATCCATCCCCATCATCATCCCGTCGATCCCGCCGCCGTGGCCACTGACCAGTCGGATACCCGGCTCCAGCTCGTCGATGAGCAGGTTCTTACTATTGCCATGGCTGTCCTTGGCGACGATCTCGGTAGCTCCGGCGGCCCTTGCGCCCCGAATCGCCGCGTTCACATCATGGGTCATCATGCGTCTGGCAAAACCAAAGTCGTAGTGGTTCGCGTCGGGACGTCCGCATTGGGACCAGGAGACGAGACCAGTGATGCCCTCGATATCAGCAGAGATGTAGACCTTCACGGGCCTATTATGAGGCCTGTTTTAGATCGGAGAATGTCGCTGAGGATCATTTCGTTGAGATCACCAAAATGATCGAATTGCGCAAATGAGCAAGAGTTGTATAGCAAGCGTCAGAGTTCGCGCTTAATCACATAGTGCGCCACGGTCTCCAGGAGGTCGCGGGCGGGGGTTTCGGGGAGTTTGGCGAGGGCTTCCAAGGCAAGCCGCACATGCTCATGGGCCAGTTGTTCGGCTTTGTCGAACGCCCCCCGAGTCGCCATCCAGCCGGAGATCATGCGCACCTCGTCGTCGGTGACTCCGCTTCCAAACTTCTGCCTCGCCACGCTGGCCTCTTGCTCGCTCAGGTTGTCCCGCAGGAAGATGAGCGGGAGGGTGGCTTGGCCTTCTCGGAAGTCAGTCGCGATCGGTTTGCCGGTCTTGGCTTTGTCACCGCGATAGTCCAGCAGGTCGTCGACGATTTGGAACGCCATGCCGACGTGGTGGCCGTAGTCGTGCAGGGCTTTTTGAACCTCGGCAGAAGCCCCGGCGATTAGAGCGCCCGCTTCGCAGCAACATTGGATGAAGCTGGCGGTCTTAAGCCTCAGAATCTCCAGGTGCTCTTCCTCTGAGAGATCGAATTGGAGGCGGGTCTCCAACTCCCGAACCTCGCCCTCCGCCATTTCAACCACGCTGTGACTGGTGGTGCGGATGATGGCGAGGTCGCCGTCTTCGGCCAGGATGCGCATGGCTTTGGCCAAGAGCACATCCCCCGCAAGGATCGAGCCGGTATTGCCGTAGGCGGCGCTGGCGGTCTCCTTTCCGCGACGGGTCGCCGAGTTGTCGATCACGTCGTCGTGGATTAAGGTCGCCATGTGGATCATCTCCATACAGGCTCCGATCTTCCGGGTCCGCTCCTCGTCGTAAGGTAAGCCGGTTGCCTTGGCGCTGAGGGCGACGAAGGCGGGGCGGAGGCGCTTGCCCCCCGCGTCCAGGGTGTGATGGGAGACGTTCTTCACCATCTGCACGTCGGAGTGCATCTGGCGGTCCAGTTCGGCTTCGACATGGGCCACCTCCTCGCCAACTTGGACAAGGAGTTCGGGACGGATGCGGCCGTTGCTGAGATCGATGAGTGCAGATGCGGTCATGGTTTTTGTCCCCAGTGGACGCAGATGTTGCCGAAGAAAAGGTCTTTGAAACCGACTTGGGTAAACCCGGCGGCTTCCATGGAGGCTTGAAGTTCCTGTCGGGTTTTGAAGTGTTGGGTGCTCTTAGGCAGGTAGGTGTAGGCCTTGGTCTTCCCAAAGATTGCGCCCAGCCAAGGGAGGAAAGTGTTGGTGACGAACTCAGCCGGAATGCGGACCAGTGGGTTGCGAGGGCGGGCCATGTCGAGGCTGACAAACCTACCGCCTGGCTTCAGGACGCGGAACAGCTCTCGGTGGGCGCCGTCGATGTCGGGCACATTTCGGATGCCCCAGCCCACGCTGACGCCATGAAAGGAGTTGGATTGGATGGGGAGTTGGCAGGCATCTCCGAGGGAGAGGCGTTGGGCTTTGGGGGTTTGGTGCTTGGCTTTTTGAGCGGCGACTTCCAGCATGGGCAAACAGAAATCCACCCCTACGACCGAGCCCTTTTCCCCGACTGCCTTCTGAAGCGGGACCATGAAGTCGCCGGTTCCACAGCAGACGTCCAGCGCGTTTTCGCCAGGCTTAAGGTTAAGCTTCCTCACCGCATAGGCGCGCCAGCGATGATGGAGGCGGAGGGACATGACGGAGTTCAGGAGGTCGTAGGTTGGGGCGATTTCGGCGAACATCCCCTGCACCGCATTGCGCTTACTGGTTCCCTCCGCTTGCCAAATCGCCTGATCCGCCATAGATTCCGTCCGAGTGTTTATACCCCTATGATGCCACAAATCGACCGGAAGTTTCAAAAAAAAGTGAAAGTTGTTTGGGAGGGGTTGGGTGTGGGGCTTTGGGTATTTGGTTACCACCAGGGCCAACCTCTTCGTCGCCACCAGGGTTTGTCGTCCTCATACATCCAGTAAGCGTTGTCGTAGGGGCTCTGGTACTTGAAAAACAGCTTGAGCGACGAGATAAGGCAAAAGATGGCAAGGATGAACATCCACAGGCATGTGCTGGTCCCCTGCGTGCCGGAGGAATCGCGAACCGGGTTGTCGTACCAACTCTGTATCCACCCCTTGGCAATAGCCGGGCCGTCGTGGTGCGCAAGCTGAATGTTTAGGATGCAAAGCCTCAGCAGAACGGCGAGAGCCATGAAGGTCGAGGCGGTGTTGATGCGGGAGCGAGCGGTGTATCCGGGCAGTTCGTTATGGGCTTCGCCGCAAACCAGGGAGTAGCCGACTTTGTAAAGGTACTCGTGAGTGTGGACCGCGATTTCCTGACGTTGGCTTGGCGGCCGGTTGTCGGCTCCGCAATAGGGGCAGAACCACCAACCGGGGTCGATCTTGTGCCGACAGCTTTGGGAGACGCATCGGACGGATTTCGGCATCGCTAGGATTGTACGATTCGTACGCCCAAGAGGTTGAGGCCAAGCGACTTGGCCGCTCGCTTTGCCTCGCGCTCTATCCCAGGCAACCAGGCCTTCGCGATCTTGCGGAACGGCTCCAGTGTGACCTCTGCGCCCTTGCCCTTGCGGTTGAGTCGCCAGGTTCCCGCGAACTTGCCGTCGATGAGAACCCCGGCCTCCACTTGGCCAGCTTTGCGGAAGACTCTTTCACGGTCTTTGTCGGGAAGGAACAGCATCTTGTCGAAATGGCCCAGCGTCAGGGGATCGAATTTGGCGAGAAGCTTGACGAGGGGGATTTTTGCTTCCGCTATCTCGCCATAGAGGTAACGGACCTCGCCTGCCCCTTCCACCTGAACCGCCTTCAACTCCGACTCCACTTTGGCAAACGCCCGCTTGATGTCCACGGCAAAGAGTCCCGTCCAGTAACGGAAGTCGGTAAGGGCGGCGGGACCATAGGCGTGGAAGTAGCGCCGCATCAACTCTCCAATCGCCTCGTCCTGTTTCCACACTCGGGGGCATTCATGGAGGGCGAAACGGGTTGGGCCGCTCTCGTTGACGATCAGCTTCAACCGCCCGGTATAGGCCAACCCTTTCAGATCCAAGCCCCATCCCGCATAGGGGATTTGCTTGAGGCCGGGCACGCGGTGATGGAGTTCGACTCGCGTCAGCGGGCCACCCACGAGAGCCTCGCAGATCTGTTCCTCTTGGCGGAGGATGGCGTCGTCGTCATAGCCAAGGTCCTTTTTAAACCACTCTAGGTACCGGGTGCGCAAACGGTCTCGTAAGGCGGCGAGGGCAATGGCATGGTCTTCGGCGGTATGGGCGTGGAGGGTACTGCGGAGAGTCCAACTTTTCAAAATGTCCCGATGCTCTTCTCTCTTGTGCCAAGTCGGCTTGAGCCCCTTTGTCCGCAGGGCCAAGGCAACCGGCAGACTCATCGCATACTGCACCTGGATCGCAAACACCGCATGGATCGCGTCCAAGGGATTAGCGTAGGGTTGGGCAAGACCGTGTCGGGCCAGAATATGGGCGCGAGCCGCTTCTTGGGACAAGTAGAGCATTGTCTAGCATTTTAGCGGAAATGCCGGGATTGCTGGATTGCCGAAATGCTCGATTGCTTGAAAAGAATCTAGCATTCAAGCAAACCCACAATCCAGCAATTCTCAGCCTAGGCTGTCCACGCTCACCGCGTTGCCTCCATTCGCCCCCGACTTCCAGGCCGCTTCGGTAAGCCGGATGACCTCTAGCCCGCACTCAAACGGCGACTCCACCTTGGCGCGCCCTTGGATGGCGTCGATGAAGTTCTGGTCCGCGGTGGTTCCGCCGACTAAGTGTTCGGCCTTGAACCGGTTCCCGTCCGTATACTGAACCGTCAGCCCCTGGTCTTGGCGGATGGTGAACATCATGCGTTCGCACCAGATGGTGATGTCCTCGTGCCACTTGGGGGCGTCGCCGACTACGGTGATGGTTCCCAGAGCGCCGTTGCGGAATTTGATCGAGAGCGCGGAGTCGATGTCTACGGCGGTGCCTCGGTTGTCGATTTGAGCCGAGACCGATTCGGCGCGGAGTCCGGTGGTCCAGAGCATGATGTCCACCAGGTGGCTACCAGAGTCGTTAAGCTGACCGCCGCCGCTAAGAGCCGGGTCCTGTCGCCATGTCCCCGCCGTGCCCTTCTTCCAACCTTGGCATTGGAGAGCGGAGATGTAGGTGACTTCGCCCGCCTCGCCGGAGAGGATCCGGTCGCGGATGTAGCGGAATTCGGCCTGGAAATGGCGCTGGTAGCTGACCATCGCCTGCTTGCCCGACTTATCTCGAGCCGCGATCACCCGGTGGGCATCGGGGGTGGTCGTCACCATCGGCTTTTCGCAAAGGGTGTGGACACCATGCTCCAGCGAGAACAGGATTTGGTCGACATGCTGGGTGTGGGGCGTGGCGATGAGGACGGCGTCGATATCGCCCTTCTCGATCATCTCGCGATAGTCGTGGTGGGCGGGGAGATCGGCGGTCGAAGGATGGGCGGCCCGCATATTGGCGATCTGCTCGTCCGAAGTGTCGGCAAGAGCGACGATGCGCGCCTCGCGAACCTTAAGCAAATTTCCAACGCGATACCGCTGAAACCCGCCACAGCCAACCAAACCTACTCTGACTTCATCCATACCTTGATAGCCTCCTTAGCCGGAGATATAGTTCGACCTGCCGCGGTGGCGATTCCTTCTGGCGTCGGCTTTTTTGCCCACTTCGCTTTTCCTCAAACCAGGGCGTCACCCGGTAATTTTACGGAATACTCCCTCTGGCACTGTAAAGATTAACAGGTTCCTGCCGATACATCTCACTAGAAGCAGTCGCTTGTGGAATGAGCCCTTTGTGAAAAGGGTATTGCGGGGCGCACTTCGGGGGAGAAACTGGTTGCGGCGGGGAGCGCTCACTGTTTTGATCGCTGGCACTTTGGTGGCATCGTCCGCCATCGCCATTACGCGCTTCGACCTCTCGAACTACCTACCAGGAGTGATCCATCACCTAGAACAAGCCAGAACCTCTGCCGATGCCGGGCAAACAAGCCTTGCGATGGCTCACAGCGAAGTGATCCTCCACGAGCGCGGTCTGGGCGTTTACATCGACCTTAGCGAAGCCCCGGTCGAGATCCATGAGGTGTGTCGCAATGCGGCCCGAAGGGCCATCCAGTACTGGAACGAGACAATCGGCGAGGATTCTATCTACGAGGTTGAAGTCCCGGAGTCGGCTCGAATTCGCGTTCTGTTTGCCAAAGAAGTCACCTTGCGCGGCTCCCAGGTGGGAGGATATTGCAGCCAGTCTCGCGGCGTCACATTGAGCGGCGATGGCGAAGAGGCGACTCCTGAATACTCGGCCATTATCCTCGCCCGATTCCAGCTTCCCCGAGGACCGGTTCTCAATGAGGATTGCCTGCAGAACATCGTGGCCCACGAAATCGGGCACGTCTACGGGCTGAGGGACTGCACGGAGCCCGATCACCTGATGAGTCCGCTCAATCCAACCCGACCGAAATTCGATCTTCATCCCGACGAATTGGAGGCGTTGCAGCAGCTTCGCCTAACGGTGTTCGGAATCCAGCGCACGGCACAAGCCAAGGTCAATGAGAATTAGGCTCGGAAGGTAAAATAGGTTCGTGCGATTACTGAGGGCACTGGAGTCCGATGTTCTGATCGGTGACGGTGCGAATGGCACCTGTCTCGCCGCTTTGGGTTTTGCCAACCAACCTTACGATCTGGCGAACCTTCTTGCGCCCGACCTTGTCCGCCAGGTGCATCAGGCGTACTTTGAGGCGGGCGCGGACTTTGTGGAGACGAACACCTTCCAGGCTAACGCCATTCGATTGGAAGGCCGGGGCATCAGTATTCGCGATCTCAACATTGCCGGAGCGCGGGCTGCCAGAGAAGCTGGAGGCGAGGAAGGCGTCGTTTTGGGAGCAATCGGCCCTTGCGGCAAACCCATCGAGCCCATAGGCCATATTACTGCGGAACAAGTAGCGGAGGCGATCAAGGAGCAGGCCTTGGCCCTGGAAGAGGGGGGTGTCGATGGCTTCATCCTGGAGACCTACATCGACATGCAGGAGCTTCAGATTGCGGTCGAGGCTTTGCACGAAGTAACCCAACTTCCGATCATCGTCAGCAAGGCGTACATCGAGGACGGGGAGATGCTGGCGGAGGGGCTGCCGGAGCGATGCACCACCCAAATGAACGACCTCGGGGTTGTCGCAGTTGGGGCCAACTGCATCGTCGGCCCGCAGCGGATGCTGGATTTGGTTCGCCAGATTGCGGAGACCACCGACCTTCCGATTCTCGCCTTCCCGACTCCAGGAATGCCCCAGCTCGTGAAGGGCCAAGTCACTTATGACACCCATCCCGAGTACTTTGCCAAGGCCGCTACGAGGCTGGTTGAAGAGGGCGCGAGGATTATTGGAGGCTGTTGCGGCACCACCCCCGAGCACATCCGCCACCTGCGCGCCTACATAGGCGCTAGAGGGACTAAGCCCAAGGTTCGCTCTCGAGTGGTTACAAGCGAGAAGGAGAAGGCTCCCCTCGCCACTTCTGAGCCGAGCGAACTTGGACAGAAGATTGGCCGCAAGTTCGTCACGGCGGTCGAGATGGATGTGCCGAGGGGCCTGAAGATTGAGAAACTCTTGGCAGGTTGCAAGGCGCTGAAGATTTCCGGGGCGGATGTGATCAACATTTCCGACGGGGCGAGGGCTCGCTTGCGGATGAACCCCTCTGCGGTAGCTTCCCTCATCCAAACCCGGGTCGGCATCGAGGCAACGATGCACTTTTCTTGCCGGGATCGGAACCTGTTGGCGATCCAGGCGGACCTTTTGGGTTGCCACGCCATCGGCGTCCGGAACATTCTAGCCGTCACAGGCGACCCCGCAAACATCGGCGACTACCCCAGCGCGACCAGCGTTTTCGACATCGACGCCATCGGCCTCGTGCGCATCCTCTCCCGATTCAACGAGGGGATCGATCTTGCTGGTTACAGTGTCGGGGTGAAGTGCGCTTTCACCATCGCTTGCGCCTATAACCCCTTAGCAATGGATGCTGAGTTGGAGCTAGATCGTCTGAAGCGGAAGGTGGATGCGGGGGCTCATGTGGTTTACACCCAGCCCGTTTTCGATGCCTCGGTGGCCGAAAGAGCGGTCGAAACTTGCCAGAAGCTGGGCATTCCGGTATTCGTTGGGGTGTTGCCTCTCAAGAGCAACAGGCATAGCGAGTTTATGCACAACGAGGTTCCCGGAGTGGAGATTCCGGAGTGGCTGAGGCAACGCATGGCGGAAGCGCCGGACGACCCCTCCGCCTTGGCCGTCGGTATCGAGGAGGCCCAACGCCTTTCCCAAGCTATCCGCAAGATAGCCCAGGGTTTATATTTGATGCCGCCGTTCGGTTCGCCCCAAATCGCCCAGCAGGTGATGGAAGCCATCGCCTAAGCCCGTGATATGATTGGGTGTAGAACCTATGGCTTACGCCGAACTTTCAATCTCTAAGGATATCTCGATTAACCAGGTCGAGGTAAGGGAGATTCGGGGACTTCCCGTACTCCTCAGCTCCGATCTTGCCGAGCTTTACGGGGTCGAGCATCGGGTTCTGATGCAGGCCGTCAAGCGCAACATGGAGCGTTTCCCAGAAGACTTCATGTTCCAACTCACATCCGAGGAGTTGAAAATCTTGAAATCACAATTTGTGATTTCAAGTTGGGGCGGTTCTCGCAAGCTTCCCTTCGCCTTCACGGAGCAGGGGATCGCGATGCTGTCCAGCGTCCTTCGAAGCGACCGGGCGGTGCAGGTCAATATCCACATCATGCGGCTCTTCGTGAAGATGCGCCATGAGGCGGCAAAGTATGAGGATCTGGCGAAGCGGCTCGCCGCCATCGAAGAGGCCTTGGGATCGCATTCGCAAGAGTTTCAGTTAGTCTATTCAGCGATTCAACAATTGATGAAGGAGACCGACTCACCGAAGAGGCGTATTGGATTCCGCCAAGTCAACGAACGCCGAAAGAAGTATGGGAGCAAGTAAAGCTAGCCGCCGCGAGTTCTTGAAGTACATGGGCCTTGGAGCCTTGGCTTCTGCCTCCACTTTTGTATACGGTAACCAGACCAGCCAAGATGTAGAGGTTGTAGAGCGTGAACTGGCGTTGCCCAACTGGGATGCGGATGGATTTCGAATTGGGGTCCTCGCCGATCCTCACATCGACTACCCGTTGGCCAAGGAGCGGGCGACCAAAGCCATCCATCTGGTGATGGCGAAGAAGCCCGACGTAATCGTTTGGATTGGCGACTACTTGACTTCCAGTGCGCCCCAATACCTCGCCAACGTGCGTGAAGTGCTGCAACTGATGAACGAAGCTCACTGCCCAAGTTTCGGGATCCTTGGGAACCATGACTACCAGCGGCAATACACCTCTCTGGTCATTGAAGCGGTAGCCAGCTCGAAAATGCAGCTTCTCCGGAACGAGGGAATAGAAGTGGAGGGCGTTCGAATTTGGGGCGCAGACGATGGGCTGATGAAGATGCACCGCCCGGACCTCATCAAGGGAGATCGCAACACGGTCGTCCTGCTCCATGAGCCTGACTTTGTAGAGGACATTCAGCCGGGACCGAGCCTTCAAATTTCGGGGCATAGCCACGGAGGCCAGATTTGTCTGCCGGGCGGAGTTGTCTTGCATGCCCCCAAGGGGGCCAAGAAGTACACGTCCGGCTTCTATTCCGACAACCCCATTCCGGTCTATGTGAGCCGGGGGATTGGCACCACTGGGCCTAATTGGCGTATGTTTTGTCCACCCGAGGCAACGATTCTGACCTTACGAGGGTCATAACAGAAGGAATGAGGCTGCGCGATTGGGGTTTCTTGCTTGCTGGGGCTGGCACGGCGATGCTTACTTACGGAATGCTCTATGAGGCTAATCGGCTGGTCGTCGAAAGGCGCACGCTGAGGCTTCGTGGATGGAAACGGTCTTTGAACGGCTTCAAGATCGCCGTTCTTGCCGATCTGCATCTGCGGGATACCTATTCGGTAGAGTTGGCGAAACGTGCAGTGGCTGCCGCTCTGGATTCGGAACCGGATATGGTAGTTCTGACGGGGGACATCGTGGCCTACTGGCGCCCCCACAGCGAGGCAATGATCGTCGATGTCCTCGAACCTCTCCTTCTGATGGATGGAAATGTGGTTGCCGTGCCCGGAAATCGGGAGTACTCCTCTGGGTCGCCCGAGAGGCTCCGACTCGTGCTGGACTCGCTCAATGTTAAACTGCTTAGAAATGAGTCGTGGCACCATGCAGGGATCGACTGGATCGGAATCGACTCCGCCAATGCCAAGATGGCCGATCCGTACAAAGCTCTTCAGGGGGTAGGCGATGGTACGGCGATCATTCTGTGGCATGAGCCGGACATGGTAGATCGCCTGCCGTTCGAGGCTGATTTGATGCTTAGCGGCCATAGCCACGGGGGGCAATTCAGATTCCCTGGAGGTTTTACACCTATGACCTCCACCAATGGGCGCAAGTATTTGTCGGGCTTTTTCCCCAACACAAAAGTGCCCCTCTATGTGTCACGGGGCATCGGTACAACTGGACCTCCAAGCAGGTTTCTATGCCCGCCCGAGGCATCGGTTCTCACGTTGATCCAGGGCTAGCTCATCGCCTCTAGCCGAGAGATAAAAATAAAAACCACAAATACCAGCTTGAATTATTGAGGTATCTGGTGTATAAATAGGCTTCAGAGAGAAGTTCAACTATGAGAATCGCCCTACTTTGGAATGACTCGTTGGTAAGAGACGCGATGGCAACGTACCTTGACAGTCGCGGCCGGTTTGATATTGTGACCGTCACAGACAGTGCGAGAGATTGTCTATCGGCAGTCCGTGAACACGGCATCCATGTGATCTTGGCCGAGCACGACATGATGGACGACGCACAGCGCCAGTACCTGCTTGGAGCAAAGGCACTTGGTTCCTTCGGACTCCTTTTTGTCGCCGACGAAGACACCGTGCAGAATGCGGCCTCGGATGTCGCCAGTTACGTTTCGATGAATATGTCTCGCGAAGAGTTCTTCCGACGCATCAACGCAGCGGGTGAGCCTTATATGTCCGTGACAAACGGACGACGGTCCAATAAACCGTTCGGCCTTTCCGCGAGAGAGTACGAAGTGGCCAAGCTGATCTCCAAGGGATACTCGAATCGACGAATCTCTGAGGAAACCGGCATTATCGAGCAAAGTGTGAAGAATACGGTCAGTACGGTGCTTAGAAAGTTGGACTGCGAAAATAGAACCCAGCTGGCCTTGAAGATTCTCGGGTAGCACGAGGGTAGGGCGAGGCGGTGATACCCGTTGTTGACGGTCCAGCCAATTCTTCTCCTGCAGTGTGGGATGGTGACTTGCAACCTGGCACCTACACTTTTCTTGCTGTTGGTATATCTGTAGTTCCTCCTGAGCTTCGGGAGGAATCAACCTCTCTAATTGACCATCGCGCCGTTATTGATCGGGTGGCGGAGATTGCAAAGGATTGTGGAGTGATCGTTTGTGCGTCGAGCGCTCCGCGATGTCAGATCGTTTTGGCCTATTCGTCGGCATGGCAAGCGGTGGAGACCATTGTCTCTCTCTATGCATTCCCCGATGCGGAATCGATTTCGGCCGGGATTTGTGTGGGCGCCTTCTTTGCGGGCGACGACCCTGCCTCCAGTCTGCCAGTTCTCAAGGCCCGAGGGCTTGCCGATTTGGCCTTGGGTGGTCAGGTATTCCTATCCGCATCAACTTACGAAGTCCTGCGCGACAGCGCTCCGCCAGATTGGGATTTTGAGTTCCTTGGAACCGTCCACTTTGATTTTCAGGTGCGTCGAGAAGCGGTGACCCAGCTTCTCCATGTAAGTCTTCCTTCGATCAAAGCCTTTCTCAAAACTGAGGAAAGAGTCCGTCCCGCGTTGCCGCACCGGTTTGGCTTGTTAGTTGGCCGTGAGAATGCGCTCGACGATATTCATGGTCGATTGAGCCGCTACCCTGTCGTAACACTCACTGGGCCGGCGGGGATTGGCAAGTCCCATGTGGCCAGTAAAGTTGCCTACGATCTCCGAAATCAAGAGGAGGACGTTGTCTGGGTCAATCTCACCGGAATCGAGCGGGAGGACCATGTTTTCGAGCAGCTTGCCCTCGCCCTGGGCCTTAGAAACAAAAACTTCCCCCTCCGCAAGTTGATCCTCCGCCAACTCTCCGGCCGAGAGGTGTTCTTCGTCCTCGATGGTTGCGATCGTTGCCTTGAAGCGGTGAAGAGCTTCATTGCGGATGCAACGAGGATCAAGGGGCCATCCTTCCTTATTACCTCGGCTAAGCGTCTGGGCCTGCCCTTTGAGAGCACGATTCAACTAGAGCCCCTGCCCTGCCCCGAGATTGATACACTGTGGAGTTCGGCAGATCTGGAAGAGAACGATGCGACCGCCCTGTTCATGGATCGTGCAAGAGAGTGCGACCCTGAGTTCGATGTAGACGATACCGAATCCGCCGCCATCGCGAAGATATGCCACCATTTTTCGGGGCACCCTTTGTCGATCGTTTTGGCGGCGAAAAGGGTCAGGCAGCTCAGGCCTATCCAGATGATCTTTGATCTCAAGAAGATAAGGGGGAAGCCTTCTAAAAAGAAAAATCCGGGCTCTTTATCTAGTCGGCACGAGTCGCTGCTCCAGGCGCTGGATTGGACGTACGAATCACTGGGCGCTTCCGCAAGGCACCTGCTAAAGGCCTTAGCACCTACTCGTGGAGCATGGCAGCTCAAAATGGCTGCCACCTTGGCTGATGTCAGCATCAGTCAAGTTCGGGTTTCTTTAGAGGAACTTGTGGACTCCGGCTTCGTCGAGCTTGATTCATCAGCGAACTACGGCGACTACTACCACCTTCCTCGGGTGGTGGAGGAGATGCTGGGAACGAAGTTTGAGTCGGAGCAGGAGAAAACGAGCGTCCATGAGCAGCACTGCCTGGCTATGGTTTCAGTTCTCGGGAAAGCGGCCGCAGCGTTAGGCGGCGATGGCGAGGTGGCAGCGCTTGACGAGTTCGACGAGCACAAACTTGATATCTATGCTGCCCTGGAATACACCCTAAGGCCAGATGGGCACGTTGCCACTTTTACTGAGGCGATCATCAAGTCTTGGCCTTACTGGTATAAGCGTAATCAGATCAATGACTGCCTTCGACTCATCGATCAGGCCACCAAACGCTTTCCGAACGAGGAGTCTCTTGACTTGGGGCGGCTTGTGAATTTGGCAGGAGCGTTGGCAATCAAAGCGGGACAGGTCGACCGCGCTCGCAGATACCTGCGCCGCGCACTCAGGATCGGTCGAAAGATTGGACATGAGCTACTGGAAGCCTCGGCAGGTTCGAATATGGGCTGGCTGATGTGGTCGGAAGGGCAGTTCGACAAGTCGGTGCAGACTTTTGCGAAGGCGAATCGCCATCTTCCAGAAGGGGTTCCCATTCTTTACAAGGCCAATATGTATGTCTCGTGGTCTACCTCCCTCCTGGATGCCGGTCGCCTCGAAGAAGCTCAGGCACTGCTTGAAAAGGCAGCTGCATTGGCGGATGGGTCGTCGGACCATCAGTATCAGTGGTCGATTTCCATTACCCAAGGGCAGCTAATGTATCGGCAGGGACGCTTGACCGAGGCCTTTGACTGTTTCACGCGGTCGTTTCGCATCGCCGCCAAGATCCGAGACCACGCGGCTATGGCGCGCACCTTATTCTGGATATCAGAATACAGCTATGCGATAGGCGACATCGAACGGGCGGCACAGCTGTTGGGAGCGGTTCGCTGTCAGGCCAGAAAGGCAGGAATCGACCTATATCCGATTAATGAATTGAGGATTGCCGATCTCGAAAAAAGGTGTACAGACTACCTAACCGTCACTGGTTTAAAGCGATGCTTTATTTCAGGCTCACTGATCGTCCTGGATGATCTAATTCCGTTCCAAACACGCCAAACGGCATAGTTGTTGCTTCGTTATGCGTTCCTATGGCACGTATAGCAATCTTGATCGCGATAGTTTCTCTTCTTCTTGTTGGGCTTGGTCAATCTCCTACCTTTGCGGTAGCTAGACTAGATGGCGGTGGCCCCGCCGTTTTTGGCACGGATAAGTTGGTCGTTGTACC
This sequence comes from uncultured Fimbriimonadaceae bacterium, assembly GCA_964501275.1. Classification (GTDB taxonomy): domain Bacteria; phylum Armatimonadota; class Fimbriimonadia; order Fimbriimonadales; family Fimbriimonadaceae; genus 55-13. The sequence goes on along the minus strand of CAZCSP010000003.1, from coordinate 16,503 downwards.
CGGCGATGTCGTAACCTTTACCGTCCACCTAAGCGGTCCTGCGACGGGTGAAGAAGTCTTTACTTTCTCTGCTCCGACTGGAGCCTTCACAAACCTGCCGGAGACCATCTCTCCCCAACCAGGAGCGACTTCAGTCATGTTTCAGGCAACTGTGAGCAGTAATCCACAATTCGGGATTCAGGTTGTTGTATCCCACGGCGAAGTATCGATTTCAACTCCAATGATGATGTGGTTTGACACGACACCCGACCTGGAGGATCCGGAGACTCCTTAAGGTTTTCCAACCAGGTCCAATTGGGCCTGGTTGCCCTTCAAACCGACTATAATCTGTACATACGCCCCCGTAGCTCAGCGGATAGAGCAACTGCCTTCTAAGCAGTGGGTCGCATGTTCGAGTCATGTCGGGGGCGCCACTTCTGTCCCCTAGACGGCTTCCCATCGGAACTTCTTCAAGTTCAACCTTAGCGTCCGATTTCCAACCTTCTTCGGTGTGCCGCTTCCCGTTTGGACAAATGTCGGAAACGAGCGATACAGGTTGTTTCGAGCCACGGAAAACTGGTCTTGGCCACGATACCCTCCGAGGAAGTTACGACTTAGTTCAGGAACCGTCCTTGGCTTCAGGGAGCTTCCGGTCCAAGAGTGGATGGAGATTCTTCCGTAGTTTCCTCCAGCTACGGATCGGGTCGCCACTATCACTTCAAACTTTCCATCTCCGTCAATATCTGTTGCCCATGCCCCGACTAGCGCACCATCACGATCCACTCGGACGGTATCCCTCTTGCCCGTCGGGGCGGCGACCGTGACTAGGTAACTGCCGATAGCCGAGGCTTCGCGGGCGCCCACGGAGATATGAACTTTGCATCCCTTGTGCATCCAGGTCTTCGAGTCGAACGCGAGGGTGGCCGTGAACGATCCCAGAAGAAGGCTTAAAACCGCAATCGAGCGCATTCCACTACAATACCGGACCTGAGCCATGCCCAGCGGAATCCTCGCCTCCAAGCTAAAATCATGCTCATGACCCTCAAACTTGGCTTGCCGAAAGGCAGCCTTCAGGATGCGACCTTCAACCTCTTTGAAAAGGCCGGGTTCAACTTCCGAACGTCTTCCCGGTCCTATCAGCCTGTGGTGGACGACGAAGAGATCGAGCCGATCCTATTGCGTCCTCAAGAGATTCCGATTTACATCCACCAGGGCATTATCGACGCCGGCCTCACCGGAGCCGACTGGATCGCCGATACGGGGGCTAACGTCCACGAGATATGCGAGCTTCGGTACAGCAAGGCGACGAGCAATCCAATCCGTATCGTCCTCGCCGTTCACAACGACAGCCCTTATCAAACCGCCAAAGACCTCGGTGGCAAGCGCCTGGCGACCGAGTACGTCCGCCTGACAAACCGCTACTTTGCCGAGCGCGGAGTCGAGGCGAACGTGGAATTCAGTTGGGGGGCTTGCGAAGTGAAAGTGCCCCAGTTGGTTGATGCGATCGTGGTGAACACCGAGACCGGTTCCAGTCTCCGCGCCCACAATCTCAGGATCATCGACACTCTGCTAACTTCCACCACACGATTCGTCTGCAGCCCGAGTGTCTGGGCAGACGATTGGAAGCGCCAGAAACTGGAGTCCCTGGAGATTCTTTTGACCGGCGCGATGAACGCCTCAAAGCTGGTGGGGCTTAAGATGAATGTGCCGGTGGCCAACCAAAATGATATCCTCGGCATCCTCCCTTCCCTCAAGAATCCCACCATCTCCCCCTTGGCCGACCCCGCTTGGGTTGCGGCGGAGGTGATCTTGGAGGAGGTGCAAGTCCGGGACCTCATCCCGAAGCTCAAACGTGCCGGAGCCACCGGCTTGGTCGAGTATCCGTTGAACAAGGTCATTTACTGACTCACTCCCCTTCCTCCCCGAAGGTCGGGGAGGAAGGGGCCGGGGGATGGAGGGGTTTGAACTGGTAGCCAGAAGAAACTTGTAGGCGGCGGATGCATTGTGCCGCCGTTTCATTGAGCTTTGCGGCGACTACAAGACCCTCGGACCTGGAGGTTCAAGGCACGGAGACCCGGACGTGGACGTCCAGGCCACTTACCCCAACCTCATCACCGAACCCTAAGATTTACCGGGCAAGGTCGGATTCGGCTCGCCGATACTTCCCCTTGGCGGTCGCAAGGAAGCGGCCATCAAGGTGAGGAATGTGCGTCAGGGATTAGGACAGACTCAACGAGTAGAAACAGGAACCACGCTCCGCGTCGATCCGCGAGTTGTGCTGGCAAGCTATCTGCTCCAACTCAACCAGGCCGAGTTGGACCAGGCGTTGGAGACGGAGCTTAACGAGAACCCCGCTCTGGAACGGCTTCAGGATGAGATGGAGCCGATTCAGGACGAGGCGATTTTGAGGGCCGTGGCTCCGCAGGAGTTGCGGCCAGGAAGCGACGACAACGAGTTTAAGAGAAGCCTTCCCCAGAACGAGGAGTTGGATTGGCTGGACTTTGCCAGTACAGGTACGTCGCTCTGGGACCACCTGCGCGCCCAACTGATCCCCATGCTTCCCCAGAGCCTGCACTTGATCGGCGAGTACATGGTGGAGTGCATCGACGAAAAGGGCTACCTGACCATGCCGGTCGAAGAGATCGCCTTGGCTACCGGATGCGCTCTGGAACATGCCGAGTGGGTCCTCGCGAAACTTCAGCACTGTGAGCCCTCTGGTGTGGGCGCCAGCAGCCTTCAGGAGTGCCTTCTGCTTCAGCTTCGCAGTCCCGAAACCTTGGAGCAAAAGCTGGCGCGGGCTATCGTCAAGGGTTACTTAGACGACCTGATCGCCCGCCGCACCATGAAGATCACTCGGAAATTCAAGGTGATGCCGGATGTGGTGGAGGCAGCGTTCCAAGAGATCCTGCAACTGTCGCCCTACCCCGGCGAAGCGTTTGGCGGATCGCGCACCACGAAGTCGATCAAGGGCCATTCCGTCACCCCGGACCTGGTGCTGCGTCGCGACGAAACCGGGTGGCACACCGAGGTGAAGGGTGTCGATGCGAACGACTTGGCACTGAATCGGGAGTATCAGAAGCGATTCAAGGAGCTAAGCGCCATGGAGCGGGCTCCCAAGGATGAGAAGCGCCATGTGTCGCATTACGTCCAGCGGGCAGAGGACTTCATCGGGTGTATCCACCAGCGCAAGCGGACTCTGCGCAAGATCGGCGAGTACCTGATTCAAAACCAGCCCAGCTTTGTGGACACGGGCTCCTATGAGTTCCTTAGGCCGCTCACCCGGTCGAAGATGGCGGAGGACCTGGGAATTCATGAGAGCACGGTCAGTCGGGCGACGATGGATAAATTTGTGCAACTCTCAAGTGGAGAAATTGTCCCGTTCGAAGTCTTCTTCAAGCCTGCTCTGAGGATTCAGAAGATGATCGAGGAGATTCTTCAGCATGAGAACCCCGACAATCCGCTCAGCGATGAGGCGATAGCCCGGCTCCTGGAGCAAAAGGGCGTACAAGTAGCCCGGCGAACCGTAAACAAGTATCGCGACCGGACGAAACTCCTGAGTTCAAGAAAGCGCCGATCCGCCTAAGAAAATATAGAGTGCGGCAATTCATTGCCGCTTTAGCAGACGATCTCTTTCATGAGATTCGCGATAAATCGCTCAGCTAAAGCGGCAATGAATTGCCGCACTCTATATTGAGACTACTTCCCGCCGTTCTTAAGCCACTTGTCCAGCCAAGCTACAAACCGGCCCCATTGGTCGAGAACGGTTTCTTCAGCGATCTGTCCATGGTCCTCGTAGGGATACATGTACAAAGCCGCGTTCTTGCCCAGTGCCTCCATGGCGGCGAAGAGCTTGGGGGAGTTGATGGGGTCGGTGCCCATGTTTTGGTCTTCGATTCCGTGGTAAAGCAGGACTGCGCCGGTCAATTGCTCCAAGTGCAACATCGGAGACATGGACAAATACACTTCGCGCGCTTCCCAGAGTTGCCGCTGTTCGGACTGGAATCCGAACGGAGTGAGCATTCGGTTGAAGTTGCCGTCTCCCGCGATACCCGCCTTGAAGAATGGCGTGTGGACCATGGCGTTCAGCGTGCTGAAAGCGCCGTAGCTGTGCCCCCCAATGCCAAGTTTGGTGCGGTCGATGGTTCCGTCCTCACAGATGGCGTCGATGGTCGCGGCGAGGTTGTTGCGGAGTTGGGGGATGTAGCCGTCGTTTTTGCGCTCGGTCGGGCCGATGATGGGGCAATCGGGCGTGACCACCGCATACCCGGCGCGGAGCAGGATGGCCTTGTTCGAGACCGAGATGTTCTTGAACGTGTTCTTGTTGAATGTGCGCTTGGTTCGGTCATAGGCGGCCTGGTCCGTGAACTCGCTGGGATAGAACCAGAAGAAAGCAGGAAGCTTGGACCCCGGCCTTGCTCCCGACGGGTAAGCCACCTCAACCTGGAAGTTCACGCCGTCGTTGCGGGTAACTGTGAACTTCTTGGTGTTTGCTTGAGTGAGGTCGGGTGCGTAGTCGCGGTTGACGGTGAGTAGCGTGTCCGTCTTGGCGGCCAAGTCGACAAGGTGCGTTTGCGAGATAGAAGTGGGCGACTGGCGGGTAACCAGGGCCTGCTTGGCGTCGTCGTCCACCAGGGAGATCGACTCGGATCGGTTTGGATCGGCTTCAAAAACCCGCTCCTTCTTCCCGGTCTCAATCTCAACTCGGTCCAAGAAGGCGCGGGGAGCGTCCTTCTCTGGGTCGCGGAAGTACTTCGTGCCGCCGAGGTAGACGAACTTACCATCGGCGGAGATGCGAACCACGCTCCCCGCAATCGTCCCTTCCCGCGTTTGGAGGGAGCCGTTGTCCTCGTAGAAGGCGCTGTCGCCCGTAGCGGATTCGGTAATGGTGTAGAGCTTGGTTGGCGCATCTAGCCGAACCGCCGAGACCCGCGATCTTCCAGAGACAGTGTGTGAGATGAAGAGCGTCTTCATGTCTTCGCTGTACTGCACGCCGCCGATGCGCTGGTCGCTCTCATAGACCACCTTGACGTCGTTCTCTCCGTAAGGAGGCAGCCATTGCATGACGCGATCCTTCTGGCCCGGTCTCAATCCAGCCGGAGCGGCTTGGCCAGCGGCACCACCTCCAGGTCGTCCGCCTCCTCGGCCCTGTTCGTCGTCCTCAGGAGGATCATTGCTGGGCGTTCCACCCGAGCCTCGGGGCGGAGTGGAGAGTTGGAGGAAGCTGAAGCCTTGGCCGTCTGGTCGCCAGGTGATGGAGCGCTTCTGTGTCTCGGCTTGCCCGGCAGGTGTGGACGCAGGGGCAGCGCCACCGAATCGAAGCGGCCGATGATCGAGTTCCACAATCTGCTTGCCGGTTGTATCCCAAACAACCTCGCGCGAACCGAAGCTGGATGTCGGCAGCATATAGCTAAAGGGCCGCTCCATGAAGGTCACCCGGAAGTGTGAGCCGTCGGATTGCGGGCTGACGCTGCGGATCATTGCTGGTTTGCCTACTTCTTGAACCCGCCCGTTGTCGACGTTTACGATTCCAAGCTGTCCGGTGGTGTGCCACTCCAAGAGATCGAATTCATAGGATGCGTTCATCAATCCGGCATAGGTTCTCAGCGAGTTGGTCCGGTCGTCGCTTACCTTCACCTGGGGGGCGGTGGCCACGGCCGGAATCTCGGGCATTGTTCCTCGCTTGGGTGGCACAAAAACGACGGACATCCGCTTGGAATCGCCCAGCCAGTCCACGTTGGTGCCCAGGGTGCCAAGCACGGGCCAGGAACCAACCTGCTTGGACTTACCGGTCGCCGCGTCAGCCACATACAGATAGGTGGCTTGGTCGAAGAGGGCGAGGTAGGCGATCTTGGTTCCATTCGGCGACCAGGATGGGCTGGCGATGGTCGCGCCCTTGGGGGGCAAGATCGTCACCGTTGGCCCGGCGCCCAAAGGCTTGACCTCCAGGGAGGAGATTCGGCGGAAGGAAGCACTTCGAGCCCGGTTGGCCCGAAAGTCGATCTGCGTTCCGCCCAAGTTATGGAAGGGACGGGCCAGATCGGCAAGCTTGGGAAGTCCCGCGCTGACACTCACGATGTACCGAGTGCGGGCTGGGTTCAGATTTCCCACGCCGGAGTTGCGATACCAAGGGGCCGTCACCACCTCCTCGATCTCTCTGGGGGGCCGAATATAGCCCTCGACGGCGATGGCGTTGAGTTTGGTTGTATCGTCGGCGACCGCGAAAGCCGCAACCAAGCATAGGGTCCAAAAGGCAGCCTGCTTCATGCAGGGGGTTTACCACATTCGTTGAATTGCCCTATTGCTGGAATGCTTGAACGCTTGAATGCTGGATTGGGGAGTTTCGGAAGTCGGAAATCGAGTTTGTATCCTAATCGTCGCTTCAATCGAGGAATCGAGGAATCTCCGCGGTTTCCGACTTCCGACCTTAATAAGCTTGCGCGGTATCCTCTCGCAACCCATGAGTCTGGTCGGGAAGGTTGGTCGGAAGAGGCCGCGAGCGAGGATCGCGTTGGTGGTTCTTTACACCATCCTGACCGTCGGCGCCCTCACCACCATCTACCCGTTTGTCCTGATGGCATCGACCGGGTTCAAGGGGCCGACCGACCAGAACGACAATAAGTTGATCCCTGCCTATTGGTCCGAGATCGAGACCAAAGATGAGAAGGGGGTGTTGAAGCCGGAGTCGCTCCTGGGCAAGTACATCGACGACAAGTATCGCGGCGACGCCAGCATGATCGCCTCATCCCGGCTGGGCTCGGACGCGACTCTAGAAGAGGTCGAGAGATACCGGCAGTTCTTGGAAAAGCTACCGCTTGATCTCTGGATGGCAGGGTTCCAGCAGGCCCCCAACCAGGTGACCAGCAGGCTTGTCATTCGCTACCAATCATGGCTGAAGGATCGCTACAAGAACATCGAGGCGGTCAATGAGGCGTACATCGAGGAGAACACGGCGTTTCAGACCATCGTGGTCCCGGCGGAGCAACTTGATCGCAAGGCTTGGAAGGCGCGAGAGGATCGGAAGTACAAGGAATGGCTGGAATTCAAGGCCACCCTGCCTGCCGAGTACCGGATCCCGGTGCGGACGCAGTGGATCTATCAGCAGTGGGTCAAGGCGAAGTACCAGGGTCAATGGCCCTTGGTGCCGGATGATGTGAAGGGTAAGGCCACCAAGTTTGAGGAACTGACGCTGGTCGGGGGGCCGAGTAGCACGCTTAGCGAATTTGTCCAAAAAGGGCTACCCAAGCAGTTTCAAACCAGTTCGGTTGAAAGGATGTGGGCACCGTATGAAGGACCTTCTACCGGAGCATGGGCACCATGGAATCTTGGAGAGCGCCCAATGCCCATCGCCGCCTTTGAACGCGACACCCTTCTCAAAAACGAAACCGCGGTCAAGCGCGACTTCACCCTCCGCAACTACAGCTACGTCCTTGATTACATCCTCCTCAACGGGCGGACGGTGTGGAATACAACCCTGTTCTGTCTCCTCGCCATCCTGACCCAACTCATCGTCAACCCCCTCGCCGCCTATGCCTTGAGCCGCTACCCAATCCGAGCCAGCGGAAGGATCCTCATTTTTCTTCTCGCCACCATGGCTTTCCCTGCAGAGGTTGCGCTGATTCCGTCGTTCCTTCTTCTGAAAGACCTGGGCCTCCTCAACACCTTCGCCGCCTTGGTTCTCCCAACAGCGGCCAGCGGCTATATGATCTTTCTGCTAAAGGGCTTCTTCGACTCCCTGCCCCAGGAGCTTTATGAGGCGGGGCAGATCGATGGGGCGAAGGAGTTCACCATGCTCCGCAAGATCACCCTGCCCCTCTCCAAGCCTGTCCTCGGGTACCTTGCGCTCCTCGCGTTTATGGGCGCCTACGGGACCTTCATCTACGCCTTCCTGGTGGTCCAAGATCAGAGGATGTGGACTTTGATGGTGTGGATTTACCAACTGCAAAGCATCGCGCCCAAGGCCGTCATGATGGCCGCCATCACCCTCGCCGCCCTCCCCACCCTGGTTGTCTTCCTCTTTGCCCAAAGAGTGATCATGCGGGGAATCGTGTTGCCGGGAGAGCGGTAGGGATCGAGTTTGGAGTTTGGGGTTTGGAGTTTGGATTGGGGCGCAGGGGTGAGTTTGTTCTTCAGCTATAAGGTTTGCGGCGACGATCAGTTCGAGAGCTGTAAACGGTAACACCTCTCCCTGCTCATTCGCCCTCACCACTCCAAACACCCAAAGGGTCCCAGGACTCGTCAGTTTGTGATAACCATGTGGAGGGCGAAACTTCTAAGGGATTGGCGGATGCGGAAAGACCGCTTCGGCCCGTCGGAGGTAAAGTCTTGGGGCTGGAACAACCGTACGGGTCTCTTACGTTCTAGGACAGGGCGTGAGGCTCAGGAGGAAGATTGAACATACGGATTTGCACGATCGCGCTTTTATGGCTTGCCGTTGCGATCGCAAACGCACAAACAGTTGTCATCAGATCGGTTACCGTGAATGGCAACAAAGAGGTCAGTACCGAAGCGATCCTTGCGGCGATGCGCACCAGGGTCGGCCAACCCTATGTGCAGGCCACCATCGATGCTGACAAGACGACGCTGGAGAACCTCGGCTTCTTCCAGGCGGTAGATATTCAAACCACCGTAGTGGACGACACGAATCGGGACGTCATCGTCCAGGTCGAAGAGTGGCCGCTGGTCAAAGAGATTCGCGTTGTTGGCAACAAAGGCATCTCCACCGAGGATATTGTCAAGGAACTCGACATCGCCGTGGGCAAGGTGTTCAACATTCGAGATCGTGCTCCGGCTGCCCAGCGCGTGGAGGCCCTCTATGCAAAGCGAGGCCTCTTTGCGCGAGTCGAGGACATCAACCCTCTTACGGATTCCCCCGGAACGATCAGCGTTTCGATTATCGAATTGACCGTCAACTCCGTCTCCGTCCAAGGCAACACGCGGACGAAGACAAGCGTGATGCGCAAGATGATCAAGACCAGGGCGGGAGAGCCATTTCGTACCGATAAGTGGATTGCCGACTTGCGACGGTTGGTTGGCACCCAGTGGTTTGAAAATGTGCGACCTGTGGAAAACCAGCCCGAGCCGGGCAAGATCGACCTGGTAGCAGATGTGAAAGAGGCGCGCACTGGCAACTTCGCCATTGGCGCCCAGATGGATCCTCGCAGTTCTCTGGCGGGCACTCTTCGACTTTCGGACTCGAATTTTAGGGGTTCGGGCCAGTCGATCGGGTTCAGTGTCATCCAGGGTACCGCCGGCGGCGGGCCGAGCATTGAGATGGACTATGGCAATCCCTTTATGGACGACCGGGGAACCGCGCTCAACGTTTCGCTCTATAGCCGCTTAATCTACCGGTTCCAGGGAATCGGATTTGGCAGCAACAATACGCCCACGGAGGACGACATCTTTTCCGAGCGTCGGACCGGCGCGGCCCTGGCAGTTGGTCGGACCTTCAGCGATGACATCTCCGCCAGCATCGCCGTCCGGTATGAGGGGATTAAGACTAGCGATGTGAACACCGATAGCTCTACTGGTTTTATCCAGCAGGATGGAACCTTGGCGACCCTTACTCTGGGGTTGACGCGCAATCGTCGCGATGTCGATATCGACCCGTCCCGAGGCGACTGGTTCCGAATCGAGGTCCAGCCCGGATTTGCCAATATCACCGCTGTAGGCGGCGAACTGAACGATACTTTGGGACGTAAGAACTTCCTTAAGACGACGGCAGAGTATCGACTGTATTGGAGCGATCAAAAACCCCGCACCCGAAACGAACTCGATGCTCCTCGAAGGGTCTTGGCCCTGAGAGCGCGGTATGGCACGATCACCGGCGACGTTCCGTTTTTCGAGCAGTTCTTCATGGGAGGCGCTTCGACGATCCGCGGCTACGAAGAGGACCGGTTCTGGGGCAACCAATCGCTCTTGACCACCCTTGAGTATCGTGTGCCAATCCAGAAGGCGCTCTCGGTGAGCGCATTTGTAGACTACGGCGGCGCTTGGGGCGGCTATGGGCAGGTTGGCTCGTACAGCCAGTCAAGGTCGGCGAACTTCAAGATCGGTTACGGTCTTGGCGTGAGCTTCCGATCCCCCTTGGGGCCCCTTCGACTCGACATCGGATTCGACGATCGGGGCAAGAGCAGGACGCATTTCCAGATCGCGACGTCGTTCTAAAGATAAGAATATGAAAATTCAACGAATGGGTTGGGTGTTGGCAGCGGGAATCGCGGGCTCCATGGCGGGCAGCGGTTTCCAGGCCAAGACCAACAAGTGGGGCGTGGTGGACCTGGCCCAGGTCTTTACGCAGAGCGAGTTCGCCAAGAACCAAACCGACTCGCTGCGAAACCTCAGCGCCCAAAGGCAGGACATCCTGCAGTTTGCCAATACATACCCGGTCTTCTCCGCAGAGCAGTCCAACCGGTTCCGGGAACTGAGCGTCAAGCCACAGATCACCGCAGCTGAGAAGGCCGAGTTGGACAAGTTGAAGGCGACGGTAATCGCTCAGGATAAGAAGTTCAAGGCCACCATCCTGAAGTCGCAGCCGACGCCCGACGAGGTAGCTCTGCTTCGCGAGTACAATGATCGGACCCAAACCATGGTCAAAACCATTGACCGTTGGGCAAGAGAGTTTGGCGATGAACTGCAAACGATGCAGTCCAAACTCCATCGCGACACGATGGAACGTGTCAAAGTTGCCGTCCAAGAGATGGGAACGAAGCAAGGGTATTCCGTCATTTTCGTACAGGACATCGTCCCGTACGCCGCCAACAATCTCACCACAGATTCTCTCAAGGCGATGAACGCCAGAAGGTAGCGCAACATGAAGATCAACAAATTCTCTCAATTAGGATGGGTTGCGGCCGCCGCCTTAATCGGCGTCGCCATAGCCAGCGGGTTTCAGGACACCAGCGTCAAGATCGCGGTGGTTGACATCGCACAGGTAGTGGAAAAGAGTAACTTGGGTAAGGCGAACCAGGCCTTATTCGAGACGATGAAAAAGAACCGAGAGGACTTCCTTCAGTTCATCGACGACAACCGTGTCCTCACAAACGAGCAGGCCCAGGAGCTGCGCACTTTGTGGCTTAAAGATAATCCGACCGCGGACGAAAAGGCCAGGATGGATCGCATCAAGGCCGACGTAGTTGCCTCGTTTAAAAAGTGGAACGAGATTGGTAGGCAGACGACGGCGTTGAGTGCGGAAGACCGCGTTCTCCTGGACGAGTACGCCAAGCGTGGTCAGGCGATGGAGCTGTTGGCTCGCCGCCTTTTCAACGACTTCAGCAACGAGATGCAGGCCTGGGCCGACAAGCGCAAGGTCGAGAGTATCGAGAAGGCCCGGGGAGCGATCCAATCTATCGCCAAAACCCAAGGCTACACGATCGTCTTCGAGGTAGGAATTGCTCCCTACGGAGCCAACGACCTCACCGAACCCGCGCTCCAGGCGATGAATGCGGCTCCGTGATTCCGCTCTGATCGGAGTTGTGCTCCTGGCCTTCGGATGCGCTCAGCCTCCGAAGGCCGTTTTTGTCAATCTGGACCAACTTGCTCGACGAGACGTCCCTCAAGTCGTCGATCTGCCCGATCTTCCAGATGCCAAGCTCACCTCGATTCCACCCCAGGATGCGCGCCTCCCAGAATCTGCCGGCGTCATCATCCTGGATCGGGCAGCGGGAAAGATCGAGATCGCCCGCAAGTTGATCGAAGCCGACCGCGAGAGCGCCATCCGAACCCTCAGCCGACGACTCGCCACGCTGCGAAGCGAAGCGATCGAGACCGAGAAACTCCGCGCTCTCGAAGAGTTGAGATCGCGGCAAGCCGAGTACATGGAAGCGGTTTATGCCCAGCTATACGCGATCTTCCAGCGCTACGCTAAGGAACGTGGACCCAAGTTTGCCCGCGCGGAATTTCTTCAATTTAGGCGTCCAGACTTATACATAAGTCGATCCAGTCCCACCAACTTTGCCCAAAAGCAGCGGGAAGAGATGGAGGCTCTGAGAAAAGTCGTCGCTCAGATGGACGCCGAATATAATCGCCAGGCTACCGAACTTCTGGATAACGTGCAGATTCAACTTAGCGGCGAGCTAGGCGCCGTCCAGGCGAAGTACGAAACGCTCAAGGCAAATGCTATCGGACAAGCCGAAACAGACGCACGGCGGGCGATTGAGAGGGCGGGCGCATCGTCCGATCTGAATCTAGGTCAAAATAGGTCGGTTGTAGTCTCGGCGGTTCGCGGCGAATCGGTTCGGGTGGGCGGGTCGTCCCAATCTACAAAACCGATCTCGGGACTGACGCCTGCGCCCGTGGTAAGCGAGGCTGAGCGGAGAGCAAGTTTGGAGCAGCAGCTTGAGATCTGGCTTAAGACAAAAGGGTTTGTAAAAGCAAAATCTCGGTCGGAAGGAACCGACTTGACGGAAGAGTTTGATGCATGGAGAAAATCGCACCGAGTTGGACGTTAGGAGACCTGGCCGAGATACTTGGTGGCACTGTTGCCAGCCATCCCCACTACATCGTTCGGCGGCCCGTTCCTGCCGACTCAGATGATCCCGAGGGGATCGCTTTCTGCGAATCGGAACCCTATTTGGAGAAAGCCCACGCCAGTGGTGTTGGAGCCCTTATCCTGCCCTACAGCCTTCGCTCCAACCTCAAGCCGGCTATTTATGTGGAATATCCTCGGCTGGCATTCGGCAAGCTGTTGGCCATCACCCAACGCCCGCTCCCCCTCAACCCCGGTATCCATCCAACCGCCGTGGTCCACCCCGACGCCTACGTCAGCGAATCCGCCCAGGTCGGTCCATTCGTGGTGGTAGAACAGGGTGCTTCAGTTGGAGCGAAGGCCAAGATTTATCCGCACTGCTACATCGGCGATTCCTGTCGCGTTGGAGCCGGGTCGGTGCTTTATCCGAATGTCGTGCTCTATCAAGATGTTACGGTGGGCGAGCGCTGTTTGATCCATAGCGGCGCCGTGATCGGTGCCGATGGGTTTGGCTTCATGTGGGATGGAACTCGTCAGTTTAAGGTTCCCCAAGTGGGCGGAGTGGAGATCGGCGACGAGGTGGAGATCGGTGCGAATACCACCATCGACCGCGCGACCGCGGGCACGACAAAGATCGGTTCGGGGACCAAGTTGGACAACCTGATCCAAGTAGCCCATAACGTCCAGATCGGGCGCGATTCCGTGATGGCGGGCCAGTCGGGAATCGCTGGAAGCTCCAAGATTGGCGACCGCGCCACGATCGGCGGCTTGGTCGCAATCAGCGACCACGTCACCATTACCGACGATGTGACGCTGGGCGGAGGAACCGGGGTCGCGAGCGACATTCACGAGAAGGGAGCCTACTTTGGCAGGCCGGCGCTACCCGCAGGCGAGGGGCTGAGGGCTTTTATGATGGTCCCCAAACTGCCCGACTTCCTCAGCCGGATCAGAGCTCTTGAAAAGAAAGTCAAAGAACTTGAGGAAAAGGGCTCGTGACGTACACGCGTCTCACAGTGAAGGACTCAGTCGAGTTCGAAGGTCTTGGCTTGCACGGAGGCGACCCGGTGCGGGTGTTGGTGCATCCAGGAGAGGCGGGAATCGCGTTCCGAACCCCTAACGGCCGATGGCCCGCTTTGGCGGAGCACGTTACTGACACCACTCGTTGCACTCGGCTTGGCGAGGTTGCGACGATCGAGCACCTGATGAGCGCACTCGCGGGGCTGGAGATCACCGATGCCGAAGTCGAGGTCTACGGCGGCGAGATGCCCGCGTTGGACGGGTCCGCAAGGGAGTTTGTAGAGGCGTTGCTCGCGGTAGGCATGGAGCAGGTGGGCGACGGGGAATCACAGGTTCCCTTCAAGCGCGTTTTCCTTCAAGAGGAGAACATCAAGATCGCCATAGGCAAGGGTGAGGGCCATTGGAAGTACGGCTATGACTTGGGCGAACGATGGCCACGGCATCAGACTTTCGAAGCATTTAACGTGGCTCTGGAATATCGCAAAGAGATCGCTCCCGCTCGCACATTTGCCCTGGCGGAGGAGATCCCCACCATTCTCCAGATGGGCCTTGCCAAGGGCCTGGATGAGGATTCGGCGCTGATCCTGGGGATTGAAGGCTACAAGAACGAGCCGCGATTTGAGGACGAGCCCGCACGACATAAACTGCTGGACCTGATCGGCGACCTCTACCTAGCTGGCATCCCCATCCGCTTTCTCAACGTCGCCGCCGAGCGCAGCGGCCATGCCTCCAATGTTAGGGCGGCTGCTTTGCTCCGGCAGGCGATTGGGTAAGGCTACTGGCATGGGCAGCCTGCCCATGCGTCCCATGACCTGCTAGGTCATGGAGTTTGTAGCTCCAGTACAGAGCTGTTGCCCGCTCCCCAAAACGCCCCGTTTTGGGGGAGCGACTTTTTTAGCCCAACCTATCTGCCCCAACATAGGGCCGCAAAGCCTCGGGTAAGACGACCGTGCCGTCTGGCTCCTGGAAGCTTTCCACTACCGCACTAAACAGCCGGGGACAGGCTAGGCCGGAGCCGTTGAGGATGTGGGCGAACTCAGGCTTGGCGCCTTGCTCGCGTCGGAAGCGAATGTTGGCCCGGCGAGCCTGATAGGCTTCGAAATTGGTGCAGCTGGAAATCTCCAGATACCGGTCCACGCCGGGGGACCAGACTTCGAGGTCGTAGCACTTGCACCCCTTCGCCCCGATGTCGCCCGACGCAAGCTCGACCACCCGATAGTGCAGCCCCAGAGCCTGGAGGATCGACTCGGCGTTGGCGGTCAAGGTCTCCAACTCCGTATAGCTATCCTCCGGCTTCGTGAACTTGACCAGCTCCACCTTGTCGAACTGGTGGATACGCAGGAGTCCGCGGGTGTCCTTGCCCGCCGCGCCCGCCTCCCGACGGAAGCAGCCGCTGAAAGCCGCAAGGTTGATCGTGAGGTCGTCGCCGCTCAGGATTTCGTCTCGGTAGAGATTGGTGACCGGGACTTCGGCAGTAGGAATGAGATAGAGATCGTCGTCAACTTTATACAAATCCTCCTCAAACTTGGGCAGATTGCCCGTTCCCACCAAGGAGGCGCGATTGACGAGGAAGGGGGGGTAGATCTCCTGGTAGCCGTTCTCTATCGTCTGGTGATCGACCATGAAGTTGAAGAGAGCCCGTTGCAGCCTCGCTCCTTGTCCGGTGTAGACGGCGAATCCGCTACCCGCAATCTTCGCCCCTCTCGGAAGGTCCAGCAAGCCCAACTTTTCCGCGATTTCCCAGTGAGGCTTGGGAGCTTCGGCGAAGGTTGGCTTCTGTCCCCACTCCCTCACCACGACGTTGGCGGTCTCGTCGTCTCCGTCCGGGATCGATTCGTGAGGCAGGTTGGGGATTTGCAGTTCGGTCTCGCGTAGAGCCTGCTCCAACTCCCTCTCTTGCCCTTCAAGTTCGCCGATAGCGGCTTTGAGGCTGGTGGTCTGGGCTTTGGCCGCTTCCGCCTCCTCTTTCTTCCCCTGCCCAATCAATTGGCCGATGCTCTTGCTGATGCGGTTCGACTCGGCGGCCTTCTCATCCAGTTGGGTCTTGACGGCACGCCATTGGGAATCGACTTGGAGAAAAGAGTCGATGATGGCGGGGTCCAGGCGTTTCCGGCGAATCCCGTTGCGGACAAGATCTGGTTCGCGGCGAATGAGGTCGCGGTCGAGCATCGGTTGTTTGTACCCGTTCGGCCTGAAACATCGACGGGATGCAAATCGTCAAGCTTGTGGACGCATACTAGTAACGGAGGTAGGTTTTCATGAAAAACAAAAAAGCATGGTTGGTAGCGGCAGGGGTTTTGGCCCTCTCTGCCTTCGGTGTGACCCAGGGTATCAGGCAAGTCATCAAGATCGTAGGTGTAGGGGCGGCGGTCAAGCAGTTCGGCCCCGAGATCAACCGAGGCATCAACAAACTTGCGAACCACACGGACACCAGCACCCGCGCGACGAAGGTGGTTCCGATCATCAGCGCCGGTATCGACAGCCGCAAGGCCATCGGCGCGGCCCAGGTCATGGGTCCAAAGTCCCTGGTGGACAAGGTACAGGCCGTGGCCCAACTAGAGCAGGATCTGTTCGGTCGGGAGATCAAGATTCGCGCGATGATTCCGGTCGAGTCTCAAGATGTGGTGAAGAACATTCGCAAGGTCGATGGAGTCGGCGTCAGCGGAATTGTGGACCTGAAACTGTAGCTGTGAGCGGCCCTAAAAAGGGCGCTCCAAACCTTATCAAGACGGGCGAAATCATTGCTTAGCCGCAATGATTTCGCATTTTCGGTTCGACACAGTCTGACCAAACCTCGTCGAAAGGGACATAATGCAAAGAGGTCAGGAACGCCTGACCCTCAAATCGCAGGACGCGGACTATTGGAGCGAATGCCTTTGGCAAAGACTGGCGGCTCATAGGAAACTCAAGGAAGTTGTGAGTTGCCACCTTGCAAACAGGGATTGCGCCCGATGCCTCCTCCAGCGGTTAGGAAACAAACACAGGAGCAAATGGACTTGAAGAGAACTGCAAAATACGCACTCACTCTCGTTCTCGGCGCCGGT
>CAZCSP010000002.1:0-204335 GCA_964501275.1 uncultured Fimbriimonadaceae bacterium | reverse complement strand
CACGTTCGTCGTCGTCCCTATTCCCTCTTTCCCTTCTGCCCTGATTCCCTTACTCCCTATGCCCCCTCTCCCCAAATCATGTAAACTAAACAAGTTGAGATAAGGCTCATGGGCTGAAATGGCCGGCGGATCCTCGACTTTGGATGCGCCGGCTTTTTCATGTCCGGCCCATGAGGAGATATAGGATATGCCAACACTAGTCATCGTAGGCGCGCAATGGGGCGACGAAGCGAAGGGCAAGCTTGTCGACGTGCTGGGCGGAGAGGCCAAGTTGGTCGTCCGCTATTCGGGCGGCAACAACGCCGGGCACACCGTCATCACGGGAGGCCAGGAGTTCAAGTTCCACCTGATCCCCGCCGGAATCCTGCACCCCGCAACCACCGCCATCGTCGGGAGCGGCATGGTGGTCTGTCCCAAGGGGCTATTGGAGGAGTTGGACCGCACCAGGGCTCAGAAGAGCGACCTGGGAACCCTGTTGATCTCCAGCGCGGCCCACGTGGTCTTCCCCTACCACCGGATGCTCGACTCTCTGGAAGAGGAAGCCCGGGGCTCCAACCCCATCGGCACCACCAGCCGAGGCATCGGCCCCGCCTACCAAGACAAGGTGGCTCGCATCGGCATCCGAATGGGCGAGTTTGTGGACCCGAAGATTTTCCCGACCCGATTCGCCGAAGTCGTGCAGGTTAAGAACCGGATGCTGGCGATGTTCGGCAAAGAGCCCTTGGATTACAGCGCTCTCCTGGCCGAGTACCAGGCCTACGCTGAGCGCCTGCGCCCGTTCGTGAAGGATACGGACCCGATCGTCCAAGAGGCGGTCTATGGCGGAGAGCGAGTGCTCTTTGAGGGAGCGCAGGGAACCTTCCTGGACCTCGACTCGGGCACCTATCCCTACGTCACCTCCAGCCACCCCACCTCGGGCGGAGCCGCCATCGGAACAGGCATCGGCCCCCGCATGATCGACTCGGTCCTGGGCGTTTGTAAGGCGTACACCACCAGGGTCGGCGCTGGCCCCTTCCCAACCGAGCTGCTGGACGACGTGGGCGAGTGGATTCGCCAGCACGGCAAAGAGTACGGCACCACCACCGGGCGCGGAAGGCGTTGTGGCTGGTTGGACTTGGTCATGCTCCGCCATTCCTGCCGCCTGAACTCCCTCAGCGGCCTCGTGGTGACCCGCCTCGACATCCTCAGCGATTTCGAAACGGTGAAGGTCGCCGTGGGATACAAGCTCGATGGTAAAGAGATCGACTATGTGCCTTCCAACAGCTTCGACTTCGCCCGAGTCGAGCCGATTTACTATTCATTTCCCGGCTGGAAAGGCGACCTGCGCAAGTGCCGCAAACTGGAAGACCTCCCCACCGAAGCCCGTGCCTACCTGGACTTCATGGAAGAGTTCACCCAGACGCCGCCTGCCATCCTCAGCGTCGGTCCGGATCGGGATGAGACGATTATCGTAAGACCGGACTTGATTTGGGGATAGGGAAGGGGAAGTAGGGAGTTAGGGAATGAGGGAAGTCTCTAGCAACTTGTATGTAAAGTCAGTCTTCCTGCGGCGTCATCCTGGGTAGTTTGTCAAGCTTCATTTGTCGTCTTTTCGGGTTGTTAGCTCTGGATCAACCCTGGTAAACGCCCTCCAAATATCCCCTACCCTGAAAGGGTTGCACCGATACAGGCTTTTAGAGTGCAGCCCCGTTGGGGCTCAGGGGAACCGGGTGGCCAGTACCAGGGTGGCGGCTTCGCCTGACCCTTCGCTGTCGAGTATGACGCCTTCGGCGTGGAGAAGCGCTTTCAAGCCTCGCCCCAAAACGATGACATCAATAACATGATAAATGAGGCTTGACAGCCTACTGAGCGAGCCAGAAGAAGTCTGTAGCTTTGCCGTTTGCTCGTCGCGAGTCGAAGGACCTCACCCGTCTGTAGTTTCATTCCAACCTACATACGGGTGAGATGGTTCGACTTTGCGGCAAAACGCTCGGGCGGCTTGCGCTCACCATGACGCCGTACTACAGACGAGGAGTAGAAGCTTGATTTTAAGCACAAGCTCTAAAAGATTCCCTAACTCCCTTCCCCCTCAAATCCAAGTCGATGCCCGGCGGAAAACACGGTAGTCCACGGGTCGCCGGACGTGGCCGAAGATGAAATCCGGCCAGCCGGCCATGAAGTCCAGATCGTAGGCGGCGGGCGGAGAGATGAGGACGAGGGGGATTTTGGAGGCGATGGGGTGGTCCATTTTGGCGTGGGCAAACGCCTCGTAGCCTGCGATCTTGTGCGGCTCGTACAAGGTGGCCAGCAGATCGACGAACATCAGGTCGGCCCCCTGTGCATCCGCTAGGGCATCGGCCCACTGCTCGTAAATCTTCGTCTCATCGCTCGGATGGAACCCCTCTTTCGCCGCCTCGATAATCTCTGGATCCCTGGTGATTAGCAAAAACTTCATGTCAACGGGCCGCAACCCACCCCCGTTTGTAGAGATTACATCATCTGGGGCGGATGGTGTAAGTGGCTCGAGGGGAGAGGGTCATGGACCGGCTTGCGGCAGAACCTCGATACGCGGTGGAAATGTCTCTTCCGGGAACTCAAGCCATTCGTAACTCCATGCCTCGATGCCGGAGCCGAAGCCGCCCCAATCCTCTCGATGCTGCTTGACGCTCGCTGTGGGGACCTTCTGCACCGCTCCGTTATAGCGCAACCCGTTAAACGTTCCGTTTGCAATCGACCCGCCCTGCGTGTCGGATATCCCATGGCTGGGATTTGTCAGATGATTGCCGCAGTAGACCAGCACCGAGTTGCCGTCGGGAACGATCCGCCACTTTTGGCCAAGAAAGCTACTGGATTCAGCCAGGTCCAAAACGAACCGCATGGTGAAGTCGGTGCCGCCGATTTTCGTTTGTCGCTCGTATTGGTTGTCTGGGCAGTGATAGATGCGCTTATCGGAAACGTAGGCCGCCATCGGGTCAAGGTGGGTTTTGAGGTGCGCGATGTACCACTTGGCCGGATTCTCGTGGGGCAGTTTTTCATCGAAATCGCTTTCGTAGAGCTTGGCAGCCAGACCAAACTGGTGCAAATTCGAGATACAAGAAACCCTTTTCGCGGATTTCTTGGCCGAGAGAAAGACGGGCATTAACAAGCTGGCGATCACCGCGATGATGGCGATGACCACGAGTATCTCCATGAGGGAGAAAGCGGACCATTCGTTACGCTTGCGTTTCATGTTTTTCTCCGAGTAGGGAGGCCCTGCGTCGGAACGATGCCACGACTCCCACCGTAGCCCCTACCAAAAGGAGCACAATGCCGCGAGTTCGACCACTGTTTGACGCACTGTCGGAGATTGTCTCCGTTCTTGCGCCAGCGGCCTGAGTAAGCAACTCTTGCTCTCTTTGGTAAGAGAAAGACTTGGATTTTCCGACCATACGGACATCTTGGACCAATGCGCCCGCTTCAAGCAAATCGCTGTCCTGCAAGCCCTGCGAGGGAGTTTCACTGGACTCTATCAGGGTCCACACCGTCGTCTCATCTTCTGGAATGTTCAGACCTGCCGACTTAAATTTTGTCCGCTTGATTTGGCCGGGAACCTTGAACTCGCCTACGGTAACGTAGTCCGAGTAGGACCATTCGTAGGCAATCTTATCTCGATTTAATGTAGCGACTTTGAGGATCGTTTGATCTGGGGCCTTCTCAATGATCGCCTGCTCAAGAAAATGCTTCTGAGTCGCTGCAGGAGCATCCATGTTTACAGCCATACTTTGTGAGCCATCGTTCACGAGCGGATTCCAGCCCAGAATGCTACCGGGTAGGAGCGGCGTCAAAGTGCTACGTCCCGTGGCTTCAGCATCGTATAGCGTAGCCCCTCTAGCTGGCATTGCTCCGGAGAATATCAGCGTGTAGTCCGGGGCATAGAGACAACCGCTATTGCTTGTAGATCCAAGGAACTGAATCAAAACTCGATTCCCGTTCCGATCCAACACAATTTTCCCGACGGATCGAGCATAAAGATTATGAGTCGCAACCGAGTAGACAAGGTGAAGGCCTTGCCCAGATGTGCTCTGGGCAAAGCTTAAACTGACGATAAGGATTATCGCCAAGAGAATAAACAATCGGGCACTAGACCAGTTACGTAGCAAGTCTCTCTCTGCTTACGGACAAGTCTTGAGTCCTATCAATGTCGAGTGCCACGGTATCTGACTTACAGGCGGAGTAGTCACATCGACACAGAAGTTACCTGGATCATTGCAGTCTCCGCTGTAGTAGGGGGCATAGATTCGCTTATCCTTGAGGTGAGGTTGACTAGACACATAGCAAGTATACGGTTGATTTGAACCGGAGCAACTGCCGTCAGAAACCAACTCAGTGTCCTGACAATACCAAACCCAAAAACCCTCAACGCAGCTACCTTCATTGGGATTCCATTGTGCGGCCACGGGACCTGGACATAGCGCAAGTGCTAAGCCAGCCAAGGCAGTCGCAATCAATGACAGAATCATTTTGCGATTTATCTTCATATTTGTCTCCTTGATGAATCTACTTGTCTACGCCAAGCAGATCAATCGCTGATTGAATTTGTAAAACTTCATAAACATCATTGCCCGTTACGACTAAGATCACCGGTGTCCGGTCTAAATCGAGCTTCCGAGCTAAGCCTATATCTTCTCGTATCTGTTGCTCAAATACCTCCACCTCCGTCGCTCCAACCGCTTCTATCGACCCCTGCGATGACCTTGCAAGATTGACCAGATTATGTTGAACTTGCTTTAACTCGCGTCGGTTGTTCGCTTTCTTAGAATGAAGAGCGAAGCTCATTGCCCGAGGATGGAGGCGTGTTAAGGGGAACTCTCGCCACTGGATTCCCACATACTTAGATTCCAACAAGTCTCGATAAGCTTGACTGCCAACCAGCTTCTGTGTATAAGGGCACTCGTAGTCCCCGAAAATCACAATGATGCCCTTAGTCTCACCGGGAGAATGGACTGATGTTGAACCATCCAAAAGCGCATCCGGCAATACGGCCAATCTGCGTGATCCCTTTGGTGCCTGTGAAGGTCCAGCCGATGCCACCGTCTTCACCTCGACAAGCAATAGTATTAAAATTGCCGGAACCCAGGCGGAAGATGCCATTATCAAGTTTTTTGGCGACGGAGCAACATTTCCAGCGCCAAACCGCCAAGCACACAACCCGGCAAACAAGAGTCCAGTGTCGATAAGGGCAAACTGACCTGGTGTAAGCTGCAGTGCGCTTCCAAAACATGAACACGGCAATGGATCTCCAGTCCAAAGTCGTGTAAGGTGAAAAACAAGAAAAACCACAAATAATGCAACAGAAGACAAAGCCGCCAGTGAGAAGAACCTGGCGTGCAGAGACAGTATGGGAATTCCTATTTCAAGGACAATAAGCGAAATGGCCACGATACGGACCAGCCACCCTGGGAACGTGGTTACTGTTTCGACATAGCGATAGAATAGGGATAGCTCAACCAGCTTCGATCCAGCAGCCAACCAGAGTGCTCCGCAAACCAGAGCCCAAGAAACGTGTTGAACTGGCCATGAAAACCGAACCAAAGCTACACTCTCCCAATTTTATCCTGTGGATCATTATTAGCATAACACAGATTTTATGGTTTCGCCATCTTTTTTTCAAAAACCTCAATTTTTGAACTTCTGTCAGCAGTCCAAGCTCCCCCTACGCCTTCGGGTGGGCTTTGTCTACTGCGTCCTTCAGCCGCTCAATGCTCACATGGGTGTAGATCTGGGTCGTTGCCAGGGATTCGTGGCCCAGTAGCTGCTGCACCGTCTTCAGGTCCGCTCCGTTGTCCAACAGGTGGGTGGCAAAAGAGTGGCGGAGGGTGTGGGGGGAGACTTCGGGGGGGAGGCCGACGCTTGCTGTCCACTTCTTAATAAGACGGCGGATGGCGTCGGTGCTCAGCCTCTTCCCGGATTTGGCGGTGAAGAGGGGATCGCCAGTGAGGGGAGGGACTCGCTCGCCCGCCAAGTAGTCTTTCAGAGCCGTGCGGCAGGTGGAGCCAAAGAATGCGATCCGCTCTTTGTTGCCTTTGCCCAGGACGCGAATCGTGCCTTCTTTTAGATCGACTTCCCGCACATTCGCCCCTGCCGCCTCCGACACGCGAAGTCCCGCTCCGTATAGCAACTCCAAGATCGCCCGATCCCGGGCGGTGTTCTCCGTCGGCTCGTCCTGGTCCAAAAGCTCCTGCGTTTGGTTTTTGTTAAGGGCTTTGGGAAGCGGGCGACGGCGGATCGGGGCTTCCAGGGATTCTGTGGGGTCGGTCGTCAGCTTTCCGATCCGCCGCAGGTACTTCACGAACGTGCGCAGAGAGCTCAGCTTCCTCGCCCTGGTGACCGGATTAGGGGCATAGGTCCGCAGGTAGCCCCGCAACGCGTTCGGCTCCAGCTTGAACTCCCCCTCCAGGTGTAAAGCCAATTGGGCCAAGTCGCTCCCATAGGACCGAACGGTTGCCTCCGAGCGGCCCTTCCCGCGCAGATTATCCAAGAAGGATTGAATGAGAATGTCGAGCGATTCCAACATTGGTAAAGACGTTCAAGTGGCTCAAACGGACCGGCAATGGCAGATGGGGCCGCGAGTGGCTTCTTCATAAATCGGCGGCGAATCTGTGCATCCGATCGCGTTCCAAGAGGCTGGGGAACTTATCCCTGAAGCCTGACTGGCTAACGAAGCCCTTTTGAATCCCAATCGGATAACGGGTATTGCGCTATTTAACTCTTGTTTCGGATGTGTAGCAAATCCCCATCCTGGATCACGTATTCTTTGCCCTCCAGACTCATCCTCCCGGCTGAGTAGGCGGCGTCAAGAGAACCGGCGGCTAGGTAGTCCTGGTAGTGGACGATCTCGGCGCGGATGAAGCCTTTGGCGATGTCGTTGTGGATGGTGGCGGCGGCTTTCAGGGCGTTGGAGCCTCTGCGGAGGGGCCAGGCTCGGGTGTCGTTTTCACCAGCGGTGAAGAAGGTGATCAGTCCCAGGGCGTCGTAAACTGCGCGGATGACGACGTTGGACGCCGGCTCCTTGAGCCCCAGCGACTCCAGAAATTCGGGCTGGTCGGCGGGGTCCAGTTGAGCGATCTCTTCTTCGATAGGGGCCGAGACGCAGAAGGCCGGAGTCTCCTTCCAGGCCAGCTCCGCAATCCTCTTCGTGTACTTCTCAGACGGGTTGGCGGCTTCATCCTCCGAGATGTTGAACGCCACCACCATTGGCTTCAGACTCAGGAACTGGTAGTTGCGGGCGACCGTCTGTTCGTCCTCGTTCATCTCGACCGCTCGCATCGGCGTCCCTTCCTCCAGGAGCGGCTTGATGCGGTCGAAGAACTGCTTCTCCAGGTAGTCAGCTGAGCCGGATTGCTTGACGGTGGGCGATTTCTGGAGTCGCTCCAACCGATTCTCCACGATCTGTAAGTCGGCCAAGACCAACTCGACGTCGATGTTTTCTTGGTCGCGCAAAGGATCGATCTCGGCAAAATAGGGTGAGATCGGGTTGTCGAAGCCCCGCACCACATGGAGTAGGATGTCGGCTTTCTTGGCCTGGTCGATAAAACGCTGGCTAAAGACCTTGCCCGAGCCGCTGGCGGACTCCACATCATCGTGTAGGATCACAGTGGCCGGAGTCTGCTTCTTGGGTTTCACCTGGGCGACGATGGCGTCAAACCGCTCGTCCGGGACAGGCACCGCGGTGACTTCGCCCTTAGCGAGTCCTCGGGAAGCGGCCCGGTAAAAGGTGCTCTTACCTGCCTGAGCATATCCGATGATGGCGACTTT
The DNA here is from genome assembly GCA_964501275.1 of uncultured Fimbriimonadaceae bacterium. GTDB lineage: Bacteria > Armatimonadota > Fimbriimonadia > Fimbriimonadales > Fimbriimonadaceae > 55-13. The sequence goes on along the minus strand of CAZCSP010000002.1, from coordinate 196,562 downwards.
CATGGCTGTTTAGTGAATGAGGGGGGGAAGGGAATAAGGGCGGAAGTCGGAAGTTCGAAGTCGTGCAGATTCGCGGTCGTTCGTAGTTCGCAATAACCTCATTCCCAAGTTTCCTTATTCCCTCCTTCCCTCAACCCCCTTCCGCCTTCACAAACTCCACCTCCACCTTCCTCACCCCGAGTTGCATCGGCAGAATCCAGAATGCGTAGGCGCTAGCGAGCAGCAATAGAAAGACCACCCACGGAAATCGGCGTTTCGATCTGCCGTACATTCGCGCCACGAGAGCAGATTACCGGATTGCTGGAAGGTCATCCCAAGAACGTCACCGGGCTGTTCAACCGATTCAATTGTCGGGAACAGAGCTAGGCCGCCTTCCTCACCCGAATCCGATCTAGCAGTACGGAGACGACGATGATGCCGCCGGTGATCATCTCTTGAATCCAGTTGGCCATGCCCAACTGGGAGCACCCGGCGTTGATGGTGGCCATGATAAGGGCGCCCAATAGCGAGCCCAGAATAGAGCCTTGGCCGCCAGAGAGCGAGGCTCCTCCGATCACCACCGCCGCGATCACGCTCAGTTCGAAACCTTGCGCCGTGGTGGGGTCGCCGACGGATAGGCGGGCGAACATTGTGATCCCGGCGAATCCTGCGAACAGGCCCATGAGGACGTAGACCATCAGCTTCACTCGATCCACCTGGATGCCGCTGTAGTGGGCGGCGCGTTCATTGGAGCCCACCGCAACGATGTAACGCCCGAAGCGGGTTGCGACCAGCAAGAAGTGAGTGAGGACCGCCAGGACGACCATCAGCCAGACGCCATTGGGGAACAGCCGCCACCGTTCGCCGTCACCCAAGACCGCGAGGAGGTCGTTGATCCAAGTCATGGGGGCATCGATCTTCTGCTCCCCCGCCAAACCCTTTGCCGCGCCCCGGGCGACGAGCATGGTCGCCAAGGTGACAATGAAGGGGCCAACCTTCAGGCGACTCACCAAAACCCCGTTCAGCAGTCCAAACACTCCACCTGCCGCCAACCCGCCCAGGACGGCGGCCAAGGGCGAGAAGTCCTGTCGCAGGCACCACGCCACCGCAACCGACACGAACGCCACGACCGACCCCACCGATAGGTCGATCCCGGCGCAGATGATGACCAGGGTCATCCCCAAGGCCGCCAGGCAGACCGGAGTGGACTGGCGCAGGATCGTCTCGACGTTGCGGATAGTGAGAAACCCAGGCTTGTCCTGCGAATTTAGGACAAGACCGAAGCCTATAAAGATGATTACCAGCGCACCCAAAAGACCAAGGATCGTGATGAGGGTGCGCCAGTTCACCTTACTTGGGAACCTCTAAAAGCTTAGCGATTTCGGGGTCTTTCATGTTGTCGCCCGTGACCAACTCTGCGCCGGTGTCGATCCGCTTCTCTACCGGGTTTTTCTTCAGATGGTCCACCATCGCCTTCACTCCCAAGTAGCCCATCCGACGGGGGTTTTGGAGGACTAGGGCGTTGATCTGCCCTTTGCTGAGGCCCTCGATCAGTTTGGCGGAGGAGTCGAATCCGACGAACTTGACCTTGCCCGCCCAGCCGTTGTCCTGCAAGACCCGGAGCATCCCGAAGGTCGAGCTTTCGTTGGGACAGTAGATGCCGTCCACGTTCAGCGAGCCATCGGGGTTCTTGAAGCCGGACAGCAGGTTCTCCGCCTCGGTCTGGGCGGACTCCACGGTCGCTCCCGCGTACCGGTTGTCGCTGAGTATCTTGATGCCGGAGTTGGCTTTCATCACATCCAAAAAGCCCTTTTCGCGGTTCATCGTGCTTGCCGAACCCTGTTGGTAGCGCAGAACCACGACGTTGCCGTTTCCGCCGAGTAGCCGGACCATCTCCTCGCCGGCCGCCTTGCCGCCCTTTTCGTTGTCGGTGGCGACGAAACTCACCACGTCGGTGTCCTTAAGGTCGGAATCGAAGATCGCCACCGGGATGCCCGACTTCTTGGCATTTTCAACCGGCACCTTGAGGGCCGTGTCGTCGAGCGGGGCAAGGACGATACCGTCCACGCCCTGGGTGGTAAAGCTCTCAACTTCCTTGATCTGGCTGTCGCGATCATCCTCTTTGAGAGGCCCCTTCCAGATGATCTCTACCCCAAACTCCTCGCCTGCTTCCTGGGCGCCAGCGCGGACCGACTTCCAAAACTCATGCGTCGTACCCTTGGGGATCACCGCGATGCGGAGCTTCTTCTCGCCTCCGCCTCCCGATCCCCCGCTGGTCGCCTCTGCCTTCTCCCCGCTGCTCCCACAGCCAGCGATCATCACGCCCGCCAAGAGAGCCCACATCCATCGTGTCGCTTTCATCATCGAACCTCCCGTTGGTTGCCATTATATGCCGTGGCGGTTGAATCGGATATGTTCGATAGATGAGGCAGATTCGTCTTCACTGCGTCTAGACGCCGAAGACCCTGAAGAGATAATGGCCCAGAGACGTACACTTGACTGGGGCAAAATCTAGGGGTCGTATGTTCTTCACGAAGTATCCTCACCGGTCCAACTTCTCCTATCTTCAGGACTTCAAAGCCGGCTCTGGGGATGGGTTGGCGGGGAAGCGGTCTTTCCGGGTTCAGGTTGCCAGCTACCAGGAGGATGTCTATCACGTCCGGGCGACAAACCCAGAAACCTGGGAGGCTAACGACTGCTTAGAAGCGTTGGAGATTCCCGATCCGAGCGACCGTCATCGGCTGAAGATTGACGCTGAGGGCAGGTTGCGAATGCTGGGGCATGATGGGAAGCCGCTGATCGAGAGTCCAGAGGACCGCGCGTTTGGGGTTTGCGGGGAGCAGTCGATTTTTCAGTTCGACATCCGCCCCGGCGCGAAGTTCTTTGGCTTGGGAGAGAAGACGTTTGGGAAAATCGAGGTCTCGGGCATCCGCACCAAGTTTTGGAATACCGACGTTTGGGGCGACTTCCACTTCAAGCAGTGGCTGGATGAGCCGACCGACCCGCCTTATTTCTCCACCCCTTACCTTGCCGCGCAGATCGGGGACGAGTGGGTGGGTTTTCTCCTTCACAACCCTTATCCTTGCTTCTTTGAGATTCCAGGGACCGACGAGTCGCGGGTGTTTGTGGAGTGGCAGAGAACCGCGCCGGAACTCCTGATGGGGTCGGAGGGCGGGGAGCCCAATCTTTGGATTCTCTACGCGCCCTCGCTCAAGGAGTTGACGCGGAAGCTTCAGAAGCTGGTCGGGGTCACCCCGTTGCCGCCTCTATGGGCGCTGGGCTATCACCAGTCCCGATGGGGCTATGGCGGGCACGACGACCTTCTGGATTTGGATGCCAAGTTCACTGAGAACCAGATTCCCTGCGATTCTCTTTGGCTGGACTTGGACTACATGGACGGCTTCCGCATCTTCACCGTGGCGGAAAAGGCATTTCCGAAGGGAGTCTCGGCGACCAACGAGGGTTTGGAGGAGTCGGGCCGAAGGATCATCCCCATCATCGACCCCGGGGTGAAGCACGATCCTGGCTATCGAGTCTACGACGACGGCCATTCGAAAGGGGTCTTCTGCCAAAACGCGGAGGGAGCAGAGTACATCGGGATGGTGTGGCCCGGCGAGACCGTCTTCCCCGATTTCACCCTGCCGGAGGCTCGCGACTGGTGGGCGGGATATGCTGCGGAGTTTCGCGAATCGGGGTTCGGCGGATGCTGGGTGGACATGAACGACCCTTCCACTGGCCCCGTCGACCCCACCGGGATGCTCTTCCAGAAGGGAACCAAGCCCCATGTCTTTGCCCACAACACCTACGCCTTGGGGATGCAGATGGCGACCCGGCAGGGGTTTTTGCAGGCGAAGCCAAACGAGCGACCGTTCATCCTCAGCCGGTCTGGCTACATCGGCTCCAGCAAGCACGCCGCGATCTGGACCGGCGACAACCTTTCCAACGAGTTTTATCTGCGCATCTCTATCCCGACCACCATCAGCCTGGGCCTGAGCGGTCTGCCTTTCAACGGGCCGGACATCGGCGGCTTTGGCGGGGATGTGACCGACCAATTGATGCAGGACTGGGTGAAGGCTTGCTTTCTCTTCCCATTCATGCGCAACCACAGCATGCTGGGGACTCGGGTGCAGGAGCCGTTTGCCTTCCCCAAGGCGACCATGCAGGTGGTCCGCAAGTACATCCGCCTTCGCTACAAACTTCTTCCCTACCTCTACAATCTCTTCATCGACCAGGAGGAGCTAGGCGACCCGATCCTACGACCCCTGCTGTACGAGTTCGATGATGAGGGCTTGGAGAAAGTGGACGACCAGTTCTTGATTGGGACCGGCATTTTGCAGGCTCCGATTCTCGGGAGGGAGCGAAGCCGAACAGTGCTCTTGCCAGGGTCTGAGCCTTGGTACGATGCTCGGATCGGGGAGTGGGCGGAACCGGGCCAGACAGAGGTCAAAGTCGGGGCGGGAGAAACCCCGCTGTACTTTGCCGCCGGCGCCATTGTCCCCATGCAGTTGGGAACGCCGATCTCCGCCAAGAAGGACTTGAGCCAAGTCGGATTCCACCTGTTTATCCCGACGGATTGGGATGGCGAGGCGAGCTACGAATATCGCGTAGACGACGGCATCTCCTTCGACTATCGCGAGGGCAAGCGTAGTCAAATCTCGATCCGGGTCGCCTCAGCCAAGGGTCATGTGGCGGTGAGTTGGGAGCAAACCGCCGATTGTTTCGGCCCGATCAAGCCGACGTTCGTCCTGCATGGAAGGCCCAAGAGCGTGCGGGTGAACTCCAGCGCAACCATCCAAAAAGCAAATCGTGTCGTCTTGGCGGGGCGGGCGCTGCCTGTCGATGTGGTAAAGGTGCAGTAACGTGTTCACTGGCATTATTCAGGCGGTTGGGAAAGTAGAGATGATCCAGGGCTCCAAACTGGAAGTCTCTGCCCCTGATGCTTGGCCTGGCGACCCAGTCAAAGCGGGGGAAAGCGTGTCCGTCAACGGATGCTGCCTTACCGCTCTGGAAGACGGCAGCCTCATCTTCGATCTCAGCCCCGAAACCCGACTTCGCACCGCGTTCCACCATGTGAAAAGTGGCGCCGAGGTCAACCTGGAGCGGGCGATGCGTCCCGTCGACCGTTTTGGCGGGCATATTGTGCAGGGGCATGTGGATGCGGTGGGTGAGGTAGTGGCGGTGCTCCAGGATGGGGACTTCACCATCTTCAGATTTCGAGCCCCTAACGAGTTCGACCGTTACCTCATCGACAAGGGATCGATCTCGGTGGACGGAATCAGCCTTACGGTGGTCAACCCGGTGGCGGGCGAATTCGACGTTTGGGTCGTACCCCATACTTTGGTGCAGACGAATCTCGGCGACCGCCGTCCGGGCGATCTGGTCAATCTTGAGTTCGACGTCCTTGCTAAGCACATAGAAAAGCTGGTTACGTCGGAGTAGAAAGCAATGTCCCAAGAAACCACGACTAACCCATCCATGCACGAGAACATTGCGTTAACGGGCGCAAAAATTGGGTAAAGAGAATTACCTTTGGTGCCAATAAACCTGGTAATCGCCCGTGTTTATGTCTAGCATGGCAAACGGATTCAGCGGTTTGGGAGATCGAAAATGAGGATTGATGAGTTTGGGTTGACGCCAACGGAGCGTCAGCGACGGATGGACCTGTACCGCCTAGGTCCCCAAGAGACGCAAGACTTAAGGGCGCTGGAGCGGATCATCGGCCCCAGACTGTCTTGGGTGATCGACGAGTTTTACGAGCATATTGAGAAGTATCCCGACGCGTTGCAGATCATCACCGGGGCGGGAAGCACTATTGACAAACTCAAGAAGACCAACCCCGCCTACTTCGCCGAGGTTTTTCGGGCCAAGTTCGACGAGCAGTACTTTGAAAGCCGATTGATTGTGGGCCAAATCCACGCCTCGATCGGCCTCACCCCGGTATGGTTCTTCGCCGCAATGAGCACATACTACCAGTGCATCTACCCGCTCATCACCAAGAAGCTTTGGTACAGCCCCGCAAAGGCAGGCCGTATGATTTCCTCCTTCCAGAAGGTCTTGAACCTGGACCAGGAGTTGATTATGGAGGCGTACATCGAGTACGGCTACATCGGCAAGATTCGCGAGGTCAACGAGCAGGTGACCAAGGTCATCACCAACTTGGTGGATAGCAGCGATCAGCTTCAGAAAGGCGCCGACGAGAGCGGTCGGGCAACTCAGGAAGTGGCCCGAGTCTGCGAACAGGTCGCCCATTCTGGCCAGATGCAGGCCGAGGCCGCGCAGAACGCGGCCACCTCCATGAACAAGCTTTCCACCAACAGCGACCAGATGGTGAAAGGCGGGCAGGAGCAGCACCAGGCGCTCGTGGAAGCCAGCGCCTCGGTATCCGAGGTTCAGTCCCAAGTCGCGACTATCGACGAGCAGGCCAAGATGTGGGAACACATTCGCGAGCGAATTGAGGCTATCGACCGTTTGAAGCTGACAGTGGAAGAGACGGCTTCGCGAGTCCAGGAGATGAATCAGCGGAGCGACCAGATCGGGCGCATCGTCCAGACCATCGACGACATCGCCGCCCAGACCAACCTTCTCGCTTTGAACGCGGCGATCGAGGCGGCAAGAGCGGGGGAGCACGGGCGAGGCTTTGCCGTCGTCGCGGAGGAGGTCCGCAAGTTGGCGGAGAACTCCTCTGACTCTACCAAGGAGATCACGGGCTTGGTTAAAGCCATCCAGGACGGCAGCCAGGAGGCGATGTCGGCGATGCAGCGGACCGTTGACGATGTCGGCATGGCGCTAGAAGTCACCAACGATGCAGCTGCCTGCCTGGAGAGGATTGCCACTGCCGCCGAGGAGACCGCCAAAAGCAATCAGCGGCTTTCCCAGGCGATGGAGAAAGTGAACGAAGTCGCAGACTCCAATGCGACGATCCTGGGAACGGTGGGCCAGGAGATCGAGGTGGTGAATGCCGCCATCGAGAACATCGCCGCGATCACCGAGGAGAACTCTGCCGCTGGAGAAGAGATGAGCGCCTCCACCGAAGAGATGAGCGCCCAGGTTCAAGAGCTGGTCGTCAGCCTAAAGGAACTGGATCAGCAGATCAACAACCTCAGCGAGATCGGCAAGGTTGCGGAAGGAGTCATCAACAAGAGCCGCGCCACCCAACCCCAAGAGTCTTTCAAACAAAAGCAGGCGCATCTCAGAATCGCCGCTTAAATCAACCAACCCTTAGAGGCTCGGAAATCCCTCCCGGGCCTCCTTTTTGGCATTAGGCATTGGGTTTTGGTTTTGGGGATGGCATTGTCGAAGAGGGTTATATTGAAGCAACGCCTTTTCCACTAACCGCTCCATGTGGCACTGTCTTTGCGTACTTGGAGGAAAAGCGAGGAGATACCTTTGCGTCTTCGCGTCTTTGCGTGAGAATAAACTCAGGATCGAGCGATGACAGAAAACGAGATCGCCACTCAAATCGTCGACGCCGCTTTCAAAGTGCATTCTACGTTCGGACCAGGGTTGCTTGAGACGGTTTACGAAACCGTTCTGGAGGACGAGCTTCTCTCTCGCGGACTCACGGTTGAGCGTCAACGGGCTATCCCACTTGTCTACGAAGGCATAAAGCTAGGGGACGGCTTCCGTGCTGATCTGATTGTAGGCGGTAAGGTCCTGGTGGAAATCAAGTCGTTAGAACTCGTGCCGCCCGTAGCCTACAAAATCCTGCTGACCTACCTCCGACTTACCGACAAGCGACTCAGATTGCTCATCAATTTTGGTGAGGAGTACATCAAGAACGGAATCAAGCGGGTTGTGAATCGACTGTAGTGGATTCTGTTTTTCACGCAAAGGCGCAAAGAGGGGAGGCGCGCGGTCTCTCCCCACTCCAAACTCAAAATTCCCAACTCCAAACTAATAATGCCAGTCGACGTTATGCGCTTGCTTCGCGTGGCGTTCGATGAACTCTCTTCTTGGCTCCACCTTGTCGCCCATCAGTTTGGAGAACATCACCTCGATCTCGGCTTCGAACTCCTTGTCGAACTTCACCTGCACCAGTTTGCGCTTGTCGGGCGCCATCGTTGTCTCCTCCAGGTCTTCCGCATTCATTTCGCCCAAACCCTTAAAGCGGGTGACTTGGATGTTCTTCTTCTTGAGGCCCTTAATGATCTCGTCCCGTTCGCCTTCGGACATCGCGTAGTGACGTTCATTGGTGCCTGACTTCACGACGAAGAGCGGGGGTTGGGCTAGGTAGATATGGCCGGCCATGACAAGGGGCTTCATGTAGCGGTAGAAGAAGGTGAGGAGCAGAGTGCGAATGTGCTCGCCGTCCACGTCGGCGTCGGTCATGATGATGACCTTGCCATAGCGTAGCTTGCTCAGGTCGAACTCAATGTCTCGTTCCTTATCTTTCTTGCCCTTCTTGGTTTCCGAAAGTTCATAGGCTTTCGGAGCGCCGTTGCCGTTGCTGGCGCCATTAGCGCCAATCTCCAGTTCCAACTGCTCGTCGTCCGTCTCCTCCATTATTTCAGACCGACCCATGGTCAAGTCGATACCCACGCCCAGGGCGGCAATGAGGGCTTGGATCTCCTGGTTGTCGAGCGCCTTGTCGATGCGGGCTCGTTCGACGTTGAGAATCTTTCCGCGCAATGGCAGGATGGCTTGGGTTTCGCGGTCTCGGGCCTGCTTGGCGGAACCGCCCGCCGAATCGCCCTCGACCAGGAAGATTTCACACCGCTCCATCTCCTTGCTCCGACAGTCGCTGAGCTTGCCGGGAAGGCCGAAGCTGTCCATGGCGTTGCCTCTGCGGATGCTCTCCGCAGCCTTCCTTGCCGCCTCACGGGCGCGTTGGGCGGTGATCACTTTGTCAATGATCCGCTTGGCGAGTTGGGGGTTCTCCTCGAAGAACGTCATCAGGCCGTCGCCTACCAGAGAGTTGGTCAAGCCCTGGACTTCGGGAGTCACCAGCTTGACCTTGTCCTGAGAGTTATAGGAGGGGTTCTCCAGGCGGAGCGAAATCACCGCCGTCAAACCTTCGCTCGCGTCCTCGGACGTGAAGTTGGAATCCTTTCCGTCCTTCAGGAAGTTCATCTTCTTCGCGTACGCGTTCATGGTGCGGGTGAGCGCCGCGTTGAAGCCGGATGCGTGGGTTCCCCCGTCCGGGTTGTGGATGTTGTTTGAGAAGGCGAGGAGGGTGAGCGAGTAGCCATCGGTGTACTGCATGGCCACTTCGACCTCAGTCGTCTCCTTGACGCGGCGGAACGAGATAACCGGGTGCAGAGATTCTTTGCTCTCGTTCAGGTCCTCAACCAACTGGGGGATGCCGCGCTGGTAGAAGAAGACCTCCGACCGCTCGGGGTCCTGCTCATCGACGTACTCGAACTTGACCTTGGAGTTCAGATAGGCCAGTTCGCGCATTCGAGTCTTGAAGATGTGGACGTCGTACTCGTGTTCGGTCAGAACAGATGGATCGGCGAACCAGTGCTGCTTGGTTCCAGTGACTTCTTTGCCGATCTTGCCGATCTCTTTGACTTCGGTGACAGGGATGCCCTTCTCATATCGTTGCTGATAAACCTTGCCGTCACGCTTGACCGTCGTCTCCATCCAAGCCGAGAGCGCGTTGGTGCAGGAGACGCCGACGCCGTGAAGGCCTCCCGAGGTCTTGTATCCACTGCTGTCGCCACCAAACTTGCCGCCCGCGTGCAAGACGGTCATAACCACCTGCAGGGCACTAACGCCCATCTTCTTGTGGGTGTCCACCGGGATGCCGCGCCCGTTGTCCTCTACGCTGACCGAGTTGTCGGCATAGAGGGTTACGATGATGTGGTCGCAGTGGCCGGCGAGGGCTTCGTCGACGGAGTTGTCGATAACTTCGCGGAACATCTGGTGCAAACCGCGCTTGCCGTTGTCGCCCACATACATTCCGGGGCGCTTGCGCACGGCCTCCAAACCTTCAAGAACCTGGATCTGATTGGCGTTATAGTCGCCCTCGACCTTGCCCACAATCTCGTCGATGTAGGCAATCTGCTCTTCGTTTTCGGCTTGGGGATCAAAGTTGTTTTCGTCTTCGGGAAGGGGAGTATTTTCGGGCATCTGGCTCTAGCTCGCGTCCTCCATTCTCAGATATGCCAGGAGGGGTGGCATCGCTTGCGGTGCAAGCATGGATTTGAATCTGAATTGTACCTGAATTAAGGACGGCCAGACCGCCTAAAAGGACCCGTGGAAGTGACGGTGTGATCTGCTGTGCGACATGGCGTCCCCAATCTAAGCTCAAAACCTCTATCTCATTTCCCGGAGCAGGCGCATCAGGCCATCGGCTCCGCCTACCTTGATGAGGAGGGCGCTCCAGGCGAGGGTTACGGCGGAGACGATGGCGCAGAAGATGATGGGGGCGATGGCTTTGGGGTGGCCTTTCTTCTTGGCGGCAATGGCGTACAAAAGCCCAATCACTCCAAAACCGGGACAACAGAGGATTCCAGCGATGCCCATCATCCAAGCCATCTTGAACTCCTGATCCCCCGGATCGGGAAGGGCGCTTGGGTGGACGTAACCCGCCGAAAAGCTGAGCCCTTCCAATAGGGAAGCCGCAAACCGTGCTCCGCCGAACTCCTCTTGAATCATGGTCGTAGGCGCCAACCGCCCTTGCTCGATCCAGTCGTTCAGCGCGGCAATATCCGCCGGCCCATAAAGCTCCCCATCCTCCCCAACGACGAAGTAACGCATCCGCCCAAGGAAGGTACCCCGAGGTAGCGGGATGATTGGGGCAGATTTGGGGCCGTGGGTCGTCCCACAAAATCAAGACCCAGACGTCCGCCAAACCCGCTAAACTCAAGGTATGGGCATGGGAAGCAAGAAGAGGCACCTGATCTTCTTGGTCCACCTGTGGGTCTGCACCCCCTTTATGCTCTTTTGGGTGGAGATGCCGGAGGTTCGGCGGAACCTGACCGACGCCGCCGCCCAGAACCTGTGGTTCTGCATTGTTGGTGTCTTTGCCTACCTTGGCATCCGAACCTTGCTCGCCTTCAAGGACCCGCCCTGGCTGAAGTGGGACTTCGTTTATCCACCCATCGACGTCGCCATCGTCAGCCTGTTCCTCTACTTCGCCGACAGCAACCCGCTCAGCAACATCGCCCTCCTGTTCTTCCTCCCCATCGCCGAGGCGGCCCAGACTTTGAACTGGCGGTGGTCGGCGACGGTGGCGTTTCTGGTAGTGGCGGGCTCGATTCTGGCCTCCCTCAGCACCCCGATCGAGGAGTGGGCGCCGTTCAACATCGCTTTCCGCTTCTTCTTCCTCATCGTCATGAGTTCCCTCCTGACCATGCTCGCCAAGCAGGCGGCGGAGATTCGCTCTCAGCTTCGGCTGGAGGCAGATCGGAATCGGCTGGCTCTGGAGATGCATGACGGCTTGCAGGGCAGCCTGATTACCGCCGCCTCGCAGATGGAACTGGCGCAACTTGTGGCGCACCAAGACCCGGATCGGGCGGCGAAGATCGCGGGCGAGAGTCGCCAAACGGTCCGTCAAGCCACAGATGAGCTGCGCTTCCTGGTCCAAAGATTAAGGAAGCATGAGATGGTGGGCGGGTTCGAGCCTGCGCTTCGCCAGTATGCGAGCAACATCTGCGAGCGGAACGGGCTGGGTCTGAACTTTGAAGTGGTTGGTCAGCCCGTGAGGCTCAATGCGGAGTCGGAGAACGCCTTTTTCCGCATCGCCCAGGAAGCGCTCAACAATATCCTGCGCCACGCCAAAGCCAAGAACGTGTCGATCCGGCTTCGGTTCCAACCGGATCGCACCGAGTTGGCGGTTCATGACGACGGGATCGGATTCGTCGCCGACCCGAACCAGTCGGAAGTGGAACATGCGGGGCTGGAGGGGATGAAGATGCGGGCCGAAGAGTGCAACGGCCATTTTGAGATTCGAGGGGCGGAGACGGGCACAATAGTGGAGGTTTCGATTCCGAAGAGGTGAGGAGCCCCCTTGAGGGGGTTGGGGGTGTGGCCAGGTTCCCCGTATGTATCGAAGGAGCCCAGGCCAAGGTGGGTTGAACTCTAAAAGCGGAGAACTGTGCGCCACCCCCAACCCCCTCAAGGGGGCTTGGATCGCTGGATTTGTGGAGGTAACCGATGGAAGAGAAGATACGAGTGATGATCGCCGAGGATGATTCGCTTTTGCGAAATACGCTCTCGGAACTGCTTCGCCTGGACCCTGGCTTGAACCTTGTCTCGGCGGTTCCCAATGGGGAGCAGGCGATTGCCGAGGCCTATATCCTCAAGCCGCAGGTGGTGTTGATGGACATCCAGATGCCCCGCCTGGACGGCATCTCGGCCACCCGCCAACTCAGAGAGAAGATGCCCGAGGTCCAGGTGGTGATCCTTACGAAATTTGGAGACGACGAGAACGTCTTTGCCGCGATCAAGGCGGGGGCCATCGGCTATGTCTTGAAGGATGCGGGGGTAGAGGAGATTCGGAACGCAGTGAAAGCCGCCCACCACGGCGACGGCGCGATGAGCCCCGCATTGGTGGCAAGGGTTCTCGGCGAATTCAACCGGATCAACAAGGCCGCCACCGAGACTCGGCAAGTCTTCCAAGAACTGTCCCGCCGCGAGGTAGAGGTCTTGGAGTGCATCGCGGCGGGCATGAAGAACGCGGCGATTGCCGATAAGCTATGCCTGTCCGAAAAAACAGTCAAGACCCACGTCACCGCGATCTTCAAGAAGCTCCAGGTGAATGATCGGACCGAAGCCGCCCTGTTGGCTCACAAGAAGGGTTTGACATTATCGTAGTTCGAGTTTTAGCTCCCCTTTCTCCCCCAAAGGTTGGGGAGAAAGGGGTCGGGGGATAGAGGGGTTTGAACTTGTATCGGTTGAGGTCTCGTAGGGAAATCGCAAAGTGAATGATGGACTGCTTCTGGACTAGCTTTGACAACCCGCAAGGCTATCAAGTGGTGATTGAGGCTGACGAACGGGTTGCCTATGCTTACCTGTTGAAGGACCGACAGATTGTGAGCGATGTTTGGCTGTTCAATCGGGTTGATGCGCCAGTCGAACCTGAATGGGAGCGGAAGGATGCCGAACCTCCTTATGCAAACACCCGCGATTTCGCGATTCCTTTTGAAGATGCAACCAGAGTTGTGGAGTCGGATTTTCGCGTCATGTTCAACTTTAACGCCTCTCCGGTCTCGGTTGGTATCTATTGCCGAGATCGGTTGCTCGCGATCATGGTCGAAGGCGTTGCGCCGGGCAAGTCGATGTGTGCGGCTACGGATTCACCAGTGGCTAAGTCGATGGGAAGCGCTGGCAACGAAAGCTAGGAACCCAACTCCCGAACCTTCGCCACTGCGTTATTGAGCGCCGCTGAAGCCTGATCGTACATCGATTGGGCAGAATCCAGCTTGGCCTTTAAATCCCGATAACCCGCGTCGATCCGGGCCAGGGCTTGGCTGGCTTGTTCGTACTGCTGCTCTGCGATCTTGCCCGTTGCCATGGCGTTGGCGACCGCCTGTTCCGACTGCTCGCGCAGGTTCTTCAGGTTCATTGCCGCCTGAATCTTGGCCATCTGCTCTTTGGCCGCTTTCATCTGGGCTTCGGTGAGCGGACTCTTGACCTCGATCTTGCCCAGTTCCTTTTGAAGCCGCTCGGTTTGCGTCTTTGCCTGCTCCAGGGCGGCTTTGCTGGAGGAAGCGGAGACCTTTCCGGCTTCCTTCATTGCCGAGTTCCAAGCTGTGGAGACCGCTTCCTTTGCCGAGGCCAAGGCAACCGCCGCATTGATCTTCACATCCGTCTGATCGCGGTCGTTGCAGCCGAGGGCCAGAGCCAAGGGGACCAAAAGAGCCAAACGCTTCATACGCAATAGGATACGGCAAGAAGCGACGGGGGTTGCGGGACGGAGACTTCGTGCAGAATAGCGGTATGCCCTCGCAGTGGAACGCCCGATGGATTGGGTTTGAATACGACCCCCGGCAAGATTTGGGAGTCTTCGTCTTTCGGAATCGCTTCAATTTCGATGACATCCCAGAAACGCTTCTCGCGCGGGTCAGTGCCGACAACCGCTACAAGCTCTATGTGAACGGCGAGATGGTCGCCTTTGGGCCGCAGCGGGGGGACATTCTGCATTGGTTCTACGAGACCATCGACTTGGGCGAGCGGCTGAAGCCGGGGCAAAACGAGATTGTGGCGGTGGTTTGGAATTTCGGCTGGCTGGCTCCGATGGCCCAGGTCTCGGCGCGGACCGGGTTCCTATTGAGCATCCTCGGCGACTCCCTGCCCCACCTAAATACTCCCGGCGACTGGGAAGTGGCGCGGTTGGAGGGGTGGGATTTCCGGATGATGCGCGAGGGGATTCAGCAGTTCTATACCGACATCGGTCCCGGGGAGATCATCGACGGCCGCCAGCATCCCGACGCCATGAACCCCGCCTATGGCGACCTCAAGTGGAGGAAGCAGCACGTGATCTCGGGGGCCAAGGATCGGGGGGATGGGGATTCGACTCCCTGGAACCTGGTGCCGCGCTCGATCCCATTTATGGATTACCGCCTCCGGTCCCAACCTCCTGTGACGCGGCGGGGATTTGTGGGAGATACGGGCGTCGGCGCGGAGAGACAGCCCTTGGCCCCCGATCTGGTCCTGAAATCGGGCGACAAGCTTCTGTTGGACTTTGAGGAGCTTCTCTGCGCCTACCCGCGTTTCCAACTCAGTGGGACGCCGGGAACGGAGATCATGGTCACCTACAGCGAAGGCCCCTGGCCTTCGGAGGAAAAATCGCCCTGGGAGAATGCGGAGCGGCGGGATCGGTCGGTGGTGAAGGATCGCATCGTGCGTGGTTACCAGGACAAGTTGGTTTTGGGTGAGGGCGCCTGCACCTTTGAGCCCCTCTGGTGGCGGACTTTCCGCTACGTTCTTGTGGAGGCCTCGGGCGACTGCACCTTGCACGGTTTAGCCGCCGTCGAAACCGGCTACCCGCTCCAAGAGGACTCCAGCTTTGAGTGCGACGATCCGAGCGTGAGCAAAATCTGGGAGGTCTCGGTGCGGACCGCTCAGCGGTGCGCCGGGGAGACTTACTTCGACTGCCCCTACTACGAACAGCTTCAATACGTGGGCGACACTCGCATCCAAGCCTTGATCGGCTACTACCTGGGCAAGGACCGCGACCTTACGAGGAATGCGGTGGAGACCCTTGGCTGGTCCAGAATGTCCAACGGACTCACCCGAAGCCGCTACCCCGACCGGCAGCCGCAGGTCATCCCACCGTTCAGCCTGTGGTGGGTGCTAATGAGGCAGGATCAGCGGCTCTACGACCGCGTCTGGACTCCCGATCCCGAGGACGACGATCCGATCGACTCCGAAGGATTGGACGTGGCCAACGCCTACAACCGCCTCAGTTCTGAACCCATCGACCGCACCTTCTGGTGCTTCGCCGACTGGGTTCGGGAGTGGCATGGAACACCTCCGGGCGGGGCTCGGGCGACGGTGAACCTGCTGACCCTCTATCTGGCCCATTTGGGAACCGAGATCAACCTGGACATCCCGGGCAAGACCGATCCTCGCCGCATCCAGGCTCTGGCGAACTACATCCTTCCCCAGGTTGAGAAAGTGGATGGCCTGGTGCGGCACCGGAATGACCCCGACTGGGTTCCCTGCGAGCAGTCGGAGGCGGTTTATCGGCTGATTCAGCAGAGGCTGGGCGTTTCCGTCGACCCCTGGCCCTACGAGGCGCTGGACAAGGCCAAAGCCGCCCGATGCACTTACTACTTTAGCTACTACAAGCACCTCACCATGGGCATTGCCGACTATATGAAGGAGTTGGAGCCCTGGCGAGAGATGATCGAGGAGAACCTCACCACTTTTGCCGAGAATCCGCCGCCGGTAAGGAGCGATTGCCACGCCTGGTCCGCCCACCCGATCCTCGGATTCTTCCAGATCGTGGCCGGGGTCACCAGCATCGAGCATGGGTGGAAGAAAGCCCGAATCGCCCCCAATCCAGGTTCCCTAAAACGATTCGACGCCCGGATCGCGCATTTGGATGGGGATTTGCGGGTGGCCTACGAAGGCGGCAAGTTTGAAATCGAAACCCCAATCCCCGCGACCTTTGAGTGGCGGGGTAAGAACCAAGAGTTGAAAGCGGGTAAGCACCGTGTAGACTCCAGATGATCGTGCTGAGGTCTTGCTGGAAATCGAAAATCGCACACAACTTGTAGGCGGCGGATGCATTGTGCCGCCGTCTGGTGTCCTCTACCGGGGCCAAGGCTTGGACGCCCACCTCAGCCGCTCCCGGTCGATGAATCGCCAAGGCCGGTCGTGGGCTTTGCCTTCGGCGATGCCGATTCTCGTGCCGATCAGAACTTCCTGAACCGGCTCATCGGGCGGTAAAAGCTGGAGCGGGCTTTGAGGAGCGAGCAGGGGAAGCCCGTTGTCGGCCGAAGTGATGTCGAACGCTGCTGCCAACTTGCCCGGACCCGACAGAAGGTCTTCCTCGCGTTTCGCCTTGGGCCGCCTCTCGCGAAAAGTCTCCAACCCGTAGATAGGCTCCGCTGCCCGGATCAAGATCGCACAGGGGTCGCCTTCGGCATGAGCGACCAGGTTCAGCATCCAGTGGCAACCGTAGTTGAAGTAGACATAGGCATGGCCCGGTGGACCGAACATCGCCATGTTCTTCATCTTGGTTTTGCCAAAGCCATGTGCGGCAGGGTCGTCGGAGCCTCGATAGGCCTCCACTTCTACGATCCTCGCTTCCAACTCGCCTCGCCTTAGCCTCCAACCCAGTAGCTCTGGAGCGGCGGCGACCACATCGAGCGGGAGGAGTTCCAGGAGGCGTGACATGGCTTTCAAAAGGGTACCGCTAAGGCATACTTGAGAAATGGCGGTGTCCGAATCCACGATGGTGTCGGAACTCGGGCGAATCCTCTTGCCCGAGCAAGTGCTGTCCGGCCCTGCCGCGCAAAGAGCCTACGACTGCGACGCCTACTCGGTGGACCGATCCAAGCCGATGTGCATTGTGCTCCCCGAAACCACCGACCAAGTCGCGGCGGTGGTGAAGTGGTGCGTGGCGAACCAGGTTCCGTTCACGGGTCGGGGTGCCGGGACGGGGCTGAGTGGCGGAGCCTTGCCCGCAAAGGGCGGGGTAGTGGTCTCCACCAAGCGGATGAACCAAATCCTGGAGATCGACATCCCGAATCGATGCCTGAAGGCCCAAGCCGGGATTGCCAACAAGCGCCTCTCCGATGCAGTGAAAGACCAAGGCCTCCACTTCGCCCCCGACCCCTCTTCCCAGTCGGTTTCCACGCTCGGCGGCAATATCGCCGAGAATGCGGGCGGGCCTCACACGCTGAAGTACGGCGTCACCGCCCAGCACATCTTGGGCGTAACCATGGTCGATCCCGAGGGGGAGATTCTGGAGCTTGGCGGGAAGGTTCCGGGAGGGCCGGGGTTCGATTTTGTCTCGCTGATCGTGGGGTCGGAGGGAACGGTGGGCTTGGTGACCGAGGCCTGGGTGAAGTTGACACCTCTACCCGTCGCCGTAGAGACCGCCCTGATCGCCTTTCCCACGATCCGCGATGCGACGGAGACGGTCGCCGAGATCATCGCCTCGGGAGTGATTCCGGCGGCCCTGGAGATGATGGACCGGGGGATTCTGGTGGCGTTGGAAGCCGCGTTTGGGTTGAAGTACCCCGAGGGGACCATGGCCCTGCTGTTGGTAGAGTGCGATAGTGGCATGGGCAGCCTGCCCATGCGTCCCACGACCTGCCAGGTCGTGGAACCGGCTTGTAGCATGGACATCCTGTCCATGGGTCCCACAACCTTCCAGGTTGTGGATACCCAGATTGGAGATAAGCCGTCTACTCCTTCATCCAACCTCCCAGAGCAAGACCAGGATGGTCTTGGTACACATGGGCAGGATGCCCATGCTACTAAGCTCCCAGACCATGACCTGGCAGGTCATGGGACGCATGAGCAGGCTGCTCATGCCACGGCCAAGCAGGAGATCGCCAAGGTCGCAGCTATCTGCCAAGCCCACAACGCCATCGAGATCAGCATTGCCCAGAATGAAGCCGAACGCCAAAAGCTCTGGCACGCCCGGAAGAAGGGAGTCGGGGCGATGGGCCGTCTGGCTCCCTCCATCATGACCCACGACGGCGTCATCCCCCGCTCCAAGCTTCCCGAGATGCTGGATTTCGTCTATGAGGTCGCCGCCAAGCATGGAGTGAACGTCGCCAACCTCTTCCACGCCGGCGACGGCAATCTGCACCCCTGCTTCTACTTCAACGACCGCGACCCGAACCAAGTGAAAGCGGTGGTAGAGGCCGGTGAGGAGATTGTGCGTCGGTGTGTGGAACTTGGGGGCAGCGTGACGGGCGAGCACGGGATCGGGGTGGAGAAACAGGACCTCCTCCCCCTCATGTTCACCCCCGACGACCTGCGCCTGCAAGCGATGGCGAAGCAGATTTTCAACGACGGCGACCTCTGCAACCCCTGCAAGGTCCTGCCGACCGACAAGAGTTGCGTGGAGCACAAGAAGCGTTGGCGCGGGGTGGCGTGGTGAGTAGGAGCTACAAACCAACATCGGTTGAAGAAGTCTCCGAACTGGTTCAGCAGGAAGCAAAATTCCTCTTGGTCGGAACGAACTCGCTAAAAGCGTTTTCCAATCGAACTTCGCTTTCAACAGAGGATTGCGCGACGCTCTGCATGGAGGGCTTACAAGGCTTGGTCGATTTCAGCCCTCAAGACCAGGTTGTCAAAGTCAAAGCCGGAACCCGACGATGCGACATCGGTCGAGAACTAGAAAAACACGGGCAGTGCATTCCGTTCAGCAACCTCTACGAGGGATTCCAAACAAGGGTGGACATCGGAACCATCGGGGGGAGTTTGTCGATCAATTTGCCTCACTTCTCCGAAGGCGACTGCGGTAGTTGGCGCGACTGGATTCTCGGCATGACCGTCGTGCTTGCCGATGGAACGATTTGTAAGTCTGGAAGCCACGCCGTGAAGAGCGTTGCTGGCTACGACGTCCACAAGCTTTTCGTAGGAGCCCGTGGCTCGCTTGGGATCGTTGCTGAAGTAATCCTGCGAACTTATCCGATAGAGGCTGTACCAAAGTGGGACACGGACAGCAATTGGGGCGTGGCGCGTAGTGCGTCCGATCATCTCTGCTTTCACCGCGTCCCGCACCAACACTATGCTGATGCCTGGAAGAACGCCTGCCAGTTCTACGCGTTGGGTCTGCCAAAGTCGAGCACGATCCTGGCTTGGCTTTCTGTGGATCGCGAACTCCCTCGGTTCCCAGGCGACTGGCTTATTCGATCCGGATGTGGGGAAAAGAATTTCCAGATCGACGACCCGACCCTAATCAAACTCATGAAACGGGCCAAGCAGATATTCGACCCCACCCACAAGCTGAACCCCGGCGAATGGGGGTTCATGTGAGCCCGTGGCATGGGCGTCCCGCCCATGGTTTCCACGACCGTCCCGGTCGTGGATTCTTGTATCAGCCGATGGCTTGGACAGACGATGCGCGGAACCTCCATCCCCCAACCCCTTCGCCCAGTTTTGATCCCGGGAAATGGAGGAAGGGGAGCAAACCCCAGGCTCCCGCCCCGGCACGAACGGGGGTGTTTCATGGTGTGTTGCCTTGCGGCTCTTTGCGGGCTTTGCGTCTTTGCGAGACCTTTTTTGAACTCACGCAAAGTCGCAAAGATCGCAAAGAACCGCGAAGGACAAAGGGGTGGACACACAACGCAACAGCCCCGAACCATCCGGGGTCTACGGGGCGGTCAATCCAGCAATCCAGCAATTAAGCAATCGAGCAATCCCCATGAGCCACCTCACCGACCTCACCACCCAGTGCATCCGGTGCGGGTTCTGCCTGGAGAGTTGCCCTACGTTTGTGGTCACTGGCGAAGAGACCGAGTCCCCCCGGGGCCGCATCTACCTGGTGCGGAGCGCAGAAGAGGGGCAGATCGGGTGGGAGGATGCGAAGCCTCATATCGACCAGTGCCTCGGCTGCCTGGCCTGCACCACGGCCTGCCCAAGCGGGGTCAAGTACGGCGAAATATTCGAGATGGCTCGGGACAGGGTAGGGAAGAGCCTGCCGAAGAAGGCCCTGCTGACCGGCATGACCAGGCCCAACCTCCTCCGAATCCAACTCCAACTAGGCCGCCTTCTCCCGGGCAAACGAATCCCAAAGTTGCTGAGCAAACTTTTGAGCGGGCAATCTCCAGAAGCCGAGAAGCCCGCCCTACCCGCCAAAGCCTACTTCCCGCCGCTCGATAACTCCCAACTCCCCCCAACCCAAGGCGAGGTCTATCTGCTGGAGGGTTGCGCCATGCGGGTGCTCTATCCCCAAGTTCATGAGGCGACTCGGCGGCTGCTTCGGCGGGTGGGGTTCAAGGTGCGTGAAGTTGCCCAGGGATGCTGCGGCGCCCTCCATGCCCACAACGGCTATCTGGGCCAGGCCAAGGCGATGCGGAAAGACCTAACGGCCAGGTTCCCGGGAACACTGCCAGTCATCGTGAACTCGGCGGGGTGCGGTAGTTGGCTGAAAGATGGGGAAAGGGAAGAAGGGAATGAGGGAAGGGTTTTCGATGCTTGCGAGTTTCTCCATCGGCACGGCCTAGGGAAACTCCTACGAGCGTCCCGGCAGGATGCCGGGGCTCCCAGGGGAAGGATCACTTACCACGACGCCTGCCATCTGGCGCATGGGCAGGGGATTCGCTCCGCGCCTCGGGAACTGCTGGAGGCGATTCCGGGGGTGGAACTGGTGGAACTCCATGAAGCCGATATGTGCTGTGGAAGCGCCGGTATCTACAACATCGCCCAACCCCAGATGGCCCGCGAGCTTTTGGAGCGGAAGTGGGCCAACATCGAAGCCACGGGAGCATCCGTCGTGGCGACTGGCAACCCCGGCTGCCACGCCTGGATCGCCCAAGCCGCCCGAGAGCATGGGCAGACCGTCGAGGTTCTGCATACCTTGGAGGTCTTGGAGCGGGCGTTTAGCTGAACCTTCGGCGGTCCTCAGCGGCCCTCGGTGGTTTCACTACGTCTCCATTGGAAGAACCACCGAAGGACACAGAGCGCCACAGAAAGGGGTCAATCGGAGCTAAGCGGCCCGCACCTTCCGCTTGAAATCCGCCAGGCTCGTCCGTCCGCTAACCCGCACTCTTGGCAACATCAGCATGTCTTCGGCAGGAGTCACCAGTCCGCCGCCTTTCTTCCAACCCGCCAGATAACCGGCGGCTTTTGCCCGCTCCTTCACAAACTCGTTGTAGCTGCCGGCGGGATAGGCGATGGAGGTCACTTTGTCCTGAATCTTCAGTTCGATCAAGCGCTTGGACTCCATCAACTCGAAGTCTAACTTTTCCTGGTTGAGGGTGGTGAGGTCGTAGTGGTGGACGGTGTGCGACCCATAGCCGAAGTCCGCCTCCCGACGCATCTGAAGAACATCTTCCCAGCTAAGCCGATTTGAGCGACCGAAGTTGTTAGTCACCAAAAAGATGGTTGCCGGGACTCGGTACTTGAGCAGGATCGGGAAGGCCTGTTCGAAGTTGTCTTTGTAGCCGTCGTCGAGGGTGATGCAGACTGCCTTCTCGGGCAATTCCCGACCCTCCATCACCGCCTGTTCCACCTCGCTTGCCAGCAAGACCGAGTAGCCCTCCTCCACCAGAAACTTCACCTGCTCCTCGAAGTCGGACGGAGACACAGTCAAATCGCGAAGGAGCGGACTGCGCTTTTCTTGGTCCGTGAGGTTGTCCACTCGGTGGTACATCAGGACGGGGACGGCGAACTGCTTAGTGGTTGCTACGACCTTTTTCGGCGGCTCGGGAGGAACTGGGCTGGACTCCACGACGCGCTCTTCCGCGCAGCCTACGAGCAGGACAGATAGGGCGAAAATCAAGGAACGACGCAACATTGTCACGTCAAACGTTCGAGAGGCTTTCCCGGTTCCGGCGACTTTTAGGGCAAAATGCGCCTGGAGTCCAAATTTCTTTGCGAGCACTCTTCACCCTCACCCTCTTCATAAGCTCCGGGCTGCTGTTCTTGGTGCAGCCGATGGTTGCCAAGATGATCCTGCCCCGGTTCGGCGGGTCGCCGGCGGTTTGGACCACCAGCATGTTGTTCTTCCAGGTGCTGCTTCTCCTGGGCTACCTCTATGCGCACCTCTCGACCAAGTGGCTGGGGGCCAAGCGGCAGTCGCTGCTCCACATCGGGCTCTTCGTCGTGGCCGCGTTGATCACCAAACTGGCCCTCCCTCAAACCGATGGCGTGGAGAACAACCAGGCCCAGGTTCTGCTGACCCTCGGGGCAATGGTTGGGGCGTCTTTCTTCATCCTCAGCGCGGGAGCCCCCCTGATCCAACGCTGGTTCGCCCAAACCTCCGACCCCGCCGCCAAGGACCCCTACTTTCTCTACAGCGCCAGCAACCTGGGAAGCATGATCGCGCTCCTGGCCTACCCATTCTTCATCGAGCCCCGGTTGGCGCTGATGGAGCAGGGAAGCCTATGGACCTACGGTCTGTACGGCCTGATTGCGCTGATGGCGGTGTGCGCCGTTCTGCTTCTTAGACAAGCCCCCGTTCAAAGCGAAGAAAACGTAGCTGAAACGAAGCCGATTGAAAACCGACAACGGCTCCAGTGGGTTTTCTTGGCGGCAGTTCCTTCCAGTTTGTTATTGGGGGTCACCACCTATATGACCACCAATGTGGCCCCCATGCCCCTACTGTGGATCGTGCCGCTGACGATCTACCTGCTCACCTTTATCGTGGCCTTTGCCCGCCGACAGTTTGTGAAGTCCACGACCTGGGCGCGCATCCTCCCGCTATTAGTCACCCCTCTGGTTTTGGTAATGATCATGGAGGCGACCAGCCCGATGGTTGCGCTAGTTGGGTTGAACCTCGCCGCCTTCACCGTCGCGGCTCTGATGTGCCACACGCGCTTGGTAGAGACGCGGCCCTCGGCGGGGAATCTGACAGAGTTCTATGTATGGCTGTCGGTGGGGGGTGCGGTGGGAGGACTATTCAACGCCCTTCTTGCTCCCACGATCTTCAACACGCTGGCGGAGTACCCGATTGCCCTGGTGGCTGCCTGCCTGCTGAGACCACGTCGAGAGGGTCAGGCGTTGAATTTGAAGCTGGATGCGGTCTTTGCGGTGGGCATGCTCTTGTTGACCGTCGGCATCGCCTATATCGCCCGCGAGGCCGGGATGCCGCCCACCCAAGCCCGCACCGGCCTGGTCATCGGCCTCCCCGCCATCATCTGTTTCCTCATGGTGGACTATCCTGTCCGCTACGCGTTGATGTTGGGGGCGCTCTTCCTGGGTTCCAACTTGATGCGGACGAGCTCGGCGGGAGTGGTGGCCTATACGGGGAGAAGTTTCTTCGGCGTCCATCGGGTCGTCGAACTCGACAATGGGCGGTTCCATGAACTGGTGCATGGCAACACGACTCACGGAATGCAGGACACGCTCAACCCCGGCGAGCCGCTGACCTACTACACCCGAACCGGACCTATCGGGCAGGTCTTTGCGGCCTATCCCGATATGCCCGATGTGGCTCTCGTGGGTCTGGGTGTGGGTTCTTGTGCGGCCTATGGCTATCCAGGGCAGAGGATGACCTACTTCGAAATCGACCCTCTGGTCGACAAGATCGCCAAGAACCCTGACTACTTCACTTTTTTGAGGGACACGAAGGCGAACTTGGATGTGGTAATCGGCGATGCGCGCTTGACTTTGGAGAAACAGCAAGGCGCCTATGACCTGATCGCCCTGGACGCTTTCAGCTCCGACGCCATCCCGATCCACCTGCTGACCCGCGAAGCGGTCGAGATGTACCTCTCCAAGCTCAAGCCAGACGGCTTCCTGGCCTTCCATATCTCCAATCGCTACCTGCAACTAGAGCCGATCCTGACGAAGGTCGCCCAAAGCCTTGGTTTGGAGGCATACCTGATGATCGATGCCCCGACGGACGAGGAGTCGGCGACTGGCAAACGCCCTTCCAACTGGATGGTCTTAGCTCGCTCGCGGGACGATGTGGCGAAGCTGGTGGACCGCTCAGCCTGGGAGCTGATGGAGCCAGACCTCAAAGCGCCCCTCTGGACCGACGACTACTCCAACATTCTCAGCGCATTCGATCCCGACTAATGATTCGTGTAATTAAGCGTATAATTAAACACACCATGATCCGCGCCACCAACATCTGCTCCCTCACCGAATTCACCCGCAATGCCAAGAAGGTCGTCAGCCACGTCCGAGAAACCCGCCAGCCTTATGCCTTGACCGTCAACGGCGAAGCCGAGGTGGTGGTGCAGGATGTGGAGTCCTACCAGGCCATGGTGGATGAGTTGGAACGGATGGAGTTGCAAGTTGCCTTGCAGGAGGGCGAAATCGCTTACCTTGAAGGCCGGCACAAGGGTGTCGAAGAGACATTCAACGATATAAGGAACGAACTTGGCATTTGAAATCCGAATTCTTGAAGACGCCAAGTTCGACCTTCAAGATTACGCGAGATACATCCTGAAAAAGGAGAAGTCTGAGGAGGCCGTGGAGAGGTGGATTGAGGGGTTCACGGCGAGGTTGCAGGTTCTCGAAGACCATGCTGAATCTTTTGACGAGATCCCGGAGGACATCCCCTCACCTTACAAGTACCAGTCGATTAACTACAAGTCTCACCGGATTATTTACCGGGTTGACAAAAGGGCTGGCAGAGTCTTGGTGATGCGCGTCTACCACGGCGCACGCCAGCCCCTCAAACCTTCCGACCTTCAGGGTTTCAACTTGTAGTATCGAACGTAGTCGATCTCATATCGATGCGGGAACAGGCTTTCGTCGATCCCCTGCTGGCCGCCCCAGGCCCCGCCGATCGCCAGATTCATGATCAGGTACTGCGGCTTGTCAAAAGGCCACTTGTCATTGTCCGCATCCGCCTCTTTCCGATACACGAAATAGCGCGTGTCGTTGTAGAAGAACTCCATCCGATCCGGGTACCACTCCACCGCGTAGACGTTGAAATCCTTCCAAGGCTCGCCGCCGTCGATGTTGTTGCCCTTTCCGGTGCCCTTCGTGTGGTTATAGGTGTGGACGTGGATGTTCGCGTGAACCGTCTTTGGGGCGAAGCCGACGTTCTCCAAGATGTCGATCTCGCCGCACCTCGGCCATCCAACCTGCCTGATATTGGTGCCCAGGGTCCAGATCGCGGGCCAGGTGCCTTTGCCGATGGGAACCTTGGCGCGAGCCTCGATGCGGCCATAGAGGAATTCCTTCTTGCCGCTGGTGGTGATGCTGGCCGAGGTGATCGGGTTGCCGTTCCAGTTGTCTTTTCTCGCCTCCATGACCAGCTTTCCGTTCTCGATCCGGGCGTTCTCGCGGCGGTCTTCGGTGTAGAACTGGGCTTCCCTATTGCGGATATAGCCCTTCTCGTAAGACCAGTTGCGGGGGTCGGGAGCGGTGCCCGTGTTGAACTCGTCTGCCCACTCCAGCTTCCACTTCTCCGGCTGGAAGGGTTGTTTGATGACGGCCGAATCCGAGGTACCGGCTAGCCCCTGCTGACCCGACAAAAGCACAGCGGTTCCAACGAGACCGATGAACATGAACGATCCTCCTAGCGCGGCACTTCAAACGTTACCCAAGGCTGAGCTTTAATATCTTTGAGCCAAGGCCCATAAGTGGCTCGTTGGTTGGGAAACTTCTTGAAGTAGTCCGCCGCAATCAACTCGGACCCATCGGGGATCCCCAGTCTGGCCCAAAGCGACATCTTCTGCACCGAGTCCGTCGTCGCCACTCTCGCGCTGGTCGCCCCATGAAGAACGCCAAGCCCATCCGACCGCCCGCAGAGCGTCGCATCGCTGGCTCCTTTGCGACCCCTGACCTCGTCATAGGTGTCCGCCAGAAACATCTTGGCGTGCTCGGCGTCGATCTTTCCTTTGTAGTGGTTCAGGAGAGTCCCCCATCTCTGCTTTCGGGCCATGCAGCCGTTCTGGCGAGGGTTGGGGTTGAACCAGGTGACCTCATCCTGGATCAGCTTGGGATCCTCGGGGAAGTTCGCACCGATGTAAGCCCCGTCTTTGGTGCGATGGAAGTTCACGTTCTTCAGCCCCAACTCCAGCTTCCCGATCTCGCCCGTCTTGGCGTCAGCCATCAGCCAAGTGTTGGCATAGCCGCCGTTGTTGCCGGTCTTGAATATCTTCACCATCTCATCCAGGCTGTTGCCATACTGGATCGCCTTGCGCATCCGCATAAACTCGGGCAGGCCGTTGGGGTCGAAACCGTGGAAGCCGCTGATCGTGGTCTCGCAGAGCATCATGCCTGAGGAGTTGATCGCAAAGTCGCTCCCGCTGTGGATCATTCCCGCCAGGGCGTCCATTAAAATCCGGTTGCCCTTTTCGGGCCGAATGTCCAGCATCACGTTGAATCGCTGGCCCATCACATAGCCCCACCAAAGGTTGTGGCCCATCACGATTTTGCCGTCGCTGGTGTGGCTACCCGTCGCTACAAAGGCGCTACAGGCCTCCTTGGCATTGCTCTCGCGTTCACCGCCCCGCTGGGCTTTCTGCCAAGGCAGGTAGTAGCCGCCGACTTCGATGTGAGCGTTGAAGGCGAGCACGTCCCAGACATCGAATTTGACGCCCCGCGCGTTCAAGCCCTCGGTCATCCCCTGCAACTCTTCCCGATACTCCGGGTCCAGCTTCTCCCAAAACAGCTTCTTGGACTCCTCGCGATACCAATCCCAATCCTTCTCGCCCAAGTCGGTCGCCTTCAGAGCCTTGTGCGCATCCTCGATCTCGGGGGCCAAGAGGTAGCCGTACTGGAACCCAATCGTGCGTGGTTTGCCCTCCAACCGGGCAAGAATCCACCCTCCATTCTCCGAGCGAAGGGCCTTGGCCAGCCGCACGTCTTGGGGCTGGACTTGGAGGAGAAGAGCGGCGCTAAGAAGGGCAAGCATCTCTATTAGGATACGACGAGCCAAGACCGGATGGACTACGGAGTTTGGCGGAAGGTCTCCCAATCGGGGCGGAGAATGGCGTAGATGCAGGCGTCGTGGCGGCCATAAGCCGACTTCCGCGCGCTCCTCAAAACTCCCTCAAACGCCATGCCCGACTTCTCCATGACTCGTCGCGAGGCCAGGTTCTCGGGCCAGCATTGGCATTCGATCCGGTAGAACTCGGTTTCCCGGAACAAGAGTTCAATGCAGGCGGTGAGCGCTTCGGTCGCGTAGCCTTGATTCCAGTAGGCTCGCCGAGAGGCAAACCCAAGCTCGATCGTATCCGCCGAATCGTTCAGACTCACAATGCCGCAGGTTCCGATGAACTCCCGATCCTCCCGGCGGACGACCGACCAGGGCACGGGATGGCCGCGTTCGACATAGGCCATCTCCAGTTCCACCCTACGCCGAGCCTCCGCTTTGGATTGGACCAAGGTCCCCAGGCTCAGTCGGCAAATCTCCTCATCGGAATCGATCTCGAAAATCCCGTCGGTGTCCAAGAACGTCCGTGGGCGGAGGATCAACCGGTCGGTTTCGATGGTAAGTCCAGATCGAAACAACTGGGCCAGAACGCTGTTCGCCGGTTCGCTGGTGTCGCCAGGGTTTGCCGACGTCAGCATATTGCGGAGTCGGGTCATCATAGGATTGGCTCCAACGCCGCGATCAGCCGCTCGACTTCCTCCAACGTGTTGTAATGCGCAAAGCTGGCCCGGGCGACTCCGGTCGCAGGGTCGATGCCCATCCTCTCCAAAAGTCGAACCGAGTAGAAATTGCCCCACCGCATCCCGATCCCCGCTTCCAGAGCCGCATCGGCGATCTGCTTGGGGCTGAGCGACTTGTGGAGGAAGGCGATGGTGGGAACTCGATCCGGCGAGGCCTGGGAGCGGCCAACCACCCGGACCTTTGGCTTGGAGGCCAGGAAGTCGAGGAACTTGACGGTGAGGGGCAGCTCCAACTCCTCCATCGCCCGCCAAGCCTCCACCACGGTCTGCCGATTGAACTCCGAGGAGCCGGCCAAAAACTGAAGATAAGGCTTTAACCCAAGGAGCCCTGCGCAAGACTCGTGGTTGGCCCCTCCGAGTTCGAATTTGCCCGGCAGGTAGTCCTTGGCCAGGAAGTAGTGGTTGGGCCCGGTCAACTCCGCGAACGCCTCATGCCGCCCAAACATCGCCCCGATATGCGGCCCGAACACCTTGTAGCAGGAGAAGACATACCAATCCACCCCCCACTTCTCCACGTCCACCAGCAGATGCGGCGCATAGGCGACTCCATCGACCACCACCCTCGCCCCAACCGCGTGTGCCGCATCGATACAGGGCTGGATGTCCTCCACATGGCCTAGGATGTTCGAGGTCTGGACGAAGGCGACGACCTTGGTTTTCTCGGTGAGCAGGCTCTGGAGGGTAGAAAGCTCGCAGACCCCAGTCTCCGGGTTGGCTTCCCAGATGCGGACGTCGATGCCCCGGTTCGCCAGGTTCACCCAAGGCCCCACGTTCGCCTCATGCCCACTCTCGCCAACGATCACCTGGTCGCCCGGCTTGAGGATGTTCCCGTAGCAATCGGCGAGCATCCGGCAGAGGGTGGAACTGGAGGAGCCAAAGATGGTCCGCCCAACCTCATCGCCGCCCATGATCGTGCTGACCATCGCATGTGCGTCGGCAACCGTCTGGCTGGCCCGCCGGGAGGCGGGATAGTCCGCACCCACCTGGACATAGCTGGACAGCATATAGTCCCGCACCGCATCCGCCACATCCCCCGGCACCTGTGACCCGCCCGCATTGTCCATAAACACCTCGCCTTTGGCCAAGGAAGGAAACTGGGCACGGATCAGGTCGATGCTAGGCGTCGTCGCGGTAGGCATGATCGTATTCTAGACCGACGAACCCATGGACCGCCGATCTCCAGATCGGCAAACCCAGCTTGTACGAGGACGCGATAACGACTATCAGGCCACAGACCTTTCCCAGTTGTGCCGCCGTGTCGTTGTGGTTTTCCCACTCCCGTAGACCGCAACCCCAGATAAGAGCTAACCGAAAGCTCCCAAAAAAAACCCATTGGCGAGCATCTGCGTCATCTACGGTTGCATAAACTACAAGCTGGGTTGGCCGATCTGGAGATCAGCGGTCCACTGCCCACCCCTCTGCGGCTCTTTGCGTGAGTTCAAAAAGCTCGCGCAAAGACGCAAAGCCCGCAAAGCTTCGCACGGCAACAATCACCATACACGACCCCCTAACCATCCTGGTCTGATATAGTGCGTCTATGGCGATGAGAGGCTTTGCGATTCTCCTGGCGATGGCTGGCATAGGCCTTCAGGTCTCATTGGCCCAAAGCTCATACCATCTGGCTCGCTTGGAGGTCAACCAGGCCGAGGACTGGGGGGCGGCGTTTGCCGAGTTCCCACGATTCAAACCGGCGGAGCAGGCAAGGATTCTCAAAGGCCTGACGGCCTTTCTTGGCGGCTACACCGAGCGGCTTGAGAGAGAGAAAGACTACGGTTTTCCCGCCCTCGTTGCCCGGCAACGACAGCTTTTGGGCCTGCCAAAGTCGCAGGAAAACCTGCGCTCCCATGAAGTCGCTGATGCCGACGCGCTGGGCGAACTGGCGGCAAATGCCCTGGACTACTCTCTCGCCAAAAGCGCACCAGAAGTCCGATCAGAGGCAATTGAAGTCGCCGAGGCCCTGATGCCTCAATTCTACAGACCCGAGGTGAACGACAGCGAACGTTGCGGGACCGGCTACGACTACCTGCGGGGCCGGTTTGCGCACGGCTTCAGTCACAGTCACAGTCTCAGAGCCTATGCCGCAAAGAACATCGCTTGGGTAGAGAAGGTGGACCCGAGAGATGAAACCGAGGGGATCAAGCTGTTGCTAAGGGCGCACCTGCGTCTTCCATCCGCATTGTCCGCGATTAAGGAAAAGTTGGACAGCAAGGAAGAAGGTTTCATCGAAACGGCTCTTTTAGGGGTGATGCAGTGGCCGGACCAAGACTTCGTACCTCTGCTTCAAAGACTGATCCTCAATGAAGAGGCTCGAGTACGTCCGTTTTCCTACTTGACGGAAGCCGTCATGGCCTACCGAGAAAAGGCCCCTGCCGTGATCGAGCCCGTGATCGGAAGCCTGAAGTATCGAAGACACTGGATGGATCGGTTGGCCGACTTTTCTTGCCGGGAATCTTGGGAGTATTGCCTCCGGCTGAGCCGATCTGGAGAAGCGTGGGCGCGGGCTCTCGGCGTCGGTAATATCCGAGTATTCGCAGAGGCCTATTGGGAACCAGAGGGACAGCCAAGGAATGCGACGCCAGGGGATGCCAAGGCGGTTGCGGAAAAAATAGTAGCCACCGCGTTATCGGATCCCGAACCAACTGTGCACGCTGCGGCGGTGAGAGAGCACGACTGGAGCAATCAGCCTGAAAGGCTTCGAACGTTCGCAAACGATCCCTCGCCCTTGGTCAGATACGAGGTACCGAGCCGCCTTTCTGACCTGCCCGCCGAGATCAGAGCAGAACTCATCTGGAAGCTTGCCGGAGACTCAAGCCTGAGGGTTCAACGGACCATCGCTTGGAAAGTTGACCAGGAATACGATGCCGGACTTGAGGAGCCGGCCCGGAAGGCTCTCTCTTCGGCTCGGGCTCGTGACCGCTCCGCCGCCGCCCTCATTCTGGCCAAGTTAGGCTATGAGCAGGAAGTGTTGCCCCTGCTGAAAGATCGGGACTCGCACGTTCGCGCCTCGGCGGTTTTATCCATCGGTGGCGATATGGACATCGAGCACCTCCTGCCCATGTGCGGCGATGAGAGTGCGCAGGTAGTGCAAGTGGTGTTGGAAAAATTGTTGGGTCGATACGATCTGTACGAGGAGCAACTAAAGATGCTAACCAAGGCCCTCACCCTGGCAAAACCACAACACGCCCCGCTCGTCCAACGGGAGATCGAACGGATTAAAAGACGGATGACCGGGGACGATGATGACAACTAGACTTCTGCTGGCCCTGCTATTTGGAAGCTTGACCTCCCTAACCCAAGCCGACCCTTCCCGAATCCAAGCCATCCAGGATTTGGCAAACGCCAAGACCTTCGGAGCGTGGCGGCAGATATTTGCCCCTTACCCATCAGAGCCAGTCGAGGTCCAGCGGGAAATACAGCGACTCCTTCCGAAGTTTGCCGACGACTTTGGCGTCATGCTCCGTGCCATGCCCGAAAGGGCGGACGAGTTTGCCGTCCATGCTTCCATTGGAGCCGCGATCGACCAGATACTTCAACGCCTTGACCGAAACGACATCAGCAAGAGAGAGCTGGATGAACTGAAAATCGCACTGGATGCAGTAATCGAACGTTACAAAGCCGCTGATCTAAGTAAAGCGCTTCCGTTGGTGCAAGTCTTGGCCAAGGAGTATGTGAGCATCCTGGCGTCCGGTCACAAGTCGCCCGACCCAGAGGTGCGTCGGCAGAGCCACGATGCACTGTTCGAGTTGGCCTCTCACTTTGACCCTGTTCACCTTGTGTGGCGTGAGCTCTGTGGCGGAGTGGTAACGCCCGAAACCAAGTTCCACCAGGTTCTGGATGAGGCGATCACGAAGCACTACGCCTGGGTGGCATCGAACCACGCCAAAGAGCTTCTGCCGTTGGTCGCGGAGCGCCGGGAAGGCTACGACGGGGTTGCTACGGCTCTTGCTGAACAAAGGGTGGCTGGGATTAGGCCATTCCTCTTGCAGTGGCTCAGGAGCAAGAACGAGGAAGTAGTAGAGGCAGGCTACAAGGTTGCGATGGCTTGGCCCACATCCGAGGCTCTCCCCTTAATTTTGGCTCGCTTGGTCAACAAGCCGGGTGAGTGGTCCGTACCGGATCGGCTTCTGGTTCGGTATGGGACTCAAACTACCGACGCGCTCAGGTCACAGTGGACAAGGCTCTCAACAGTTGCGAAGTGCAACGCATTGGACGCGCTTTCAGGGTTGCCTTGTCGGGCTACTCTGGACGTTCTTTCCATGGCGATCCAAGACCGGGAGCCCTCGGTAAGAGAAAGCGCGGCGCAGGCGCTAGGCGGTCTTGACGATGCCGAATGGGACCCAGAGTTCTCAGGACCCGACCCCAAAGACTATGATTCGGCCCACGTAAGGGCCTTGACCCTTCACCTGATCGGCGACCCGAACCCTGCTGTTCGAGCACAGGCGATAGGCGCTTTTCCTTTCAGGAACGACGACCTTGCCAACCTGATCGCATTGGCAAAAGACCCTTCGCCCGAAGTTAGAGAGGCAGTGGCAAGGTCATTGGGTTCCTTGAAGTCGGCGGGGTCGGTGGATGCCTTGTGGGCCTTTCTATCCGACGTGCACGACGTTCGAGAGTGCGCCCTAACCCAGCTTCGATATACCCCCGAAGCGGCGATGACCCATGCGAGGAAGGGCCTTGACTCTTCAAACCCGTTTATCCGGGAAGCCAGCGTCGAGGTCCTGAGCCAACTCGAAACCTTGGATCGTATCGACTGGATCAAACGGCTGGCAACAGATAAAGAGGCATCCGTCCAGAAAAAGGTCTGGGAGGCTCTACAAGCTGTTGGCGACGATGCCGTGGGCGCACTGGTTGAGATTGGGTCACGAAACGACCAGGCAACCCGAAACAGCGCCGACGCCCTTTTACGAATCGAGTCAGAAGAGTCCATGCGAGGCCTGACCAGACTGCTGGCATTCGCAAAAGGCGAAACCCGTAACTATCTGCTGGAAGTCCAGGTGAAGCTGAGAAAGAAGCTGGCATCCTAGGTAGCGTGTCAAGCTTCATTTTCAACTCCGCAAAAGCCGTAAAGCCCTTTCTGCGTCCCTTCTGCGCCTTCTGTGGTTCCTTCCCATCTGCGAACATCTGCGTCATCTGTGGTTTCCCCGAAAAGCCGGGATGCCGATCTGGAGATCAGCGGTCCAGTAGCCTAGGGCCCCGGCAACGGCGTCAGCTCAGGTTCGCCAATCTGAATCTGGATATTCTCGCTTTTTGGGTCGGCGTTGGTGGGGTTCATGCGCCAGATGCTGAAGGTGAGCAGAGTGGCAAAGAGGGTCCAGGCCAGGTAGGGGGACAGGAGCCAGGCGGCGGAGGGCTTCACCTTTCGGAACACCAGGATCGTCGCCAAGATGGCCAGGTCCAGCACAAAGATCTCCACAAACGCCCACTGCAACTGAAACCAGCCAAAGAAAATCCAGCTCCACAAGGCATTCAAAACCAACTGGACTCCAAACTGCCACAGCCCCCAAGTCCGCCCCCGAGAAGGCTCGGCCCGCCAAACCTGGAACAGCGCCACCCCCATCAGGAAGTAAAGAACGGTCCACACTGGCGCAAAAACCCAGCTTGGCGGATTGAAGGCGGGCTTGGCCAGCGCCGGGTACCACCCCTGCAACCCAATAAACGTCGCCTGACTCCCAATGAAGCTGGCCAAAAAGCAAATGGTCTGGCAGACCAGGAAGCTGGGCAGGGGATGGGATTTGGTTTCCAACATCGCAGTCCTAATCTTGACCGGTAGAAAGCCCAGTCTGTTCGGCAATTGTCGGAACGTTCGAGAGAATCGTCCGTCTCACCCTTCCGGAGGTCTACGGAATGATTTCAACTTTATTGGCAATGAGCGTGCTCGCGAGCCCCGCTCCGAAAGAGGCGACGATGCGGATCACCGGCGCATCGATGTTTAAGAACGGCTATGTGGTGGTTCTGCGGGAGATGGACGTGCCCGCGACGGGAGAGTACATGATCAAGCAGATTCCGCAAGGATCGCTAGGCACGGTCTGGATCACGGCGACGGATGGCACCAAGCTCAAAGAGGTCGTCAACGCGCTCAACGATGTTAAGCAGGACGTCTCGATCGAGTACGGCACCCTCGGCCAGATACTGGCGGCGAACAAAGGGAAAACGCTGTCGTTCGAGGTCGCGATGCCAAACGACAAACGGGAGTGGCAGACTGGGAAGCTGCTACTCATCTCGGAGGAGCTGGCCTTTGTGGAGAGCGAGGGCGAGCAGTTCACGATTCCCCGTAAGTCGATCATTTCCATCAAGTCGAAGGAGAGCCTGATCTACGCTGCCAAGACCAGCGTTACCAGCAAAGTCCGCGGCTTGCGGTTCGACGTGGAAACCGCGCGCCCCGGCAAGGTCTTTATGGTCAGCCTAGAGCGGGGCCTCACCTGGGCGCCCGCCTTCGCCCTCGACATCACCGACCCCAAAAAGCTGAAGTTGACTGCCAAAGCCACTGCGATCAACGATCTGGAGGATGTGATCAACGGCGACCTCCGGTTTGTCACCGGCTTCCCCAACATGCGCTTCGCCGGAACCATCGACCCGCTCCTCATGCATAGCAACGCCGACCAGTTCCTGGGAACCATCGGCGGCGCAACGTTTGGCGGAGCCGGTGGTCCGGGGGCAAGCGGGCGAAACCGCGCCGGGGAGATGATGAATCAAAAAGCCGCCGCGCCGATAACCGCCGATGCAATGGAAGAAGTGATGGACATGCAGGGCGATGGCCTACAGGCCGGAGACCTCTTCTTCTACACCAAGCAGGGCCTCACTCTGAAGCAGGGTGAGCGGGCGATGTATATGCTTTTCCAGGCCGAGGCCGCCTACAAGGAGCTTTACACTTGGCTGGTGGAAGACCAGACCATCGGCAACGTGGAATACAGGTTCCCCAGCGGCGATCCCGGCGAGGTCTGGCATAGCGTCCGCTTCAAGAACACTTCCGGCCAACCCCTTACCACCAGCGCCGTCACCACATTCAAGAGCGGCCAGATGCTGGGCCAGGACATGATGACCTACACCCCAGCCGGAGCCGAAGCCGAGGTCCGAATCACCAAGGCCCTGGATGTTCGGGTGGAGAAGAGCGAAGAGGAAGTCAAGCGCGAGCCGGGCGTCATCAAGCAGAAGGTCTACATCGGCCTGGATCGGCAAGGCGAGCGGATGTACGAAGAAAAGGACCTCTTCGACCGTCTTCACGTCAAAGGCACCTTGGTGATCCAGAATAACAAGCCGAGTACCGTCACCATGAAGGTGGCCAAGAACTTGACCGGCGAGGTCTCTGCCGCCAGCCATCAGGCCAAAGTTGTAAAGCTGGCCAAAGGCATTACCGACAGCAATCCAACGAGCGTCATCACTTGGCAGACCGACATAGAGTCAGGCAAATCCACCACCCTCACCTACGAGTTCTCGATCCTTGTGAAAGCGAACCGGTAGTTGGATGAAGCGCGGAGAGAAGGGCTTTCTGTTAGTGATCGTCAAAACCCTTCTCTTCCGCACTTAAGCCAACCAGTCGGGAGTCGGATTGGTGGGGAGGACTAGGCCCTTGGCGTTGCCTCATCCACAATGAACCCCGTGTCCGTTGGCTCGTTCCTCGTGATTCTGTCCTCGCTTGCCTTTGGCACGTTGGCGCTGTTCGCCCAACGGTCCTACGATGCAGGGTTTGGGCAGGTGACTTTGCTGATGGTGCGGTTTGGGATTGCGACGGCTTTGCTGCTGACCTTGGCAGTTTGGAAGAAGCCCACCTGGCCCAACCAGAAGAAGACGCTTGGGCTGCTGGCGATGGGCGGGCTTTACATTGGCCAGTCTTACACCTTCTTCGCAGCTCTCAAGCACATACCGGCGAGCATGGTTTCGCTTCTGCTGTACCTCTATCCCGGTATTGTGACCTTGGCCGCGGTTCTGCTTTTCCAGGAACGCATGTATCTGGCGAAGTGGCTGGCGGTGGGGTTGGCGATTTTGGGGTCGGTGCTGATCGTGGGGGTTTCGGGGGCGGGGAACGTTCCGGGTATTGCGTTTGGGGTCGGGACCGCTTTGTTTTATTCCGCCTATCTGCTGGTGGGCACGCGGGTTTTGGCGGGGGTGGATTCGCTGGCTTCTTCCACGATCGTCATTGCGACCGCCGCCATCGCCTATGCGATCCTGGCTTTGGTGCAGGGTTTGCAGTGGCCAACGGAGGCGGTGGGTTGGACATGGGCGATTTTGTTGGCGGCCATTCCTACTTTCCTCGCGATATCGACCCTATTGGCAGGCTTGGACCGGATCGGGCCGGTGGCGACCTCCACGCTGGCGGCGGTCGAACCCTTGGCCACCGCAACCCTTTCCGTGGCGTTTATGGGGGAACGGATGGGGGCGATCCAGGTGTTAGGGGGAGCATGTATTCTGGCGGCAGTGTTGGTGCTGGCGAGGGCCTCGAAGGGCCCGGAATCTCCGCAAGCGGTATCATCAGCCTCGGTTTGAGCCTGCCGCACCTGTCCGTGGTCGTTCCCGCTTACAACGAGGAATCACGCATTCGCCCGTCGCTAGAGCGGCTGGCGGAGTATTACGGGGCTCAAGCCTATCCATGGGATGTGGCGATCGTTAGCGACGGGAGCAAGGACGCCACAAACGCCATTGTCGAGGAGTTCGTCAAGGACCATCCCCAGTTCCGGCTGATCGCGTACACCCCCAACCGCGGCAAAGGCTATGCTGTTCGAAAGGGAATCTTGGAGGCGCCTGGCGAATGGATTTTGTTTTGCGACGCCGATATCGCCACGCCCCAGGAGGAAACCGAGAAACTGCTGGAACATATGCGGGGCGGGGCGGATGTGGCGATCGGCAGCCGACCTTTGCGAGATAGCAAGTTGGAGGTTCGCCAGCCGTGGTACCGCGAGTTCCTTGGGCGATGCTTCAACAAGGCAGTTCAGATATTGGCGATCAAAGGGATCGACGACACGCAATGTGGGTTCAAAATGTTCACGCGAGCGGCGGCCCAAGACATCTTTGCACGCTGCAAGTTGGATGGCTTTTCCTTCGATTTTGAAGCCCTCATGATCGCCCGCGACTTGGGCTACCGTATCGATGAGGTCCCCATCCGCTGGTCCCACCAGGAGGGGTCCAAAGTGGTCTTGCTGAGGGATGGCCCGAGAATGCTCCGCGACTTGGTGAAGCTAAGATTGAAGGGTAAGAAGGCGCGGCTGGGTAAGGATTGAACGCGGACGAATACATCAAGATGCACGACCTGGAGGACCACTACTGGTGGTTCGTCGGGCGGCGTTCGCTGGCTCTTCAGCTACTGAAAAAGTATGGTCCCGAGCATCCTCGAGTGCTCGATCTGGGCTGTGGCACCGGCGTCGTCTCGCAGGAGATGCAGGCCTTTGCCACCACCTTTGGCCTGGATTTCAGCGTCCAGGCTTTGCGGTTCTGCCAAGAGCGGGGTCTGCCCAGGCTCGTGCAGGGCGATGCTGAGAATCTGCCTTATACGAAGACGCGTTTCGATGCGATTACTTCACTGGATGTGTTTGAGCATCTGAAGGACGACGAGGCGGCGTTTCGCGAGGCCTACCATGTCTTGGCGCCGGGCGGCGTCCTGGTCCTCAGCGTTCCCGCATTTATGGCCCTGTGGGGCCCCCACGACGTGGCGCTGCACCACTTCCGCCGATACCGAAAGCGCGAAGTGGCGCAAAAGCTTCAGCGGGCGGGCTTTGAAATCGTGCGCAACTCCTACTCAGTCTTCCTTCTCTTCCCGATCGTCGTCCTGACCCGATTGGTAGAAAAGACCCGCCGAGGACCAGCCCGGGCCTCCCTCCCCAAAGTGCCCAAGTGGATGAACCACCTCCTGATTGGGCTCCAAGAGCTAGAGGCCGGGATGATTCTCAGACTCGGAAATTTACCTTGGGGGAGCAGCGTGGTCACCGTTGCGCGTAAACCTACCGATGCATCTGGGACACGTTGAACTTTTTTGTCGGGACACGGCCGTCACCAAGCGGTTCTTTGTTGAGGGTCTGGGGTTTGACGTCGTGGTGGAACAGCCTGGGGGATTTGTGTGGCTCCAAGGAGGCATGATCGAAATCTTGCTTCGCCCGAATTTACAAGATCTGCCCGCTGTTCCCAATTACCAATCTGCCCATCAGGCGTTAGTCGTGTACACCGAGGACTTAGGCGCGGCCCATAGGAGGTTGGAGACAGCAGGGATTTCCATTCTGGGAACCGATGGCTCGCCCGACTGCCTTACCTTCCAAGACCCGGACGGGCGGTGGTACCAGTTGGTGGAGCACGCTTGACGCAGGCGATTTACGCGCGGATGTCGATCTGCTGGCCTTTGCCGTCCAGGAGCTTGAGGAGATCGGCGGCCATCTGCTGTTGGGAGTCCAGGGACTTGCGGAGCATGGACACCTGAAGGGCCAGTTTCTTGTCTTCCACGCCGGTCAGCGCATTGAGCGCAGCATTGACCCCAGTTGAGCTTCCGATATTCATGGACCTTTAACTTTTCGGCAGAACCCTCGCGAATCTGCAGGCGTTCGGGCCAAGATGGGGGCATGAAGCAACAAAAGATCGGCAAATCCGACCTTCGATCCTCTCGATTGAGCTACGGATGTATGCGCGTGGCGGGAACATGGAACCCGGCGGAGATCGACCAGGAGAAGCGAGACAAGGGCAAGCAGGCCATCTTGGCGGCCTATGAGGCGGGCTACACGCTATTCGACCATGCCGACATCTATTGCCGAGGCGCCTGTGAGGAGATTCATGGCGAGGTGATGCGGGAGGTCCCGTCGATGCGGAAGGACATCCTGATCGCCACCAAATGCGGCATCCGCTTCCTCGGCGACCCCAACCCGGATTCGCCCCACCGGTACGACTTCTCCGCCTCGCATATCGAAGAGTCTTGCCACAAGTCGTTGCAACGGCTGGGCGTGGATCAGATCGACATCTACCAACTCCACCGCCCCGACCTTTTGATGGACCCATCGGAGATCGCTTCCGCCTTCACCAAACTGAAGGCCCAGGGAGTGGTGAGATACTTCGGTGTCTCCAACTTCTCGCCGTCCTTCGTCGCGGCTCTGCAATCCCAGCTTGATTTCCCATTGGTCGTCAACCAGGTGGAGATTCACCTGGGGAGGTTGGACTGCTTCTACGACGGCACCCTGGACCAGTGCCTGGAGAGGCAGATCACCCCGCTTTCCTGGAGTCCCTTGGGCGGCGGTTGGCTGGGGGCGGGAGGCACGGTGGCCGCCGACCATCCCGAGGCTGAAAAGCGAATTCCCCTGCTGGACACCTTGGACGCCATCGCGGTGGGCTACGGCGTCTCCCGAACGGTGATGGCCCTGGCCTGGCTGATGAAACACCCCAGCAAGATCATCCCCATCGTCGGCTCTACAAACCCCGACAACATCCGGGATGCGTCCAAGGCCGATGAGATCGACGTGGATCGGGAAGACTGGTATCGCATCCTGGTAGCGGCCCGAGGCAAGCCGTTGCCTTAGTCCGCAGTGGGCTTTTTGGCAAGCTGCTGCCTGGCTATCAAAAACCGCGCTTGGCCTTTCGGATCGAGCAAGAGGAATGCCTGGACGCCTTCCTTGAGGTGTGATAGAGCCTTGTAGAGAGGGGGAGGTGCAATCTTGCCAGTGATGCTCCACTCGCGGTCTCCATCTTTGAAGGTTGCTCTAAGGTTTCCGAAGGCGTCAACTTTTCCAACCACCGGCCGCCCCTCCTCCTTCTTGGCCAAACTGCCAGAGACGTTGCCCCCGGCGTCGATTGTCAATCGAAGCGAGCCTGGCTCAAGTTGGTGGAGGTGCTCAAACTCGACCGTTTCAAGTTCGATCGTTCCCTGGAAGGCCTCGATCTTTGCGTGTGGTCCATAGTGGATTTTTGCGTAAATCGGATTGCCGTAGCCTGACAGCGAGACATTGTACGCAAGCTCGTTGGCCTTCTCGGATTGGCCAAGAGCCAGGAGACGGTTGAAGTAGGCTTCGGTGGCCCTCGCCTGGAGGAAGAAGAAACCCTGCTGGCGAAGCATCACGTTCTCCTCCAGAAGCGGTAGGGCGGCGTCCCAATCCCCTTGCTCTACCAGGGCCAAGGCCAGCCAATGGATGGCGCTGGGACTATCGCTCATCTTTTGAGCGAGTTTCTTTAGCTCCGGCTTGGCCCCACTTTTAACCTGCAAATAGGCGCGAAAAGCTTCAGCCGCAGGCCCGAAGGTAGCGGATGGCGCGAGCGTGGGCAGGAGGGCGTTGGCTTTTTCCATATCTCCTTTGGTGGCATAGAACATGGAAACCAACCACTGAGCGTCGATCTGGTCCGCTGAGGGCATTCCGCCCAGTTTCCAAAGCTGTTCGATCCGTTTGACATCGGCGACTTGGAGGACGATGAAGAGGTAAGGCGCACGAAGAAGGGGGTCGAGCGTTCCATCGTCTAGTCGCGGACCAAGGTATAGGTTGTACAGAGCTTGGGCCTGTTCCAACTTCTCCGCATTGACTACGAATTTGTTAAACAGCATCCAGACATAGGGTTGGTATCCGAACTGGTTAACATCCGCCGCCAGTATTGCCGAGTAGGCAACCATAAACTGGCTGTATTGATCAGGCGGGAGTTTGCCCATCGCGAGCGCGTCGTCAAAGATGCTGTCTAGGACTCGAAGGCACTCAAACAGAACTGCAAACTCGTCGTCGCAGTACTTCTTGCTTTCTTGAATGGAAGCAAGAAATGCGGCTGGGTCCTTGCCGGCGAGTTGAACCCAATCCCTGGCGAGAATCGCCTTCCAACCGTGCGGTTTCTTCGTAGCCTGTTCCACGATCTTGTCGCCAAACGCAGGGTATTGAATTCCCGCGATCCGCATTGCCCAAAGTAGGTTGTCGCTCTCCATATCCTTGGTGAAAGCTACTTCCAACGCGCCCATCATCAGGTCGATCCTTCCGGTTTCTTTGTAGTACTGGGCCAATAGAAGCGCCCAATATGCTTCGCGAATAGAAGGGTTATCGAGGGCGGATTTGAGAAACAACTCCATGTCGCCTATTTGATTCAGGTGAACTAACGTTTGGTAAATCTGGAGGCGCAAAATGTCGTTGGTCGGATAAGGGCCATCTATTTGCAGGGCCTTCTCCCAGCTCACTCTTGCCGATTTCCAATCTGACTTGTTCGCCAACACCAAGCCTTGGAAGAAGAGGACTGTCCTGGGATGGAGCGATGTTTGAGCCAAACCGTTCTGAATGAACTCGCTTGCATCATGGTTCGAACCGTACGAACTGAGAGCGGGGTAGACCACTTGCACGGTCCATTCTTCCTTGCGAAGTCGCCACAGTTCTTGCGCCGCCTGCCTGCGTTCGGAGGGAGGGACAAGCCTGGATGGACTGTACAAGGTGGCCAGGTGGGTATAGACATCATCCTTATCGCCTCTTCGGAGGGGGAGCAGAACCTTCTCGGCTTCAAACGTCCTCCCTTCTTCTTGTAGAGCATTGGCATAGAGATACGACTCAACGGGAGATAGCTTTTGAAGGCTATCAATGGCTTTGTATACATCTACTGCCTCTGCAAACCGGTCCTGTTCGTAGAGGGAAGCGGCGGTTCGCCGAAGGTAGTCCAAATACTCGCCCTGATCCAGCCGTTCCCCTTCCGCAAGAATATCGGCAAGCTTGAGCCGGACAGTGGCTTTTGCTGGGAAAAGGCCAATCGCAACATCCATCGTCGTGTCAGCCCAACCGGTCGGTGTTTGAGGCTTCGACGGATAATCCCGGATCGTGTATTCAGGGACTTTTTGCTGAATGTCCTTGAGAATGGTTGAAGCCCAGAGTGTGCCTGTGGTTGAAGAGGGAAGATCAGGCGACCGGAGGCTTCGGATAAGGTGGCTGGTGAAAACACCGTGTCCCAGTCGGGGATATTCGTAGGATCGCGCTCCAGGCTCACAACTGAGCATGACGGCAATGTTCGCCTCTCGCCCTAATTTGCGAAACTCCTCGCCGAACGTATTTTTCTCTCCGCCACGGCAAGCGTCGACTATCACAAGAACATTGCGCAGGCCGGCTTTAACGAATTTCTGGACGATCTCCTTAACGTTTTGTCCTGATTGCTCGACGTCGGCAGCAGTGGCATCCGTTGGCATGAGGTAATCGCCCTTAGACGTACCGATCCCGTGGCCAGAGAAATAGAAAATGAATAGATCGCCCTTATCGAGGCGACTATCCTTTAATTGGCGGTCCAAGGCGGCGGAAATCCGCTCGACAGTGGGCTTGGAGGCGGAGTCTTTGTCGTCGGTGATCAGTTCAATCGCTTCCGGCTTGAAGTCGAACCGCTCTTTCAGAACATCGGCGAAGGCCTGGGCGTCTTTGGCGGCGTAGTTGAGTTTGCCAAGTTCGGTATAGTCGCTGGCGCCAATGACCAGAGCCCACTTCTTGGGAGGGGTGAAGGGGAGGTCTCGGGGGGCGAGCTTCCCTTTGGAGACCTGTGCGCCACCTACGCTGGCGACGGCAAGCAAGAGGCAGACAACGAAAAGGCGCGACCGCATGTCGATAGTTATACGCGCTTGTAAGCGTTGGGTGTTGGGTATCTGGGGTTGGGGCTGGCTACCGTTGGAGGAACCCTTGCCCTTTTAGCCACTCCATCAGGGTCTCGCGGCCCGTCATGTGGTGCAGGTCTACGCGGCGGCCTGATCGGGAGGACCAGGCGACGTCGCCTTTCATGCCTTCGGACTCATAAAATTCGCGCATCCGTTCGTCGTACTCTTCGGTCAAGGCTTCCAGATTGTAGGTTTCCCGAAACCAGATGGCGTCTTGGGAAAGGCGGGGTTTGATCTTGGCGGTGACCGGTTCGGCAGGCCAGCCCAGGCAGATGCCGAAGATACCGAACGTGCCTTCGGGGAGGTCCAGAAACTGCTTCACGCCTTCCGCGTCGTTTCGCAATGCGCCGATGTAGCAGATGCCCAGGCCGATGGACTCAGCCGCACACACCAACCTCTCCGCCGCCAGGGCCGCATCGATCACTGCCATCGTGAAAAACTCGGCATGCCCCAACCCCTCGCAAGCCTCACCCTTCCTCTCGGCGGCTTTGCGCAGGCGATAGTGGTCGGCGAGGAAGCAGAGGTAGACCGCGCAGTCCCGCACCTGCTTCTGGTTGGCGCAAAGCTCGGCGATCCGCTCCCGCCGCGCCGGGTCTTGTACGCTGACCACGCTCCAGAGTTGGAGGTTGCTACTGGTGGCGGCGCTTTGGGCGGCGGCGACAAGACCCTGAAGCGTCTCCTCGGGAATCGGGTCGGGTTTAAATTTGCGAACGGAGCGGTGGTTAAGGAACTTGCCCAAGTCGGGGAGGTCGGGCGAGGTCGATCCGTAGCGGTGGAGCCAGGCTTCGGTTGGGGTCTCGTTGAACATTTTCGTGGGTGCGCGGGATCGTGAGATCGTGATTGCGTGAGCGCGTGATGTCGTGAAGTCGGAAGTCGATAAGGCGCCTATCCAGTAGATTCTTCAGAGATCCTCACGAGTTCACATATTCACGACATCACGATCTCACGATTCAGCGATCCCACGATCCCGCGCCTTATCCCGCCCGCAACACCAGCGACACATTGTGGCCGCCGAAGCCGTAGCTATTCGACATGGCCACATCCACCTTCGCCTCCCGCGCGACGTTGGGGATGTAGTCAAGGTCGCATTCGGGGTCGGGATTTTCGTAGTTGATGGTCGGGGGGAGTTTGCCGTCCCGCATCGCGAGGATGCAGATCAGAGCCTCTATTGCGCCCGCCGCGCCCAGAGTGTGCCCAATCATGGACTTGGTGGAGCTGATGGGGATCTTGTAGGCGTGGTCGCCAAAGGCTCGCTTGATGGCGTAGGTCTCGCCCTTGTCGTTGTAGTAGGTCGAGGTGCCATGGGCGTTGATGTAGCCGATCTGCTCGGGAACCATGTTGGCGGTTCGCAGAGCCATCTTCAATGCTCGGTAAGCGCCGTCGGCTTCGGGGTCGGGTTGGGTGATATGGTAGGCGTCGCCGGTCATGCCGTAGCCGACCACCTCGCCATAAATCTTCGCGCCCCGCTTCGTAGCGAAATCGTAGTCTTCCAAGACAAAAACTGCCGAGCCTTCCCCGATGACGAATCCGTCCCGCTCCTTGTCGAAAGGTCGGGAGGCGCGCTTGGGATCGTCG
The DNA here is from genome assembly GCA_964501275.1 of uncultured Fimbriimonadaceae bacterium. GTDB lineage: Bacteria > Armatimonadota > Fimbriimonadia > Fimbriimonadales > Fimbriimonadaceae > 55-13. The sequence goes on along the minus strand of CAZCSP010000002.1, from coordinate 152,803 downwards.
TTGCGAGTAGTCATGGCTCGGGCGGCGCAGAATCCGCCGAGGCCAAGCTCGTTGATCGGCGCTTCGGTACCCCCGGCCAGCATGGCGATGGCGTCGCCGCGCTTGATGATGTGATAGGCGTCGCCGATGGCGTTGGCTCCGGTCGAGCAGGCGGTGACCACGCAGGTGTTGGGGCCTTTCAGGCCATGCAGGATCGAGACGTAGCCGGAGGCCATATCGGGGATCATGTAGGGAACCAGGAAGGGAGAAACCTTGCTGGGACCCCCTTCGACCTGACGGCGGTGCTGCTCACCAAGGTAGGTGAGGCCGCCGATGCCGGACCCGATCAGAACGCCGAACTCGTTGCGAAGTTCGTCGTCGACCTTGATGCCGCAATCGTCCATCGCCATCTGGGCGGCGGCGCAGGCGAACGCGATGAAGCGGTCGATGCGTCGAGCCTCCTTCTTATCCAACCAATCCTCCGCGACGAAGTCTTTGACCTCCGCGGCGATCTGAGTGGTGTACTCGGTTGGATCGAGAAGGGTGATGCGATCCACGGCGCTCTCACCGGCTAAAAGACGGGGCCAGAACTTGTCTACCCCCGTCCCGAGCGGGGTTACCGCCCCGACGCCGGTGATGACGACCCGTCCAGATGGAACGGGCCGATCGCTCATCCCTGCTTCTTCGAGATGTAGGTCACGGCGTCGCCGACCGTCTTGATCTCGCCGACCTCATCATCGGGAATATCGATGCCGAATTCGTCTTCAAAAGCCATGACTAGTTCGACGACGTCGAGAGAGTCTGCGCCTAAATCCTCGGTGAAGGACGCCGATTCAACGACTTCTTCTTCCTTCACGCCCAGTTCTTCGACGGTGACCTTTTTGACTCGCACAAGTGTGTCCGCTGACATGATTGGAACGATACCACGAATCTTTGCGGTGGTGGGACTTATTGAGCGGGTTCGTCTAGCGGCGCGTTTCTTAATGTGTCATCATCGACACATGGCGACCAATTTGAAATTGAACGACGAACTCCTGCATCTCGCGTTCCAACTGAGTGGACGCAAGACGAAGCGTGAAGCGGTGACGGAGGCTCTGGAGGAGTATGTGGCCCGTCGGCAACAGCGCGAGGCACTGAAGCTCCAAGGCAAAATCGATTTCGATCCTACCTATGACTACAAAGTACAGCGCTCTACGCCATGAGTGTGATCGTAGACACGCCAGTGTGGTCAGAACTCTTTCGGAGGAATTCGCCAGGCGGGCTGGCGGTGGAAAGGCTCCAGGCCTTGATTTACGATGGCGAAGCTGTTTTGTTGAATCCGATTCGGCAGGAGATCCTCGCCGGGATTCGAGACCAAAAACAGTTTGAGAGGCTTCGTCAAGCGCTTCGCGCATTTTCGAGCCCAGCCTTGGGTGAAGAGGACCATGAACGAGCCGCCGAGTTTTTCAAGCTGTGCCGGTCGGCAGGGATTCAAGGCTCGAATACGGACTTCCTCATCTGTGCGGCATCGGTGCGAATGGGGGCAGAGATTCTGACCCTCGACGGCGATTTTCAGCACTTCGCGCGGGTTTTGCCGGTTCAGGTGGCAGAGGTGTGAGGGGAAGAATGCCTTGGCGTTGCGCGGGCGGGCGAACTATAATCCGAACTATGGGGATTGGCAGTCAAAAACCCAATAACGCTCACAAATGCCCGACTCGCACCAACATGGTTGACGCCTTTAGGAGTGGTGCCTATTGAACATCGGCGATGTCCTGCAGACGCTTCACGCCATGGCTGAAGAGGGGGTCGTCGAAACATACGCCCTAGGTGGGGCGGTTGCCGCGACTTACTACTTAGAACCTATTTCCACGCTTGACGTCGATGTCTTCGTGCGGCTTAAGGCGAAGCCAGATCAAGCCATCATTGACCCGGGGCCTATCTTCGCATTTCTTGCCCAGCGCGGCCATTATCTGGAAGGAGAGTACGCCGTCATTGGCGGATGGCCGGTCCAATTCCTCGCTCCTCCGGGCGCACTCGGCGACGAAGCGCTTGACCGGGCCGAAGTAGTCGATGCGGATGGAACTCCCGTTCGGCTATTGCCTGCGGAGTATTTGGCCGCTATCGCGCTTGAGGTGGGACGTCCCAAAGATAAGGAGAGGATCAGGATGTTCCTAGACTCCTCTGAGTTTGACCGAGATCGGTTCGAAGACATTGTTGGCAGGCATGGCCTTGAGTCGCAATGGGCTAAGTTCAAAAATGAGACCAAGATTGACCTATGACCTTTGATCTGAAGCAGATTGAGGCTTCAAAGCTGGCTTATCGTCGCCGTCTTGCCGCGTTGCCGTTTGGTGAAAAGTTGCGGTTACTCGACGAAATGCGAACCCGCGACCTTTTGCTCCGGTCCGCGAAACGACCCTCGGATCCTACAGGAACAGCCCCCCATCCACCGTCAACGTCTGACCAGTGATATAGGCCGCATCGGCGGAGGCCAGAAAGAGGATGGCGGGGGCGATGTCTTCGGGCTTGCCTAGGCGGCCTGCGGGTGCGGTTTTCTCGACGTACTCCTTGAAATCCGCCGGAAGGTCCTCGGTCATATCGGTTTCGATGAAGCCGGGGGCGATGGCGTTGCAGGTGATGTTTCGGGAACCTAGTTCCTTGGCGGTGGCGAGGGTGAGACCGATGAGGCCCGCTTTGGAGGCCGCGTAGTTGGCCTGGCCTGCGCCACCGTGGAGGCCAATGACGCTACTGATGTTCACGATCCGCCCGTACCGAGCCTTCATCATCGGCTTGGCGACGGCGCGGATCGTGTTGAAGGCCCCTTTCAGGTTCACCTGCATCACCCGATCCCAGTCCTCATCCTTCATGCGCAGGATCAGCGTGTCCTTGGTGATCCCGGCGTTGTTGACCAGAACGGAGGGGGTTCCCAGATCACTGGCTACTGCTTCGACAAGAGCATCGACCGCCGCCGAATCGCTAACGTCGCATCCATAGCCCTTCGCGCCGTTCCCGATCTCGTCCGCCGTCTTCTGTCCACCCGCCTCGCTGGTCGCCACACAGGCCACCATGGCACCCTCATTGGCAAACGCCCTGGCGATCTCCTTGCCAATACCTCGACTGGCTCCGGTGACGATGACGACTTGATCGGTGAAACGCATGGCTCAAGATTGTACATCTGCCAGGGACTCCGCCCGGGCACGGATGGTATGGGCAGACTCCTCGTCGAGTGGAATGGGATGGAAGCTAAAGAGGCAGGAAATGTGATTCCTCAATCACAAATCGCGCCTTCCATGACTCGCTGAGTCCCAATCAACCGCAGTTTGAGATCGATAGATCACATTTTCACCCACACAGGCAGGGGCGCGTTCACCATCGCAAAGCCCAGTCGGGGGTCTTCATCTCCTCGAAGTGGTCGTCTGACGTATTGAAGAGCAGTGCCTCCCGATCTTACAACTTCTCGTAGATCATCCCTTCCCGAACCAGAATCTGTCTTCCTCCGGGAGTGTCAAGTTCATGCGAGTCTTGGTACTCTTCCCAGTGAATCCGAGGCAACCCCGATCCTCGCGGGAGTTCATCGAACTTGAGGTCACGGTGGACAACCTTGTACGGACATTCGTTAGCCACACGGAATTCGATGGGCACATGATTCGTCCAGATCAACTCCCCATTCTTGGTGAATGCAATCGTGGTATAGCTAGCTGGGCCGAAGTCGATGGCGAGCGCCGTAAAGTAAGGTGGGCGGGAAACCAACGAGTAGTGATTGTAATCTCTGCCCTTGCCCTGTATCTGAAGGGCAAGGTGTTCGCCATTGGGGGACAGGGATGCCGAGCGCACAAGGCCGTGAACCCATTGCCCCCTTGTGAACTCGTTCGTCTTTAAGTCCCAGACGATAAGCTGGCACCACTCCGAGGGGCCTCGGCGGATGACAACCGCTATGCCAGCATCAGAAGCGAAGCGGACGGCTAACCTTGCAGGAGGCGGGGGACTGGACATCTCACGCCCTTACCGCGCCCACAGCTTCCTCAAGGGTATCCAGGCTGTTCACCTTGAACCCCTTGGACTCCCGCTCAATCCGCTTCAAGAGCCCCGTCAAGACATCGCCCGAGCCGCACTCGATGAAAGTTCGCACCCCTTCGTTGAACATGTTCTGCACCGACTCCGTCCAGCGCACCGGGCTCTTCAACTGCCGCTCCAGTAGGTCGGGCCAAACCCCGGTCTGCACTACGGGCTGAGCGGTGACGTTGCTAAAGACTCGGCCTGAGCCCGTGTAGAACTCGGCCTCATCCAGAGCCGCCCGCATCTCCACCGCCGAAGAGTCCATCAAAGGGCTGTGAAAGGCGCCGCTGACGTTCAGGGGCAACACCCGCTTGGCCCCGGCGGCGACCAGGGCTTCGCCTGCTTTCCCAACTGCTTCGACCTCTCCGCTGATCACGAGTTGGCCAGGGCAGTTGTCGTTGGCCACCACGACCACGCCATCCACCTGAGTCAAGACCACCTCGATCTGATCCCGCTCCAAGCCCAGAACCGCCGCCATGGTTCCTGGCTGCTTCTGACCAGCGGCGGCCATGATCTCGCCTCTCCGCTGGACCAGTGTTGCCCCTTCCTCAATGGACAGAATCTCGCCCGCCGCCAACGCCGCATACTCGCCCACGCTGTGCCCAGCAAAGGCGTCGACCATGACCACGCCTTTCAGGTGCGCATTGAGGCAAGCCCAGGCCGCAACCCCGGTGGTGTAGAGGGCGAGTTGGGCGTTTTGGGTCTGGCGAAGGGTCTCCTCGTCGGTCTCGAAGCAGAGCTTGGCAATGTCAACACCAGTGGCGGTGGAGACCCGTGAGAAGACCTCTTGCGATTCCGGTCGAAGGTCATAAAGCTCTTTGCCCATTCCAGGCTTCTGCGATCCTTGGCCAGGGAAAACGATGGCGATCATTCCCCTATTGTGGGGGCCACGCCCGGTAAAACGCAAAACCTGGTCGCGATTCACCTTTCTCGGCGGGGTCGCGGCGGGAGAATCTACAATCTCACGATGGCCAAAATTCCCCTCTACTACACCTTCGGAAACCACATGCATTGGGTAGATATGCAGTGGCTGTGGGGCTACCACGTCCTTCCCGGCTCGATCCAGGACATGCTCCACTTTTGCCGGGAGACCGGGGCGCGGGGGAACGTCAACTTCGACGGGATCGGCTACGAGAAGTTGGCCGCCGAGGACCCGGAGGCTTTGGCGGAGCTTCGGGAGGCGGTGCAGGCGGGGATCATCGAGCCGGTGGGATGCTCTTATGGCCAGCCTTACGGCCTGTTCCACGGCGGGGAGTCGAATATCCGGCAACGGATTTATGGAGCCAGAACGGTTCGGCGGCTGTTGGGAGTCTGGCCGAAGACGTTTTGGGAAGAAGAGTTCGACTTCTTCCCCCAGCTTCCCCAGATGCTAAAAGGATGCGGGTTTGAGTACGCGTCGCTCTTCTTCCAATGGACCTGGCACACCCCGGAGGTTCCGAAAGAGGATGTGCCAGTGGTTTGGTGGGAGGGCCAGGATGGGTCGAGGTTGCTATGTGCGACTCGGAACAAGCTGAACCTGCACCAGTGGCCGGAGGACATGGATGCGACGTTTGCGGAGTTAGCCGAAACACCCCCAACACCGAATGCCCAAGACCCAACGCCTCTCATCCTCCAGTGGCTGGAACTCATGCCGTCTCCCGATTGGATGTGCCGAAGCGAGGTCTTGCTTCCCAAGATGCGGGAGCTATTGGCAGATGAGCGGTTTGAGATTCGGATGGCGACGCTGGGGGAGTACTTGCGTGGCGTGGCAAGTGGCATGGGCGTCCCGCCCATGGTTTCCTCGGACGTCTCGTCCGAGATACAGGCTGGGCACTCCTCAGACGCTGAATCCGAGCTAGACATTAGGCAAGGCGCCTATCTTCCTCACTGGACAAAAGACGGGGCAACCTATGCGGTCACCTTCCGACTAGAAGACGCTCTGCCCAAGCATATTCAGCAACAGTATTCGGAAGAGCGGGACGTTCTGCAGAAGATGCACGACGAGGGAAGGTTGAAGTCCACCGCCTTGGCCTATGAGTTGATGCGTTTGCGCACGGAGAAGGTTGAAAAAGCCCTCGACGCCGGGCACGGAGCGTGTTTGCTAAGGGAGCCTCGTTGCGCCGAGATCGTAGCCAACGCTCTGCGCCACTTTGACGGAGGTCGATACGATCTCCTGGCCTACGCGGTGATGCCAAACCATGTCCACGCCGTTGTCCAGCCCCGCCAAGACCACAGCTTGGACAAGATTCTGCACTCTTGGAAATCCTTTACCGCCCATGAGATCAATAAACATTTGGGGCGGTCGGGCACCGTTTGGCAGGCGCAGTACTACGACCATCTTGTTCGAGGCGAGCAGGACTTGGGGAACCAGATTCGATATGTCATGCAGAATCCCGCAAAGGCGGGAATGCCCGACTGGCCTTGGGTCTACAGGAAGCCGTCTCCAAGCTACAAGGTGGATGCAGATACAGTCGGGCTACATGACCGGGACGGTCATGGAAACCATGGGCGGGACGCCCATGCCACGCCGCCCGTGCGCAGATACTCTATGGACGAGGTTTGGCATGGAATGTCTTTGGGGAAGAATGCAGATTTTATCCGGGAGCGGTCTCGTCAAGCTGAGGAAGGGTTAACTTCTTTTGAATCCCTCTTCTCCGTCCTTTCCCTGTTCGGCCGACCCTATGCGCAGTGGGATGTCTATCCGACCTGGGAGTTGGAAGAGGCGTGGCGGAAGCTACTCTCTGCACAGCATCATGACAACGACGAGTGCGAGGGGCTGTGCTCGCATATAGCGAAGGCTGACTATGCGTGGATCGACCGGTTGTCGAAGTCTTTCTCTGATCGGGTGAAAGGTAGTTTCCGCGAGTTTCCGGAGGTCGGAGGGGCGTTCAATCCAAACGGTTGGGAGGTAGGGGGAATCGAGCCGTTCGGGTTTGGTCCGGCCCAGGATTTAGAGTTGAAATCAGGCCCAGATTGGAACGTCGAGGGGGAGATCGCCTCGTTCGAGTATGAAAGGCTTCGGGTGGTGGTCGATTTGGCGACGGCAACGATCCTCGAACTGACGACCCCTGACTTTCCGGACGGAGTGTTCTCGCATCCAGTGTCGCTGTTACCCATAGCGTCAGAGTTCGTCGAGGTGGGGGTGCCGAGGTGGGAAGTAGGGAATTGGTACGCCATGTGGTGGTGCCAAATAAACGATCACCCGTACGAGTGCACCATCAGATTCGATGCCAAAGGCGGCGGCTTCCGAATTGATGTCGAGTTTCACGTGGATCGACCCCTCAACGGCGGATTCCGTGGGGCGCTGAAGCTCGACCTGCCATTCCGAACCCTCGGAAAGATGATCCGCACCGATACTCCCTACGGCGTCGTTGACGTAAAGGGGCGATCAAAGGGGCGCAAGAAGTACCCGACCGGCGATTGGATGACCTCGCCTCAGTGGTTTGAGGAGGTGGAAAGTGCGTTCTTCGGGCTGAGCTTCGTGGATTTCTCAGAAGGAGTGCGCGGGGTGATGGTGCGGCAAGTGTCGCCCAAGCAATGGTTCCGGGGCGAGGACTCGGTTCAGTGTGTGATGACGAGCTACGATCCGTGGGACGAGAACGAGTTCGACCGGTCGGTCCAGGTGGGTATTACAGTCATTCCCCACGGCGACTGGCCCGCCTCAACGTGTTGGAAGGTTGCCAATACCAAGGAGCCCATGCGCTTATCGAGATGCCTGAAAGTGTTCTCTGCCCTATCCTGCGACGCCCCAAACGTCATCCCGACCGCCTTCTATCGGGAAACCGAAGACTTCTCCGGCAAGCATATCGAGAACTATGCCGGGAAGGGGATGGGGTATCCGTTTGTGGTGCGGTTGGTGGAGTTTGATGGGTTGGAGACCGAGGCGACTCTGACGGTGGCGGGGACGGTGGCGGCGGCTTATAAGACGAACCATTTGGGCCAGATCATCGAGACACTCCACCCCCCGGCCCCCTCCTCATTTTCTCGCGATACACACTCCCGACCAGACAAATCTGCGACCGCGGAAAACAAGGAGGGGGTGACTCGGATTCCAATCTCCCTTCGACCCTACGAGATCGCCACCGTCTACCTGGACATCGTGGAAGGCCGCAAGCAGACTCGCGATCTGGACGCCAAGCGCGAGATATGGGCGACCGTGCATCGGGTGGAGGACTGAGCTATGCCTTGCGGCAGACGTACATAACCTCGATCTCGTCCAGGCTGAGCGGCCTCTGCCCCCAACTCCCCGCCGTTCCGCCAAAGACCCGGTCGCATCGGAGACCCGCCTGCGCCAGAAGCTTGACCATCTCGGGCGGGATGAACAGGCGCTCGTGGATGTTCACGATCTTTGGCCCCTCGGGCAGGTCGAACTGGTCTTCGTAGTTGGAAACCATCGTCGCGGGGTCGAAGCGGCCAGCTTGGACGTGCTCATCCTTCATCTGCCGAATCACCTGGTAGCCGTTGAGCGCGGTGAGGAGGAAGGGGGCGGCGGGCTTGAGATGGGCGGCGATGTTCTTGAGGATGGCCAGATCATGAGCCTCCGCGTCCTCCCCTTGGGCAATCAGGCCAAACCCGCCTTCGCAGAGCGATATCGCGGCGTCAAAAAGCCCCCCCTCCTCCAAGTGGTTCGTCTTGGAGGAGGGGGCGGGGGGGAGGAGGTCTCGCTTGTCATCGCTGCCAAACTTGTCATTTTCTAAAGGCTCGGCGGCACTTACAACCTCAAACCCCTTCCTCCCCAACCTTTGGGGAGGAAGGGGCTTTGTCGCATCTGCCTGCACCCACTCCACCGCAACCCCCGCTTCCTCCGCCTTCTTCCGGGCCTGCGCTAACATGCCCGCCGAGATATCAACCCCCGTCACCTGATAGCCCCGCTTCGCCAACTCCACCGCATGTCGCCCTGTCCCGCACCCCATATCCAAAATGGACGCGCCGGGGAGGAGGGGGAAGAGGGATAGGAAGAAGTCCACCTCCTGCACCGTATGCTGGGCAAACGGGTTCTGGTCGTAGTAGGGAGCGTGGGAGTCGAAGAACTGTTGCCAAGGATTGGGCATGGGAATAGGGTACCGGGGGACGGCGCTTGGTTTTAGGTTTTTGGTTTTAGGTTGGCCTGGCTGCTCAGGCCAACCTAAAACCAAAAACCTAAAACCAAGAACCCCCAATCCCCAACGCTTCTCCCCATTCACCACTGGGGAACTGGTCTGGGATCATCGCGGGTACCTTGACGGGGATGAGGCGATGGATCGGCCTGTTGGCAATGGCGCTGTGCCTGTCGGGTTGCGCGGCAGAGGCTGATCGGCGGATTGTGATCCGAGTCGCCAATTGGGGCGGGGCCGACGACGAGTCGGATTTCGCCGCCAAGCAACGCGCCCTCTACGCCGAGTTCGAGCGGCAAAACCCAGGCATCAAAGTGGTGATCGAGGGGATTCCGGGGGACAAAGAGTACGTCTCGAAAATGATCCTCGCCCACAATGCGGGCGTCTCACCGGATATCGCCACCCTCGACGCCTCCAGCTCCGCCCTGTTCATCAACAGCGGAATGCTCTTGGACCTCACCCCGATCATCGAGAAAGATCCCGAATTCAGCCTGGACGATTTCTATCCCAACATCGTGGACATCGCCCGCCGAGGAGACGCGCTCTACGCTATCCCCAACGACTTCACCCCGATGGTGATGTACTACAACAAGCGGCTCTTCGACGCGGCGGGCGTCCCTTACCCTCAGAACGGCTGGAACTTCGACCAGTTCCGCAACGCGGCCAAGCGCCTGACCAAGAAGGACCAATACGGGTTCGTGTTCGCCAACTGGTTCCCTGGTTGGATCATGTGGCTGTGGAACAATGGCGGCGACGTGTTCTCCCCCGATCTCAAGCAAGCCAGCGGCTACCTGGATTCGCCCGAGAATGTGAAGACCATCGAGTTCCTGCGGACCATCATCAATGAAGACCGCTCCGCCCCGACCCTCAGCCAATCGGCGGCGATGGGGGTCGACCCCTTTGCCAATGGCCAGGCGGCGATGACGGTGAGCGGGCACTGGGCGATGGTTGGCTATTCGGCGGCTCCCAAAGGACCAGACGGCAAGCCTCGAATAACGCTCGACGACCTGGGCGTCGTGATGCTTCCCAACAACACGGGCAAGCCGGTGACGGTCATGTACGAGTCGGGTTACGCCATCACCAAGCGCGCCAAGCACCCCGAAGCCGCCTGGAAGTTCATCAAGTTTATGACCTCTTACAAATCCCGGCTCGTCCTCAACCAGACCGGCATCGCCATTGACGCCCGCAAGGACGTGAGCGAGGAGCGGGGCCGGGACCCGCTGGAAGCGATGTTCCTCCCGATCATCCCCACCAGCCGAGCGCCCTATGGAACCGTGGTCGAGGGGTTTGAGATGGTGGAGACCCAGGCGAAGAACGCGATGGACAGCGTGCTAAAGAACGGACGCGACCCCAAAGAAGCTCTTACCAAAGCCGCGGAGCGCATCGACTCGGAACTCGCCAAGAGGCAGGTCAAACGGTGAGTATGAATCGTCGGGAGAGTCGCTGGGGATGGGCCTTTATCGCGCCCGCCTTCCTGCATCTGATGGTGTTTGCGATGATCCCGATCCTGTACGCGCTCGGACTGAGCCTGTTCAGGACGAGGTTGGTGAGTTCCGAGCGCGAGTTTGCGGGAGTTGAGAACTACACGTTCGCGATGACCGAGCAATCCTTCCTGAACGCTCTCGGGAACTCGGCGCGATACGCTTTGCTGAGCGTCCCCCTGGGCCTGATCGTGGCTCTTGCGGTAGCGATCATGGTGAACCAGAAGCTCAAGGGCATCACCCTGTTCCGCACGCTCTACTACATCCCCGCGATCTCCAGCGGCGTCGCCATCGCGATGCTCTGGCAGTACGTCTACCTGCCCGAGACCGGGATGATCAACACGGCTCTGGGCCTCCTGGGGATCGACAACAAGACGGCCTTTCTGGACCAGATCGAGTGGGCGATGTGGGCGGTGGTGATCATGTCGGTCTTCACCGGGCTCGGCCCCCGCATGGTGCTGTTTCTGGCGGGACTGGTCGGGATTCCGCCGGAGCTTTATGAGGCGGGGGCTTTGGATGGCGCGACGGGGTGGCGAGCGTTCTGGCGCATCACCCTGCCGATGCTAATCCCGACGACGTTCTTCGTAGTCGTCACCTCCACCATCTCCGCTCTCCAGATTTTCACCCCGATCTACATGATGACCCAGGGCGGCCCCGAGGGATCGACGGACGTAGTGGGCTACCACATCTATACCGAGGCATGGGTGAATTTCAATACCGGTTTGGCGTCCGCCAAGTCGTTCGTATTATTGGTCGCGATTGCGGCGATCTCATTGGTGCAGTTCCGAATGATGAAGAGCCAGTTGAAGGGGTACAGCGCGGCATGATGCAAGGTCAAAAAGCCCCTTTGAAGGGGTTGGGGATGGCGCTTGGTTCTCCGTTTGGGCGAGCCGACGCGAAGCGTGTAGCCGTGGGCAGGGACCTGAGAGAAGGCTTGTATCTCTCCACTAGATACGGCGTCATCCTGAGCGAGCCAGAAGGAGTTCGCAGTGTGGCAGCTTGCTTGTCGCGAGTCGAAGGACCTCACCCGCTACCACGAACACGGCGTCATCCTGAGCGAGCCGCCGAGTGCTATTGCCACAACCACTTGCTTGTCGCGAGTCGAAGGACCTCACCCGCTAGAAGGAGCTGCACAACCTCTTGGCGAGTACGGGAGCGTGGAAAAGCGCCCGGCAGTGTATATCTTGGCCAGCAGAAGCCGAGTGCTGTACATTGGCGTGACCAGCGACCTCCTCTGGAGAACTTGGAAGCACAAGACAGGCGTTTTCGAAGGGTTCTCGAAGAAGTACCACGCCGACCGCTTGGTGTACTTCGAGCGTTTTTCCTTGATGCGCCTCGCGATTCAAAGGGAGAAGCAACTCAAGGGCTGGCGACGATCCAAGAAGATCGCGCTGATCGAAGAGGAGAACCCGACTTGGGCAGACCTGGCTCACGATTGGTACAACGATCCGTTCTGGTGCATGCCGCCCGAACGAGAGGTGGGCGTCTATGGCTATCTTCAGTAGAGCGGGTGAGGTCCTTCGACTCGCGACAAGCAATTAGCCTCACTACAAGCGTCTTCTGGCTCGCTCAGGATGACGCCGTATCTTGCGGGAATGTAGAGGTCACACTACAACCCTCCTCGCGGGTCCCTGCCCACGGCTACACGCTTCGCGTCGGCGGCTACGGAGGGCAGGCGGATGACTAGCCTTATCAAGTCTCCAAGTTTCGCCCGATGGGCCGGCTTGGTCTTGCTGTTGGCAGGCGTGGGTTTTCTTCCCCTTTTCCTTTCGGGCAGGTTCTACAGCCAGACCCCCGAAGACATCCGTCTGAACACAATCCTGCTTTGCCTTTGTGGCCTGGGGGCCTTCTTCGGACTGTGCACCTTGCTTACGGGAGGCATTAAGAAGGGCCTCTCCTACACGGGGATGATCCTGCTCGCCCTCTTTCTCCTCGCCCCGTTCGTCTGGATGGTCCTGGTTTCGCTTCACCCCAGCAAAACCCCCATCCCGACCCTCGATCTGATCGTGCCCCAACAACCGGCTTGGGAGAACTACTCCAAGGTTCTCTTCATGCCGAACCTGCCCGTGTTCCGGTTCTTCCTGAACACTCTGTTCGTGACGCTTGCAGTGGTTTTTGGCCAACTGTTCGTCAGCTCCCTCGCCGCCTACGGCTTCGCCCGATTCCAGTTCAAGGGGCGGGAGGCGACGTTTGCGCTGTTCCTGGGGTCGATGATGTTCGCCGGGCCGGTGACCCAGATTCCCGTGTACCTGATCGTGCAGAAGTTCGGTTGGCTGGACACCTACGCGGTCCTGATCGTGCCCGGCCTCTCCTCCGCCTTTACCATCTTCCTCCTGAGGCAGGCCTTTCTGGCGATTCCCAAGGAGCTCGACGAGGCGGCGAAACTGGATGGGGCGGGTTACTTCCGCATCTACTGGCGGGTGCTCCTGCCTCTGGCCAAGCCTTCTCTGGCGACGGCGGCGGCGTTCACTTTCTTCGGCGTCTGGACCGACTTCTTCTGGCCTATGCTCACCACCAACTCCACCTCGATGCGGACTCTGGAGGTCGGGCTTTCCATCTTCAAGAACAGCTACGGCGGCGCAAACTGGCCTCTCCAGATGACCGCCGCCGTCATCGTCATGGCCCCCCTCCTGATCGTCTTCATCTTCTGCCAGCGATACTTCGTCAAAGGCGTGATGTTGGGGAGCATCAAGTAACCCAAACCTTTGGCCGTGCGTCAGATCTGGTGATGCTGACCTTCATCCTTCCCTTGGCCCTGCAAGCGATCGTTCCGAAGGAAGTCCGGCCGCCCAAACTTTGCTTTGTCGCCGGGATCACCACCGGCCTTACCACCATCGAACAGTTTGAGCGCCGGTATGGAAGGGCTCGACGAATCACAGGTGGACATTCGGGTGGCGCGGGCCTGTGGTACGACCGCCGCACAGGAGTTTTGCTTCACGCTGACGGCTTCAACATCGCAAAAGACGGAGAGGTGCTGGATGGATTAAGCATCGATTGGTTGCCTGCGAAGGACATCCAAAAGGGCGTTCCCACAATCACCCTGCGAAAATCCGATCTTGGTCTCTTGACGAAGCTACGCAAGGGAATGTCGGTCCGAGAGGTGGAAACCCAAATCGGGCAACGCCTAAACCAGCGGCAGCTACGCCTCAAGGGCCTCATACGCTACTCGTCGAAGCTCATCAACAAACAGGATGACCGTTACACCGCCTGGCATATGACCTTTCAATTTGGCGCAAAGGGACTGCGGTCGTTTTCTGTGACGTGCGACTGAGCGAAGGTTAACCGGAGGGATGCGCGGGTACAACAAACCTGATGCTCCCTGCAACCTCAAGCGAGTTAAATCAAAAGGACGCCACGGCACAGCGTTTCGCTGTGGTTTTGGGTCAACTTTGTGGTGTTCTTGGAGCCACGCGTGGCTAAGTACGATCTCGGATTCCTGGGTGGTGGGCAGTTGGCTCGAATGTCGATCCAAGCGGGGCAGCGGATGGGCTTGCGATGCCTTTCCCTCGACCCTGGTGAGAACACGCCGGCTTCGCAGATTGCCGCTTCGCTGGTAGGTGCCCTAAACGACCCGGCGAAGATTGCGGAGTTGGCCAGCCAGTGTGACCGGATCACTTTGGAGAACGAGTTCATTCCCGCTGATGCGATTCGGGACTCGGGTTTGGATGAATCCAAGCTGGTTCCCGGTATCGGTGCTCTCGCGACTATTCAGGACAAACTGCTTCAACGTAAGGCGCTGGAGCGGGCGGGAGTCCCTTCTCCTCGGGCAGTTGCGTTGGACGATGCCGAAGTCGCCGCAAGGGAGATCGGCTTTCCGATGGTCGTCAAGTCCCGCTTCGGCGGCTACGACGGCAAAGGCACCCGCTATGCCCGGACTCCAGAGGAGCTAGAGAATCATCGCGACCTTTGGGGCGGAGGCGGGTGGCTGGCGGAGGCGTTTGTGCCGTTCAAACGAGAACTCGCTGCCATGGTCTTTATCGACCCTCGCAATCGGGGTGCGTTCCCGACTATGGAGACCATTCAGACCAACCACGTCTGCGACCTCGTGTTTCCCAGCGGGGTCGATGCTTCGGAAGTTGCGATGGCGGCGGTTGAAGCTGTGGGTGGGCAAGGGCTCTTTGGGGTGGAGATGTTTGAGTTGGAGTCGGGTGAAATCCTCATCAACGAACTCGCCCCCCGCCCCCACAATACCGGTCACTACACCTTGGACTGGGGTGGGGTTTCCCAGTTTGAGCAGCATGTGCGGCTGGTGATGGGCTATCCGCTTTCCTCTCCGGTAGGGCAGGCGACCTGTATGGCGAACCTTTTGGGGCAAGCTGGAGCCAGCGACTACCGCCAAGCCCTCCCCCAAGCCCTCGCCGATCCCGGCGTCCACTTCCACTGGTACGGCAAAGTCGAGTCCAAGCCCGGCCGAAAGATGGGGCATCTGAACGTGGTAGGCGGCGAAAACCTGGTGGAGCGAGCGCGCTTGGCGCGGGATCGGTTCTACCAGGCTTGGACTGCTTAAGCCCGCGCCAACCCCTCTCGAACCGCCAGCAGTGCGGCTTGGGTGCGGTCTTGCACGTTTAACTTGGCGAGGACGTTGCTGACGTAGCCTTTCACCGTCCCTTCGGTCAGGCTTAGGTCGTTGGCGATTTCCTTGTTGCTTCGGCCGCTGGCGATCAGTTTCAGAATATCGGTCTCCCGGGAGGTGAGTTCCTCCAAGGGGGAGGCGGCCTTCTTGCCACTGACCTCGCTGACCAACTGGCTCTGGGCGTCTGCATGAAGAACAGACTTGCCTTCGGCGGTGGCACGGATGGCGCTCAAAAGCTCGTGCTTGGCCACGTCCTTCAACATAAATCCCAACGCGCCCGCCTTCAACATCTCTCGCACGATCCCCGGTTCCAGGTAGGAGGTGAGAACCAGAACGTTGGTGCTGGGCGAGGCGCTCTTCACCAGCACGATGGCGTCCGATCCCCCGACCTTGGGCATTCGGAGGTCCAGCAGAGCCACATCCGGCTTGTGCTTGAGGCAGGCCGCCTCCGCCTCCTCGCCATTCCCGGCCTCCGCTACCACTTCAAAGTCACGCTGACCCCAAAATAGGGCCCTCAATCCTTCCCGCACAATCTCGTGGTCATCCACGATGATGATTCGAATCATTTGCCTCTCTCCCATAGCACTTCAATCGTCGTCCCCTTGCCGGGGTTCGACTCCACACATATTTGAGCCCCGATCTCCGAGGCCCGCTCACTCATACTCGTCAGGCCGAGGCCGCCTCGTCGGCTCCGACTCTCCCTTTTCAATCCAATTCCATTGTCCTCGATCCTCAGCTTAACCTCAGGGCCGGAAGATTGCAAGAGCGCCCGCACGTGCTCGGCCTTCGCATGTTTGGCCACGTTGTTGAGGGCCTCGCTCGCAATGCCAAGCAGTTGGTCCTCGACCTTCGTCGGAGCGCCTTTGTACGTCTGGTCGTCCAGCATGAAATCCGGCAAACCCACCACGGTCGCGGCGTAGGACGAGATTCTCTGCCCCAACGTCAAGACCTTGGGCTGGGACTGAACGGGTCTCAGTTCCTCCAGCAAAGATCGCATCTCCTGCAGACCCCGGCGGCTCAGTTGATTCAGCCTCTCCACGATCTCATCCGGTGGAACCTGCCCTGGTTCCAGGGTTTGGGACAGGAGGTTGAGGCTGAAGAGAACCTGGGTTACCGAGTCGTGGAGGTCCCGAGCAATCTTGCGCCGCTCTTCCATCACCGCCAGTTTCCGGCTGGATTCGACCAAGGCGTCGTGGTCTCGGCGGCTGGCGAGGGCGGCGGCGAGTTGGGCGGCGGTGGCTTGGAACGGCATCAGTTCTTCGTCGGTCCACTCATGTGGCTCGGGGTCGCTGAGGATGACCAGCCCAATCCGGCGACGGTCCGACATGAGGGGCACCAGAGCGACAGCAGGCCGGTTGTCCCGAAGCTGTTCGTCCCGCAGGGATTTGGGCAGGCTCCGATCTGTAAGCGCGTTCGCAATGCGGATCGTCTTTCCTTCGGTCAAGATGGGGTCAAGGGCGTCCTGTTTGGTGGGCACCCGATACTCCATCAACTCAACTGATTCGCCGGGCGTCCATCGTCCTCTCACCAGGTTCCCAATCTTGGCGCCGATCTCGTCAAACTCGTAGAGTACGACCGTGCAGGTGTATCGCCCCCCCGCCGCCACCTGCTCCAGGTACGCCGTCACGACTTCCGCCACCGACATCGCGTTGCCGATGCGTTCGGTGGTGTGCAGCATCTGAGAGGCTTGGATAAGGGAACGTTCGTTCTCGGCGAGCAGGCGGGCATTTTCGACCGCGATGGCGATATGGCCAGCGATCTGTTCTAATCGAGCGTGGTCGGTCTGACCCGGTGGGATACCCAGCGCGATGTAGCCCAGAGTTTTCTCCCGCCAGAGAATAGGAGCCATCGCCATCGTCCCACCCCGAATCAACTCTGTGCCATCTGCGCCCAATTCCAGGGTCGGCAAGCGAACGACGGCCTCGATGCGAATCGCGTCACGGTTGGAGTCTGCCAGTCCGATCAGACCCCCCTCCGCTCCCAGCAGATCACAGGCCCGCTCCAGGATTTGGGGAAGCAACTTGCGCAGATTAGCCTCGACGCCGATCTGCTCCACAATCCAGCGAAGCCCCTCTTCAAATCGCCCCGCTCCGGCTTCAAGCCCGCTTGTACTCACACCAAGTCTATTGTAAGCGCGAATCCCTATCCAATGCACCCTCTCTTTAGTTGGCGGCGGAAAACCCCTTCCTCCCCGAAGGTCGGGGAGGAAAGCGTTGGGATGGAGGGGTTTGAACTTGTAGTTGGATTAAACATGTAGACCCCTGATGATTGTGCCGGGGCAGTTGCCGAAGTCTCGGATTTCGGATTGCAGATTTCTGAGTTCTATACGAGCTTCGAGGCAACGACAAGCTCCCGGAACCTCCGTCCCCGACCCGTTCAAAGACGAACCACTTGGAGGAGTGGGAGTCCAATCGGCCAAACTAGGGGAAACCTATGATTTTTGACCAGGCGCCCCATCGCCGCTTCAACCCGCTTTCTGGCGAATGGGTTTTGGTGTCTCCCCACCGAACGCAACGTCCCTGGCAGGGGCAGCAGGAGGCGGTATCGGGTGATCGTCGTCCCCCTTACGACCCAACCTGCTACCTCTGTGCCGGGAACGAGCGGGCGGGGGGGCATCGAAATGCGGACTATACGGGCACCTACGTCTTTCGAAACGACTTTTCGGCCCTACTGGATGAGGAAGCCCCGGAGATCAAAGACGGCTTCTTTCAGGCCGGGGCAGTGAGGGGAGAGTGTCGGGTGATCTGCTTCTCCCCTCGCCACGACCTCACTCTCGCTGAGATGGAACAGACGGAGATCCGACAGGTGGTGGACACTTGGACAGAGCAGGTTCTGGACCTGGGAAGTCGGTTCCGGTGGGTTCAGGTTTTTGAGAACAAGGGGGCGGTCATGGGTTGCTCCAACCCCCACCCCCACGGGCAAGTCTGGGCGAGCGACGTTCTGCCGTCGTTGGTTCAGAAGGAGGACGAGCAGCAACAAGCCTACTACGCCCAGCACGGCGAGCCTTTGCTGACCAGGGCGGTGGTGGAGGAGTTGCGGGATGGAAGGCGGGTGGTGGAGGAGTCGGCCCATTGGCTCATCGTCGTGCCATTCTGGGCGACTTGGCCTTTTGAATACCTGTTGCTTCCCAAGCGTCCAGTCCAGCGTTTGCCGGACTTGACGGATGAGGAGCGGGACGACTTGGCCGCGATCCTCAAGAAGGGCCTGACCCGTTACGACGCGCTTTTCCAAACCAGCTTTCCCTATACCATGGGTTGGCACGGCGCGCCAACCGACGGGCAGGACCACCCCCACTGGACCCTCCACGCCCACTTTTATCCGCCATTGCTTCGGTCTGCGACCGTGCGCAAATTCATGGTGGGCTACGAGATGCTCGCCGAGCCTCAGCGAGACATCACCAGCGAGCAGGCGGCGGCGAGGCTGAGGGACCTTTAGAGTTTGACGCTCGACAACTGTTAGCGATCGTTCAATTCGAACGCTTACAGGCAGACAAAACCTGCCAACCTATCGGCCAAACGATGCGCCCATGTCAACGCTCTCAACCTCCCGCGTCTCTTTTCGGTGGGTGGAGTTGGCGATGAGGGACCTCAGCTTGGCTTCATATTCGGTTGAATCAAGGGGCAGGTCGATGGATTCTCCGATGAGTGATGACAGGATCATGGCGTTGGCCAGTTCGACCGAGTGGACTCCTTCAACCGCTGGCGCCAAGAGAGGTTTGCCCGTTTCGATTGCGTCTACAAAGTTTTGCAGGATCGCTTGATGCTGTCCCCCGTTGCCCCGAACCGGGATTTCGCAGTGCCAGGTTGGTACGGTGGCGAAGGATTCGGGAGAAGTGTTCTTAATCTCGCTCACGGAAGATTCGGTGCGGTGGAACACGACCTGGCCGTTCTCGTACACGATCTTGCCCCGGTCACCGACGATCTCAAGCCGATTGGTTCCAGGGGCTTCGCCGGTGGAGGTGATAAAGACGCCGGTCGCTCCATTGGGATACTCCAAGAAAGCCGTGACCTCGTCCTCGACCTCGATGTTGTGATACTTCCCAAACCCGCAGAACGCGCGGACCCGGGAAGGCATCCCGCAAATCCACTGGAAAAGGTCCAGGTTGTGGGGGCTTTGGTTCAGCAAGACGCCTCCGCCCTCTCCCGCCCAAGTCGCCCGCCAACCGCCGCTGGCATAGTAGGTTTCGGTGCGGAACCAGTCGGTGATGATCCAGTTCGTGCGCTGAATCTCGCCCACCTCGCCATTCTGAACCGCGCGCCGGATCGCCTGGTAGTGGGGATCAGTGCGTTGGTTGAACATCGCACAGAAAACCTTCCCCTCGCCATGCTGCTCGAAAGCCTGAATCAGTCGCTGGCAGTCCGCTTTGTGAACCGAAATCGGCTTTTCGACCAGCACATGGAGACCGTTCTGCAGGGCGTCGATGCCGATGGTGGTATGGGCATAGTGGGGGGTGGCAATTAGAATGGCGTCCACCTGCCCCGAACGGATCATGACCCCGCTGTCCCGGTAGTGGGGAATGTTCGGGAAGCGATCCATCTTCGAATCGTCGATATCGCAGATCGCACGAAGCTCGACGTCTTTGATGTTGGGCATCCAGCCGATGTGAGCGGCGCCCATGTTCCCGATTCCGACAATTCCTAAGCGAACCATATGCAGATCATATCTCGGTTAACCCTCTTTTAATCCGCAGGGGGTAACTTTCCGAGCATGGGAATTGCGACAATAATAGCGATGACGGCCTTGGTCGGGGTTCACGGCCACGAGGGACACGAGGGGCGGGGCCATGTTCACAAGGTTCGCCCGAAGGCGGGGGTGAAGGCAAAGCCTCAGCAATTTGCCACCGGCATCGTCTACGAAGATCGCAATTGGAACGGCAAGAAGGACCCCGGAGAGCCGGGCCTGGCGGGAATTCGGGTTTCCAGCCACCTCGACATCACCAAGACCGACCGCAATGGCAACTGGAAACTCCCCCTCTACGACGATACGATCTACTTCGTCGTCAAACCTCGGGGCTTCATGACCGACCTGGACAAGAAGACAATGCTGCCCCGCTTCTACTACATCCACAATCCCAAAGGGTCGCCCGCCTACCTGAAGTACCCGGCGGTCAAGCCTACAGGCCCGCTTCCCGCCTCTATCGACTTCCCGCTGAACACCCGTCGAGAGCCCAACAAGTTCTCAGCCCTCTTCTTCGGCGACACCCAGCCCCGAAACTTGACCGAGGTGGACTACATCACCAGGAGCATCGTAGAGCCGCTGATCGGAAAAACCGACGCCGCCTTTGGCGTGACTCTGGGAGATATTGCCTTTGATAACCTGAGCACGACGGAGCCACTGGTCAACGCCATCGCCCTGATCGGGATCCCTTGGTACAACGTTCTGGGCAACCACGATGTCGACTACCAAGGCAAAACGGATAAAGAGGCAAACAAGCACTTCGAGCGCGTTTTTGGCCCTGCCTACTACTCCTTCGACCACGGCCCAACCCATTTCGTGGTTTTGGACAACGTGGTATGGCAGCACGGCGACACTCAACCAGATAAGCGGGGCCGATACAAGGCAGGTTTGGGCAAAGAGCAACTGGAGTGGCTGAAGAAGGACCTTGCCCTCGTCCCATCCAACCAGATGGTGGTCCTGATGATGCACATCCCTCTCAACGAAAACGAGGATAAGCAGGATATCTTCCGCCTGATCGAGAAGCGACCCTACGTCATCTCGGTTTCCGCTCACACCCACTTCCAGGAGCACCGCTTCTTCACCGAGAAGGATGGGTGGAACGGCGCCAAGCCCCATCACCACATCGTGAATGTCACGACCTGTGGCAGTTGGTGGTCGGGAGCGCCCGACCCGCGCGGCATCCCTCACACCACCATGCGCGACGGCGCCCCCAACGGCTACTCCATCTTCACCTTCGACGGAAACCAGTACAAGATCGAATACCGGGCGGCGGGTCGACCGGCCAGTTACCAGATGAACATCATCGCCCCGGATTTTGCCAAGGCTACGGAGCTGGGCGACAAGTGGATCTATGTGAACGTCTTTGGAGGAACCCAGTATTCCAAGGTGGAAGTTCAGATCGGAGTAGACGGCAAGTGGACGCCCATGACCCACACTCGCGAGAACGATCCGCAATATGTGGAGTTGGTCGCGCGGGAAAAAGGCCAGAAGCCCCCCTTCCGGGACCTCCCTGGCCCCACCCTATCCCCCCACCTCTGGAAGATCGCCATGCCCAAGTACCTCGCCAAAGGCGTCCACCCCATCCATGTGCGAACGACGGATATGTTCGGGCAGACCTATGTAGCGACGAAGGCGATTCGGGTGGAATAGGCCAGAAACCTGTAAACTGTTTCCATGGGACTACCCATCGAGCTTTGGCGGCTACTCCTTCATGGGGATGAGGGAGGGGTGCGTCTGGAAATGCAGGATGGATTGCCCATTTGGGAGGCCATGCCGGGCGTTCGTCACCAGGAAACGGTGATGAAGATTTACTCGACGATTGACAGAATATCGGGCCACGAGGGCGATTGCGGGTGTATCAAGATTCCCGATTGCTACATCAAATTCGAGGATGACTCCTCCTTCAAACGGCCCGACATCTCGATCTTCTGCACTCATCCCCCCGAGATCGAAGGGGCGACCAGCACGATTCCAAAGGCAGTGATCGAGGTAGTCAGCAAGGGCTATGAGAAAAAGGACTTGGAGTTGGGACCGCCTTTCTATCTCAAGAATGGCGTCCTGGACGTGGTCGTTCTGAACCCTTACACGGGCCGCGTCCACCACTTCCGACGCGAGGGAGCGACAGAACTGGTGTCGCCAGTTTCCATCGACCTGGAATGCGGCTGTCGATGCGTGGTTTAGGCGCTTTTTGCAATCAGTCGGTTTCTTGGCATCTTCTCCAAATCTGTAACACGGCTCACCCCGATCGAGCCAGATGCAGTTTGTATTTCAGCCGCTTGCCGGTCGTGATTCGAAGGGCCTTACCCCTTGGGCGGACCGTCCGGGCGGAGGGTCGCCATGGCCAGTTTCCCGCCTGCGCTCCAAAGGAACGTGCCCACAAAGTCCCGCGTCTTGGTGACCACCTTATAGGTCAGCAGTTTATCTTTCCCAACTGCCAACTCACCTACAAACTCCATCTTCTCGATACTCCTGAAAGGAGCAAGCCCGGCCGCTGCCATACCCGCCCGCCGAGTCTTCATTGGAGCCGTCACTTCAGGTTCCAAAAGCACTTCATCCACTTTCCCATTGCCCACCGCGCTCAGAGCCTGAATCAGGGCGTCAGTTCGCTTGGCGTCGGGATCGGCTTTGACCGCGGGAGACGCGGGCTTCAGAGAGGGCTCATAAAGCTCAGCGATCTGCTTCGCCATCGGCTCTCCACCAAAGGCGTAGACGTTGCCCATGACGATCACGGAAATCTTGGCTTTCGGATAGCAGGCATAGCCTGCGCTGTAGCCCACCGAGTTGCCGCCGTGCCCGTAGTAGGGCTCCGCTCCCGGCAGAGAAACATTCAACCCCATCCCATAGGGCCGCCATCGACCAGAGTTCAAACTCGCGGCCTTCAGGTAAAGCTCATAGGACTTGGGCTTCAACAGTTTCCGCTCCCGAAGTGCGGCATCCCACTTCACCATGTCCTCGATGCTCGACATCAAGGTGCCGTCGGAGTTGATGCTAGAGGTCGTTCGCGGGGCCACCGAGAATTGGCCGTTCAGATTCAGATAGCCGGTTGCGCGGTAGGGGCTAGCGAAGGACGGAGAACTGAAAATCGTGCTGTCCATCCTCAGCGGCTTCAATACCCGCTCCTTCATAAAGGTCATGTAGCTGCTCCCCGAGACCTTTTCGATGATCCACCCCAGTAACGCATAGTTCGTGTTGCTATAGGCCCAAGCCACGCCCGGCTCAAAGTCCAGCGGCAACTTGGTCATGGTCTCCATCCACTTGGCCCGGTCGAATTCGTCCATGAGCCCGATTCCTTGTTCTAGCGCATAGTCGGGCAGGCCCGAGGTCTGGTACACGAGGTTGCGGACTTTGATCTTTTCCCAGGCTTTGGGAGATTCGGGAAGATGCTTGGAGATTGGGTCATCCAGAGCCAGTTTGCCATCCTCCACCAGCATCATCGTCGCGAAGGCGGTGAACTGCTTGGTGATCGAACCGATCTCGTAAAGTCCGCCCTTCTTGGCATCTACATCCTTCTCCACATCCGCCTTGCCATAGACCTCATGCTTCACCAAAACCCCGTCCTTCACGATCCCAATTGCGATGCTGGGCGACTTCGTACGGACCAGTTCGGCTTTGACAAAGTCGTCGATCGGGTCGGCAACGGCGATCATGCCGAGCGAGAGCAGCAAGAGGGTGGCAACGGTTTTCACGCTTGCCACTACCGCGTTTCAACAATCCAAGGTTCCCTTGCGGGACCTATAAGACCGCCAATCCAGCAACCAAAATTCTCAAAATCGTTGGTTGACAAAACCCGCTTTTCCACCCTATATAAGTGAAGGGCACGGAACTCGGAAACCGAATCGGGCGGGAGAACGTCCCCTTAATCCAGCAGTCAAGCGATCTAGCAATTCAGATCCCTCGTTGTGTCGCTGTGCCGTTGTGGTAAGAACTCTCCAGCCCTTTGTGCCTTGGTGTCTTGGTGGTTCAAAACAGATCGGTGCTTGGAAGAAAACCTCCCACAGCCGCAATGCCGAAACGCCGAAAAACCGCCCCCTGTGTGACCTGTAGCAAAAAAAGCACGAAAATCCCGGTTCATTTGAACCTGAGCCAGCTACAGATTTTTGAACCTGAGATCGGTCGCATTTTTCGAAATTTTGAACCTAATAATCCGCGGCAAAAACGTCGCCGTTTGCACCTCGCCACACCACCCCTGACTGAACAGTCTCCGGGTAAACCCGTCTTCTAAGACATGGGGTTGACGACAGATCGTGAAAAAGGGGCTCACCTTCTCCGAAGGTTTGGCCTCGGCGCGAGCGAGGTGGAACTCGACCACTATCTGAAAGACGGTTTGAATGGCGCCATCGACCGCCTCCTGGACTACAAAGACACCGACGAAGGCTTCGACGTCGATGTGATGAAGTATGCCAACCAGAATGGAAACATCCAACCCCGACAGGTAAGCCTCTGGTGGACCCTGCGATTGGCCACCTCCCAGCGTCCCTTGCAGGAGAAGATGACCGTCTTCTGGCATGACCATTTCGCGACCAGCGCGGCCAAAGTGCAGAGCGGGCCTTTGATGCACCAGCACAACGAGGTCCTGCGCTCGAATGCGACCGGCAACTTTCGCACCCTTCTGACCGATGTCAGCAAGGACCCCGCGATGCTGTTTTGGCTGGACAACCAGTTCAACGTCGCCGGAAAGCCAAACGAGAACTTCGCACGCGAGGTGATGGAGCTTTTCACCTTGGGAGTGGATAACGGCTACACCGAGGACGACATCCGGGAAGCGGCCAGGGCGTTCACGGGTTGGTCGATTGGGCGGGTAGCCACGGAGTCCGGGCCTCGGCAGGGCTTCATCTTTCGGCCTCGGCTGCATGATCGTGGCGACAAGACCGTATTTGGGCTGACCGGTCCCTTCTCCGGCGAACAGGTCATCGATATTCTCTGCGATATGCCGGAGACCTGCGAGTATGTTGCCAAGAAAGTCTGGGAGTGGTTCGCCTATCCTGATCCCGAACCCGCCATGATCGCCCGAATCGCCCGCCGGTTCCAGGCCGACAGCATGAGCATCAAAACACTGTTGAAAGAGATCATGAAGTCCTCCGAGTTCTATTCGCCCAAAGCGGAGCGGGCGATCTACAAGAGCCCGGTCGATTTCACGATCCCGACTTTCCGCCAGCTAGGCTACGGCCAGTTGGTGAAAGAGTCGTTTGCCGCCGCCCCTGACAACATCCGCGCACTCACCGCCCCCGTCTTGCTTGCGAACCAATCGATGCGGAACATGGGAATGGATCTGCTGTTCCCGCCGGATGTCGCGGGGTGGGAGACGGGAGCGAATTGGATCACGTCGGCAACGATGATGGAGCGCATCAACTGGGGCAACCGACTCTTCGGCCAGGGGAGAGGCGGTGTCCAAGTTAGGTTCCGTGCGCTCCCAATGTTCGAAAGCGATCCAACTCCCCAAGGCGTAGCCAAGAAGCTGGTCTCCATCTACGACGCCCCGATCCCCAGCTACAAAATGCCGAAACTGGTCGAGGCGGCCGAAAAGGCATCAGGCGGCCGCATCACCCAGCGCAACGCGAACGCCACCGCCGCCGCCGTCTCCCGCCTCATCTTCGCGGCACCTGAGTTCCAGTTGATGTAGGGGGAAGGTGTTTGGCGTCAGGTGATAGGTGTGGGGCATACGGAGGAGTAAGCCCAACGCCCATCGCCGAATGCCAAATGCCAAATGCCAAATGCCAAATGCCGAATGCCCAAAACCTAACGCCCAACGCCCAACGCCTTCCTCCCCCTCCCCGAGTAAACTCCCACCCTATGCCCGAGCTTTTGCTGGAACTTGGCTGTGAGGAGCTGCCTGCCTCCTTTGTGGAGAAGGCGACTGACGACCTGAAGGACAAGGTCTGGGGGCTTTTGGACGAAGCCAACGTGCTGAGCCCGAGCTCAAAAGTCTCCTCCTATGGAACGCCTCGCCGGCTGATCGTTTCCGTTTCCGACCTGATCGAGAAGCAACCCGACGAGCAGAAAGAGATGCGCGGCCCCGCTATCCAGGCCGCCTACGACAAAGACGGCAACCCCACCAAGGCCCTCGAAGGCTTCTGCCGGGGCAACGGCGTCGAGGTCGGTTCCGTCCGTAAGGATGACAAGTATGTCTGGGTGGACAAGGTGGTGGTCGGCAAGGAGACCAACGAGCTTTTGCAAGAAGTCCTCCCGCAAGCCATTAAGAGCTTGAGCTTTGAGAAGACGATGCGCTGGGGATCGGCGAGGATGCGCTTCGCTCGGCCCATCCGCTGGATTCTCGCCGCGTTCGACGGCAAGCACGTCCCGTTCGCCATCGAAGCCGTTCAGTCCACCCTGACCTCCCAGGGCCATCGATTCTATTCGCCGGAGCTTTTTGAGGCGAAGTCGCTGACGGAACTGGTGCGCGAACTTCGCAAGCGCAACGTGGAGCCCGACCCCGAGGTCCGGCGGGAGCGGATTCGCAAGGGAGCCGAGAGCGTCTCCACCGGCACGCCCCTGTTGACGGAGGCCCTGGTGGATGAGAACGCCTACCTGACCGAGTGGCCCACCCCGATCGAAGGCGAGTTCAAGCCGGAGTTCCTCGACCTCCCCCGCCCGGTGCTCATCACCGCGATGGCGAAGCACGAGAAGATGTTCCCGGTGCAGGATTCGTCAGGCAAGCTGACCAATCGGTTCGTCTTCGTCCGCAACTCGGGGCAGGATGACACCGTGCGGATCGGGAACCAGTGGGTGCTCAACGCCCGGTTCAACGACGCCCGGTTCTTCTACACCGAGGACCAGAAGCGGTCAATGGACGACTTCCTGGAAAAGACCTCGACCATCGTCTTCCAGGAGAAGCTAGGCAACGTCCGCCAACGCGCCGACCGCCTGAGCAAGCTGGCCCAGAGGATCGCCGAGGCAACCGGAGGAAGCGCCGATGAGATCGTCCTGGCCCGCACCGCCGGTCTCTACTGCAAAGCCGACCTCTCGACGGGTCTGGTAAGCGAACTCCCTTCGCTCCAAGGCGTCATCGGGAGCGAGTATGCGAGGAGAGAAGGGATGCTGGAGGATGTAGCCTGGGCTATCGCCTCCCACTACGATCTCAGCAAGAACCAGAACATCAACTCGGGCGGAGCCAAGACGGCGGTTCGGGTCGCGATGGCGGACCAGTTGGACAAACTTGCTGGCTACCTGGGGCTCGGCTTGGAGCCCTCTGGGTCCAGCGACCCCTACGGCCTGCGCCGCGCCGCCACGATCCTGATCGACGCCGCCATGATGTGGTCCAAGCCGATCCCAAGCTACACCGACCTTTTGACATACGCTATCGGGCTGTACAAAGAGCAGGGCGTGGACCTGGACCTTGATGGGGCGCTCTCGGCCTTGGAGCGCGTCTTTGCCTCGCGCTACGAAGCGATGCTGGCAAATGTGCGTCACGACATCCTGCAAGCCTCTCTTCTGGAGTCCGCGCCGGAAGACACCTGTATGCCCCGTCGGGTGAGGATGCGGATTCGCTGTCTGGAGACCTTGGCGAAGGACACGCCGTTCGTCCAAGCCGCCACCCGTCCCCTCAACATCATCGCCGCCGCCCGCAAGAAGGAGGTGGCCTTTGCCGAGGAGAACCCCATCACCGCTGTCAAACCCGACGATCTACAATCCGAAACCGGCTTCGCCCTCCTCCAAGCCCTGAAGCTTAGAGAAGATGAACTACGGAAGGCGGTCGAGGATGAGCGGGCCGAGGACGTAGTCTCCCTCTCCCGCGCCTTGGAGCGACCGATCCACGACTTCTTTGAGGCGACGATGGTCATGGCGGAAGAGGATAACGTCCGTTTTGCCCGCCTGACGCTTATGAATGCCTGCTCCAAGCAACTTTTGGAAGCAGGCGATTTCTCGAAACTCGTGGTGGCTGGCACGGAGGATGCCGAGTAGCCTGCGGGCCATGGACCGAGTTCTTCAGACCGCCATCCAATACCTGCACGACGAAGTGCGCCCCCGCGCCGAAGAGATCGACCAAGACGTCGATGCGCTTAGAGTCGCCCTGGATGGCCTGTGCCGCCTGGAACTGATGGCGATGAAGCGCCCGGTAGAGTACGGTGGCCCCCACTTGTCCGAGGAGTCGTTCCGCACCTTCCAAGAGGAAGTTGCCCGTGTGTCCGGCTCCCTGGCTTTCCTCCAAACCCAACACCAAAGCGCGGTCTCGATGATCTCCAAGAGCGATAACGAAGACCTGAAGCGGCGCTATCTGCCGCAGATGGGCAACGGCGAGAAGTTGGTCGGAATCGGGTTCAGCCAACTGCGCCGTCCGGGCGAGCCGATCATGCGGGCCAGTCGGGTGGATGGCGGGTACTCGCTGTCAGGCCATGTGCCCTGGATCACGGGCTGGTCGTTCTATCCCGAATTCCTGATCGGCGCGACTTTGGAAGATGGGCAGGCCGTTTTCGCGGTGGTCCCCTTCGTCGCTACCGACTCCACTCAAGGCAAGATCAGCATCTCCCAACCCATGAAGCTCGCCGCGATGGAGACCGCGATGACCGTCACCGCCGACTTCACCGGCTGGTTCGTCCCCGACGCCGACGTGGCCTTTATCAAGCCTGCGGGTTGGATTCAGGCGAACGACATGATCAACATCGCCCTCCAAGGCCACTTCGCCCTGGGATGCGCCCAGGCAGGGCTGGATGTTCTCAAAGGAGCGGCGGATAAGCGCGGATTCCAGTTCCTCACAGACACCCATGAGCGTCTGGCAGAGGAGCTTGCCGACTGCAAAGCCGAGACCGCGAAGGCCCAACGAGCCCTCGGTAACGACGATTCGCCTCCTGCTTCGGTGATGGAATGGAGATTGAATGTCCGAGCCTGGGCCATCGATCTCGCGGTCCGTTGCGCCCACGCTGGAATCACCGCGAGCAGCGGCGCCGCCAACTCCCTCAAACACCCCGCCCAAAGAATCTACCGAGAAGCCCTCGTTTACACCGTCAGCGCTCAGACGACGCCGATCATGGAGGCCACCTTGAAGAGGACTATAAGGGGAAGCGGGACGTAGACTATCGGGCATAAATAGGACCGGTAGCTGCATCCCACACATCGCATATCCCCGCCCGGTATCCTCTAGCTCAAATGGGTGAGAGGTGGGCGATTGTTGTTTTGCTTTCCATCTGCGGCATTTGCCTGCTTTCTGTTCCGCTGTTTCTGCTGAAAGGGGTCGATAAGGATCGGGTTGGGGTGGTGGGGACCTGGACGGGCGGCTTCTATGTGGACGATGCAGAGGTCATGCGCGGCTACCTTCAGCTTCTTCGCACCAAGGAGCAGTTCAAGATGCGTCTTGGGACCAAGGATCAGGAGATCAATTTTGAGGGATCTTGGACAGCCAAGGACGGGCGCATCGAGCTTCGAACCCTTGATATCAAGTTCAACAATCCATCGCATTCCGATGAAAAGGCGCTGGGCCTCATCGTCTTGGATGCCGAAAAGGTCCGCAACGCCTACGCCAAACCCATCGTCCTCGACTTGCGAGGACGGGAGCTGATTGGCCTCACGGTAACCATTGACAAGTTCCAGGGGAGACACAAGTTTCGGAAGGGAGAGGCGACCCAAAATGCGGAGAAGGCATTGGATCGCATCAAAAGCAACCGCTAAGTTCATGCAAGAAGGTGCATAATCTGAGACATGAAGTCGATTGTTCTCCTTTTCTCCCTGTTAGCGTGGTCCTCGTAGGCTGTGGTGCCAGTCAGCAAAGTCTGATTGGCAAATACAAGGGCGAAGTCAAGATGCCGGAGACCGCCAAGGACGACCCGATGGCCAAACTGGGCGAAGCCATGATCGGCATGATGTCCTTTGACTTGGAACTCAAAGAGGCCAACCAGTTCACCCTGATGCTGATGATCATCCCGATTGAAGGAGATTGGAGCCTCAGTGGTAAGACGATCACCTTGACGCCCAAGACCGTGATGGGCTTGAGCCCGGAAGAGTTCGAGAAGCAAAACAACAAGGGTGGCTCCACGATGTCCAAGAGCGGGAGGATGGACAAACCTATTCGCTTGGAAGTCCAGCCCGATGGAAAATCGCTCAAAGCGCTCGATGATATGGGCGGAGATAAGTCGCCGGGCGACCTGATGTTCGTGAAACAGGGTTAACTCGACCGTCATGATCCGTATAATGGTTGTGGAATGGGGGTAGCTGGCGAATTTGCTTGGCCAGATGGGGCAAAAGCGGCGCTGTCGCTAACCTTTGATGGCGGCTATCCCGAGCATTGGGAGTTGGTGGCGCCTATTCTTCAGGAGGCGGACGTCCGAGGCACGTTCTTCGTAACAGCACCAGCGGTACTTGAGAAACCAGACGCTTGGAAGAAGGTGGTTTCACACGGGCATGAAATCGGAAACCATAGCCACTTTGGCGTTGCTGCAAATGGCGACCTACCCTCTTGGACAATCGAGATGGTCCGCGACGATCTGCGGATGACCGACAAAGGGATTGTGGAACTATTGGGATGCCCCGTCGTTTCTTTTGCCCTTTCCGGCGAATCGACTCTATGCGCCGACGGAGACTACGCCGCCATTCTCCAAAGACAGTTTTCGAGCGTGAGGTCGGTAGTGAACGGGCAGAATCGGGTGGACGACGTCGATCTCTTTAACGTCCGCAGCCTGTCTTGGCGCGATCTGGCGGGTTCCATCGAATCTTATCTGCCCGAGCCAGGAAACTGGTCGGTCGTCGTCTTCGACAAGTTCTTTGAAGTCGGCTTTGATGCGGCAGAGGACGACTTACGCATGCTTCTGGAGAACTTGGCAACGGCGGACGACATCTGGGCAGCCCCGTTTGGAGAAGTCGCTGAGTACATCTCAAAGACTCGTGGACCGCTTCCAAGTGTCGCTTCAGGATAATCTAGGTAGGATTTCACCAGCCCGACCTCGAAGGTGAGGGAGCAAGGATGCAGACGCGGGAAGAGTTTCTTTATATCGGCAACGGCAAGTACGTCTTTTACGTGCTGATCTTCCTGTCGCTCGCGCTCATGGCATTCCAGATTTTCCTGCGCATCAAAGCTTGGCGGCAGGGGAAGCCGGTTTCGTGGCCGCAGTCGTTCGGCAAATGGATCGGTAATTTCAAAGAGTTCGTTTTGCTTCAACGGAAGGTTAGGACCTCGCGGCGCAAATCGGGCGCTCCGATGCACCTGTTTATCTTCTACGGATTTCTGTCGCTCTTCCTGGCCACTACGTTGTTGGCGGCCGCGACTTATGCCCCCTTGATCGGCATTCCCAACTGGCACAAGGGCGCCTACTACCTGGCCTTTGAATTCGCGTTCGATGTGCTCGGCCTGCTCTACGTCGCGGGAATCGTGTGGGCGATGATCCGACGCTATAAGATGCGCGGCGGGCCGATCACCACAGACTGGCGAGACTGGGCGACCCTCGTGATCCTGCTGATGTTGGGCCTTGGCGGCTATTGGGTTGAGGCGGCTCGGATCAGCGCGAACCCCCAGGAGTGGGACCGCGCCTCGGTGGTGGGTTACCAGATCGCCCAGATCATCCCCAAGACCACCATTCCCATCTACCAGTTCGCCTGGTGGAGCCACGTCTCCTGGGTTTGCCTCTTCTTCATCTTCTTGCCCCAGATGCGGATTCGGCACATCGTGATGGCCATCGCCACCACCGCCGGGAAGCCGGACCAGCCTTGGGGCGAGTTGAAGCCGATCTCGATGGAGGAGGTCGAGCAGACGGAGCAGATCGGGGTGAAGCTGGCCAAGGACTACTCCCGCTGGCACCTGATGTCCCTGGACGCCTGCATGGAGTGCGGACGTTGCACGGAGGTTTGCCCGGCGAACGGAGTCGGCAAGATTTTGAATCCCAAGCGCGTGGTCCAGGACATCCGGGCCGCAATGGCGGATGGGCGGGAAATTGCAGAGGCAGTCTCGGAAGAAGCGCTCTGGCAATGCACCACCTGCAATGCCTGCGTGGAGGCCTGCCCCGTGCTCATCCGCCATGTGGACCTGATCGTCGATGCCCGCCGGTTCTTGGTTGCGGAGGGCAAACTAAGTGGAACCGCCGCCACGATGCTTCGGCAGGTGGCATCCACTGGGCATGGTTGGGGTCAACCAGTCTCGGAGCGGGAGAAGTGGATGGAGGGGCTGGATATCCCCCTGTGCCGCGATGGCGTCGAGTTTGAGTACCTCTTCTGGGTGGGCTGTGCCGGGGCCACCGATCCCGGCGCGGTCAAAACCACCAAAGCCGTCGCCGACCTTCTCAAGAAAGCAGGCGTCAAGTTTGCCTGCCTTGGCCAAGAAGAGGCCTGTACCGGCGATCCGGCACGGCGAGTGGGCGAAGAGTTCCTTTACCAAGAAAAGGCGATGGGGAACGTGGCGACCTTCGAACGTTATGGAGTCAAGAAGATCGTCACCGCCTGTCCGCACTGCATGAACACCTTCAAAAACGAGTACGGGCAATTCGAGGGGAAGTACGACGTCTATCACCACACCCAGCTACTCCAGCAGTTGGTCTCAAAGGGAGCCCTGTTAGCCGCCAAGCCGCCGCGAAAGGAGGTCGTCTTCCACGACCCCTGCTACCTGGGCCGAGTCAATAACGAAGCCGACGCCCCCCGGGCTCTTCTCGGTCAGAACACGAACCTGAATGACCTCGCGCACGTCCCCGATGCGCCGGAAGGCGAGCCCAAACACTACGCCCGCAAGACGCTCTGCTGTGGAGCCGGAGGCGGTCGGATGTGGATGGACGAGCCGCCCGAGCAGAGGCCCGCGTCCCGCCGAGCCCAAGAGTTGGTGGATACGGGAGCCAAGACGGTCGCCCTCGCCTGCCCCTTCTGCCGCATCATGCTAGACGCCTCGATCAAGCAGGTGACGGACGAAGAGATTCGGCTGGTGGACCTGGCGGAGATGCTTCAGGAAGCGAACTCGGGGGAGAGAACGGTCACACCGTAGCGTTTGAAGTCGGAGGCGTTGAGGGTGAGGATTGATCCGATGCCGAGACATTTCATATACGCAATTAACCTGGCATCATGCACGGTTTTACCCATGACGCGATGCGTCATCACCAGATCAAACCAGGCATCCATCAGTCCATGGGGATCGGGTTGACACAGAAATGTTTGAGTGATTCCTTCGTATGCAGAGCGAAGCTCGTCTGTAGATTTGCCAAAACCACCGTCCTCAAGTGGCCTTGTTGCCACTACCATAAACTCATAGATGCATTGAGGTGCGACGCAAAGTTCATCCTTGTTCAGCCGATCCCATACATGTTTGCGCACCGGGAAGTGACGCGGATCGTTGGGATTGAAGAACCGCAGCAAAACGCTTGTATCAATGAGGATTCTCAATACTCATCGGTCCTTTGGTTCGCCTCGCCGCGGTCGAATCTGTAGTCAGCGGGAAGATTCAGCGTCTTGGCAAATTCAAGCAACTTCTCAGCGGCCCTCAAGCGCCTTTCTCTTGCCTTTTCAAGCGACTCCACCGTCTCGGATTTGGCCTCAATACGAACTTCTGCCTTCGCTCCCTCAGGCAATAACATATCCTCGTCGGGTACCACGACGTTGTTCTCCACATGGCCAGAAAAGCGGAACGGTTCGAACATCTCTTTCTTCCATTATAGGACGCCTTGCAATCGCTCCGCATTTCCGGCCAAGGTGAGGCGTGATCGTTGCGGTTGGCCTGGATCTGGTGGAAGTTTCCCGAATCGCCGAGGCGATGAAGAACCCGGCCTTTCTCCGGCGCATCCTCACCGAACCGGAGCGCGAAATTATCACGACTCCTCTACGCGTGGCAGGGCGGTGGGCGGCCAAGGAGGCCATCGCCAAGGCGGTCGGCTTGCACCTCAGTTGGCAGGATGTGGAAATCCTGCCGGGGGCGAATGGCGAACCCGTCGTGACGATCACCCATCCCGACTGGGACCCGGCAAAGACCAGAATCCACCTCTCAATCACCCACGAAAAGAGCCACGCGGCGGCGGTCGCTATCCTGGAGCAAATCGCTACTTAACGACTTCCACCCGGAACCGATTGCCAGAAGACTGCTCGATCTTGAGCCCATCCCGCTGGATTCGGTCCAAAGAAGAGGCGATCTTCTCCAGAGAGCGATCTACATTGCGCAGTTCGGAGGAAGTCTGGATCGGCCCTGCCACGACCCGCATACCACAAAGCCCGATCGTGATCCCGAGCGCGACGAAGAAAAGCTTGGAATTGGAGATGGATTTAAGCATAGGACATTCTAGCGGGATTACGGAACCAGCCCGCACCGACCAACTAGAATGTCGTGATGCCGCCGCCAGGCTAAACGCTCTTTGCCAGAATGATCGCTTCCGCAACCTCTTTCATGGTCTTGCGGAGGTTCATGGATTGGAGCTGGATGCGGCGGTAGGCTTCTGACTCATTCAGGCCGTGCTCATCCTGGAGGATTCCCTTGGCGCGGTCGATCAGCTTTCGGGTTTCCAGCTTCTCTTCCAGAGAGGAAACCTCTTTGTTAAGCTGAAGGTTCTGCTCGTAGCGGCTTCTCGCGACCTCGATGGCGGGTGGGAGGTCGCTGGGCTTGAACGGCTTCACCAGGTAGGCGAAGACTCCGGCATCCTTGGCTCGATCCACCAGCTCCTTGTCCGAGTATGCGGTGAGCAGGATGGTGGGGGCGATGCTCTCTTCCGTGATGATGGAAACCGCCTCAATGCCGTCCATCACGGGCATCTTGACATCCAGGATGCAGATGTCGGGATTCGCCTCTCGGGCGGCGGCGACGGCCTGTTGTCCATCCCCGGCCTCGGCGACCACCTCGTACTCCAGGTTCTCAAGCATCTGCTTGAGGTCCAACCGAATAATTGGGTCGTCGTCTGCAATCAAAACTCTGAGCTTTGCCATGTTGGTCCTTAATCCACTGGGCACGGCGTCGACACCCGGAAGGTGGCAACTATTTTACCTTGCCGACTTTCTTGGCCTGGGACTGGATAAACTCCGGGCATGACCGACGCACTGGCGCGTCTCCTGGATGGGGCGATCGACTACGCGGGGCTGTTTCCCCCCGCCAAGCTCTCGATGGGCGAGGCCGTGGACAACTACCTTCGCTACCGATCTGGCAAAGAGGCCTGGATACTGGACCGATTCGTCTGCTCCTCGACGCGGCTGGAGGAGTTGCGGGAGGTCTTGTCTTTACGGACTTTTGGTGAGCCGGTTCCGGTTTCGGTAGTGGGCTCCTCGGGGGGGGATTGGGGCGATGGGTTGTCCTATGATGCGGGGGCTATGTCGCAGTTTGTCAATCAGGCCGGAGATGACGCGGATATCGAGGCGTTTGAGATTCGCGTTCCCGACCATGCGCGTGTGGGCGAGTACTTGGCCGATCTTCGGGCGTTCAGCCAGGTCGACGTTTTCTGCGAACTCCCTTGGGCGCCCGAGATGGCCGACTCCATGGGCCTGATCGCGGAGCAGGATTGGTTGGGGGCCAAGGCGCGGACTGGGGGCTTGGAGGCGTCGGCGTTCCCGTCCTGCGAAGAACTCGCCGAATTCCTCCAACAGTGCGTCCAACTAGAACTAAGCTTTAAGCTTACGGCCGGTCTCCACCATCCAATTCGAAGCCACCGAGACGAAGTTGGAACCAAGATGCATGGATTCCTGAATGTGTTGGTAGCCACTGCGATGATGACCGCCCACGACCTTTCTTCCAAAGAGGCCGCTCTTATCCTCGCTTCCGAAAACCCCGCCGACTTCTCCTTCGTGGGCCCAACCATTCGCTTTGGGGATTGGCAGGCGGATTTGGAGGACATCGAAGATGCCCGAAGCCTGTTTCTGGGCATCGGCTCCTGTAGCGTCGAAGAGCCGATTCAAGACCTGCGTGAACTGAAATTGATATGAACCTGAACGAAACCCACGCCCCCAAGGCGAAAAGCTGGATTGAAGTCGCTCCCGACTCCCATTTCCCGATCCAAAACCTTCCGTTTTGCACCTACGCCTCCGACCGATGCCCGCACGGCTCCATTGCGGTGCGCGTCGGCGATACCCTGATCGACCTCTATGAGCTATGCCATGCGGGTTTGTTGCATGGCCTGGACGACCACTTCGCCTGCGACTTCCAAGAGGTCTTGGAGGTTGGCGGTCGGGCGGGGCTGGCTAAGATTCGGCGTCAGTTGTTTCGACTGCTAAGTAGGGAAACCGCCGATTTGCGCGACAACGCGGATGTCAAAGCGAAGGCCGTGATCGAGGTGGAGAGCGCGGAAATCCTGCTTCCCATGACTCTCAATGCCTTTGTGGATTTCTACTCGGGGATCAACCACGCGAGCAACGTCGGACGGATGTTCCGTCCCGACCAGCCGCCCCTCCTGCCCAACTACCGCCACCTGCCCATTGGCTACAACGGACGGGCGTCCAGCGTGGTGGTCAGCGGGGAGACGATTCGCCGTCCCAAAGGGCAAACCAAAGGCCCAAACGACGAAGCGCCGAGCTTTGGCCCGACCAAGGAGTTGGACTTCGAATTAGAAATGGGCTTCTTCACCGGCAAGGGCAGTCCCATGGGCGAGCCGATTCCGATTGGGGAGTGTGAGGATCATATTTTTGGGGTGGTGATCGTCAACGACTGGTCGGCGCGCGATGTGCAGAGGTGGGAGTACCAGCCCCTTGGCCCGTTCCTCGCCAAGAGTTTTGGCACCTCGATCTCGCCCTATGTGGTCACGCTCGATGCCCTGGAGCCTTGGCGGATCGATGGCCAAACTCAAGAGCCGCCGGTCCTGCCCCACCTCCAAAACCCCGGCCCCAGCCACTTCGACATCCACCTGGAGGTCGCCATCCAGAGCGAGCGGATGGCCAAGCCCCAGGTGATCTGCCGCTCCAACACAAAGCACCTCTACTGGTCCTTTGCCCAACAGCTTGCCCACCAAAGCTCCAACGGAACCCCCATCGAATCCGCCGACCTCTACGCCAGCGGAACGATTTCGGGAGAGGCGGAGGACAGCTTTGGCTCCATGCTGGAACTCTGCTGGCGAGGATCCAAGCCGATCACCCTCCAGGAAACCGGCGAGACGCGGACGTTTATCGAGGATGGCGACACCGTTACCATGACCGCCTGGTGTCAGGGGGAGGGCTATCGGGTGGGGTTCGGGGAAGTGTCGGCGAAGGTGTTGCCGGCATAGGGCGTTTCGGCTTTGCGGTATTGCCACACCACGGATTTGGGCACTAGAGCTTTACGGAACTACGACAGGGTGGTGTTGAAGCACAACCTCGCAACACTGCAAAACCGTAGGTCCGCAAAGCCGTAGTGCCGCAATGCCGTTCCGCCGAAACCCCGTTCTGCCTTCGTTAGCCCCACTCGCCGCTCGATTCATGTCAAAATGAGGCCAGATGCCAACTAAGGCCGTGATCACGGGTATTGGCCATGCCGTACCGCCAAAAATCTTAACCAACGACGATCTCTCCAAGATGGTCGAGACCAACGACGAATGGATCACCCAGCGCACGGGGATCAAGGAACGTCGCCTCTGCAGCCCGACCGAGACCTGCAGCACGCTCAGTATCGAAGCTTCTCAGAAGGCTCTGGCAAACGCAAACTTGCCCGCCTCCGAGCTCGATCTGGTTGTGTGTGGGACGGTCACGGGGGATATGCACTTTCCCTCTACCAGCTGCCTCGTTCAAAACGCTATCGGAGCCAACCGAGCCGGGGCCTACGATCTGGGGGCGGCTTGCGCGGGCTTCATCTATTCAATCGCCAGCGCGACGGCGATGATCGAGTCGGGTGTGGCGAAGAAAGTCTTGGTGATCGGGGTGGATACATTGACCAAGTTCGTGGATTGGACGGACCGTTCCACCTGCGTCCTCTTTGGCGACGGCGCGGGCGCGGTGGTTTTGGAGGCTCAGGAGGGAACAGAGCGCGGAGTTCTCAAGACGGTTCTCTTCTCCGATGGCTCCGGTGCGCCGTACATCACGCTTGAAGTCGGGGGCGGCCTCTATCCGAGTTGCAGCCCTCAAGCCGAGGGGAAGAGCACGAGCATTTTCATGGCGGGCGCCGAGGTCTATCGGTTTGCGGTGAACGCCATGGGAGAAGCTTGTTGCAAGGTCCTGGACCAAGTAGGCATGACCCCGGATGACGTGGACCTCTTCGTCCCCCACCAGGCCAATCTGCGCATTATCGACTCCGCGGCGAAGCGGCTGGGGCTTCCCCCGGAGAAGGTGTTTGTGAACGTTCACAAGTATGGCAACACCAGCGGCGGTTCTATTCCAATCGCGCTTTCGGAAGCGGTGGAAGAAGGTCGACTCCAGGCGGGAATGACCGTCCTCACCGTCGGCTTCGGCGCAGGCCTCGTCTGGGGATCGAACATCATCAAGTGGTAGGGAAGAGACAGTCACGCTGTTCCGCCCTGTGGGACGGATCGAACTCTATCTCATTTGAGGCTTCGGGTCCAAAGAGTCCCTACCCCGCCTCTACTTTCAACCGATCTTCTATCCGGTGCTGAATCGCGAGTATGCGATCCAGATCGCCCGGGATTGGAACACCAAGGAAGAAGGCTACGGTGCCCGATTCCGCGTCCGCAAAGTCTTTCTCGACGGCTACCAGGTCCAACAAGTTGGGGCCGCTATTCACTTGAAGTATTGGATTCCTGCCGAAGAACGGTCAGCCTTCAATTCCAATGTCGTTGGCGAGATCGAGGTGGTCGACGCTTTCATCGGCACGCCGCCAGAGTAGGCAGTCGAACTTCCTCTCCGAGTTGGAGGTGGGAATGAGGCTACAAACGGATGCAGGTCGAGTTTGGAGTTTGGAACCTATCTTCAAACCCCATTCACGTTTGTACCACTACGGTCGCACTGCTGAAAGCTGTGATCCATGAGCCGTCGCCATCCGCAAAGAGTCGCCTCTATCTGTGCGTGAGGCTTGTGGCTCTTTCAAGGTTGCCCGAACAGGAATGTCCGGGCCACGGATACCCGGACCTGGAGGTCCAGGCTACTTGGCTTGGGTCTACAAGCTTGTTCTAACTACAAGTTCCCCCCTTCTCCCCAGCTGGGGAGAAAGGGGAGGTGACTACTCCGCAGGTGCGATGACGACGCGTCGGTTGGGCTCTTCGCCTTCGCTGTAGGTCGAGATGCCTTTGTATTCGGACAGAGCTTTGTGGACGATCCTTCGCTCGAAGGCGGGGAGGGCGTCCAGGACGGCTTCTTCGCCTCGCTTGATGACCTCATCCGCGACGCGCTGGGCGTGGGCGGTGAGCTGCTGCTCGCGGCGATTTCGGTAGTGGTTGCCGTCGATGGTGGCCCGAACGCCGTTGCCGAACTTGCGGCCCGCGATGATGTTGACCAGGTATTGGAGCGCGTTCAGGACTTCGCCGTGCTTGCCCACCAGGTAGGCCGCATCTTTGCCGTCGAGTTCAATATTCACATAGCGTCCGCTTACCTGGGTCACCTTGGCAGTGACCTCCAGGTCGGCCTTGGCGACGAGGTCTTCGATGAGCTCAATGAACCGGTCTCCGTCATCGGCGGTAGCGGCGACTTCAGCCTCTTCCGACTCCTCGGCGACGACGGGCTCGGCGACAGCTTCTTCCACCTTCTCCTCTTCCTTCTGGGCAGGTTTGGCGCGACCCTTCTTGGCCGGCTTTTCAGCGGCCTCCGGCTTGCCATTGGAAGCGGCTTTTGTTGGGACAGACTCTGCCACTTCGGCGGACTTTACTTCCGCTTTGATGCGCACCGTGCTTTTGCCGAAGAGCCCCTTGGTCTCCTCGACAACCGTCACCGTCAACTGATCTTCCGCAACGCCCAGCTTGGCGGCTGCCGTCTTGGTGGCCTCTGCGACCGATTTCCCCGTGGTTTCTATTGTTTGCATGATCCTCTATTTGCTGATGATGAGCGCGCGTGCGTGAAAGTTCGATTTACCCCTTGCGACCCATCAATTACAATTCATTTCCTTTTTTTAGGTTTGTGCTTGGCGGGAGTTCCCGTCTTGCCGTTCAACGTTCCGTTCGTCGAAATGTCGGTGGGTTTGCTGGACCCGTTCTTCTTCGCCTGCTCTTCCTGGGCGATCCGCGCCTGCTCTTGAAGCTTGGCAAAGAAGCCTCCCCCACCCTTGGGATAAGCGCCTCCGGTCTTCGTGTTCTTCTTCACCAGAGGCTCCATCGGCATTCGATAAGCCCGCAGCGATTGGATGGTTGCGAAGACGTTCGTGAAGGTCCAGTAGAGAACGAATGCAGAAGGAACCGGCCAGGCGAAGACCATGAAGAA
Organism: uncultured Fimbriimonadaceae bacterium; assembly: GCA_964501275.1. Taxonomy (GTDB): domain Bacteria; phylum Armatimonadota; class Fimbriimonadia; order Fimbriimonadales; family Fimbriimonadaceae; genus 55-13. Next base: position 112,856 of record CAZCSP010000002.1, on the reverse strand, counting down.
CGGCACCATGATGGCGAAGCTGAGGCCAATCATGCGCTGTGTCTTGGCTTGGGTGGGATCGTTGACTGGCTGGAGCAAAGTCGTGACGCACATCGAAATGCCGTAGATGATGATCAGAGTCAGGTCGAGCTGCCCAAGGTTGGGGGCCACAAACCCGCCGGTCGCTTTGCTGGTCGCCGGGTTGATCCAGGCGAAGGTTCCGTTCTGGAATTCAAACTGGTAGTGCAGCATGCACTGGTACACGAACAGGAACAGCGGCATCTGGATGAGCGCCGGACCGCACCCGGCCATCGGATTGATGCCGTACTCCTGGTACAGCTCCATGATCTTGGCCTGTTGCTCCTGTTGAGCCGGATACTTCTCCTTGATCTCCTTCATCATGGGAGCCAGCTGCGACATCTGACGACCCCACATGAGTTGCTTTTGAGCGAGAGGGTAGATGATAGCCCTGACGACCAACGCCAAAAGGAGTGCCGCGAACCAGTAGCTGAAGGATGGGACCTTGCCCGTGATGCCAACGAGAAAATCGATAAAGGCATATCCGCCCGGCATGAAGCCCCAAACAAGGTCGTCCTTATTGCGCGTCGAGAGTTCGGCGACGATCTTGTTGTATAACTGGGGGCCTGTCCAAGACCGCCATTCGAACCGGCCTGGCTGGAGCGCCGTGGGAGGAATCTGGACTTCGGTTTGAGTCCAGTTTGGATTGGCAGAGTGCTTCCTCTGGATGGATTCTAAGAGGTGATAGGCATTGCGAAGGCGTTGCGTTTCGCTTCGGATCATCCCGGCCTTGAGTTGGGTATCCGCCACAAGAATGGAAGCTTCGAACTCCAGCTTTTCTGCCTCATCCTTGGTGAGCGCTTTGACTTGAGGGGCCTTTGGGTCGAGTGGCTGCGCGGGGGGCTTTGTATCTTCCTGGACTCTCTTCTTGAAGGCTCCCAGTTCCTTCTGCGCGATCGTGACGTCCTTGATCTGGGTGTTCAGGGTCCGCATCGAATCCAGAATCTGGTCGCGCGTCCTTGTCTCTGGCGTCTGAGGGCGATTGCACATCAGCGTCATGCCGAGATACACGCACATGACGATCAACAGCGTCTGGACGAAGTTCTGTTTTGGTGAAGGAGCGGGGCGAGCCATTTGAAATTGCTAGATTGCTAGATTGCTGGATTGCTGGATTGCTTGGTTGCGGGAGTCGTCTGATCGACAATCCAGCATTCCAGCAATCAAGCATTTACGGAACCGGGTCGTGGCCTCCTGGCGTCCAGGGGCCGCACCGGCAGATGCGTTTAAACCCCAGCCAAGAACCCTTAAAGAGCCCATACTTCTCCACGGCTTCGAGCGTGTAGTTCGAGCAACTGGGGGTGAATCGGCATGTCGGCGGCATCCATTTGGTGGTTCGTTGGTAGAGGCGGATCAGGAAGACTCCAAGTCGGCGGCCCATCGGTCGTTCAAGCGATTCAGCGCTTCCTCCAACTCGTTGCGGATCGACTCATAGTCCATCACTACTACGTTGGGGGTTGCAATCACGATGTAGTCCAGATCGGGTCTCAGGTTGGATTCGAGGCTTCGCATGCTCTCGCGAATCCGCCTTTTGACCCAGTTCCGTCTGGCGTGGCAGCCAATCTTCTTCGATGTGGCGATGCCAACTCGGGCTTCTCCGGGGTGGGCGGTCAGCCGGAAATTTTTGGCTGAGACCCGCTTGCCGTTGGCGAAGACCGCCTCGAACTGTTTCTTGGAAAGTCCTCTTTTAAGCAGAAATCTTGTGTCGTCCCTTGAGTCGGCGTCGCTTCAGGGTGTTCTGGCCATCGGTAGTTCGCATGCGGATTCGGAATCCGTGCGTCTTGCTCCGGTGTCGGTTATTGGGCTGGTAGGTCCTTTTCATGTCTTCAAATCGTCTCTAGCTAGATTAGGCCCCGAATTGTACCCAGTGGCATGAGCAGCTTGCTCATGCGTCCCATGACCTGCCAGGTCATGGGCTTCAAGTCTGTAACAAGGCAACAGGGTTGGAAACGACTGCAACCTTGCTAACCGGCGGGACGCCGGTGCTCCCAGCGTCTTACAACAAATCCCGAGGATCGGCAAACTTCCCTTTGATCGCCGTGGCCGCTGCCGTCAAGGGACTCACCAAGTGCGTCCTCGACCCAGGTCCCTGCCGGCCTTCGTAGGGGCGGTTGGATGTGGAGGCGCTTCTTTCTTGGGGACGCAGAATGTCGCCGTTCATACCCAGGCACATGGAGCATCCGGCCCGGTGCCATTCGAACCCTGCTCCCCTGAACACCTCATCCAAACCCTCCTGCTCCGCCAAAGCTTTCACGGCCGCGCTTCCCGGCACCACCATCGCTCGGACCCCCGGGGCCACCGTGCGCCCCTTCACAACTCGGGCGGCCTCCCTCAAGTCTTCGATCCGGGAATTGGTGCAGGAGCCGATGAAAACGGTGTTGACCTCGGTCTCGGCCAGAGAGTCGCCCGGTTTCAGGCCCATGTACTTCTGCGCTCTCTCTTCTCCAGCGTCCTTTGGTACCGGCACAGGCTGGTCGATGGAGACGGTCATGGCGGGGGTGGTGCCCCAGGTGATTTGGGGCTTTAGGTCGTTGACGTTCAGGGCCTCATGCCGGGTGAACGAGTCGGGCGAGTCGGTCTTGAGGACTCGCGACGTCTCCACCATGCGGTCGAAGTCGGCGCCCTTGGGGGCGAACGGGCGGTCCTCGGCGGCGATGTAGTCGAAGGTGGTGTCGTCAGGCTGGATCATGCCCGCCCGAGCGCCCATCTCGATGGACATATTGCAGATCGTCATGCGTCCGCTCATCGGCAGATTGCGGATGGCGCTGCCGTAGTACTCGACCACGTAACCCGTGCCGCCTCCTGCGCCGATCTGTCGGATGATCGCCAGGATGATGTCTTTGGCCGAGACTCCCTCCGGCAAAGTTCCGTCGATCTGGATACCCAGAGCTTTGGGCTTGGAGCTAGCACGCAGGGTTTGAGTGGCCAGGACGTGCTCCACTTCCGTGGTCCCAATGCCAAAAGCCAATGCCCCGAACGCCCCGTGGGTGGATGTGTGGCTGTCCCCGCAGACGATGGTCAGCCCAGGAAGCGTAATGCCGAGCTGGGGGCCGATGATGTGGACGATGCCCTGCTTCTCGTGGCCGTACCCGTAGAGGGGAACGCCAAACTCCTTGGCGTTTCGGGCCAGAGCCGCCAGTTGTTTGCCGCTTAGCGTGGACTCGTCGATCGCGCGGCCGTCGGTGGGGACGTTGTGGTCTACCGTTGCGAAGGTGAGATCGGGGCGACGGACGGGACGGTTGAACTCGCGAAGACCATCGAAGGCTTGAGGGGACGTTACCTCGTGGACCAGGTGGCGGTCGATGTAGAGCAGTGCCCCGCCTCCCGGCAACTCGGACACCACATGACGCTCCCAGACCTTATCGAACAGCGTGGACATATACCGCTATTCTACGCCCCTCGCAAAGCAAAACGGGGCAGAGCCTATCGCTCTGCCCCGTCTTAGGAGACTCACTTCCGCTTGCGGCGAATGAGAGCCAAGGTTCCTAGGCCCAGGGCGGCCATGGTGGCCGGCTCCGGCACTACCGAACCGGATACGGTCAGCATATCGTATCGGATGGTGCCCGCCGCACCGAAGTTGGAGCCATCGTTCGAGGCGACATAACTCCCGGCCGGACCAAAAGCGGCCACTACTCGGAATCCGAAGGCGGCATTGTTGTTTACGCCGGACACAGAACTCAGGTTGAAGGTGTCCACATTGAACCAAGCGGCTCCTGCGTTGTGATCAAGCGTGGTGCCGAAGTCGACCCAGGTAGCCCCGTCGGTGGTGTATTGGAACTGAAGGTAGCGAGAAGCAGTGTTGCTGTGGCGCGAGTCGAACGTCACGATGATGTTCTCGAAGCCGGCGGTGGATGTCAACGCCTGGATTCCAGCGCTCTTGTTGGGAGCGCTAGTGGCGTAGGTCGTTGTTTGCCACGCTGAATTGTCGTCGGTTGCGGGGTCCGACGAGCCGCCATCGCTGAATCCGCTGACGAAAGTGGTGCCGTTGACGCCTCCAACCGCGCTCACGGATCCTGCCCCAATGTTAGGTGTGAACGTCCCGGTGGCGCTGTTGTTGTCCGGTGTCACCGAGTTGAAATTCCACTGGGTGATGACAACTGCTTGAGCAGACGCTCCGATCACTCCCACCGCCAAAAACAAAAATGCAAATCGCTTCATATACAGCCTCTCTCACCAACGCATACTGCTTGGCAACAACTGTAATTGTACTGTCTTTTGTTAAGATAAGGTTTAGGCGGACAAACCCTCGCATAACTACGAGGTTTCTTGCTGGGTCGCCGGATCTGACAGGCCCAGTTCCTTGAAGGCCTTCGCCCGGATGAGGCAGGAGTCGCACCTTCCACAGGGTCTTCCCAGAGTGTCTGGGTCGTAGCAGGAGTGGGTGAGGCCGTAGTCCACGCCAAGTGCCAGTCCGCGTTCGATGATGTCTCTCTTGGTGAGGGCGATGAGGGGGGCGTGGATTCGGGTGGGCCTTCCTTCTACTCCGGCCTTCGTGGCGACTCGGGCTAGGTTTTCAAAGGCGGCGATGAATTCGGGGCGGCAATCGGGGTAGCCGCTGTAGTCCACCGCATTGACGCCGATGAAGATGTCCTGCGCTCCGACGACCTCCGCATAGCCGAGGGCGAGGGAAAGCATGATGGTGTTGCGAGCCGGGACATAGGTGACGGGAATATCTGTCATTTGACTCTCGTCGCGGTCCTTGGGGACCTCGATTTCGTCGGTCAGGGCGGAACCGCCGATCTCGTCCAGGTTGACGCTAACAAACTTGTGCTCCTCAGCCCCCAGCGCCAAAGCCACCCGCTTCGCCGCCTCGATCTCCACAGCGTGTCTCTGTCCATAAACGACGGTTAGGGCATGGGGCCGGAAGCCCAAGTCCTGGGTAATCGCCAGCACCGTAGCCGAATCCAAGCCCCCGCTGAGAAGGACGACGCATTTGGGCATGGCTCTATTGTGCCCAAGGTGACGCCTATGAAAGTTCCTGATCCATCGCTGCTTTCAGTTCGGCGAGGTCGTTCTGGGTAGTCTGCCAGACACGTTCGAGATTAATCCCGAAGTACACATGAATGAGAAAATCGCGCATGCCCGTGACCTGCTTCCAAGGAAGGTGAGCGTGCCGATCTTTCAGGTCTTGGGACAGTCCCTTGGCTGCCTCACCAATGATCTCGAAGTTGCGGATGATGGCATCTTGGATCATAGTGTCGGACATAAAGGCTTCCTCGCCACCTTGAGAATATAATTCGATTCGCTCAATGGCTTGCCTCATATGTTCGATCAGCGCCCGCTCGTCCTTCAAATTGCAACCGCCTCGCTCAGGATCCTTTCGGCGAGAAACGGGGACAGTCCGTTATCCTCCACCACATCGACTTTGCGGGCAAGTTTCTCTTCCAGGGCCTGTTGAAAGCCGATTACCGTCAAAAGAGTGGCCCGGCGATCGAATCGCACCAGCAGATCCAGATCGCTCTTAGAGGTTGCGGTACCCCGCGCCACTGATCCAAACAGTCTCAAGTTGGATGCGCCGAACTCCCTCGCTGTCTCCTTAATAATCCCGATCTGTTCCGCGTTTAGATTCAAACTCCCGCCTTCTCCTTCTCCCGCGCATAGTCCCCCGCCATGATCTTCTCGAACGCCCCGCTTTGTACCCAGCGCTCCAACTGTTGAGTCCGATGCACTGGCATGGGGTGGGTGTAGGTTCCGACTCGGGTGAGGAAGATGAGGACTTTGCCGAGTTCGTCCAGCATGGTGGTGTCCTGGTAGGCCCGGGCCTGGTCCATGAACGCCGATCTGTCTTGCTCGTGGCGAAGGCGGTTCGGGCCGGCGGTGAGGGCGATGTTGGCATCCACACTCAAATCCAGCGACTGCGAGACCAGTAGCCCCGCCCGATCCGCGGTGATCTCTGACTGCCGGTACCACTCTTCATAGGCCAGGAGCAGGCCCATCGCCGCCACGTCGCCCAAGCCAAAGGTGCGACGCCCGACAAGCTCGATCAATGGGAACAGGACCGCGCCGATGGATCGGTAGAGGACGTGCTTGGCTTTGATGTGCCCAAGCTCGTGACCCATCAGGTGGAAAAGCTCTTCGTCCGTCAGGGTATCGACGATGGACGACCGCAACGTGACGTAGGGGCGCTCGACTCCGCTAGTCCAGGCGTTGGGGAAGGGGTTGCTGGTCAGGTAGAGTTCGGGCTCCGGCATATCCAAGATGGCCGCCGACTCCCGCATAATCTCATAGAGGGTCTTGTACTGCGTCGGGCCGCACCGGACCGCCATGCTCATGTTGTAGCAGTAGAACCAGCGGTCCAGCCCAAGCTCGTAGAACTTGGTCATGACCTTTGGCAACAGGGGGATGCGCTGAAGCTTGTCTAACGCCCACTTGTCGGTATCGGCGATGAAGGCATCGGGCGAGATGCCCTCGAACTGTTTCCGCTTGGCCATGATAGCCAGTTTACGACGGATTCCCAATGAGGTTGCGTAAATAGGGCCATCGTCGCCCTTTCAAACTCGATGCGCGGCTCCCGACTCGGGTCGTCGCCCTTGAAGGTTTTCAGGTAATCCACCAGCGCATCCCGATCCAGATTTCCCGTGTCGATGCGGTAGCCCTTGGCATCGCGGATCATGTTAAACGCGTCGCCTCCCGAGGCCACGAAACTGTTGGTGACGATGCGATAGGTCTTGCCCTTTTCCACCGGTTCGCCGTTGATCGTGGCGGATACCCTCTGTCCCGCCGGTTTCGAGCCGTCGACCTTGATCTTTGTCCACTTGGAAACGTGGATGCCGATCCCATTGCCTCGGGCGGTGTGCTCGAATGCAGTCAGCAACTCCTCGCCGGTCAGGTCCATCACCACCAATGTGTTCCCAAAGGGAGAGGTCTGAATCACCTCGTCGAAGGTGATCGGCCCCTGGTCGATGGCAGAGCGGATGCCGCCATTGTTCATGATCGCCAGCTTGGCCCCGGTCTTTTCGGCGGCGGCGAGCATGGCATCGCAGATGATATTGCCCATGATCGAATTGCCGCGACCACTGTTTTCGCGGGTCAGGGCGAAGGGGGCGTTGGCGACTACCGTCTGGCGCAAGCTCTCGATCGGCTTGGTGAGCGCGGCGATCATGCTGGCGACGGTCGGGTCGTCGGGGATGGATTCCACCACCAGGACCGGCTCCGCGTCGGACCAATCTTTCACCTTGCCCTCATCGTCGAAGTTCACCTTGATCCGACCCAGAACCTTGCCCCACTCCCAAGCGCTCACTAAAAGAACCTTGGACTCCGAGTTCTCGATAACGATGGGATAAGGTCCGCCAGACTGGGCAAAACCCTGGATGCCCGTCGACTTCCCAAGGTAGGTGTGCGAGTGGCCGCCGACGATCACATCCAGCCCCGGACAACGCCTCGCCACATCTCGCTCAAGCTGAAGTCCCAGGTGGCTCAACAAGACGATCTTGTTCACGCCCTCGCCCTTCAGCGCCGCGATGGACTTGTTGATGGAATCGTAGAAGTCCAGGAGCTTCACGTTGGGGCCGGGGGAACTAATCGAAGGCAGGTCGGGGGTCATCGCGCCGATCATCCCAATCTTCTGTCCGCCCACCTGCTTGATCGCATGTGGCTTGATTTTATTACTGAGACCCTCAACTTCCGATACATCCAGATTGGCGGAGAGCAGGGGGAAGGTCGCATGCTTGGCGAACTCGACCAGCGGCTCAGGACCGAGATCGAACTCATGGTTGCCCAGCGCCATGCCGTCGTAGCCGATCATGTTCATCAGGGCCAGGTCTGCCAAGCCGACATACTGGGTGAAAAAGAGAGTGCCCTGGAAGGTATCTCCGCCGTTCAGCAAGATCGTATTCGGGTCTTCGGCGCGATACTTCTTAATGAGGGTTGCCTGCTTGGCATAGCCGCCGAAGGTCGTGTTCCCAATCTTGGTCGGCTCGATGTGGGCGTGAAGGTCGTTGGTGTGGAGGACCGTCAGCGTGTAGTCGGCCTGGGCCAGGCATGCGAAGGCGAGGATAAAGAGGCTGAGCGACTTTCTCATGGCTTGATGCAAGCAAGTTACCCGGTGTTTGTTAAATCTCCTTCGAGTGGTTGGCAAAACCTATCCTTTGAGAGGTTTCACGCGGAGGCGCAAAGGTCGAAAAAGAACCTTGATCTTCATTGCCATCTTGGAGTGCGGATGCCTGAAGCGGTCTTCACTCAGGACCGGAAAATGCTTTCAGACCGCAGTGGGGGCACTCATCGTAGAAAGGCCATCGCGCTATTGTTTCAACAAAGTTCTTCTCACATCGAGGGCATAACGTCCCTACTTGCACGATCCAGAGGTAGAACCCGTAGACAGAAGAAGCGCCGAAGACGAAGAGCATCAGGACCCCAGGTTCTTTTCCAAGCGCTTGTTCTAGGACGAAGCTGCCTATGAACGCTGCGAACCAAACCCATAACCACTTGAAGAGCCTCTTGTAGTGGCGCAAGTGATCCCAAGCCTCTTTGTATTTCGTTTCAATATCTTGCACAGATGTATCTACGGCTCGGACTATCCACGGTCCAACCCATGATAGCGTCTATCGCCCTACCGAACCATACCGCTATCGCACCAACAAGCATAATTAGCCCAATGAGCTTCTACTCCTCGGTGGTGCGGCCGTTGATGTTTCTTCTCCCCGCCGAGACGGCTCATAACCTGGCGATGTCGGTTCTCGAGCGGGGCTGGATCAGGGCGCGGGAGTTCCATCATCCTATCTTGGAACAGGAGGTATTCGGGGTCAAGTTCAGGAACCCGATTGGGCTGGCGGCGGGGTTCGACAAGCATGCGCTTGCCCTTAATCAATGGGACAAATTGGGATTCGGGTTCGCGGAGATTGGGACCGTCACCTGGCATCCACAACCCGGCAACCCCAAGCCCCGTCTCTTCCGACTTCCCGCCCAACGGGCGCTCATCAACCGCTTTGGGTTTAACAACGACGGGGCGAGGATGATCTCAACTAGACTCGCCGCCGCCAAGCCACCTATCCCCATAGGTGTCAACCTAGGCAAGTCCAAGATCACCGACCTTGCCGACGCCGCCCAGGACTACCAAGACAGCTATCGCCTGCTCCACAATTTCGGCTCCTATTTTGTGGTGAATGTCTCCTCCCCCAACACCCCCGGCCTCCGCTCCCTCCAAGAGAAGGGCCCTCTCCTAGAAATCCTCCACGCCATGAAGGAGGTGGACGACCAGAAACCGCTCTTCTTCAAAGTCGCCCCCGACTTGGAGTACGACGCGCTGGATGAGTTGGTGGAAGTTGCTCGGGAAGCCAGGATCACTGGCATCATCGCGACCAACACCACGATCTCCCGAGAAGACATCCCCGCCGGAACGCCGAATCGCGACGAGGCGGGGGGGCTATCGGGGGCTCCTCTCAAGGACCGGGCCGACATGGTTCTCCGCCATATCGCCAAGCAGTGTGGAAAGGAGATGGTCCTGATCGGTGTCGGCGGGATCACGACGCCGCAAGACGTCTTCGACAAGATCGCCCTCGGCGCACACCTCACTCAGGTGTATTCCGGCTGGGTCTACGGCGGGCCACACTTCGTTCCCGACCTCTTGGAAGGCTTCGTCGGGCTCTTAGAGAAACACGGGATCAAGTCGCTGGCGGAGTTGCGAGGCTCTGCCATCTAGTCCAAGTAGCTTGGCAAGGAAGGGAAGGCAAAACCACCGAAACCACCGAGGGCCACCGAAAGTTAAGACTGGCTGGCCTTCACCAGTTGCAGCACCTCGCGGAACTTCTCATGCTCCGCACTGCCCATCCACTCGTAGGCCAAGGTCTCTGTGTGGCTTGGCACGGCTCCGGCATCCCTCATCCGCTCCATCCCGAGTTTGTGCATCTCCATAGTCCTCGACGAAACGGCGTCGGGGCAGATGAAGACGTTGAACCCGTTGTTCAGCAGGTCGAGGGCGGTGAGGGCGACGCAGATGTGGGTCTCGATTCCGATCAGGACCACGTTCGGGCGACCGGCTGACTCCACCGCCTCCTGAAATCCCGGCGCCTCCCAGCAACTGAACGACATCTTGGACAGAGGCTGCCAGGTTAGGTAGGGCACGATCTTTTCGTCCATGGTTCCCATCCGCGAAGGGTTTTGCTCGGTCGCGATGATAGGAATGCCGAGCGTCTTCCCAACCTGGATGAGAAAGTCGCTGCGCCGGACGACCCTTTCTTTCTCATGGATCGCCTCCATGAAGGCCGGTTGGATGTCCACAACGGCGATCAAGGCGTCTTCGGCGGGGCAGTGGAGAACAGGCATAACAACGATTATGTCTGGCGAACGCGATGCTTGTCCCGCCGCGTCTGGTTCAATAGGAAATCCTTGCGAATTGACGGGGTTTGCCAAAACAAGTAGAATACGGGTGGCTCCAGGGTCGAGGCGATGCCGCGATCTACGATAGGTAGGGAGGCGATAGGAAATATATGAGCAAGAAGTTTATGGCGATGGCCCTCGCGGCCGTTGGAATCGTAGGTGGGGCGTTTGCCCAAAGCGACAGCACGAAGATCGATGCGACTCCGTCGTTTTTGACCTTCAGAGGCGGTCTGGTTTTCCCGTTCGATAGCAATCTGCGTGAAGCATCCGATCTGTTTGCTGGTCTGGGAGTGGATTACGAATTCCCGACCCAACTGATCAGAGGCAGCACGACTTACTTCTCGGCGGACTGGTGGCTGAGAACCTCGAACGGAGACAACGGCAACGTGTTCCCGCTTGCGGTCAACCAGCGATTCTACAGCAATGGCGGAAACCGGTTCTATGAGGGTGGTCGAAACTACTTCTTTGTGGGCATCGGCGTTGCCATTATCGACGTGGCTGGCAAGTCCAGCGGGAAGTGGATGATCCGCGGCGGCGTGGGAACCGAAATCGGCCCCAACATCATCGCCGAAGGCACCATCACCTTCAGCGATGAGAGCGCTACTGGCGCCCGAGCCAACGGCATCGGAGTCCACATCGGCTACCGGTTCTAAATCGGTTTCCAAAGCGTCTGGAGGCAAGTGCTTCCAGGCGCTTTTTGTTTATCTGAGCAAGACCCGGTCGATGCTGGTCCTTACCAAGTCGGCGGGAAGTTCGCGGTTGCCGTTGCGATCCAAGACCCGGGTTACCGGGGGCGTTTTGGCGAATCCTCCCGTGGCCGAGTCCAGGTCGGCGGCGATGTCCAGCATCTCCAGGCCGTCGATCAACACCTCTTCCAAGGGGCGCATCTCAAAGTGGCCCTTGGAGCGGGCGATGTATTCGAAGACCCCGCGAATCCTCTCCGACCCCGAACCGGCGCAGGCGTAGCTGCCATTTTGGAAACGAGCCCCGGCCCCGTCGAAGAAGTACACGCCGAAATCGTCCTTCTTGGCGTCGTAAACCGAGACGATCGGCAGGAACATCCCGATCCCTTGGGCCGCCATTGGGGCGTTATTGGCCAGGGCTCGGGATATCTCCGCTAACTTGCCCTCAACCGACATTTCATGCAGAACAGAACGCTTGTAGTACTTGAACGAGTGCTTCAGGAACCGGCAAATCTCCACGGAGCGAGCGAAGGCTCCGCTGATCGCGACCACGGTCGAATCGTCGAGGGCAAAAATCTTCTCTGCCTGGTCGTACATGATCAGGTTCCCCGCGGTTGCGCGGCGGTCGGCCAGGGTCAAGACGCCACCTTTGTACTTAAGCGAAAGCACGGTGGTTCCGTGAACCTCATCCGGCATCGCACCTGCCCGTGCGGGCCAGTCGACGAGTTCAGAGAAGGACTTGAATTGGGCGGTTAGCATGTGACCTGTAAATTGTGGCTTGCGGCTTGTGAGAGGAACATTACATTCCACAAAATCACAGGCCACACCCCCTACTCCCCCGACCTCTGCCGATACTTCTTGGCCTGGTCGGGATCGACTTTCTTCATTCGCTTGAGCAGTTCGTTTCCGCCCTCGGGTTTCTTGATCGTCGGGGCGGAGGGGCCGGAGTCTTCGCCCAGTTTCTTCGTGCCCGGCGAAACGGGCTTGGTCAGTCGGTCGCCGTCTGTCATGAATCACCTCGGAGCATTTGCACGAAGGTTCCTACGTCGGTTGCTTCGTCCAAGTGTCTAGGATAGACGATATCGGGCTTTAGCTCTACTTCGACCAGTCGATCTTCGACTTCAAAAGTGATGGATCTCCAGCAGGCGGTGTGGATATGGGACTTGAATTTGGCGATGGCGATGGCGCGGGCTAAAGCGCGGCTCCCCTCTTGGTTGCCGGTTCCCCGCGCTGCTACCTCTACTTCCGAAAAGGGGGTCGGAACTTCGCCCATCTGTTCCAGGGCGTGATAGAGGCCGTCATCAGGATCGACGTTGTGGTATTCCAGGTCGAAAGCGCGCATCGAATCGTCCTTCCACGATCCCGATTCCTCCGCCATGAACTGCTCCAGCAAATGCCGCTTCGCCGCCCAGTCGATCTGCGCCCTTGCCTCTATCCACCGCTTTTCACCCAGGATGGTCAGGAGGGCACGGGATTCGTGGATTACCGCCTGCAACTCTTCATCCAAATCCAGCACCCGCTCTGCCGCAGAGAAGTACGATTCAAAGATCTCGGCGGCGGTGGTCCAACTTCGACCTTCCAACTCGATCCGAAAGTCGTGGGCCATATCTCGGCTGAGGGTTTGGATTGTGCGCACCGGGTCTTTAAATCTCCATTCCGGAGCCTCGTCCGCTTCAGCCAGATGAACAGCCAACTTGACCAGACCTGCTTTACGCATGGTTGCGGAGGGCATCATGTTCGCATCGCCTGAAATCACATGGAGGCGAATCCATTCGCCAGGGTCGGCGTGGCATTCGTCGCGGGTGTTAAAAATGGGCCGCCGGTAGAGCGTCTCGGCATTGACTGGCTCCATGAAGAAGTCGGCCCGTTGGCTCAGTTGGAAATCGCACCACGCCCCGGATTCGCTCCCGACCTTTCCCGCACCGGTCAGCACGGGGCGGACGACGAGCATCGGCAATACGGCCCGATAAAGCCTCTCGAAGCCCACCTCGCGAGGGACCAAGTAGCTCTCATGGGTTCCGTAGGATGCGCCGTGGAAGTCGGTATTGTTCTTGTACAGGCGCACAGCCTGGTCTGAAGCCTCGGCAAATACCCGTCCCGCCTCCAGAACCACTTGCTCCCCATACCGATCATGCAGAGCAAGTTCGCGGAGGGAGAAGCACTCCGGGGTGGCATATTCGGGGTGGCCATGGTCGTTATAGAACCGCGCGCCGTTGGGCAGAATCTGGTCCGACCGCACGTCTTCGGCCTTGACGTGGTCCCTTCCGGCATCGAATCGCTGGTCTACCGGGTCCACCGCCAGATGTTTCAGCTGGAATCCCCGCAAGTCGGCGCGGGGAGACTCATAGCGATAGTCCCAAGTAGAAAGGCGCTCGCCCGGGTAACCCCGGACGAGCGCCATTGCGTCGTCGATCTGATCCTCGGCTCCGCGACCTTCGACGAGTAGTCCGTACTCCGTCTCGATCCCGGCGAGAATCCGCCGCATATTTACTTGCGGAAGACCAAGAACCTTCCAGTGGATGGGAAGTCCCCAGGAAGATCGCCGCCATAGATGAGGTCGGTTCCCGACTGGAGCGTGAACGATCCCGAGCCGATTCTCTGGATGTTGGTTGCCCGCTGAGGATCGCTGACGTTGAGGCTGATTGGATTACCGCTTACATCCCGGAAGTTGCCCACGGTGCCTTCGATCTCGTTGAACGCCTCGCCATCGTCGATCTGGCCGATGGGATACGCCCGGATGACGGCTGAATCGCCGGGATTGTTGCCGAAGTTGATCTCGCCGAAATACATGCGTGTAATCGTATTACCGCTGCGTCGGATGAGAACGACGTCTTGAACGCTCAACTCACGAAGTACGTTTTGTCCAAGCTGAGTGTCGAAGACCTCCCGTTCGCGGCTTCGCGGGAAGGAGATCATCTCGAAGCTCGACATATTGCCGACCACATCGGAGAGCTGGTAGTAGATTCCCGAAACCAACGTCACGGTAAGCGGAGTCTCGGGATCGGGGTCGCGCGGATCGGGCTGGGTCAGCTTGTAAGAGCCAAACGGTATGTTGGCCCCAGATGGGTTAGGCAGATTCAGGACCGGCGCGAAGGAGCCACTGATGAATCCCAGCGGAGTCAACACTTCGAACGTGCCGTTGTTGCCGCCGGCAGAGATCGCGTTGAAATCGCCCGAGAAGTAAACCTTGCCCGCCGGATTGCCAGTGGAAAGTTCAGGGCGATCCAAAGTGGGGATACCGCTGAGATCGAACATCACATAGTCGCTCAACGTACCGTTGAGGGTATCGATCCCCTGAACGGGATTATCTTCCAAGTTCGCCGCAATCCACAGGTCTTCCTGGAAGACCGGATCGGGAGCGATGGCTCCAGTATCGAACATCGTGTCGTCCAATCGGACCGTCACCGAAGTCAACCGGCCCGGCAGTGCCCGGATGCTCGCCGGGAACTCCGTATTCACCAGCGGATCGGTGCCACTGGGTGGGAAAACCGTCGGGAAACCAGACCCGTTGTCCACTTCAACCTTGTCTACTCGCAGAGTGAAGTGATCGAAGAACCGTGAGTTGAGCGTGAGCGCGTTTACATACTGAATATTTTCAGTGTAGCCGCTCAACAAGAGCCTCAATCCGGGGCTCAGCGGATGCACCACCTCGCCAAAACTATCGCGCAACGTCACCCGGCCAATCACGGCCGTCATATCGCCCGGAGCGCGACCAGCGCCCGTGATAAACGAAACCGCGACTCGGCCCGGAGTGCCAGATGGTAAAAGCACATACGACCCTTCGCCTGGGGGAGGGGGAGGATTGCCTCCGCTACGTCCTCCACCGCCACCACAACCAACGACTATCAACGATGCAGCAGCCAACGCCCATGCCAGCTTGTTCAAAACCTGTTCACCTCGTCCACGCATGAAAAATCCCCTATATGCGGGTAACTGGGACCTAGTATAGCAACTTATCCCGCATTTGTCTGCGACGGGTTGAAAACTCTGATAAGTTGGCTATGTGGCCGACAATCTTCGAAGATTCATGCTAGGCCAGCAGCTTTGAACTCAAAGAGCTCCACTTGGTGATCTGTTCGACGATTTTTTCGGTGTCCGAGGGACCGCCGCCAAGTTTTTCAAAAAGTGCATCGTTGAACGCGGGCGGGACAATGGCGAAGCCACCGTC
This sequence comes from uncultured Fimbriimonadaceae bacterium, assembly GCA_964501275.1. Taxonomy (GTDB): domain Bacteria; phylum Armatimonadota; class Fimbriimonadia; order Fimbriimonadales; family Fimbriimonadaceae; genus 55-13. Next base: position 97,637 of record CAZCSP010000002.1, on the reverse strand, counting down.
GAACCCGAGTTGGTGGGCAAAGGACTCGGCCAGATGGACGCACACGGCCAAATTCGATTTGGATTCTGTGCAATGGGCAAGGGCCGAGGCGGCCACGGGTTCTTCAAACGCGTAGTCCGTCAGGAGGCAGTAGCTTGTGTCGGCATGGGTACACCCCAAAGCTTGCATTTCAACCTCCGCCAACTGGGCCCTTCCGCCCGCCGCGGAAGCTGAGATCGAGGCGTAACCCCGTTCGCAGGATGCCAAGGTCGGTACGCCGATGTTCGCAAACAATCCCGCGGCAAAGCACAAATGCTTGGGCAAGCTCACTTTGCCTCCCAGGTACTCCGCTGCGACCGCTACGGCGATGGCTTGGCGGGTCAACTGTTCGGCGCTCAGATCGCCCCTGGTCGCCAATTCCCGATGGACCTCGGCGATTCCCACGATCAAAACCAGGTCTCGGATCGATCCATAGCCGAAGGACTTCACGGCGTCGCAAATCGAACCTGGAATCGGCTGTTTGGTTTCGCCACAATAGGCGGCAATCGAATAGGGAACCTTCTGACTGAGCACCGGGTCGGCGTTCAACACCCTCTCCAGCATAGGAGGGGCAAGTTCGTCGCCGTGCGATATCGTTGCCATCCGGCAGAGGATCGAATCTACGCGCGCCAATCTCCCTACCGATTTCGCCGCATTAATCGCTCGTATGTGCAAACCACCTGAGTCCAGTCGTGAAACAGCCATACCAGCCATTGATTGTCGGCATTCGTTTAGGACTTCTCAGCATGGTTTTTAACAGGTGGGTAAACTCTGGCCCACATCATGAGACGGGATGATCTGCTCGACTTGAATGATGTACTCCAGCATCCAGGCCGGAAGCTTGAAGTCGACATCTCCACTGAGCTTCCCGATGAAGAGGACCTTGACCTCGTGAAGCCTGTTGAGGGCTACCTGGAGGCCGTCAGTACCGGCAACATCCTTTTGATCACGGGCAAGTTTGAAACTCGCGCCGTTCTAGAATGTGCCCGGTGCAGCGAACCCATCGAGGTGGACATCGCGTTTGATATCCAAGAGCAATTCCCGGTCCATGGGATTCCGTCCAGCTACGGCAGCGGCGATTTTGCCCGGGTCGTTCCCGATGAACCTTTCCAACTCTTTGAAGGAAACAACCTCATTGTCGAAAACCTCCTGCGTCAGGGACTGTTGGTGGAGATTCCTATTCAACCGCTCTGCTCCTTTGGGTGGGATGGCGATTGTCCGGTCGCCAAAGAAAAGGGTGCGAGTTGCCCCACCTCGACTGGGCGCCCCGAGTTCGAACAACTAGCCAATCTGATGAAGACTGGAGAAGACTCAGATTGAACATCGCTCTCGATGCGATGGGAGGGGACCATGCCCCTGCCGAGGTGGTGCATGGGGCCATCCAGGCTGCCCCCTTCGTCAGCCATAAGATTCTTCTCGTCGGCCGGCCGGACGCCATCCAACGTCATCTGGGCCAAGACCCTCCCAAGAACCTGGAGATCGTCCCGGCTACCGAGGTGGTGGACATGCACGAGAAGCCGACGGAAGCGATTCGGAAGAAGAAGGACTCCTCGATGGCGGTTGCGGCTAATCTGGTGAAGTCGGGAGAAGCTGGAGCATTCGTTTCAGCGGGAAACACAGGCGCGGCCACGGCGATCAGCCTCCTCACCTGGAGGCAGGTTCAAGGCGTCCATCGTCCCGCAATCGGCAGTATGATTCCCAGCCGGGGCGATGGCTTTCTCCTGTTGGACGCTGGCGCCAGCCCGGATATCGACCCCGAGAATATTCTGGAGTTTGCGATCATGGGCCGCGCCTACATGGAAAGGGTCCAAGGAAGGAAGAACCCCAAGGTTCATCTTCTGAACATTGGAGAAGAAGAGGGCAAAGGCAGTGCCTGGGCGAAGCAATGTCAAACCCTTTTGAACCCGTTCCCCTGGTTTGCGGGCAATATAGAAGGCAAGGGGATGTTTGACGTTGGCGTGGATGTCGTCGTATGCGACGCCTTTGTGGGGAACATCGTGCTGAAAACATGCGAGGGGGTGGCCGAATTCATGGCGGAGATGATCCGCAATGAAGTCCCCTCTCACCCCTTTGCCAAGATTCCCTATCTTCCGATGCGAAAGGCGATGGCTCCGGTCCGCAAGAAGATGGACTACGCCGAAGTCGGCGGCTCTCCGCTGCTTGGGCTGAATGGAGTCTGCATCATCGCCCACGGCAGATCGAGCGCCAAGGCGATCAAAAATGCGATCCTGATGGCCCAGAAGTCGATCGACGGCGATCTTGTGAATTCTATCCGAGACAGCGTTGCGAGAGACCTTCCCGAAAAAACTCCCTAGTCAAAAGGTGCGAACGTCCACCAAACCTCGAACGAACCTCACCGTCCCTTCCGTCCACCCTATGTGAGGAGGCCCAAATGGGAAGGCCGATTCATCTGCATTGCAGGCTCTTTACTAACATTCCCGATCACCACAGTAAGCCCCTCGTCGCTTGTGGCAACTCGACAGGGGCTTTCTCTTTTGTGACCTATCCGTCGGGGCACCGCGTGGCGGTGGATAGAGTACAGGGCGATCGAGTTCCACGAAGCCCTTGCCGGCCGAGTGCGGAAGAACTCCGAGCGGGTTCTGGTTCGATTCGGCTCGTTCGATCAAAGGCGTCTAGCTTCTCAGTTGTTCATCGAAGTCAAGAACCGGTCCAGGGTCCGGCGGACTTCATTGACTCGCTCTTCGTGATCTAACTCCGGGGAGCAGGTTTCGTCGGTTGAGTTGACGAGGCAGTTCTCCAGGTGCTCGGTGATGAGCAGGTTGGCCAGCTTGTCCAGGCCGGCCCTCGCGGCTGATATCTGGGTCAGGACTTCGGTGCAGGAGCGGCCTGTCGCCATCATCTTCTCAATCCCCTCCAACTGCCCCTGAAGCTTGTGCAAACGGGTCGCGGTTTCCTTCTGAACGTCTTTTCTCATGTTTTTCCTCAAAATCTATAATACACCTAGGGGGTATGGGTATATAATCCCTTTGTGAAAAAAAGCTCGGCTTTCACTCTGATCGAACTGCTGGTGGTGATCGCGATCATCGCGATCTTGGCGGCGATCCTGTTCCCGGTCTTCGCTCAGGCCAAGGAGGCGGCGAAGAAGACGATGGATGCGTCGAACATGAGGCAGTTGGCGACGGCGGTGCTCATGTACGCCCACGACCACGACGGCGGCACCCCATCGAGCATGCACAACGCCTCGGGCAACCCGGTCAAGGCGTGGGTTTATAACCTTACGCCCTACACCACTAAAGTTGACGAGCTTCGCATCTCACCCGCCGACCCAAAGGGCCGGGAGCGCACCAAGCTCGGCGGGACCAGCTACGTCATCAACGGCTACCTCAGCGACCTCTCGGACGAGATGGAAGCCATCGAGATCACGCCCGGCATGACCCGATCCCTCGACAACCTGACGAAACCCTCCGAGACCATGCTCTTTTGGGTCATCGCCGCTAGCCAATCCGCAACCGTCTACTACGACCACGTTCACTCGTACATCTGGTTTGCGACCTCGAACCCGGCCACCCGATGGTTGAGGATCACCAGCGAAATCATGCCTGACGCCTTTCATCGATCAGGCTCCGACCACACCAAGGGTAACGCGAACTATGTGTACGCGGACACCCATGTTAAAAACCTGCCTGCCGGACGCCTGTACGGATGGGCGCAGGAAGGCTTCGACTTTGCAAAGCCCCCTCAAGATTGATTTGGAGAGAACACCATGCATATCAAAACGGCCACCTTGTCCCTTTTACTTGCGTTTGCGGCTATCGGGAACGCCCAGTGGGTTCAGCTTACTGAAGGCCACATCGACCTCGGCTTAGGCTACGAAGACGGCGAATGGGATCCCCACATCCATGCGGGAGACTTGGATGAAGAGTTCGCACCCGACGAGGCATACCTTTACTATGGAGTGGAGGCTCGATTCACGCATCCGGCGGGTAGCGTGTACAACTTCACCGGCGCGGCGGAGGGTCAGCAGATTTGGCGCAACTTTTCAAACAACGTCGCCGGAATCCCTTGGCTCGGCTTCGGGTTTGAAGAGATCCCGGCGGGCACTTTTGGAACCTACCTGCAAACCGACGACCGCCGAGACCCGATTACCGCCGAGTGGATCGACCTTCAGCTCTTGGACTACACCGCTCCGACCGGTGGGCACGTCTCGTTCTTCCAAGGTGGCAGCAGCAGCCCCACCGTTTGGTTCGCCACGGCGGATGGCATCGACGCGACGGACAAATTCATTTCCACAGTCGGTGGCCATGAGCACGGGTCATTCCTGTTCACTGCCGCCGGCATCTATGCGTTGACATTCCAGGCTTCCGCCATCGACCTCGCCACCGGGGAGCGCATCTATAGCGATCCTTACACCTACCATTTTGGAGTCGAGCAACCGGTGCCCGAGCCCGCAACCCTTGCCGCGCTTGGCTTGGGAGCCGTGGCGTTGTGGAGACGACGCCGAAAATGAGCAAACCGCGTTAAGGCAACGTCTGCAGATAGGGCAACTCAAATTGGAAATGCCGACGCTCCGCGTCGGCATCGTACAAATTTGGCTATACATCCCCGCCCACCGGAACGCCGATTATCCCGCTGAGGGAATCGGCGTAGGCTCGGGACTCGCCTTCTTGGTTCTGCATGGTCAGCTTCGCCTCGATCATATCGCCCAGGAACATCCAATCCGGGAAGTCGGAGTTGTTGGAGAAGTCGCCGGTTCCGTAGAATCGAAAGAGCAGGACGCGCTCGCCCTTCTCCAGCTTCAAGCCCACGATAAACAGGTCATTGGTTTGGTGGCTCCAGGACCAACTGCCGACGGGGTCGATATCGTTGTAGGTGTAGATGATCTCTTGAATGGCGTCGAACGGGATGAAGCGGGATTTGCGGAGCAGCCAGAGTTTTCGAGTTCGGAGGATCACCAGTTTCCGGTTGGGATCGATGATGACCTTGCGTCCGGCGAAGCCCAGACTGAAGACCTGCGACCGCAGGCAGGACCGCGCCACCAGCTTTCGATCCTCCCGATACATCTTCGGACTAAACGCAAAGACCTTGGCCCAAACCCAAGAAAAAACCCACCCGATTGGCCCCGCCACGAAAAGGAAGACGGGCGGAGAGGGTTAGCGGTTGCGCGAGGTTGCCATGAACGATTTTCGGAGATGACGGGCTCCGCTGACAGGTGATTTTGATAAAGGATTGCTCATCCCCTTCGGCGGTCCTCTGTGGCCTTCAGTGGTTCCATCCCCCACAATTGAAAGAACCACCGAAAAACACCGAGGGCCACCGAAAGATCAACCAACGCCATCAGCCTTCACCTCAACCCGCCGCAGAGGGAAAGGCGCAAAGGTCAATCGTCGCCCAAACAGGATCGTGTCCAGCCTCAGCCAGGAGATGAACTTCGTAGCCACGATCGAGGCGATCAGGATGGGGAAGAAAATCCAGAACGGGGTGAAGGGCACGGCGTCGAAGAACTTCCCGATTGTCGGGCCGCTCAGGTAGTAGAGGGCCATCGGGTGGATGACGAAGATCGGGAGGGAAATCGAGCCCACATAGGCAAGGGCTCGGGTCGCAAGGCTATCCCGTTTCGCTTGCTTCGCCCATGCCAGTACGGCGAGGGCGGCGGAGGTTGCGTAGATGTTGAAGGAGATATTGATCAGGACGTTGATGGGCTTGCCGCCGTTCAGGAGGTACACATACTGCCCGAGGTACGCCGCCCCGCCAACAGCCAGCGCCACCCAAACCGTGGTCCGAATCTTGGGCCACAACTCGTCCCACCGCGACCAATTGAGGCCGAACCATGAACCCATCAGCATGGACGGGATATAGCTCCAAATCAGGCTGCCGGGGGCGGAGAACTTGAAGTAGTAGGATTGCAGGAGGGAGAACGCCAGTTGGGCGGCCACCGCAATCGCAAACACCACGCGGAAGCTGGGGCGGAACCGCTTCAGGATCGCCAAGACCAAAGGAAGGAGCAGAGTCAGCTGGATCAGAACGCAAAAGAAGTAGAGGTGGAAATAGCCTTTGCCGGATAGAAGGACGCTGGCCCGCGCATCGGGACTCATGAAGATGGTCGGCCCGGTCACCCATCCCATTCCCGGAACTTGAAAGGTGCTTGGGTAGATGTCCGGGCCTGACTTCAGCACGAAGAACCGGAACAGCAGGTAGATGAAGGTCCAGCACAGGTAGGGGATGAGGGTGGTCATCACCCGGCGGCTGAAGTAGCTCTTCAGGTTGGGGCGATCCTGTTTGGCGAGGCTCCGCACCAAGAGTAAAGCTGAGATCAGCAGGAAGGTGGGGATTGCGAAGTGGAGGATGCGGTTGCAGATCGTCATGATCCACCACTCCAAGGATTGGTGATCCGTGAACTTCCGGGCGGTGAAGGACAGCGTGTGGTGGAAGAGGACTTCCACTATGCCGATGCCCTTCACGACGTCGAAGGTCAAGTCGCGGGGGCGAACCGCGGATTGCTCCGCCGCCGGTTCGTCAGCCTTGATTGGCTCAGCCCCTCCCATCCATATTTCTAAAGGACGTGCCAGGCCCGGATTCGCTTCAAAAAACGTGGTTATGAACGAATCTGAGAAGATTCTTGAACATTCATGCGCAAATCAGTGTTGGAATGCAGTTCCGATGCTGTATGCTGTGAATTACACCAGGGCGTGCCCCAGGGTGGTCCTAATGGGAGGAGACATCAATGCCTGAATATCTTGCGCCAGGCGTATTCGTCGAAGAAATCGATAGCGGCAGTAAGCCGATCGAGGGTGTAGGCGTTAATACAGCGGCGTTTATCGGCTATGCAAAGAGTGGAGAGTTTAACAAGCCCACCTTCATCAGCAGTTGGAGCGACTTCTGCCGACTTTTCGGCGAAGACGACGAGACCGTTCTTTCCGCGCTTTCGAGCGAGTTGGATAAGAGCACGGTCGAGATTCTCTCGGCCAAGCGTGCAGCCAGGAAGGGCCTGTTGGATTTCGCCCAACAGTCCATCAACGCCATGGTCGCAACGAATAAGGCGAACGGTGGTGGAAACGGCAAAGTCGGGTCCTGGTCGGAGTTCGTCAAGCGATACAACATATCCCTGACCGCGTCTCCCTACATGGATGACAGCTATCTGGCTTATGCGGTGCGCGGGTACTACGACAACGGCGGCGCCAGGGCGTATATCGTCCGCGTGGCCCGAGACAAGGACCTTGAGGTGTTCAAGAAGGAAGCCAAGGCGGCGCTGCCCGAGCCTGCCAAGACGGCGACCGCCGCTATCGGCCCCTACACGGTCAAGGCTCTCGACGCCGGGGCCAAGGGCAACTCGGTGACGGTGGAGATCGAGCACCAGGGCGAGGACGGCTTCAGCGTCAAGATCAGTGGCGACGGCAAGAGCGAGAGCTTTGGCGACTCCAAACCGCTGACCGCCGCCAACTGGAAGAGCGGCATCAAGTCGAAGATCGTCGAGTTCGGTACTGAAACCGAAGTGGCGACCCGGCCCAGCGCGGGCGTTTTCTCCCTGACCGGCGGTTTGGACGCAACCCAGCCCGCCAACCTCGCGAGCCTGCCCCTATCGGCGGAACTCGGCAAGGTGCAGGTGGAGGACTTCGTCGGCGACGAAGCTCGACGAAGCGGGCTTGGCGGACTCTCCGTCATCGACGACATCAACATGATCGCCGTGCCCGACCTGATGGCGGGCGTTTGGAAGCGCGAGACCCTGATCGGCGATTCGGCTTCGGTTGAAGTCCTGAACATCGACGAGAAGCGCAAGCAGCAGATCATCGATGTCCAGTCCATGCTCATCAGCTACTGCGAGCGCATGGGCGATCGCATGGCGATCCTCGACCCGATTCCCGGCCTGGTTCCCCAGGACATGAAGGAGACGGTTCTGAGCGCTCCCTTCAGCTGCGACCACGGCCAAGCCGCGATCTACTATCCGTGGATCAAGGTCATGGACCGGGTGAACCCGCAGAGCAAGCAACAGGTCTTCTGTCCGCCCAGCGGCCACATCATGGGCGTCTATGCCCGAGTCGGCGTCGAGCGCGGCGTTCACAAGGCTCCGGCCAACGAGTCCCTAATGGGGGCCGTGGCGCTGGAGTTCGAGGTCACCAAGCCCGAGCAGGAGATCCTCAATCCGAACGGCATCAACTGCATTCGCTCCTTCCCCGGCACGGGCATCCGAGTCTGGGGCGCGCGAACGCTGGCAACCGTCGGCAATCCAAGCTGGAAGTACGTCAACGTCCGGCGGCTCTTCAACTACTTGGAGAAATCCATGGAGCGCGGGATGCAGTGGGTGGTCTTCGAACCGAACGACCACGATCTGTGGGGCCGCGTTCGCCGAAACCTCAGTGCGTTCCTCTTCACCGAGTGGAAGGAAGGCAAGCTGTTCGGCACGGTTCCCGAAGAGGCGTTCTACGTCAAGTGTGACGCCGAGACCAACCCGCAGGAGATGATCGACCTCGGTCGCCTCTACGTGGAGATCGGCGTGAACCCGGTGAAGCCGGCAGAGTTTGTGATCATCCGCATCGGACAGTGGTCCGGCGGCGGCGATAAGACGGAAAGTTAAGGAGAATTTGAGCAATGGCAGAAGGCATTGGCGCTTTAAGGTTCTATCTCGAAATCGACGGCATCACGGAGGGTTTCTTCCGTGAGGTCAGCGGTTTGGATTCAGAAACCGAAATCATCGAGCACCGGGTCAGCGGAAAGGGCGGCAACCTGATCGTCCACAAGATTCCCGGCGCCCTCAAGTGGCCCAACATCGTGCTGAAGCGCGGCGTCACCGACGACCGGCGTCTCCACGACTGGCGAGCCCAGATCGAGAAGGGCTTGATCGAGGAGAACCGCAAGAACGGCTCGATCACCCTCTACAACCCGAAGAACGAGCCCGTGGCCAAGTACACCTTTAAGAAGGCGTGGCCTGCGAAGTTCCAAGGTCCGGCCCTGGACGCCTCCAAGAACGAGATCTCCATCGAGTCTCTCGAACTGGCGCACGAAGGTCTGGAGCGACAGCAGTAAGGTAAATGGCTAGAGCGCAAAGCGGACTTCAGACTGAGTTCGACTTCATCCTGCCTCGCGGGTATGTGTCCTCCGACGGGACGCTGCACCGCAAAGGCAGGATGCGCCTGGCGACGGCGATGGATGAGATCGCGCCCCTCCGCGACCCTAGGGTCAAGGCGAACCCGGCGTATCTCGTCATCATCCTGTTGGCCAGAGTCATCACTCAGCTTGGCGACGTGGAAGTCATCGAGACCGGGGTCATCGAGAACCTGTTCTCGGCCGACCTGTCCTTTCTTCAGGAGTTCTATCGCAAGATCAACGAACTCGACCCTGACCAGTTTGGCGAAGGGGAAGGACAGCCGGGGGAATAGTTCGCTACCCCTCGGAGGCGCTCTACGAGGAGGTAGCGTTCATCGCCTACCATTTCCACTGGAAGCTCGAAGACATTCTCAACCTGGAACACAAAGAGCGTCACAAGTGGGTCGAAGAGATATCGAAGATCAATCGGAAGCTGAGCGGAGACTTCTGATATTGCTGGATTGTCGAATGCTTGATTGCTAGATTCTTTGAGAAATCCAGCGATCAAGCATTTCAGCAATCAAGCAATTCCCCAAAATGCTTTTCATTAAAACGCTACGGTGCCGAGTTTCGGTGAAGCAAAAGGAGAACGCGAGCCCGACGGGGAAAGATGCCGGGCCGGCGAAACCTACCTACCTGCACATGCAGGCCCTCCCGACGGCGCAAGGCCCATCCGCGCCGCCATCCCAAACGGGGACCGAAGGCAAGGGGTCGGGGATTGGCGAACGTAAAGAGATTTCAAGTAAGGGTGTAGACCCCGCCAAAGTCGCGGAGAAGGTCTACCAACTGATGGTGGAAGAGGCCCGGGACGCCAAGCGTCGCGGGTTGAACTAGGGGGCTGACCATGCCGATACCCGTCCTTCCCCCAATCCCCAGCATCTCCGAAATCACGGACCGCGCCTGGCGCATGGCAGAGCCGATCGTGGCGACGGGCGAGGCGGTGGGTGGACGGGCCGTCGACCTGGGAAGGCGGGCGGGCGAAATCGTGGTCGATGGCGGGCGACGGGCCGCCGAACCCCTTGTTGAAAACGGCGGCCGCCTTGCAGAAACCGGGGCACGACTGGTCGAGCCGATCATCGATGCGGGCGGACGAATCGTCACGCGAGGCGCAGAGATCGGCGAGAGAACCTTGCGGGGCATCGGCTCGGAAACCGCCGACCTGGTGGAGCAGATCGTCCGCCGTCTGATGCAGGTCACCAACGAGTCCATCGACACGATGGTGAACCGGGCCCGAGAGACGACCAACCGCACTCTCGAATTCCTAGAGAGCGTGGTCCGTGACTCCGCCGTCCGGATTGACTCAGAAGTGGATCGAGCCTTTCGCGTGGCGGAGGACATCGCGAGCGAAATCGCTCAGATCCCCGCCGAAGCTCTGGAACTGGTGGGATCGGGCGAGGAGATTTTGCACCGAGCCAGGGAGCGTAGCGCCTCGATCCGCCGCTATATGCTCCGTTTCCGCGAACGTCGCCGCACGTTGCCCCGAGTCGTCGCCGAACACATCGAAGAGTTCGCTCTGGAGATCGAAGAAGAACTGGAAGCCGCCGCCCTTGAGGCGGAAGAACTGGGTCAGAGGGTCTACAACGACTCGCGAGAGCTCTACGAGCGGACGGTACTGGATGCCGAACGATATGGACGACTGCTGATCAGCCAGGCAGAAGACACCACGCGGCGGGGACGGGAGTTGCGCGACAGCGTCTCCGAAGGAACCTACGCCGTACAGGATTGGGCTCGACAGAGAGCGGCGTCCATCGCAGATTTTGCTACGGAACGAGTGCGGGGCGGCCTTTCCATTCGAAGCGCGGAGGATGCGGAGCGCTGGTCCACCGAGGCCATCTCCGCGGTCTACCAACTGGCCACCGAGTTCGAACACGAAGCGATCTCCCGTCCAGAAGACGTGATGAGTTTTGCCCAGCGCCGGATTAGCGATGCCGTCGCCCTGGCCATGGGCGTCCACACCGGAGTGACGGCCGCAAGTGAGTGGCTGGGCGTCCAGCGTGGCCACAATGCCGCCTGGCGAAGGAGTATGGTCGAGACCCGGACCATGGCGGAAGAGTTTCTCCGTGCCCAGGGCGTTCGCCTGGAGATGCGGGTCCTGCACCACGCCGAAGCCATTACGGCCACAGCCCGAACCCTGGGCGTCGAACAGCTAACCGATACCGTGGGCGAAGCGATGGGAACCGCCACTGATGCGAACATTATCGTGTGGGACACCGCCCGAGAGTTTGCGGCCGAAGCGGGAAGGATGATCGGATTCTTGGACCACGATCCCCTCCCGGCCACCCCCCCTCCCCCCAGAAGCTTCAATGTCCGCGAAATCCCGGTTCCAGAGAGGGAGGAAGAAGACCCCCTTCCTGCCACGGGGATAGACGGAGCCGCTGCTCCCGACCAGATCCACGTCCGCCGCCAAAACCGTCCCCCCGCAGCGGGCGCAGTTGGAGCAAGACAAAACACCCCCGCCGCAGGCCGAGCCGGAGCCGCCGCAAACAACTCGCCTGCCGCAGGCCGGGTCGGAGCCACGCCTCCAACCGCACCAAGCGCAGGCGTCAATGCCGGACAGGCCGCAGCCAGAGCCAACGCTTCGCCCACCGCCGGAGCCGCCGCTGGTGCCGCCCCCCCTCCCCCCACGCCTCCCGCCGAGGCCGAGAAACCCTCGACACCCGCCACTGCCACCTTCCATTCCAACACGACGTCCGTCGCCGCCCCTCCAGCCCCCAAGGGCGACAAACCCGCCTCCCACCAATCTGAGGAGAAGCCCAAACCCAAACCAAAGCCCAAGCCCGCCCCCAAGCCCGATTCCCAAGTCAAAGCCGGCGCCAGTCTTCCAAAGGTCGAAAAGAAATCCAAGCCGACCAAGAAAGAGGCCGACTCCACCGCCGCCGCACCCACCCCCGTTGCCGCCCAAAAACCCGAGGAAAACAAACCCAAGCCCAACGCCTCGGAAAAGCCCGAGGCCGCCAAGCCCAAACCAAACGCTTCCCCCGCCGCAAAGGACGCCAAAAAGGCGGCAGAAGCCACGAAGCCTGCAACCAAAGAGGAAGAGCCGAAGTTCGCGGGCAAAAAGACCACGGCAAACGCCCAGCCGCTGGCCAAAGCAAACATTCCCAAGCCCCAGAAGAAGGACGCCGAGACATCGGCTCCGGAGGACGCCAAGGTCTTCCAGGATAAGCTCACCCAAGCGGGAGGCTCGGGCGCGCCCCTCGACCCCGCAACCCGAGCCGACTTAACTCCGCACCTGGGCTTCGATCTCACATCCGTACGCCTCCACACCGGCCCCACCGCCCAGGCCGCCGCCAAGTCGCTGAACGCCGAAGCCTTCACCATTGGCCGCGACATCTTCTTTGCCGAAGGGAAGTACGATCCCCGGAGCGCCAAAGGCCTGGGACTACTCGCTCACGAAGCCACTCACGTCGCCCAGCAGATGGGCATGGTGGGAAGCAAAATGCGCTTCGCCACCCCAACCGGCGGCGACGACATGGAGCAAGAGGCACAAGAGGTGGGCGAACGAGTCGCCTCAAACCTCGCGTATGGCCAGGGACTAAGGGTGGGTCGCTATATCCGAACCTACGAACCCGCCGACGACGAGCCGGTTTCTACCGGGGTTCAAAATCGTTTAGATGGTCTGAGCATGAGGGCGCTTGCCAAAGCCGGCCAAATCCTCTCCACCCGCCCACGCCAAAGGCCAACCCGCCTCGACGAGGTGACCGTTGATATCCAGATCGACTTGGAGGACTCATCGGATGCCGAGATCATCGACCAGTGGGCTGAAGCGATCGTCGCCGCCGTAGAAGCCGCCAACCCAACCTCGCCCAATACCATTCAGCCCGAGGAAGTCCTCGCCCCCGCTACTCACGTCCTGCAAAGGAAACTCGGCGACCCAAGTCAAGAGCAAGCGCCCGAACCGCCCAAGAAGGTCGATCCGGAGGTCATGGCGCGCATTCTCAAGATCACGCCCAGCGCACAGGACAAGGATATGATCCGCAAACTGCTGGTGCGCGAACATGTCGACGACATGATCTCCGCCAGCAAGCGGAAGCAGCGTCAAGACGAATACGAGAACTCGGCAGCTGATCTCGGACCCAGGGGTGGCTCGATGCCTCGCTACTCCGGCGACATATACGAGAGCGACCGTGCGGCCATCGAAGCCAAGCTCAAAGAATACGACATCAACTCGTATCAAGAGTTCGAGCAACTTAAGAAGGACTTCGTCTCTGCCTTCGAGAACAAGGGCGTCGACATCGTCAAGTACATGCTGGCCGAGAATCTCCAGATCGTTCTCCAGCAAAAGAAGCGCTACCTCTCGCGCGACAAGGCCGACCCGGACGCCCCGATCAACTCGATCCGAACATCGGCCCAAGAGGTCAAGAAGGCGATGGATGCCTATATCGCCACCATCTATGGCTCCTTGGACCACTACCACTGGCTGGCGATTGGCGCCCGTACCAATAAACCGCACTATGGAAATCTTGACTCGGTAACCGAGGTTATCGTCAGCAAGGTTGACGAAAAAGCGAAAGCTGCCGTGGTCGATGGCTATAAACGCTTCTCAAAGATTCGGCAAGCCCACGGCGATAAACACCCGCTTCTACTGGGTCGCGACTTCAATCCCGATATGGTTCTCGACGAGAAGAATGCAGGGGATTTGGAGCTAAAGCTTTTCCATCACTTTGAGGATGTCGAGAAGGACATCCGTTATGCCCAGGACGAGATGTCTCCTAAGAAGTTCTGGGAGCTGCCGGAGATGGTCTCCATGACCCGCAAGCAGCTTGGGGTCCGCGAAGGCGAAGGGGCGGCCAAAACCATCGACGAAACCCAAAAGGCGAAGGCGGAGGACGCCAAGTTCTGGGCCATTCTCCAAGCGGCGGCCGCCATCGCGCTGGCGGTTACCGCGATGGTTGCGACCGGCGGTTTGGCCGCCGTGGCGATGATCGGGTCGGCGGGCCTCAGCGTCTACAGCGCCGCCAAGGCGGTCGACGATTATATGTTCAAGTCGGCCGCCGTGAACTCATCTCTGGACCAGGCCCGGCTCATCTCCAAAGACGAGCCAAGCCTGTTCTGGCTGGCCGTGGAACTGATCGGTGCGGGGTTGGATGTAGCCGGGGCAGTGGGCGCCTTTGGAAAGCTGGCAAGCATCGCCCGACGAGCGATGAATACCACCGAGGCAAAAGCACTTCGGGAGTTGGAAGAAGCGGCCCGAGACGCCTACAAGGGAACCAAGGGTCTGGCGATGTCGGAAGACGATTTCGTGGCTCGCCTGCTCGAATCGGCCAAGAAGGGCACTTCAGGCACCGAGTCGGTGGTAAAGCAGGCGAAGCTGGCCACCGAACTCCTGGAGGGAACTTCTGCCCGCGCGGTGGCGATCCTGAAAAACGACAGCGCGGCGATCCAATCGTTCGTAGCAGAGTACGGCAACTGGAAAGGGATGATGGGCTCCCTCACCAACGGCGGCGAGGATGCCGCCAAGATGGCTGAGAACATCGGCGCGTGGCGCCAAAAGATCATTGACGGCCTGCCCGAGGGAGCCAAACCACTGGACAACGCCTCTACCGAGATCATCAGTGACTTTGACATCAACGTGAAGGGGTTCGAAGGCAAGGGCGCCGGCGAGCGGGTGATCGAGCTTGAGGCTCAGATGGCGAGCAAGTATGGGGCAAATTGGAGCGAAGCCCTGCTGATGAACTTCTACACCGACAAGTCCCAGCTCATGTCAGTGGAACAGGCGCTGGCGGCGGTCCCTCCCGCGCGCAGAGCCGCGATTATGGCAAAGGTGACGGAGAAGTCCGAGAAGCTGAACTTCGCCAAGATGCTGGAACACGCGGGCGGCGATCCCGCCGCGGTCGCGCAAGTCGAGGACCTGATGCGGGCGGCGGGGGTGAAGCACAGCATAGAGGACCTCAAAGCAGTTGGCGATGCCGTCAAGAACAAGGGTCGAGATGCATTGCTCCGCGATATCGACTCGAAGATCAAGGACCTGGAGGCGCTTCCCGCCAACTCTCCCCAACGAGCCGCCAAAGCGGAACAGATCACCGAGTTGCAAATGGAGGCAAACTTCCTCACCAAGGAAGCCTACATCTCGCCTGCCGCAGTCAAGGGCGGGCCGCTCACCAACGCCGAAGCCTATACCAGTGCTCTCTCCCAGTTGGAGATGATCCGGCACGTGATTCACGATTCTGGCGGCGACATCCTCAAAGCGTGCAGAGAGTATGAGCTGTTCAAGTACATCAACCGCTACGCAGGTGCGGCAAACAAGGCCGGAGTCAAGTCCCCGGGGCTGACCTATTTTGAGAACCTGTCCACCTACATCTACAAGCGGGCCAGGTCGGCCCATATGGAGACGGGGCACCTGCCGGGCGTCACTCCTGCCGACGAGGCGTTGGAAGCGGCCGTCGATGGCAAATGGCTGCTCGATCAGTACGACCTGTTTCGCAAAGAGGTGGACAGTTCACTTCCCAAGATGCGCGAAGCCGCCCAGAAGAATCCGGCGGGCGGTTGGAAGCCCGAGCCGGTTAAAGCGCCCAAAGCGCCTGGGTCTGTACCTGATGCTCCCAAGCAGTATGGACAAAATGCGTACACTCCGCCGCCGCCCGATCTCAAGAAAGGCGCGGCTTTGCCTGCCGCCGCCGTCGCCACCGCCAAGGCCGTGGACAAGATGATGGAGAAGGATGGCAAGAAGCCGACCGCAACCGTCGGTCCGCAGAACGCCGTTCAAAGCGCGGGCTTCAGTACGGAAAAAGCCAAAGAAGGCATCGGTATGTTCATTGGCACCATCCCCGGCCTCAAGACGGAAGTCTTCATTACCGTGATGAGCGTCGACGACCGGGCGAAGTTTGAGCAACAGTTGGGCGCAGCTCTCGCTGCCGAAAAATCAGGCTTCGGCCCGAAAGTGCATGGCAAGATCGACATGGGCAAGGACAAACTGGCCTTCGCCACCGATGTCGTCAAGGGCGGTTACGCCGACGCCTATAAGTCACCGGGGAACATCCCTGATGAACAAGTGAGCTCTCAATATGGCAACAAGGCCGACATGATGAAAAATGCTGAGAACATCAAGCCCGAGACCTTCGTCGATGTGGATAGCTACTGCAAGTCCATCTTCGAACAGGGCTACTATTACGTCGGCCCCGTCGATGGGTTTGTGACGCCGGAGGGACGCTGGAAGCCGGTCAACTTTTACAATGCCGCTCCTATGAGCAATGACACTGTGCAAGACGAGGCATGGAAGAACCACGCATCGCAGTTCGATGTTCTCAAAGACAACCTCATGAAGAGGCATCTGCAGGCAAAGGGAGTGGAGGGCAAGAAGCCAAAATGAACTCCCTAACGAAGGTGACGGCATTTCTCGCCGGGACGTGTACTATCATAGAATTGACGGAAGGAGAGACATCGAGGAAAACGCATGGCAAGCACTGACGAAAGGAAAGGGAAAGACGCGTTTATTGGACTCAGCTTCTGGGTGGAGATCGATGGGTTGGAGGTGGCGAGCTTCGACGAGTGCTCGGCCATCACCATGGAGACCGAAACCTACGAGTACATGGAAGGTGGACTCAACACCTACACCCACAAGCTCCCGGTCCGTACCAAGTACTCCAACATCACCCTCAAGCGCGGGCTCGACCCAGGCGAGGACCTGTTCAAGTGGTATTGCGATACCATGGACTGGTACGCCCAGGGTTCCAATGGCGCCCACAAGCGGAAGAACGTCACCATCACGGTCTACAACCCGGACGGCAAGCCCGTGATGAAGTACCACTTGATGAACGCCTACCCGGTCAAGTGGACTGGCCCCGAGTTGAAAGCCAGCGCAGGAGCCGTTGCCATCGAGTCGCTGGAGTTCGCTCATGAAGGCTTGGTAACGAGGTCCAACCGCTAATGTCTGCGTCCGAGAAGCACGATCTGAAGCCCCCGGCATCCGTGATGAAGATCGCGGGCTTCTTGGGCGAAATCCAAAAGCACCACGAGTTGGGCGCGAAGGTTGATGTCGGCGACATTTGGGATCGCCATGACATCTCCGTTTCGCATATTTCCGATTTCGTGGATTGGTTGCACGTCGATCGGAAAGAAGCCGTCCCTCCCGAGATGGCTCTGTCCCAGGAGCTCGAGAAGTCGTTGGCAAAAAAAAACGACGCCGATGAGGCGGGGTCGGAAGGCTCGCGAGAACCTGCTCTGGAGGTTCTACCCGACGAGCCGGACATCAACATCCACCTTTGGAAAGCGATCTTCAAGTCGGAAACCAAGCGGGCGCGGCGTGAAATGCCCCAGTCGCGGCTCCAGGCTTCAGCGAGTCGGGCGCAGGTTTTTGCCAAGAATTACAACGGCGGCCTCCTTCTCGCCAATCTCCACCTGACTCAGCAATCCATGGCGGATGCGGTTGAGACCGCCAAAGAGCAGGGGAGCCCGGAGCAGGCTGCGCCCCAGTACCTGACAAACGGCCTCGCCGCCCAGGCGTTCGGCAATGAATTCGTCGACAAGGGCGTCCCGATGTCTCCGGTATGGAACGAGCCGATGCGCAAGGACCTGATGCCCGAGCTTGCCGTTCAGCGAAGCCAGCCTGCCGAATCCCCCATGGAAGCTCCTCAACGCTCTGGTCCCGATTGGGGCAAGATCGGGGCGATTGGCGCTATGGGGGCCTTGTCCCAGATGGGCCTGCAGAATCAGCTCGATCCCCGGTCGGTGGTCGGTGGGATGGGAGTCGAGGCTTCCCCGGATCGGGTCGCCGATATGCTCTATGGCCAGATCACCCTGGTCGCGCCGCCGCTCCAAGTTAGCCCGGATGTCGGGCAAGGGGCAACGGTTGGTCTGTCCTTTGATTGGAAAGATATGGCAAAGGGCGCGGGGCAGGTGGACTACCAGACTCTGCAAACCGTTGCCAAGTCGTTGCCAGAGGGATCGAGGGTCCTCTATCCTGCATTGCACCCGCGGCAGTTGACCGGCGGAGCCGTCAATCTGAAACTGGAGCCCAGATTCGCCGAGAGTTTGGCCTCGCAGGGCTACGGGCCGCAGGCCAAGGTGGATGGGCGGAAGTCGGTGCAGATGGCGGTGGACTACGAAGGAGGGACTCCCCCTGTTCGCCTCCTCCCCGCAACCCTCACCCCGCTGATCCCCCTCAATCCGCTCAACCGTCAGCGACGGGCGCAAGCGGGATTGGCGACCGATGATCTTCCCCAGGACAATTTCAACCTCGCTTCCGAGGAACCCCAAAGGCGAATGCGGTTTGTCGACTTCTTCGGCCTGCCCATCTACCTTTCGCCCCACCTCAACACCAGCCCGGACTTGGACCAGCAGGTGAAGGCGAGCATCTCGACCGAATTCATGCCCCGCGCCCCGTTGATCTCGCCGGTGACGTTCGCCGGTATCCGCAGTGGCATGCTTGGAGGGTTCTATGGAGTCGAAGCCAAGCCGGATACTGGGGCGTGGCGTGGCGCAACTCCCGACTATGCCCGCGCCGGATCGCTCTTGGCCGGGCTCCTGTCTACCCGAGGGCCGATCACGGGTGGAGTCGGGGCAAGCGGTCCGGTGGGGGGCATGGTCGGATCGGCATCGAGGGTTCCCTTCTCACCCTTGTCCCGCACTTTCGCCCCAAACCCCCTGACTCGACCCTCGATCTCCGCTCTTGGGGGTGGCTCCCAATCATCGGCCCCCGTCTCCAGGTTCGCCCCAGCATCAACGCCCGGTCTGGGGAGCCTTCCTTCCAGCTCCGCCGCGCCGTCTGCATCTACGTCCGTCCCGACCGTTGCCAGCGCACCCATCGGATTCCGGCCCTCGATCCCGACGCCTCCTTCAATGGTCGGTGAGGCGCCTGGTTCGGGTGGTCAATCGGCGACGGCGCCCCAAGGGCCGGGAGCATCGCCCATGATGCGGGTCAGCCCGTCGATCACCGTCGCGCCGGAGAAGCCCACCAGTAGTCCACCCTCGATGCCCGCGGCCCAGTCGATGCCTTCGGCTTCCCCCGCCAGTCCGTCGATACCCGAGGCGACGATGCCCTCGACGCCGATGCCGAGCGCGATGAAGCCGCAATCCCAAATGCCCCGACCGGTCAGCCAGCCGAAGAAGGGGGCGGCCCGATCTGAGGTCCTGCCTCCGAAAGCCCCCGAGCCGTCGGGAATGCAGGCGGGCAGTTCGCTGAAGCCACCGCAGATGCTGATCGCCCCGCCTAAGCCGGTCTCTGTGCCAAAGTCGGATAGCGAAGCAATGGCCGTACAGACCTCCACCGCCTCCCCCGGCGGCACATCGAGTGACGCAGGTGGAACCCGGTCCATGGAAACCGCCCAAAAGCAGGAGTCGGCCCTGCCGGGGAGCGAGGTCAACCTGTTGGCCAACGAAGTTTGGATTCTATTGAAGCGCAAGCTCGCCTTCGAAGCCCAGCGCGCGGGAAGATAGCATAAGGAAGAGAACATGAGCCTCACCAAAGCCACCATCACGAACATGTACAACAATGAAAAGCTAACCTGCCTTTTCAACCCCACGGAGTACACCATCGCCAAGACCAATAACTGGCAGGCGAAGCCGGTTGCGGGCAAGAACGTGCCGAAGATGGACTTTACCGGCGGCGGCGCACGGAGCATGACCGTTGAACTCCTGTTCGATGTCTTCGAGGATCCCCTCGGCGACGTACGGGTTCACACCGATAAG
Organism: uncultured Fimbriimonadaceae bacterium; assembly: GCA_964501275.1. Classification (GTDB taxonomy): domain Bacteria; phylum Armatimonadota; class Fimbriimonadia; order Fimbriimonadales; family Fimbriimonadaceae; genus 55-13. The sequence continues at coordinate 77,954 of CAZCSP010000002.1, read as the reverse complement.
CTTTTCAATCTCTGTCTCGTCGATCCCACCAAGGTGAACAACAAGACAAAGAAGGGACGCCCGCCGTTCATCCTCTTCGAGTGGGGCGAGAACTGGCAGTTCAAGGCGGCGATCACCAGTTTGTCCATTCGGTTCACCCTCTTCCGCCACAACGGCGTTCCCGTCCGGGCTTTGGCCAACGTGACGCTGATGGAGGCGGTGGACGAGAATGATCGTCCCGGCACCAACCCCACCAGCTTTGCCGAACCTGGCATGAAGATGAGAATGGTGAGACCTCGGGACACCCTGGCGGGTATCGCCAACGAGGAGTACGGATCCCCTAGCCAGTGGCGGCTGATCGCCCAGGCCAATCGCATCGACGACCCGCTCAGCATCGAGCCAGGGCAAGTCTTGGGGATACCGGCGCTGAAGTAATATGCCACAGCAGGAAATCCGCTCCACGCTCCCGCAACTCTTCGTCAAGGTGAACGGCGCCACCCTGCCCCAGGACGCCTACCACGCAATCCTCGAAGGGGTTGTGGAAAGCGGCTTGCATCTGCCCGACGCCTGCTCCCTGCGGATTCACGATCAGGACTTCAAGTGGTTGGACAGCGACCACTGGAAGGAGGGCAACACCGTCACCATTGAGGCAGGGCAAGGGCGCGATGCTCTGGTCAAGATATTCAATGGCGAGGTCACTACCTTGGAACTCGACCTTGCCGCCATGGGTAGCGCCACCTTGACCGTAAGGTGCATGGACAAGGCCCACCGCTTACACCGGGGCAAGCGTCGCGAGACCTACGCGAATATGAAGGACTCCGACATCGTCGCAAAAATCGCCCAGAGGAACGGACTCCAAGTCGAAGCCGACACGACCACGCGGGTCCACGAATGGGTCATCCAAAGCAATCAGACCGACTGGGAGTTTCTCCAACTCTTGGGCAAGCGAAACGGGCATCGGGTTTATCTTGACGAAGAGAAGCTCTGTTTCAAGAAGGTTGAGGACCAGACTCCGACGACGATCAAGCTGGAGTGGGGCAAGGACCTCAGGTCTTTCCGAATCCGGGTCAGCAGTTCCAATCAGGTCAGCAAGGTGACCGTCAGGAGTTGGGATCCTGTTCAGAAGAAGGCCATCGTTGGACAGGCGACCCAGGCCCGAGGCGGCCCCCAGATCGCTATGCGCGGCGTCGGGCGAACCACTGCCCAACAAGCATTCGGCGCGGCGGATATGGTGGTCGTAGACAGACCGGTACACTCCACCGAGGAGGCGAACTCCCTTGCCCAGTCGATCTGCGACGAGATCGGGGCCTCCTTCATCGAGGCGGACGGCCTCTGCTACAACCACCCCGAACTGAGTCCTGGAGACACCGTGGAACTAAGCAACATCGGAAATCGCTTCAACGGCAAATACATCTTGACCTCGACTACTCACACGTTCAGTGCCGCTGAGGGCTTCTCGACGCAGTTCGTAATCAGCGGCAAGCAACCCGCCACGCTCCTCTCCATTCTGGGAGGTGGCCGTTAGCGTGGACAACAAGATTCCCGGAGTTGTCGTCGGTATCGTCACCAACAACAACGACCCCCAAGACATGGGACGGGTGCAGGTGATGTTCCCCTGGCTCTCCGATGACCTGTCCACCGGTTGGTTCCGCATCGCGACGCCGATGGCGGGCAAGGGCCGGGGCTTTATGTTTATGCCCGAAGTCGACGACGAGGTTCTCGTTTCCTTCGAACACGGCGATCCTCAGCGTGGCTTCATCATCGGGGCGCTTTGGAATGGGAAGGACACCCCTCCAATGAGCATCGGCGATGCGTTAGATGGAAGCAGCGTAAGAAGACGACGCATTCAATCCCGCATCGGCCACATCATCGAACTCGACGACGACGGAATGATCCTGATCCAGACCTCCAAAGGCCAGGTCCTCGAACTGGAAGACGACCAGGGAATCCGTGTCAGCACCGCCGACGGGCAACAACTTTACATGTCGAACAAGGGCGAGATCGCGATGAAGACCAGCCAGGGCAAAATGATCCACGCCACCGACCCCGGCGGAGGCGTGCAGATTCACGATGGCAGAGGGAACATCGTGGATATCGACGCAAACGGCAACACCATCAATATCTCTGCCAACGCGGCGGTGAATATAAAAGCCAGCGGGATGGTCAACGTCCAGGCTTCCGGCGTCTTGAGCATCATCGGGTCGATGGTCAACATCAACAGCGGCGGCAGCGCGCAAAGCGGGTCCAAGAAGTCCAACGACGACCCCCTCGGCGGCAAGGGATCCAAGAAAGTGAACCTCCCCAAGAAATAGTAGGAAAGCTAACGAATTCCCATTAGGAAACCTCATGAACACCTCCACCATCCAAACCCGATCTGGAAAGCTCATTTCCTACGAAGAAGAACGCGACCTATTGGTCATAGAGCAAGAATCCGGCGGTACCTCCATCGTCATCGACCTCTCCAATAACAAAGTCACGATCCAAGCGGACGGCGATATCGAGTTCACCTCTAGCAAGAAAATCAGGCTGGCGGCGAAGGAAGGGGTCGAGATTCGGACTGAAGGGGAGGCTCAACTGCTGGCCGAAGGGGAGACGGTGATTCGGGGGAAGATGGTGAGAATTAACTGAAATGCTGGAATGCTGGATTGCTAGATTGCTGGAATGCTCGACTGTTAGAGTGTTGGATTGCTGGATTGCTCGGTTTTCTGATGCATCCAATCAAGCAATCCAGCAATCCAGCAATCCAGCAATCCCGGAGGGTTCCTAGTGCCTACCGGCCCGGCCGCTCGGATTGGGGATATGACGGCTCATGGGGGGCCTTTGGCTCCGGGGCCTCCTAGTTCTACGGTGATTATTGGGGGGCAGCCGGCTTGGTGGGGGTGCAGTCCGGCGGCTTTGGCGGGGATTATGAGCGCCATTGCGACGGCGGTGGAGAACATCGCGAAAGCCTCAGCGGCAGCCGCGGCGGCGAAGGGGACGCCGGGGTCGGCGGCGGCGGACGCGAACTTGGCGAAGACCGCGGCGGATGGTGTGGCGGCGGTGGCCAATGCGATGGCGGCGAGCGGGGCCAGTATCCATGCCTGCGCGGTTGTGAAACTGCTGATCCCGGATGGACCGGGAGTGGACACCACTCCGAGCGCTACCGTGATGTTCGACAACAAGCCGGCCTGCCGGATGGGGGACACGATTCAAGAGGTGACAAGCGTAAACACCATCGCCGCCGGGTGCATGACGGTGATCATTGGCGGCTGACGGGATGCAATATAGGCAAATACTAGCCCTCTTTTGGTTTTAATGAGTCAAAACAAGCCTGCAAAGCTTGTAATATAACCAGGGAGGCAAAGAGCGGGACTTTGAGGGATTCGACGAAGAACTTTTTGGGGTCGGGATGGAAGTTTCCGCCTAGGCTGGATAATCGGGGCCGGATCGAACTGGTTCACGAGGACCAGGACGTGGAGGAGGCGATCCGCATGATTCTCATGACTCGAAAAGGAGAACGCCCGATGCGCCCCGAATTTGGGTGTGAGATACACGATCTCGTCTTTGCTCCCAACGACCCCGGCACCAGTGGCTTGGCGAGACGATTTGTGATGGAAGCGCTTTTGATGTGGGAGCCTAGAATCGACGTGCTGGAAGTGAAAACCGTGCCGAAGTCAAACAGCGACAACACCCTGCTTCTCAATATCCAGTACAAGATCATCGCGACCAACAGCGTCCGCAACCTGGTCTTCCCGTTCTACACCATTCCGGGTGAGGATTAACGATGGCACTCCCTTCCCCCAATCTCGACGACCGCAGTTTCCAGTCCCTGGTGGACGATGCCAAACGCATGATCGGCCTCCGCTGCCCGGAGTGGACCGACCATAACGTCTCCGACCCTGGCGTCACTCTCATCGAACTTTTCTCCTACATGACGGAGACGATGCTCTTCCGCATGAACCAGGTCCCGGAGAAAAACCACATCAAGTTCCTGGACATGCTGGGCGTCCGGCTCCAGCCCGCCGAGGCCGCCGAGACCGATCTGCGATTCATGCTCTCCCGGTGGATCGAGGATGACGAGGACAACGAGGGGATGGAAATCGTGCTCCGAAGCGGAGAGGCCATCGCCGCCACCCTCCGAACCGAGACGGAAGACGCTATCGAGTTCGCCACCAATCGCGACCTGCGGATGGTGCGCCCCAAGTTGCGTCATGCCATCGCCCTTCCTCGACGCGAGGCGGGAACCGGCGAACGCGAAGCCTCCGACGCCCGATCCTTCGACCTGCCCAATCAATCCTCCGAGGAGTTACCCGGCTTCCCGATCTACAGCGCAGTTCCCGGCCAGGGAGATTGTTTCTATCTGGGCTTCGAGAACGACGTTTCCTGCAACGTGGTCCAGCTTTACACCGAATGTCTGACCGCCGCCGCCACGGGTCTCAACGAGAGCTATCCCGCCCAAATCTGGGAGGTCTGGCACGCCGGGTCGGCGTCTTGGCGGCCCCTGGAAGTGGTGGAGGATCGCACTTACGGGTTCAACCGCACCGGATACGTGGAGTTGGCGATGCCCGATGGGATGGTGGATACGCTGGTGGCGGGAACGAAAGCCTATTGGGTTCGGGTGAGGTACACCACCCTGGCCGCCGACCTGCCGCCCAAAGGACCCGACAGTCGAGGCCCCGACCCCTATCAGAAGCCGCCCGAGGTTCGCTTCATGACGGCGCGAACGGCGGGCGGCACCGTCTCCTCCACGCAATGCTCGATCATCGAAAACGAGCCGTTGGGCGTGAGCGACGGGTTGCCGGGGCAACTGTTCCAAGTCAAGTATTTCCCGACTCTCGGCCTTCGCCTCGAGGATACGATCCTCGTCGGCCCCTTTGGCGACTCCCCCAACGACATGGAGGGGTGGGTTCCCTGGACTCGGGTAGACGACTTCTCCCAGAGCGAAGCCGACGATCGGCATTTCACCTACGACGAACTCACCGGAACCATCGCGTTCGGCCCGGTGCTGAGAAACCCGGATGGAAGCGTGACCCAGTTTGGGGCGATTCCCGAGAAGGGGTTGGTGGTGGGGATGTCCTCGTACCGCATTGGCGGCGGGGTTCAGGGGAACGTTCGCGAGAACAAGATAACGATCACTAAAGGTTCCTATCCCTATATCTCGACCGTCTCCAACCCCCGGCCTGCCACGGGTGGGCGCGATCAGGAAACTCTGGAGCGGGCGATGATGCGCGCCAAGGAGATTCTCAAGATTCGCAACCGGGCGGTGACGGCGGACGACTTCGAGTTCCTGGCTCAGAAGGCGACGGCGGCGGTGGGGCGGGCGCGGTGCGTCCAGCCGATGCTCCATCCCAACTCGGGCGGCAATCTGCCGAATCCCGGCACCGTGCGTCTATTGGTCGTGCCCGCCTTGGGAACGAATATCGAGGTTCCTCGTCCCGAGCATTTGAAGGTCAGCCCGAAGACCATCGAAGAGGTCCTCGCTTACCTGGATGAGCACAAGCTTCTGACCACAGTGGTCGAGGTCACGGAGCCAGAGTACCTTTACGTCTCCCTGGATATCCGCCTGGTGGCCGATCCGAGGGCCAATGCCGAGGATGTATCCAACCGGGTGCGCCACCGCCTGAATATGTTCCTCCACCCGCTCTATGGCGGCCCCAATGGGGATGGCTGGCCTTTCCGGCGGTCCCTCACTCTCGCCGATATCTATGCGCAGATAGGGGCGGTGCGGGGGGTGGCGTTCCTGTTGGATGCCAAGATTTACACGTCGCGAGTGCTCAATGCGGACGAAGGCGTCTTCGGTCCCGAGGAGTTGGCCTCCAACGAGCAGGGCGTCCGCTTGGGCGACCATGAGCTGTTCTGCACCCGGTCCCACAATATCCGTGTGGTCCCGATTACGTCGGTCGGTAGCGACGACTACACACCCTTGAACGGAGGGGCAGGCTAACTTGGCGACCGCCACGCAGAAGCCCGTGAAGACCTCCCTGGAGGGCCTAGACGTCGATCTCCGGCCCGACTTCCTCACGCTGGAACTCCGACCGGAGAACCCGGAAATCGCGCTGGACCGTTACGATCATCTCTGGCACAAGGCCGAGCCCAAGCGTAAAGCTATAGTGACCGTTACATCAACCGACGACAAGGCGCACAAGATTCGTCTGGCTCTCGAACCCAGCCATCGCGGGTGGAAGAAGAGTTGGGCCAACTGGACCTATCTCCAGCGCAAAGCGCGGGAGTACCAGGGCGGCGCGGCTTTGGATGAGCAGGATCAGGTGAGCGACGACGGGCAGTCGATGACGGCCATGCTATTGGGGGGCGAGAGTCGGATGTTCAGTTTAGAGCTGGACCCCAAGATGTCCGAAGGGGTCAGCCCGGACACCTATGGGTTCGACATGGTGGTGGAGGAGCTTCCCAACGGAGGCGAAATCCGCAAGCCTGGCTTCCTCACCCTGGAGCATCCCCACGGCAAGCTCGCCTCGATGCTCCCCAGCATCTACGCTGAGGAGATGCAGAAGATGCGGGACGAGGACAATGGGGAGTCGCCATTCTTCGAGCGCTACCTGTTGGGCTTCGAGGACTTCATCCGACCCCTCCAACGCACACTGGATCGGCTGGACGCGCTGTTCGGCCCCTACACCACGCCTTCCGAATTCCTGCTGTGGCTGGGAACCTGGGTGTGCCTGCCGCTGGACGAGAACTGGAGCGAGATGCAACGTCGCCAACTCATCAAGGAAGCGGTGGAGCTTTGGCGCTGGAGGGGTACCAAGCGCGGTCTGTCGCGCTACATTGAAATCTACACGGGCGTGAAGCCCGATATCAACGATATGCCGGTGCAGGGAATGCGGCTTGGCCCAGATACCAAGATGGGCAAGCCGGATACCAAGTTGGGCGACGTTCCCGCACACACATTCGTCGTGAGTATTGCCGCTCCCGATCCGAGCAAGATCAACGAGCAGATCGTTCACGACATCATTGCCTGGGAGAAGCCGGCCCACACCGCCTACTCCCTCCGAATTCTTGGAAGGACGAGTTAACCATGCCGATAGAGGAACTCATTGGTCGACGCATTTCGGGGATAGAGCCGTTTAACGAGCTTCCCATCGATGCCGATGTCTGGCGGGAGGCCCATGGCCAGCACGCCTCACACCGCGCCCTCCACGCCACCGGCGCCCACCGCCCCGGCATCGTGATGGGGTTGGAGGTTCTGGTGTCGGCGAAGCAGGATAAGACGGTGATCGTCGCCCCCGGCTACGCCGTAGACAGCGAGGGGCGGACGCTTCTGCTCTCCGAGCCGGCGTCGTTCGTGCTGGAGGAGAAGGGGCAGGTCTATATCACCATCGCCTACGAGGACAACTACGATAGTCGTTCCGCGATTACGGTGGGTGGGGGCAAGAAGTATTTCCGGCTGGTGGAAGGGCGGCAGGTGGTGGCCACCAAGGAGCTTCCCAAGACTCCCTACATCGAGCTGGCGAGGGTGGACCGTTCGGGCAAGGACAAGGCGGTCAAGGAAGCCAAGAACCCGTTCGATCCCGCTGAGGACGAGCTGAACCTGCTCTACCGGATCTGGGCCTTCCCCCATTGCTATGCCGATGGGCTGGTGGGCGAGCTTTGCTTCCTCCCAACTGCCGATCCCGGAGCTTGGAAGCCGAATCGCGCTGGACTCTACAATATGATCCGCGAGGCGAACGGGCTGGGATTCCATTTGGGATTTGATGGTCTGTTCAACCTGCGAACCGCCGGTTCGGGGCCGGAGCCGTTTTTGCTCTATGTGAGCTGTGAAGGCGACTTCCAGGCCCTGAACAAGGAGCAGTTGGAGGGGTTGAGGCGGTATCTGGACGCCGGAGGGACCCTCTTTGCTGAGGCGAGCAAGGGGAGCGACGGGTTTGTGAAGTCGTTTGCGGACATTGCGAAGGCGGCGGGAGCCACGATGAAGGCGATCCCCAAGGATTCCTCTCTGATGCGCGCCCACCACATGTTCTCCAGTGCCCCTCCGGGCGGCGCGGATAAAGGAGCGCTTACCGGCGATTTGGAAAAAGGGGTTATCCTTAGTACGCATGACTACGGCGGAGCTTGGCAAGGGAATTTGCCGAAGGCGGACGACGAAGGGAGTCGAGATCGCATCAGGAGGGCGATCGAGTTCGGTCTGAACGTGGTGGCGTTTGCCGCTCAGCGTAAGCGAAGGGCCGAGTTGTCAAGAATCTAAGACTTTGATTGGCGCATCGTATCAGAAGGCATGGGATGATCCGGCCCCCGGAACGGTCGTGCAGGTTCCGGCGGGCGAACCGTTGGACTTGGGTTTCACCTGTGTCAACGACGCCGAGAAGGTCGTCACTTTTACCGCCCGGGTGGAAGGTCTTGGCCCTTGGGCGCCGGACGTGGAGCCTCGGCTGCCGGTGGTGCCGTTTGAGTCCGGCCTTATACGTGTAACGATCGCTAGCACTCCCACCGCCGAACCAGGTGACTACCCGTTCACGGTCCATCTGTTCCTGAACGGTGATCCGGTTGAGACCAACGGGACGGTCTCGCTGGTGATGCGGCTTTTGCCTGGCGTGAAGCCGGTTGAAGTCATTCCTGAGCCCCCGGTTGAGGTTGCGCCGCCGCCAATTGAGGAGCCTCCTCCTGTAGAGGTTGGGGTTGCGCCTCCGGCCGTGGAAGAGAAGCCCAAGGAGAAACCCAAGAAGCCGAAGGCGGAGAAGAAGCCGAAACCGGTCGTGGAGGTTGTTCCTGAGCCTCCGGTTGAAGCCGAGCCTGAGCTTCCCGTCGCCGAAATCCTTCCTCCCGTCATCAAGGAGCCGGTCGAAACGGAAGTCGCGCCGGAGATCGTTCCTGAAGAGCCGGTTTCCCTAGCCGTGGAACCGCCGGTCATTGAACCTGATCCAGAGCCCGAGCCAGTCGTCGAAGTTTTTCCTGAACCAGAGCCAAAACTGGAGCCGGTTGTCGAAATTATTCCTGAGCCTGAGCCGGAACCTGAACCCGAACCAGAGCCCGAACCCGAACCTATACCGGAACCAGAACCGGAGCCTCCGAAGCCTGTTCATAACGGGCCGAAGCTCATCGACCTGGCTCCCCCGCCCTTGGAGGCGAGGCCCCAGCCTGAGCCCGAACCAGAACCTGAACCTGAGCCCGAGCCGATCCCGGTTCCCATCCGGATTCCTGAACCGGTCTATACCGCGCCGAAAGTGGTGGATTACGGGGTGCCGGATGATGAGCCTGCGGAGGTGGAAGACGTTGCCGCTGCCTATCCAGCCGACCACGTTTTTGCCAACCCGAAAGAGGGGACCGTTCTCTATGCCCGACCCGGCGAGACGATTCTCGTTCGATTCTCGGTCAACAACGACCAGGCCGGGGTGCGCACCTACGTTCTCCAGGAAGACCGCTCTCTGCCCTCCGACTGGATCGCGCTGGTTCGCGACCAGGTGAATATCACGCCCGGTGGCACCGGGGATGTGGCGTTTATGCTGAGGCCGCCGATCAATGCCGAGCCAGCCAGCTATCCGTTTGCTGTTTCCTTTGGCATCTTGGGCAAGCCGCTTTCTAACTGCTTCCTGACCCTTACCGTCCAGGCTGCGCCCGCCGTGACGGTGGAGGTGAAGAAGGCGACGAACAGCGTGGGGCCGCTCTCGAAGAAGATTCCGTTTGAGCTACAGGTGCAGAGCGCGGGGAACTCTGATACGGCCTATCGGCTGGTGGTTTTGGATGACTCGCCCGCGCCCGATGGAACTCCCCAGGAGCCGGTGCCGATCTACGAGACCCCGACTTGGACGTACCTGTTCGACAAAGAACTGGACAACATCGTCTCTCCGACAGCGGGAAGAACCCCTCCTTCCATGCCCCACCGTCTGACTTTGCAGAGGAAAGGCACCTGGTGGTTTGGCTGGAAGGAAAAGCACACCGTGAAGGTGGCGACGGTTCCCGTCACCGACAAGGCGAACAACGGGAAGACGGGCAATATAGTGACCATTATAGGTTCGCGGTGGCGCATCTTCCCGTTGCCGATGTTCATCATGATCCCGCTGCTGCTCATTGCGCTGGTGATGCTGGGAAGCGGCGGCGATAACTTGCGCGTGACGAACGGCATCCAGGGCGACGACGGGGCGTTTTACGTTTTGGGGACGGAGCAGGGGGTGGACCAACTTGATGTTCGTTTGCGCTGGAGTTCGCCCGTTTACGCGATGTTGAAGCTGAATCGCCAAGACCAGGGGCGGTCGTCGAGGGTGTCGATTCGGAGAGATTCGGCGTCAGACAAGGCGACGGTTCAAGACTACGGGCAGGCCCAGAAGATCAGCTATGAACTCGGGTCCAAGTTCTTTGGGAGCCCGCTGAAGACCGATGTGCGTTTCGTGCCGATGAAGACCGACGGGATGATCCACATTACGGACGGGGCCGAGGCGGTTGGCTTCCTCCCGGGTCAGGAGGAGATCGGGGAGGACAAGGTCAAGGTCTTTACCCAGGATGTGACGATAGACGTGAGGCGTGGCTCCACCAAGGTGCTCGACTTCCGCAATATCACGAGAACGGGCGGTATTCGGGGTCAGACGATCGTGGCTTGGACCGTGCGCCAGCCCCAGGGCTTCCGTATCTCCGACTTCCTCACCAAGTCGGGCGACAACCAAGTCATCAACCCGAACGCGGTTGTGTCCGCAAAGATTTCAGTGGATGAAAGCAACCCGCCGCTGGATAACGAGGCGGTTTGGGAGATCTTGACCACGGACGCGAAGTACCAACTGTTGAGGATCAAGTTGAGGGTAGTCGAATGAGGCTGCTACAATCCGAAGTCGATGTAGTGCCAGGGCGCAAGCCTCAGAAGCAGCCTTTGCCCGAAGGGTTTGTGGGGCCAGGGATCGCGACGCTGCGCATTCAGAATTCCAGTCCCCGCCAGAACTCGTACACGGTTCGGCTGAAGTGCGACGAACCTTACTGGCAGGATGCCTGGTACACACTGGCGGCGCTGCCTCCGAGCGGCGATCCGCAGAACGCGCCTCCGACCGGAAAGCCGGACCAGGCGGGACCGAGGAACCAGTCGCTGACGATCTTCATCAAGGACGGCGGCACTCGGGACGTGATGATCAGCTTCAATGTTCCCGAGAAAGCGGAGTGTCGCGCGGGGATATACAAGGCCAAGATTTTGGTGGAGACGCGGGTGGTCAGCGAAGACCCGCATACGGCGCGGAAAGAACGGATCACCGAGATTCCGATCACGATTATCGTGCGTCCTTTCTACGAGTGGAAAGTCAGCTATACGCCCGAGGAGAGGCGGGTCGGGCTGTTCCGGCGCAAGAGCCAGTTTGAGTTGCTGGTCGAAAACCAAGGCAACGATTGGCTGTACCTGGATTTGAAGCTTCCCCGGCCTCAGAACGTACTCGTGGAGACGCCGGTGCAGACCATCGCGGTGCCTCCCCCCGAGCCGGGGGTGGATTCGGTTCGAACGATCCCGATCAACGCGACAAGCCGGATGAAGAACATCCGGGGATCGCGGGTGCCAACGCCCTTGCCGGTGCAGATTCAGCGCGTGGATGCGCCGACCATTCCGCCCTTACCCGAGGAGGCGGCCTACGGTCCTTGTGCAGCGAATACGGGGGCGGCGGTGGTCTCGGTGGAGACGAACGACAACGGGGTGCCGGAGGTTCCCGCAAAGCTGATCTACTCTCCGCCGATCCCGGATACGTTCCAAGCCTTCTTTGAGGCGATTGGGCGCAACATACGCGGGCTTGTTTTCTTCTTCATCGGGGGCTTTATCGCGTGGCAGATGATCTCGTTCACCTACGAGATGTACTTCCGCGACCTGTCGGATTTCCGCGTTTTGCGTTCAACGACGAAGATCAATGAGCAGCTTGGGGTTAAGGGCAAGTACATCGCTCAGTCGCGGGTTTACATCTACGATGCCGCTACCAAACAGCAACTTGGAGACCCGGTGGATGTGGAGACGAAACGGATCAGCCCGACGTCGTTCGCCTACTTCGTCACCCTCAAGGATGAGGCTTTGGACGGGAAGAAGGTGGTATTGGGAGTGCAACGGTTGGGCAAGGCGACGCTCCTCAACCGCTTCCTGCCGATTATCAAAGACCCCACTTCGGTGCAGATCGGGAAGCCTCCGGAGAAGGAGAAGGGGCCGCCAGTGGGCGGTCTACCAGGGACCATCGATCCGGGCAAAAAGCTGGTGATTGGGGGGACGAACTTTGGAGCCCAGAAGGGCAAGGTTCTTCTCGACGGCAAGCCAGCCAACTTGGAAAGTTGGAACGATGAGAAGATCGTCGTGGTGCTTCCCAAGGGCCTGATTCCGGGGAATCCGGTGAGCGTTCGGGCGTTGACAGCGGATGGGAAGACGATCGACTTGGGGAGCGGGCAGACTTTCGTTGCCGATATCCAAATCGATGACCCTACTACCGGCGGTGGCACGGGAGGCCTGACGGGAGGATTTGAGGATCCGACGACGGGTGGTAGTGGCGGTCCGGGCGGGGGTACCGGTTCGACGGGCGGCGGTGGTTCCGGAGGTGGCTCTGGCTCTACGGGCGGCGGCGGTCCGATCGCGCAGAGTGGCGACCTTCCGGCGGCTTACAACCTGTTGCTCACCGACAATCGGGCCGACTACGTGAAGGCGGCTGAGCAGACTCGCAATGCCAAGACGCCGGGAGCATTGGCGGTTCGGGCTTATGCGTTGGCGGCGCTCAATCGGGTGGATGAGGCTCGGTCGGCGTTGAATCAGGCGATGCAGGCGATTGGCAACCGCGACTCTGGAAAGGATGTGGGCCTGGTGATGCTGGCTTTTGCCAAGGCGACCGAGAACGCCAATCCGGCCAACGCGAACGCTAGCTATGCCGAGGCGGATAAGGAAGTGGATGGCGTGGCTCCCTCGTTCGTGTTCAAAGACCTGGTGATCGCGCGGTACAAGATCGCCCAGAAGAGCGATTTTGAGGCGAAGATCATTCTCCAAGATGCGCTTAAGAAGGGGCCGAGCAGTCAGGAGCGGGCGGCGATTCAGCGATTGCTGAGCAAAGTTGGAGGATAACCAAAGTGAGTCCTCAAACGTCAGATAACGCCGATACAATCAACCAAGTTTGGAATTTGGAATTTGGAGTTCGGCTTAAGTTAGGTTTGTGATGCTGAGTAGTTGGAGAGCGTTGTTGCTGGCAGTGGGAGCCCTGGCAATCTTGCCGGTGGTCCGAGCTGACCATGCGGTGGTGGTTGGGGTTCAGGAGTATGCGCCTCTGGTTGCGGCCAGTACCCTCAAGGGCTGTATCAACGACGCCGAGAGCATTGCAGAGGTTCTTCGCCAGCAGGGATTCCGGGTCACTCTTCTTACCAATGAAAAGGCGACGCGAGCGGCGATTCTCAAAGCTTTTGAAGACGCCAAGTCTACGGTCAAGAACACCGACAAGTTTGTTTTCTACTTTGCCGGGCACGGGCGGAAGGCTCCCAAGTTCGCCCTGATGCCGAGCGACGCCACGATCTCGGGCAACGACATCGAACCCAAGACGCTCAACGATGCGATTCTCGCGATTCCCGCCAAGTCTCGCACGGTTTTGCTCGACAGCTGCTTCTCGGGCGGAATGGCGGCGGGCGAGATGTCTCGGGCAACCGACGACTTCACCTCGCGATTCTTCGATGCCGAGCAGGAGCGGAGCATCCGCATTGGGCCGCTCAAGAGCCAGGGGAGCAGCACGAACCAGCCGACCAAGCTGGGGAGTGTGCCGGGCATCTGCTACTACACCGCCTCCCTCGACAGCGAACAAGCTTTAGAGGCGACGATGGACGATGGGAAGCGACATGGACTGTTTACCTATGGCCTCATCAAGAATTTGAAGAGCGGGAAGCTTTGGAGCGAGGTTCACAACGACGTCAAGAAGCAGATTGGCAAGCGGCTGGAGAACTCGGGGCGAACGCAAAACCCGATGATCTCCACCCAGTTCATGCCCACCGACGCGCTGGATAACGCCAAAAAGACCGCCCCGCCTCCTCCGCCGGGCAAGACCCTGCTGGACGTTTGGAACCTGGACAACCCTGACCAGAACAAGATTTCGCTCAAGTTGAAGCCGGATCAGGATATTCAGGAGGCGGGTCGGCAGCTGGCGTTGGAGATCAAGGTGGGACAGGACGGGTATCTGATCATCCTGGGGCAAGTGGGCGGCAAGTTCTATCAGTTCTATCCGTTCGGGGGTACGCGGGGTGCCGAGGCTCGGGTGCGGAAGGGGACGATCACCTTCCCTGGCGCACAGGAGCGGCTCTTCTTTGACACCTTTGGCGCGGACCATGTGAAGGCGATGCTGTTCTCGACCCCTGAGAAGGCCGAGGCGGTCATGACCGCCATGCTGGCGACCGGAGGCCAACCCAAGGACCTCGATCTAGCGGACCCGAATGTGAAGGATGTTCCCTTCACCTCCCGAATCTCAGCGGCGGTGAGCGATTCGCTGATTGGGGGCTCGCGGTTGAAGGACCTGGACGGGCTCATCAAGAAGGTGATGGCTCAGGAAAACGATCCAGCCAAGTTCTTGGTGAGTCGACTCCGGGCGGCGGCGGATGGGTACGACAAGGGCGAGAACTGGATCATCGGATACGATCCGGCTCAACAGCCTTCGATTTCGGATCGGGAGACGTTTATCTGTCTGCTCAACCTTGCCATCCAAGCCGGACCGCTTTACGATGCCAGCGCGCTGTCGGGTGTGAAGTTGCCGGATGCGCTGAAGAAAGCTGCCCAGAATCCTCCGGCGGGAGACAAGCTCTGGAAGCTGAACCGCGACATATTGAGGGCCATTTATCCGGCGGAGGTGAATGAAGATGCGCCGACTAAGTAGGGGGGCGACGCCTTATCTCGCTCACAGCTTTCAGCCGTTCGCGGTGGGTTGCCTTTCCAAGCGGTTGAGGTCCTTCGACTCGCGACAGGCAAGCAGCCTAACTACACACTCTCAGTGGCTCGCTCAGGATGACGCCGTTTTCAAGCTAGGAGGAGGTGGATAGATGCGCGGGCTAATTAGCGTTCTGTTTGGACTGGTTCTAGCGGGGATCGCCTTTGCCCAACAGCCTCTGCCCAACATGAAGGTGGAACTCGACGGCAAGCCACTTGAACTGGGGCCGGTGATGTTGGAGTTGAACACCTACCTCGTTCCCTTGCGACAGGCGACTGAACTTCTGACGGGTGGGCGCGGCAAACTCGCTGTCATGCCCAACTCGTCGTTCGATATCGTGGTGGACAACCAGGTTCGGGTGCGCATCTACATGCACCAGCGGGCTGGCTTGGCGGCGGAGGTGTTTGGCAAAGAGGGACCTCCCAAGGCGATCAAGACGTTCCCCATCGAGAGCTACCCCTACGAGATCACGCCCAAAGGCGGCAGGCCTACGACCTTTGTGGATGTGGAACTGCTCTGCTCGACCCTAGGGATTACTGCTGATTTCAATGGCGCGAACCTCTCTCTGCTGACTCCCTCCTACTGGGCGAAGCAGATGGGGGTGGCGGAGTCTCGGATAGGCGACCGGCTTTTGAGCAATCTGGAGAACCTGCCCGAATTCGGCGTTTCACCCCCGGCCCGGACGATTCTCGGCTGGGTTCGGCCCGCCAAGACCAGCTATGTGCAGGCTTATCGGTTGGACGACGGCAAGAAGGATCCGATCGTCGGGGTCAACGCTCTTGGCGACGCGGTGGAGGTCATCACCCCAAACGACACGCCCAAGGTACGTGAGGCCCGCGACGACCGTCCGCTTCGCTTTGAGACCTACAACTACGGCGACTCGGTCGGGAAGACGATCTCGTTTGTGACCGTCGTGACGAGCAAGGACATTGGGGAGCGCGATCCGATCCAGGCAATCAACTCGGGCGACCTGAAGGAGAACGAGTGGGCCATCGTCGGTATCCGGCAACGGGTCTCCGATCTTCCGGTCATCTATGAAAACCGCGCCATCAACCCCGGCGAGGATGTCTCCGCGTTTGCCGAGAGAAATCAAAACGCTCCGGCTATCGTGCGCGCACTCAATGGGTTGCGGCAGGGCGCTAGCGTTCCACCCGGGACCAAGCTTTGTGTGATGGTGGGCTTGA
The DNA here is from genome assembly GCA_964501275.1 of uncultured Fimbriimonadaceae bacterium. Classification (GTDB taxonomy): domain Bacteria; phylum Armatimonadota; class Fimbriimonadia; order Fimbriimonadales; family Fimbriimonadaceae; genus 55-13. The sequence continues at coordinate 61,978 of CAZCSP010000002.1, read as the reverse complement.
GCGAGGAGTTGATCGCGAAGGCTCAGTCCTCGCGGTATGAGTTCAAGGGGTTGTACGAGGTTCAGCAGGGGGACACGTTGAAGTCCCTTGCCGAAGCCTGGAGTGTTTCGCCGGATGATATCATGGCGACCAACGCGGTGGTCCCGGCGGGCGGGGAACCGCTTCCGGGGGACCTTTTGAACATCATCGCGAAGAAGGACGGAGTTGTGACGACGGCGCCGGACGTTCCCGTCGCCGAGCAGGAGAATACGGCGATGACGGGGACGGCGGTGGCGTTGGTAGAACTGAACGTGAAGCAGACCTCCAAGCCGGATTCGCCCTCGGTGGGCAAGGTTCCCAAGGACCGGTTTGTGGAGATTCTGGGGAAAGTCGAGGCGAGCAATATGTACCGGGTCCGGTTCGACCAGGTGATGGGTTTTGTGCCGGGCGCCAGTCTGAGGATTCGGGAAGCGGTCGCCATCCCGATGGCCGACCCGAACGACGATATCGTGGCCCGGGAAGCCCTCAAGTACCTTGGGACGCCTTACCAGTGGGGCGGCAACAGCCTGACGAGGGGCATCGACTGCTCCCACTATGTCGCGGCGGTTTATAGCAAAATCGGTTGGAAAGTCCCCTCGCCGCCGGTCGTGATCCAAGAAACCATCGGCGACGTCGTCCACTTCAAGCCGGGCCAAGCGCGAAGAGCCGGTCAGACCATCGTCCTTCCCGACCCCGTGCGCTTCAAGAACGCCACCAACAATATGAGGGCCTTGGGCTCGGGCGACCGGGTGATCTTCCAACGCGGCCTCACCGACGCCTCGGGAACCCGCCACACAGGCCTCTACATTGGGCGGGTGCCGGAGGCGTGGCGGAAGAAGTTCGGAGAGATTCCTTATGCGTTCGCCCATGCGTCGTCCAGTCGAGGGGTCACGGTCGGGAGCTTGACCAGCCGCTACTATTGGAACCTGTACCGGTTCTCGGTGAGGAGTGCGAGACGATGAGAATTGCTGGATTGCTGGGGAGCCTTTTAAGGGTTAACTCGAAGGTAGAACGGCGTCATGGTGAGCGAGAGCGGCCCGAGTGTTTTGCTTTTGTAGAGCGTTCTACGCCGCGAAGTCGAACCACCTCACCTACTTGCAGGTTTGGAAGAAGCTACGAGCGGGTGAGGTCCTTCGACTCGCGACAAGCAAGTGCCTTCACGACAAGTTCCTCCTGGCTCGCTCAGGATGACGCCGTACTACAAGAAAGCAACTATGACGTGGCTTCTCACAAGTTCCCAATTCCTCAATTGAGATGGCGGGCGACTTTGCAATCAAGCAATCAAGCAATAAAACAATCAAGCAATGCCTCAATCAAGCATTCCAGCAATCCAGCAATCAAGCAACCAAAGCCGCTTCGCTTTGCTTTCCTGAGTCTGCTCCTCCTCCTCGCCTGCCTCGCTTCCGCTGAGCGCCACGCACTGCTTGTGGGCGTGGACAAATACAGCTTCATCACCGCTCCTACTCAGCAGCTTCGCGGAGCCCAGACCGATGTGAACATGATGAAGCGGATGCTGGACTTTTATGGGTTCAAGAGCACCGTGCTTCTCCGCGATGCGGCGACCCGGAAGGCGATGGTGGAGAACCTGGAGCGGCTGCTTGCTGATCTGAAGAGCGGGGATGAAGTGGTGTTCTACTTCAGCGGTCGCGGCTCGATCGCTCCCGAAATGGGGAATGCCCAGTCGAAGACCAATATGGAGCCGACGCTGGTTCCGTTCGATGGCTCTCCGACCAATCTCGACCCAGACATCCGCATTCGCCGCTTGGAGCAGTTTGCCGACCAATTAGATACGCGAGGCGTGCGGGTCAGCATCATCCTGGATTGCAGCTTCCAGAGCTCGACTCGTTCCGACTTTGGGCGCCAGTACCACCCGGTTCCGCGCTCGGTTAGCCGGCGGCTCACCAGCGGGGGCGAGGTGCGGGCGAAGATTTATCAGGGAGCTGGGGCGTTTCTTAGTGCGTGTCCGGCCCGAGGCTCGGCTTATGAGTGGCTTCAGAACTCGGCGGAGAGTCGCTGGTCCGGGGCGTTTACCGACCAGTTTGTGAACAGCATCGTCGCCGCACTAAATCGAGGAGAGAACCCGACCTATGCCGACGCAATGCGGGAGGCTCAGGCTTACTTCAAAGACAAGGTGAAGGCCGACTATATGCCGGGTTTGGCCCCGTATCCCGAGATGCCCGCCCTGATGGAGACTCCTATCTATGGGGATGCGGCGTTTGGCGGATTGGATATCGGCGCGTTGCCGCCGGATAGCAAGGTCGCCATCGCCGCCCAAGCGCGGATTCAGGCCGAGAGGGAGCGGAAGTTCCGGGTCGCCATCGAGATCATGGAGCCGACTGAGGACAAGCAACGGACCCAGGCTTACGAGAAGGCTTCCAAGGATTTGGAGGCATTCCTTCGCGAGCGTCTGCCCAACTCCGAATTTGCGCCCTCGGGAGCTCCGCCCGACGTGATCGTGCAGGTCCGAATCGACAAGAATCGGCTGACGACCAGCGTCACGGGCGACGACTTGGACAAGGGGAAGGTTTACGACTATGTCGGTCGGGATCTACGCGCCTGTCTGAACGGCGGGCTGGGCTCCTACCTGGAGTTGCGCTCCTTGGTATCCAGGCTCTATCGCCTCAGCGCGACCGAGACGCCGACCTGGAAGACGAAGTTCGAGATGCGGGCCGACCCGATTTCGTTGGCTCGGGGGGAGACTTTCAATCTGGATTTGGGCGTCGAGGAGGAGGCGGTGCTGTTCCTGCTCAACCGGGACGACGCGGACGGCATCCTTCAGATGGCCTTTCCGCAGCCGGGCGCTCCGATCATGCAGAGGATCAGCGCCCCCATCCAAGTAGGGGGGACCATCGAGAACGACAGTTCCAATGGGCGCATGATGTTACGGGCGATTCTGGTTCCGGGGCGGGCGTCGATCCGCATCCCCGATGTGGACATGAAAGACGAAGCGAAATTCCGCGAGGCCCTGGTCCGCCAACTCAAGGTGGTGGTGGACGGAATCGAAAAGAAACGCCTGGAATGGACTTCAAAGACCCTCAATTTACGTATTCGATAGAATCAAGGACGTTACAATGAAAGGTATGAGGAATTCGGTGTTGAAACTCGCGACGGTTTTCATCCTGCTCACGGCCTGCCTGATGGCGGGTGCGCAGGGGCCGGGCAGCCAGCAGAAGCTGAACGCGGCATTGGCTTGGCTGAAGAAGGTGCAGGGCGGTCTGTCGCCTGAGGTCAAGAAGGATGTGCCTGCGCTGGAGTCCATCCTGCGGCGATACTTCCTGGAGCCGGATACCCTCCGCGCCACGGAAGAGGATATCGCTCTGGCCTTCCTGGACACGATGCCCACCGAAGAGGACATGGGCACTCGGGGCGGCACTATGGACAAGCTGAAAAAGTTTGAAGCAATGCTGGGTGGAAGCGGCCCGACCTCGGCCCCTGGCGAACCCAAGCCGAAACCTGCGCCCAAGCCAAAGACGCCTCCGAAGACTCAGCCCAAGCCCGCACCTCCCAAGGTGGCGGTGAAGCGGAAGATTCCGGGAATCCACTCCCAAGCCACTTTCACCGCCGACTCGCGAACGGCGCCTGGCGGAAAGACCATCGGGGTGGTTCAGTTGAATATCGCCGGACGGAGCAAGACAGTGGTCGAAGTCCTGGCGGGGACCTCCAAGCTGGATGCCAAGAAGCGGGCCCAAGTGGTCGCTACGCGAATGCAGGCCCTTAGCAAGTCGAACCGCCTCTGGTGGACAATGCTGAAGGTGGGTCAGGTGCGGGGACAGTATGTCGTCGGGACCGGTGGCCAGAACTTCGTCATCACCGCCGACCAGGCCTTCGCCAAAGAGTGGGGTTTGACGCCCAATGCGTTGGCGAAGCAGCTGATTTTGAAGATTCGGTCCTCGCTTGATCCCGAGAAGTCGGACCAGTTCGGCAGTCGGGATCTGACGGCGGAGGAGTTGCGGATCGCGGCGATCGACCTTCGACAGCAGGGCGACGCCCTCTATGCCTCCAATCCGAGCGGGGCCGAGGCCAAGTATCGGGCGGCCATCGCGAACGACCCGACCTACGGCGTCTCCTACCTGCGGATTGCCGACTTGCAGCTCGCGAAGAAGGATCCGGAGGCGGCCAAGGCGATCTTGAACGAGGGGTTGGCGGTGAGCGGACTGTCGGCTGACCAACGGGCTTCCTTGGAAGCCAAGCTGAAGTCGATCGGGTAAGCGGAGATCCATGATGAGGAGAAACAGCATGTACCGAATCGGAAATCTGTTCCTCCTCTTGTGCCTCAGCCTGCTGTCCGGCCTGGTTTCGGCGCAGGAAGGCTCCCGCGACCTGGTTCTCACCCGGGTGGCGACTCCGGCGGGCTTGCCGGTCTACACGGGCTCCCACGCGCTCATCGTCGGCGTGAACAAGTATCCCAACCTGCCCCAGTCGGTGCAGTTGAAGTATGCGGTCAACGACGCGGAGGGGATGCGCCAGACGCTGGTGGACTTCTATGGGTTCCCGGCGGGCAACGTCACCGTCCTCACGGACGAAAAGGCCACGCTCAAAGGCATCCTCGACGCCTTGGACAAACTCGGCGACCGGGGAACGATCCGTCCCGACGACCGCATCTTGGTCTACTTTAGTGGCCACGGACAGACGGTTCGGGCGGGGGATGGATCGGATCGCGGGTTCTTGATTCCGCATGACGCCAAAGTCAGTCTGGAGAATCCAAACGATATTGGTCCCTACGAGGCGACGAGTTTGCCGATGCAGGAAGTCTGGAATCGCCTGGATGCCAGCCCCGCGAAGCACGTTGCGGTGATCGCGGATGCCTGTTTCAGTGGCCTACTGACCCGCCCCCGATCTTTGGATGAGGGCAACCCACTTGCCGCCTACCTGACCATGACCTCGCGCCAAGCGATCGCGGCGGGTGGAAAAGGGCAGAAGACTTGGGAGACGGATGAGAAGCGGCATGGCATCTTCACTTTCAATCTGATCTCCGAGTTGCGTCGCCGGGCCAAGGAGAAACAGCGCGTCTTCTCCATGCTCGACCTGTTCTCCTCTATCCAGGACAAGGTGGTGCAGGACTCCAAGGGTCGGCAGATTCCCCAGATCAACCAGTTCTTTACCGAGGGCCAGATGCTGTTCTTTGCAGCGGGAGAGAAGACCTCGACGGGCGAATACACCGGGGCGACCAAGACTCCCGACGTGACGGGCAAGAAGCCGGAGATCGCCAAGCTTTTGGTCAAGTCCAATCCGCCCGGGGCCAAGGTTCTCATCGACGGGATCCACATGGGGGAGACACCGTTCACCAAAGACTACGAACTTGATAAGAATCAAAAGATCAAGGTTCGGTTTGAGTTGGAAGGGTATGAGCCTCGAGAGAAGCAGGTCGAACTGAAGCCCAAGCGTGAGACGAAGCTGGATGAGCGGCTGACCAAGCTCAAGACTCCGCCCAAACCCAAGCCCGCGAAGCTGACTATCGTGACCTCGCCTGCGGGGGCGGTGATCACGGTGGATGGGGAGGAGATTGGGACTTCGCCTTTATCCAAGAACCTGGAGATTCCAGCGGACAAGTCCGTTGTTGTCCGGGCGCAACTTACCGGATATGAAACGGCCGAGCGGAATGCCGACCTGAAGACGGGCCGGGAAACGAAGCTGAATATCACCCTGGTTCGGGAGCCGGAGAAGCCGAAGGTGGCTACATTGGAAGTCGTCACCGATCCGCCGGGCGCAGAGATTTTGATCGATGGGGTGGGTCAGGGCAAGTCGCCGCTGAACTACTCGAAGGAGACCCAGACGCCGGTTTCCGTGTCGATTAAGGCTTCACTAACAGGATACGAGGTCGCTGAACAGAGTGCAACCCTCGACCCGAATGTACCGGCGCGGGTGGTTATCAACCTGAAGAAGCTGGGGGTGGTTACCCCTCCTGACACGGGTCCCGTGAACTTGACTCGTCGCTCGGCAATGTCCTATAGCGGGGTCGTAAGGACCGTCCAATTCAGCCCTGATGGCACCAAGGTTGCCGTCACCGGGCAGGACGGCCTCATCACCATCTTCGACGCGGCTTCGGGCCAGAAACTGCGCGAGGTCAAGGAACCTGTGACCGCCTTTGTGCGCCTCTCCTCCGATTGGAAGAGTCTGCTCTACATCTATCTGGGACTCAGCGGGGGTTCGAGTACGGCCACGGTGATGGTGCAGGATATCGGCGATCCAAACTCGGCGAAGGTTTATTCGGCGAACATGGGTCCGGCCACGGCGCTTAACTATGCCTACTCGGAGAACGGAAAGCTCATCATGTGTGGGCAGGGAGCCGGTGGGGCGGCGACGATCTGTATCCTCGACCTGGCTACCGGGCAATCCGACACGTTCCAGATAAGCGGGCGGTTGCAGGGTGGAGTTGTTGCACCGGATGGGAATACGATTGCCGTTTTTAGGGACCCCCTGAACTTCTCGCAAGACACCAATTTAGTGCTGATGCGGGGCAAGGCTCGGGAGGACACGCAGCAGGTCCGTTTGATGGACAGCAACGTTGGCCAGAAGATCGTATTCGCGCAGTCGAGCGATGTGGTGGCAGTCAACGGTGGTCGGCGTGTCACGGCTACCACGGCCAACCAGCGCGGCCTGAAGGTTTATGAAACCCGAGACGGCCGCCTCCGGTTCTCCTCGACGAACCACATAGCGATCGGCTTCATGGCCGGAGGGACGCGGTTACTGGCCTGGTCGGAGGCTCAGGGCGGGAGCATCGAACTCTTCGACGCGGTATCGGGCGCGAACCTGGGCGCGCAAAAGATGGCAAAGCCCTGGCTGAGCGATGACGGTCGGAATCTGTTGGTGCCAGCGTCGGGCGGGTTTGAGTTCTTCACAGTGAGTCCGCGCAAGTAGGCGAATTGGGTTCGTCTGTTCAGGTCCTTTGAAGGACACAGAGAGTCTGCGTGGAAATCTGGGCTGGTGGTTCAGCTCGCCTTTGGCATGAAACTGGTGCCGCAGCCGCAGGAGCGGCCGGCGTTGGGGTTCTGGAATTGGAATCCGCCGCCGATCAGGTTGCCGGTGTAGTCCAGCACGGCCCCCTCCAGGAATTTGGCGGACTTGGAGTCGCAGACGATCTCCAGGCCATCGACCGTGAGGGAAAGATCGATCGGCTTCCGGTCCTGATCCAGCTTCGTCACATATTCCAGCCCCGAGCACCCGCCGCCCTTGACGCCGATCCGCAGGAAAATGCCTTCGCGGCCGTCTTTGGCAAAGAGGCGCTTTAACTGGGACAACGCTTTATCGGAGACGGTTACCGGAAATGCCATCAACCCATTCCTACGCCCGCTTTCTGCCTCGGCGGCGCACTCATGAAAGTCACATTGGAAATCGCATCGCCCTTGCTGATCATGTCCGCGAGCGTCAGGTCCTTCAGCACATGGTCCACCGAGCCCTGGATCATCTGCCAGAGGGATTTGACCGAGCAGTCCACCGCATGCTGGCAGATCGAGAGCTGCCCCGCATGTTTGCTGCAGAACTCCTCGTCATAAAGCTTCCCACCCAGGCAGGCCAACACCTGGCCGACGTTAATCTCGTTCGCCGGGCGCGCCAAGGTGTAGCCGCCCGACTGCCCTCGCGTACTGGTGACAAACCCCTCTTTGCGCAGGATCATGAGTAGCTTCGCCACATGAGTCTGGCTCAACCCCTCCACCTTGGAGATTTCAGGGATCGTCATGCTCCCACTCTCCCCAGACCGCGCGATCTGGAGAAGGCATCGGAGACCGTACTCTTCTTGGGCGGAGAATTTCATGGGATGGGGTTAGGGCATTACGGCATTAAGGCATTGCGGTGTTTCGGTTTGCGGGAACGTCCTTGATTTTACCTGTGTGGGCATTACGGCAGGACGGCACTTCGGTTTTACGGCATTGCGGGCGATCGGGACAAAGCCTTTGAACCGTAACACCGTCCGCCTCACATCAGTCCCAGCATCAGCTTCACTTCCTCCGACATCATCTCGACCGTGAATGGCGGATCCCAGGTTAGCTCTACGCTCACCCTCCCGATCCCCGGAACGCTCCGGGCCGCCGACTCCACCTCTCCCGGCAACGATCCCGCCACCGGGCAGGCCGGGCTGGTCAGGGTCATCATGATATGGGCATTCTTCTCATCGTCGATCTGGATGTCGTAAATGAGGCCCAGGTCATAGATATTGACCGGAAGTTCGGGGTCGTAGACCGTGCGGAGAACTTCCACAATTTCTCCTTCGAGGAGAGATTTCTCGATAGAAGTGAGGCCTGGGGGATTGAGTCGTTCAGGCACAGGAGCCTCCTTGGGCGGCGTTTCGGCATTGCGGCATTATGAGTGCAAGACCGAAGCGCCGCAACACCCCAACGCCGTAACGCCCTAATGTCGTAAAACCGTTCATTCCGTACTCACCGTCCCTTCTCCTACGAGCGCCGCGTGGAGGGTGTGCCAGGGGAGGGTCGCGCACTTGATCCGCACCGGGTAGTCGCGGACTCCGGCCAAGGCCACCATCTCGCCCAGTTCCTCGTGAAGCTCTTCCGAATCCGGCGAGGTCACCATCGTCTGGAACTCCCGAAAGATCGCCTCCGCTTCCTCCAACGTCTTGCCTTTTACCGCCTCCGTCATCAGGGAGGCGCTGGCGGTGGAGATGGCGCAACCTTGGCCGTCAAACGCGATCTGGTCGATCAGGCCGTTTGAGGTGTGGAGCGTGATGTGAACCTGGTCGCCGCAAAGCGGATTATGGCCTTCGGCCTCGTTGGTCGCATCGTCTAGCCGCCCCTTGTTGCGAGGCCGCTTGTTGTGGTCCAAGATGACCTCTTGATAAAGTTCACGCAGGTCTAAACTCACCCAAACATCTCCTGAACCTTCCTTACTCCCGCCACCAAGCGTTCGACCTCTTCCACTGTATTGTATAGGGCAAAACTGGCTCGGGCGGTAGCGGGTAGGGCTAATCTTTTCATTAAAGGCATACAGCAGTGGTGCCCGGCCCGGATCGCAATGCCTTCCGAGTCCAAGATCGTCCCGATGTCGTGCGGGTGGGCGTTGTCCAGGGTAAAGCTCACAATCCCCGCCTTCTCCTTGGACCCGCCAATAATCCGAACCCCCGGAATCTCCCGAAGCCGCTCCTCCGCCATGCGGGCCAAAGCAACCTCATGGGCGTGGACCAGGTGGAGGGAGGAGTTGGAAGTGCGGAGTTCTGAGTGCGAAGTGCGAAGGTGGGCGAGTTCGGAGTTCGGAGTCCCGGATTCGGAGCGGTTACGACCAGGCGCACCAGACTCCGCACTCCGCACTTCGCACTTTGCACTCAGAACTCCGCCCTCCGAAATCCAAGAGATCGCCCGACCTAGCCCGATGACTCCCGCAATGTTCGGCGTCCCCGCCTCAAACTTCGCCGGGATCGGAGCATAGGTGGTTCCTTCAAACGACACCGTGCGGATCATGTCGCCTCCGCCTTGGTAGGGGGGGAGGGCTTCCAGGAGCGCCCGCTTGCCATACAGGACGCCGACCCCGGTTGGAGCGTACATCTTGTGGCAGGACAGGGTGTAGAAGTCCGCGTCCAAGTCCTGGACATCGACGGGAATATGCGGCCCCGCCTGGGCGCCGTCTACCAGAACCAGTGCGCCATAGGCATGGGCCTGCTGGATCATCCATTGGATCGGGTTGATGGTGCCAAGGGCGTTGCAGACGTGCTTGATCGCAACCAGCGCGGGGCGGGTCGATTTGAGGAGATTCAGGTAGGAGTCCAGCTCGATCTCGCCCTCGTCGGTGATCGGGATCGGAACCACCTGCCCCCCACTCCGCTCCGCCGCCAACTGCCAGGGCACGATGTTGCTGTGGTGCTCCATGGTGGAGACCAAAATCGCTCCCGCCGTGGACAGAGAACCAAACAGCCCGCTCGCCACCAAGTTGATCGCCTCGGTGCATCCTTTGGTGAAGATGATCTCGGCGGCTTCGCGGGCATTCAGGAAGCCACGGACCAACTCCCTGGTCTGGTCGTACTCTTCCGTGGCAACCTGGCTCAGGTAGTGGACCCCGCGATGGATGTTGGCGTTTTGCTCGCGATAGTAGGCGTCCATCGCATCCAGCACAACCTGCGGCTTCTGGGCGGTCGCGGCGTTGTCCAGATAAGTCAATGGCTTCCCACGGACTGTCTGGCGCAGGATTGGAAAGTCGTCCCGCACCGTCTCCGGCAGAAGCCCCGATTCCAAAGTCTTGGAGATTGTGCGTAAAATCAAGCGCCTCCCCATTGCCTGTAGTACGGCGTCATGGTGAGCGGAGCGGCTAGGACGTTATGGGTTTGATTGAGCGCCTGTATGCCGCGAAGTCGAACCACCTCACCCGCTTGTAAGGTGGCATAAATTGACAAATGGGTGAGGTCCTTCGACTCGCGACAAGCTATCGGCTCAACACAAACTCCTTCTGGCTCGCTCAGGATGACGCCGTAGAAAGCGGCTGAGTTTACATGCAAGCTCCTACTCATCGTCCGGCTCCTTCACAGTCGTGCCGGTGGTGGTGATGTAGCCGGTGCGCTTGGGTTCGCTGGGAGTCGGCCTTTGCCCCATCGCTTTGCCCATCTTCGTGATCCGGATCGCCGCATAGAGCGCGAGGATGACGAACAGTCCAACGCAGGCCAGACCACCGAAAATCAGCAGCTTAATCAAGCTCGGCCTCCCTCAAACACCAGTCGAACAGCGCCTTCCACTCCCGCCTCTGCAACTCCACCAAGGCCGCCGCATTCTGTCCCCGGTCCGCCTCGCAGTCGTCCGCAAACTGGAGAGGATCGTAGCCGATCTGAGCGATCACCGGATGGTCGCCAACCTTGCGGAACCAGTCTTTGGAGTTCCAAAAATCGCCCTCGCGCCGATGCATGATAGCGTGCCAATAGCTCCCGGTCGCAGTATGGATGTCTTGGCTGATGGTGTGGGAGCGGTCGAGATCGTCCACATAGAGCCAAAGCCCGGCGAGGACAGGGGCCGGAGCAGAGACCCCGCCAACCAATTCCCGAGCAACTGATACGGCGTCATGGTGAGCGAGAACGGCGCGAGTGTTGGGTTGCTCAGAGTGTTCTACGCCGTGGAGTCGAACCACCTCACCCGGTTGTAGGTCAGGAACGGGTGAGGTCCTTCGACTCGCAGGAAGCAACGGATCGGATTTCAAATCGTTCGGCGGCTCGCTCAGGATGACGCCGTGTGCGGAGTGAGGTGTCGTTGCCCCCACCAGCAAACCCATCGCCCGATCAAGAGGCAGGGCCTGGAAAAGTTCTTCTAGTCTGGCGTCGGTTTCCATGAGACCCGGACCTGGAGGTCCAGGCTACCTCCTCAACTTCTCAAACAACATCTTCTCCAACGCCTCGCGAACCTCGTCGATCGTGACCTTCTCGATCACCTCGGCGGCAAAGGCGTAGACCAAGAGCGCGTCGGCTTCCTTCTCTGGGATGCCTCGCGACCTTAGATAGAACTTGGCGTCTTCCTTCACCTGCCCGACCGTCGCGCCGTGGGTGCATTTCACGTCGTCGGCGAATATCTCCAACTGCGGCTTGGTCTCGATAGAGGCGGTGGGGGAGAGGAGGATGGCCTGGTTGGTCTGCTTGGCGTCGGTCTTTTGGGCGTCCTCGTAGACGAAGATCTTCCCATTGAAGACCCCCTGGCCCCGGTCGGACATGATCCCCTTATAGACCTCGAAAGAGTTGCAGTTTGGCTTGGCGTGGTCGATCCTCGTGTGGTTGTCGGCGATCTGCTCGCCGGTCGCCACATAGGTTCCGTTCAGCCAGGTCTCACAGCGCTCTCCACCTACCCAGACGTTGATGTCGTTCCGCGCGACTGCCCCGCCGAACCCGATGTTGTTCGAGGTGTAGATCGAGGAGCCCTCTTGATGGATGGCGATGTTCGCGATGTGGACGGATTCGGGGGTCTCTGTTTGGAACTTGTCGTGCTCCAAGATCGCGTCTTTCTCCATCACGACCTCGGTGACCGAACAGTTGAAGTATTCGCCCTCCAGGCCCAGATAGCTTTCCAGAACCTTGGCCTGGCTGTTCTCCTCCATCACCACCAGGACTCGGGGGAAGGCGGCCATCGGGCCATGATCGGCCTTGCTGAGGAAGGCGACATGGATCGGGTCTTCCACCACCACGTTGCGAGGAACGTAGATCACCGCGCCCTCACCAAGGTAGGCGGTGTTCAGGTCCACAAACCGCTCGTCGTTGGTCGAGCCCAGCTTGCCTTCCAGAGTCGCGACGTTGCCCAGCCACTTGCCCACCACCTCGGGAATCTCATCCCAAGCCTGCTGGAGGGTTCCGACGAAGACGCCTTCTGGAAGCTGTCGCGGGACCGCCAACTCGGGTGCCTCTTCGCTGTTCACAAATGCCAAAACCGCCGCATCCACTGACCCAACCGCCAAAGCCTCAAACTGCGATCTGGAGACGGTCGCGCCGTAGGTAGGCTTGTACTCGGTCTCCTTCAAGCGGTTGAGCGGCGTGTACTTCCACTCTTCATCCTTATGCGTGGGGATGCCGACGGCTTCAAATCGGGCCAACGCCGCCGTGCGCCTTTCCGACCACTCGGCCGGGCCAAGCACGGACAAAAGCGCCCCCACCAGCGTGTGGTTTTCGATGAGGCTATGGGTTTTCTCTTTCAAGTCGATCATGGGGTTAAGGGAATAAGGGAAGCAGGGAATGAGGGAAGGTTGAAGTCGCCGTTTTGCACGGCGTCATCCTGAGCGAGCTTGCAGTAATTTGTAGCTAGGCCGCTCGCTGGTCGCGAGTCGAAGGACCTCACCCCTTTGTAGTCTCTGCTCAACTTACAACCGGGTGAGGTGGTTCGACTTCGCGGCATACAGGCGCTCATCCAAACCACAGGGCTCGGGCCGCTCCGCTCACCATGACGCCGTACTACAAGATGAGTGGTTATTGAAGGCCTTAATTCCTCATTCCCTAACTCCCTCATTCCCTAGCCTCCCGCCCCCACCGCTAACTGCTCCTCGATCCAGCCGTAGCCTTTCTCTTCCAACTCCAGGGCCAGTTCCTTGCCGCCGCTCTTCACGATCCGCCCGTCGACCAGGACGTGGACGAAGTCGGGGACGATGTAGTTGAGGAGGCGCTGGTAGTGGGTGATGACCAGGAAGCCGCGCTCGGGGGATCGCAGGGCGTTGACGCCGTCGGAGACCACTTTTAGAGCGTCGATGTCCAAGCCCGAGTCGGTCTCATCCAGCACCGCCATCGTGGGCTCCAGCACCGCCATCTGGAAAATCTCGTTCCGCTTCTTCTCGCCACCCGAGAACCCTTCGTTCACGCTTCGGCTGAGCATTTTTTGATCAAGGTCGAGGGCCTTCATCTTGGCCTTGATATGGGTCATGAAGCTCAAGGCGTCCATCTCCTCTTCGCCCCGAGCCTTGCGCACGGCGTTGAGGGCGGAGCGGAGGAAGTAGGTGTTGCTGACGCCGGGAATCTCAACCGGGTACTGGAAGGCCAGGAACAGCCCGGCGGCGGCGCGCTCTTCGGGGTCCTGTTCCACCAAATCCTCGCCCGCCAGCAGGATTTCGCCGTGGGTCACCTCATAGTCGCCCTTGCCCGCGATCACGTTCGCGAGGGTGCTCTTGCCCGAGCCGTTCGGCCCCATAATGGCGTGGACCTCGCCCTTGTTGACGGTAAGGTTGATCCCTTTCAGAATCTCCCTCTCTTCGATGCGTGCGTGAAGGTTCTTGATTTCTAGCATGGATGGCGTTTTAGGGGGGCCAAAGTAGGGGCCTCGATAAACTTCCCTTTTCCGTATAGTTTATTCTACGCCCAACCCCGATTGCCTGACGTCTTGGGACCGGGCCGGGGATGATGGACGTGAGTTGGGTGATATCGTGATGGATGTGAGGGGCAAAGATCTTTCCCCTGGGAGCATCGGCATTCTGCCGGTCCACCAGCCGCCAACCAGTAGAAGAGCCTGAACCTCCTGGCAGGGTCTTCGTGTCTGAGAGATGGTAAAGGTGAGAGGCCAGCCTCGTTGTGTCGCTGTGCCGTTGTGGTTTCTCAACGTGGAAGAGCTCGGGCCAGCAGGCGCGTGGCTCCTCTTCAGCCTTGCTTGCGCCCAAACAAGCCCAACAAACAACCTTGCCTTGGCTCCGAAGGCACATAAGTAACACCCTCAAACGTCACCACAACGTTAAAGGGCAGGCCAACCTTCTCGGCTACCGCTCGCGCCATCTGCCGAATCTCTTGCCAATCGGGCTCCGTCTCCAGCCCTTCAAGGGTCCATGTCCCATTGTTTGGCTTATCAGACATGTCGTCGAATCGTTCGTTGATCTTGGCCAAACAGTCCACCACTTCGGCAGAGCCTTCATAGGTATTCCATTGAAGCCAGTCCACAAGGTTTTCGTTCGCCAAAGCGATCTCATCTGGCACGCACACGAAGTCGGGAAAGGACGCGATCTGCCACTGAGCATCGCTCGCCAACAGGGAAATCATCTCCTCGACATATGGCATACAAGCATTCTAACTTGAATCCGTTATCCATCCCACGCCTATACAGAGTTGCAGTTTGCCGACGTAAAGCGTGTAGTTGTTGTGGTTCTCTGCTTGGCTGGAGACTTGCAAATTTCTAGCGATCCGAGCCCCCTTGAGGGGGTTGGGGGTGTGGCCAGGTTCTCCATTCGTATCGAAGGAACCCAAACTAAGGTGGTTCAAGCATTGCGAGCGGAGAACTATGCGTCACCCCCAACCCCCTCAAGGGGGCTAGAACCGCAAATAACACAAAGCCTCTCCCCTCGTGCCCTCATTCCCTGCGATTCCCTAATTCCCACAACTCATTACCCTCATCAGTAAAATATCCCCATGCGCCCCATACTCGCCATTCTCCTCTGCCTCCTCGCCGCCCTCGCCACCGCCCAAACCACCCCCAAGCAGGGCTCCCCGGAGCGGAAGGCGATCATGGATGCGATGCGGATTCCCATTGAGAAGGACTTGAAGCAGAAGGTCATCTTCCAGGTAGACCATCTGAAGGTTCAGGGGCAGTGGGCTTTCTTCTCGGGCAAGAACCTGACACCGGCGGGCAAGAAGATCGACTACCGTAAGACGCGCTATAAAGAGGCGATCGAGCATGACGCGTTCGACGACTGGACCTGCGCCCTGGTGAAGAAGACGGGCAAGAAGTGGAAGGTGGTGGCCTATGCCATCGGGGCGACCGATGTGGTCTGGGATGGATGGTATGAGAAATACAAAGCCCCTAAAGCCATCTTCCCTTATGGCAGTTAAGGTCTGGCGTGGCCTGTCCCTGGCGTGGCTCCTCGGGTTGAGCGCCGCCTACTTCTGGCCCACCGACGCCCTCTACGCCATCACCATCTGGCCGCCATTCGTGTGGGCTGGGCTTGCGTTCGTGGGCGCGTTGTTTGGCACTCGCAAACACCGAACCCGATCCCAAATCCTCTTGCTGGTCGCCTGGTTCTTCTTCTGGGTCGGCTTTGGCGAGGAGAAGAGGTGGGTCGGACATACCGTTTATGAGCCTTACGCCTCCGAGGCGTTGCGGGTGGTGAGCCTGAACTGCGCCGGAGGAATCATCGAAGCCGCCGAAGAAGCCTTCGCCCACAACCCCAGTATCCTGCTCCTCCAAGAATCCCCTGGTCACAAGGATCTGGAGACCCTGGTGGCGAAAGAGTTCGGCGAGGAAGGCTCCCTCCTCGCCGGACCCGATGCCTCCATCTTGGTACGCGGAAAGCTGGAGCCCATCGAACTGCCCAAAGGAACCAGCAACTTCGTTGCCGCCATCGCCGAACTGCCCGATCTGGAACCGATCCTGGTGGTCTCGCTCAGGCTCCAACCTCCCGTCTTCCGCCTGGACTATTGGAATCCCGACTGCTGGCGAGCCTACGCCGAGAACCGTCGCCAGAGAAGGCAGGAGCTGAAGGATATCGCGGACTTCCTGGCCGAGCACCGGTCCAAAGCCAAGTGGGCCATCATCGGAGGCGACTTCAACAACCCTCCCGACAAAGGCGTCTATCGGTCCCTGTCAAGCTGGCTGAAACCGGTGACGCAAGACTCGGGCTACACCGCCGTCAACGAGTTCCCCCTGGCCCGCATCGACCAAATCTGGTCCAACGCTCCTTCCTTCTTCTCCGTAGCCCACAAAACAAAATACTCCGACCACCGCGTCGTCGTCTGGCAGTTCTATCCCGAACCCATGCGGAAGCGGTAGGCGCCATACGAAGCCGTATGAAGTGGCCTTGCCGATTGCTGACAAGCTTGGGCCAAAATCAACTTGTCCCATGAGCAAAGCAACGACCCAGATGATCGCCAACAGCTTTGACGACCACATCGCGGCTCGTGGGTACGACTATTGGCAGGGAGGCTATGTGGTAGCTATCGCCGATGAAGGGGACGGAGTGTTCTTCGCCACCGTGCGAGGCAGCAAGGCCAATCCGTACATAGTGCATCTCACCATGGACGAAGACGGCATCGACAGCGAGTGCACCTGCCCTTACGGCGAGCAGTGCAAGCATGGAGCCGCCGTGGCCTATGCCCTGGTAGACGAGGAAGAAGAGGAGGATTTTGAGGACCATGAGGATGACAAGGAAGACGGCGAGTTCGAGTTGGCTTCAGATCCTGTTCCTCTGCCTGCGCCCGCACACACCCTGACTCTCCCCCACCAACTTTCGCAATGGCTGGAATCCTTCGTGCTCGGAGACTCCGACCCAAGCTCCGTGGTACCCGGAACGAATGTGCGCGTGATCTATGCGCTGGAGGTGCGGGATGTCGGCTACCTGGGGAAGTGCCTGGTGGTCACAATCCAGAACCGCAGCCTCTTGAAAGACGGCACCTTGGGGCAGCCCTCCGTGTTCAAAGTCGGGTCGATCCAGGGCGAGAGTTTTGCCAAACACGTCACCTCCTTCGACCGAGCGCTCTTGGCCGATATCCACCGGAACGGCGACAGCCTCGTATGGAAAGAGCCCATCTACGCCCTGAAAGGCCGCCACGGGGTTCGGCTGCTAAACGACATCCTCGCAACGGGCCGCGCCTACTGGGGCCCAAACCCGCTGAAGGCGGGACGGGAAAAGGACGGGATCGTTCGTTGGCGTTCCGATAAACAGGGCAAGCAAAACGTCGAGGTGGTGATGGAGGATGACAGCATCGTCATACCGCTTAACCCACCCTACTATGTGAACCGGCACACCGGCGAATGTGGGCGGGTTCGCAGCGAATTGCCGCCGAGCCAGTTGGCCAACCTCTTGTTTGCCCCTGCACTTCTGCCTGAGCAAGTGCGTGCGGTTGCCCAGCGACTATCCGAACTTGGATTGCCAAAGGAGGCTGTGCCTGTCCCCGCCGCCAACGTCGAAGTCTTCGCCACCGACCCGATCCCCTGCCTGAAGGTCGAACTGGTCATGTGCAAGCGCGATCTCTACTATGGAGGCGGAGAAGTCCCCATCCCCTTTGCCCGCTTGACCTATGACTACATGGGCCGCCAGGTGGCCCCTTCCGAGAAGACGGAGATTCGCGAGTCGAAGGATGGCCAGGTCCGCATCATCCAACGATCTCCCCATAAAGAACGTGCCGCTCAAAGCCGGATGCATGAAATGGCATGGCACTCTGCAGCCTATCTTTATAGCATCAAAGTCCCGACCGGGCGCGGCACTTCCTACTGCATGGCGCCTGAAGATAGGAGTTCGACGAAGTACCTGGCGGAGTTTGATCGGTTTCTGGCCAAGGACATGCCCGAGTTGATTCAGGAAGGCTGGCGGGTCGATGTCGCCGGCGCCTCCCGCTATGTGCCTGCGGATCAGGTGGAGTGGGAGGTGGGCGTGGATGCGGAGGCGGGCAGCGACTGGTTTGAATTCAAGCTCGGTATCCGCATCGGAGATCACGCCCTCGATCTGCGCACCATTCTCGACCAGATCTTCCCCCGCCCCCTCAAGCCCGACAGCTATTCCCGATACAACAAACGCCCCGAGTCGGCCAAGACCCGGTTCATCCTCCTCGAGGATGGCACGATGGTCGGCATCTCGGTCGAGCGAGCCCAAGCCCTCCTCCAGCCACTGATCGACCTCTTTGGGGACATGACTTCGTGGCCCGACGACCTGCGACTATCCCGCTCCCAAATGATCGATGCCGAGGGTCTGGCAGAGGCCGTTGCGGATCAGGGAGTCATTTGGCGCAGCACCGACGAGTTGGAAGAGCTTCGCCAGCGTTTGAACTCCTTTGACAAGCTGGAGCAGGTCGATGCGCCAGAAGGCTTCCATGGGACCCTCCGCAAGTACCAGCGCGAGGGGTTGGCCTGGCTCCAATTCCTGCGTGAGTACGGCTTCGGTGGCATCTTGGCCGACGACATGGGGCTGGGCAAAACCGTGCAGGTCCTGGCCCATATCCTGTTGGAGAAGCAGGCGGGCAGGCTGGATCGCCCGGTTTTGGTCGTGGCCCCCACCAGCACCCTGCCCAACTGGCGGCGGGAAGTGCAACGGTTCGTGCCGGAGATGCGGCTGATCACGCTCCGGGGGTCTCAGCGCCATGCCGACTACGCGGAGCTCGCCCATGCCGACATCGTCCTGACGAGCTACCCGATCCTGGCTCGGGACCGGGAAAAGCTCTTGGAGCAGAAGTTCCACCTGATGGTGCTGGATGAGGCGCAGTATGTGAAGAACTCCACCACCGCCTCCGCCAAGGCGGCCCGCGAGTTGGACGCTCGCCACCGTCTCTGTCTCACCGGCACCCCGGTCGAAAACCGCCTTGACGAGCTCTGGTCCCTGTTCCACTTCCTGATGCCCGGATTCCTGGGAAGCCAGGCGGCGTTCCGCAAGACTTGCCGTAATCCCATCGACCGAGGAGACGCCGAGGTGTTGCACCGTCTGCTCCGCCGCATCCGCCCGTTCATGCTTCGCCGCACCAAGCATCAGGTCCTTACCGAACTGCCGCCCAAGACCGAGATCGTGGAGGTGGTTGAACTTGGAGAGGCCCAGCGCGACCTGTACGAAGCCGTTCGGGTGACGATGGATCAGCACGTCCGGGAGTTGTTGGCCAGCCAGGGTCTCAGCAAGAGCCACATCCATGTTCTGGATGCGCTGCTCAAACTCCGCCAAGTCTGCTGCGACGCCCGCCTGGTCAAGCTCCCGGCGGCGCAGAAGGTCCAGCAGTCGGCCAAGCTGGACCGCCTCTTGGAGATGTTGACGGTCCTGCTGGAGGATGGCCGCCGGATTCTCCTTTTTTCCCAGTTCACATCCATGCTGGATCTGGTCGAGGAGAAGCTGCGGGAGGCTGGGATCGAGTGGGTTCGCATCAGCGGCGACACCCAGGATCGGGACACGCCGGTGCAGCGATTCGAGAACGGCGAGGTCCCGCTGTTCCTGATCAGCCTGAAAGCGGGCGGCACGGGCCTCAACCTGGTCGCCGCCGACACGGTGATTCACTACGACCCCTGGTGGAACCCCGCCGTCGAGAAACAAGCCACCGACCGCGCCCACCGCATCGGCCAGACCAAGAACGTCACGGTCTACAAACTGGTCGCCGCCGGAACGGTCGAAGAGAAAATCCTGGACTTGCAAAAGAGAAAAGGCGCCATCGCCGACGCCATCCTCCAAACCGCTCCCGACTCCCTGGCCCTGGGGCAGGAGGATCTGGTTTGGCTTTTCGAGAAGAACTAGCCCTGACGGTTCGTGATGGGTTCCAATCAATCGTAGCCGGCATGTTTTGGGTGGCCGCTTCCCTTCGGTGGTTCTCTTTGAATTGGCCACTGAGGAAACCACCGAGGGTCGTAGAGGGCCGCAGATGAATGGGCAATAGCCCGAGTGCACGAACATGACCGATCCGAGCTGACTAAGTTCGAGGTTGTACAAAGGCCGGGAGTGGCAACCCCCGGCTTTCTTATCTCATTTATCCCTTCCTGAGGCAGAAGCCGATGAAGGTTTCGTTGCGCCATGGGCCACCACCGTTCACGATAGTGCGGTCGTGGGCGTGGAAGCGGAGGACGTAGCCGCAGGGCTCCATGCCACCCGTATCCAGCGTCCAAGTTCCGTTCTCGCCCAGATTCGGCAGGACAGGATAGGTCTTGGAGCTTGGACTCGGCGCCGCTCCGTTCGCCATGGCCGCAGGCTCGACCGTCATCGAGAATCCTCCGGCATGTTCGTCTGCGATGGAGTAGGTGCCGTGCAGGATGTCTCCGACCAGGAGCGTGTCGCAGACTTGCGAAGGTTGGATCGCGCCGCCGCCCCGCTGGAATCCGGTCAGCGCGAGGGCCACGTCGGGCCACTTCTCGTCCAGCCGGAGTCGGACGTTCGTGCGAGTCGAACCGTCGCTGCAGCCGATCGCCTGGGCCGAGTACACGATGTTCGTCACCGGGTCCTTGGCTTCCACCATGACCTCGTACATCCCCATCATCGGGTCGGCCGTGATCCACTGAGCCAGCACCCGGTTCTGGACCAACCGCCAGCCCGCGCCACCCACGTTCATGTCCTCGCGATAGGTGTAGAACCCGTCTGCATCCACCTGTTGGGTGATGGAGTACTGCGTCGGGAGCCCCAGGCCGATCCGCTCGATGACGCTGATGCCGAAGTCGTTGTCCAGCGTCTGCCATGCGCCGAGCGGCGACAGCTTGCGGACTCGGACTCGGTAGCGTAGCTTCTGGGCATCTGGCGTTGAGATATCCGGGGCCGACGGGATCAAGCCGCTGATCGTGATCACGCCGCCAAACGGTTGGGTGTAAATCGCGCCCGTCATACCTGTGGCCTGGTTCACGCTGCAGACCGGAACTCCCGCAACCGACTCCAGCATCGGTCGGAAGTCGTCGGCGAGCGCGCCTGGATTCAGTTGAATCGTGGTCTCCTCTCGGTTGCCCCAGGTTGGAACCCAGTTAGGATTGGTGGTGGAGGGGGGAGTCTGCCAGGAAAGGATCGCCCGAACCTTCGCGGTCACCGGCCCCTGCCAGCAGGCCTTCCTGCGCTTGGCCGAGCCGAGCGCCTCGAACACGCCATAGTGCAGACCGCCCGCTGGGATCGATGAGATATCGTGAACCCGTACCGAGGAGGTCCCTTCGTAGGTCCAACCCGCGCCGTCGCCCCAATCGACCCAAAACGCCACGTACTCCCGGCTGCCGGTCGAGCAGAGGGAGCCCGAGTAGCCGGAGGACTTCTTGACCTTGATCACCGCGGTCAGGGCGTCGTTGTTTGGGTCGTAGCCTACGCAGTTCATCTCCTCAAAGTTCGTGTTTCCGTCCGTCTGGGCGATGGCTTCGATCAGCTTGGAGATGTCGATCTTCAGGTCGGCGAGGGACTTGACGACCCCCGCATCCAAATGGAGGGAT
The DNA here is from genome assembly GCA_964501275.1 of uncultured Fimbriimonadaceae bacterium. GTDB lineage: Bacteria > Armatimonadota > Fimbriimonadia > Fimbriimonadales > Fimbriimonadaceae > 55-13. The sequence goes on along the minus strand of CAZCSP010000002.1, from coordinate 40,733 downwards.
GCCGCGCCGGAGGCGACTCCAAAGTTGGCCTGGGACAGCATCGGATAGAGGAACCGATGGCCGGGCACGTCTGCCTTTGCGTAGGCGGCGGACAGTTCGGCGAGAGGCGTCTCCTCTTGCGTTTTGAATTCAAACGGCTCCGCCTTGTCCAATGCTTTGAGGAGCGGCGTGGGCAGTTGCACTTTCGCATCCAACACGAAATCCGGCCAAGTCCACAGGGTGCGCGGATCGACCAGTACGTCCACATTCACGACATTGCCCCAGACGGGAATGTAGTCGGGCGTGTTGGGGGTCGGGGGGACGTTCCAAGAGAGGATCGCCCGGACTTTCAGGATGTTCTCGGTGAAGCAGAATTTTCTTTGGGGGTTGATACCCATCGAGACCGCGTACTCCAGGGGGCGCGGACCGGGGACGTTGAAGGCGTGGAAGCTCGTCATGCCCTCGTCTTTCCAGGTCGCGCCTCCGTCGGACGATGTGTAGAACCGCACATATTCGGGCGAGCCGCCGCTGCACAGGTTTTCCGAGTAGCCCGCGTTCTGCTTGACATGGACGACCGCCTCCAACTGGCTCAGTTGGGGGTGGAAGCCCACGCACATGAGCTGTTCGTAGGAGGTGTTCCCACTGAACGCCTTCACCGCCTTCAGCTTGCTCCCTTTCAAGGTGCCGAAGTAGTTGGGGTTTGCTAGCAGCAGGGAGCGCACATTCAGGCGCTCGAATTCGACTTTTGCTTCGAGCTTTGCGCTCGATCTCTCATTTGCCATTCCGTATTCCTCCGTCATCCCTGACCGAGTCTCAATCCATCTCGCAGCCTGTTAAATTTGCTGGTGTTGAAGATGGTACGGGAATGGCAACTTTCTAAAAAGCTGTCTTTGGATAGATTGTGCGTCGCACTTTAGGGAGAGCCAGTTTAGGGGGTTTTGACGGTGCGCCTCACGTGGCAAGAAGCCATGCCCCTGCGCTCGAAATACTTCTGGTGGTACTCCTCTGCATCCCAGAATTTTCCGGCGAGAACCACTTGGGTGACGATGGGAGCACCGAACTCTCCCGATGCCGTTAACTCGGAAATCACCTGTTGGGCAATGGCTGTTTGTTCGGGCGAGTGGACAAAGATGGCAGAGCGGTACTGTTCTCCGAAATCCGGGCCTTGCCGATTGATGGTGGTTGGATCATGCAGGTTGAAGAATTCTTCCACCAGCGTTTTAAAAGAGACCACTGTTGGATCGAACTCGATCAGGACGGCCTCGGCGTGGCCGGTGTCTCCTTCGCAGACCTCCTGGTAGGTGGGGGCGTCTTTTGCGCCTCCGGTGTAGCCCACCCGAGTGGTCAGCACTCCATCCATCTTGCCAAACTCCAATTCGACGCCCCAAAAGCATCCCGCCGCAAACGTGGCCCATTCCTGATGTGTGTTCGATTCCATCTGTGGTTTTGCCTAACTCCCCGATTTCGCCGCGAGTTCCATAGTCCCAGGCGCCGTCTATTTTATGGGATCGGCGACGCGGTTGGGGACGGCAACTCGTTAAAATGATGGGGTGCCGAAGATTCCCGTTGAGATCGTTTGCTGCTCGGTCGACGACTGTTTGGAGGCCACAGCCGGAGGCGCGGACCGGATCGAGCTTTGCGGAGCGATCACGGTGGGCGGTCTGACTCCCAGCATCGGAACCCTAATCGAAGCCAAGCGGCGGGTCGAGGTTCCCATCGTCGCGATGGTCCGTCCCCGTGGCGCGGGGTTCGACTATACCGAGGCCGAGTTCGCGACCATGCTCGCCGATACCGCCCAACTCCTCGACCACGGCGCCGACGGACTGGTCTTCGGGGTTCTGCACTCCGATGGCCGATTAGATTTGGAGCGGATGAGGCAATTAATCGACCTATGCGGGGATCGGGACAAGGTGTGTCACCGGTGCTTCGACGTCGTTCCTGACCCTCTGGAAACACTGGACCAGCTTATCGACCTGGGAGTGACAAGGCTGCTGACGAGCGGGCAAAGAGCCTACGCCTCGGATGGGGCGGAGTTGATCCGCCAACTGGTAGTGCGCTCGGCAGGACGAATCGAAATCCTTCCCGCCGGAGGTTTGAGGATGCACAATATCCTGGATTTTCTTGCCGAAACAGGCTGCAACTGCGTCCACCTGGCCCCGTTCATCGAGCAGATCGACTCTTCCACCCTCAACAACCCGGAGATCGAATACGCCCCGACTTCCTTGCCCAAGGAATCAGTCTTCCACCTGATCGATCGCGAGCAGGTGAGAGCGGTTCGGGACGGGGTTGGGGGGGCACGGCGTTAGGGTGTTATGGCACGACGGCATTACGGGGAATGCACATAAGCCCATCTTTTCATCGCAACGAGTAGTAAGCATTCCTTGCGTCCTTTGTTTCTTGGCGGTAACAAAGCGAATCTCGGCTTCCGCAACCCCATAGTGCCAAAAAACCCTAGCACCGCAACCCCGAAACGCCGTCCCCTAGGACCTCTCGTCGCCTTTGCCGAGGGGCGTCGTCTATGGCTACAGAGGTGAATGGAAAATGGCTATGTCTGCGGTTCACAAATTGAAAGATGTAACGAACAAAGGGGTTAACACGATCAAGGCGGCTCGAGGCGACAGTCAGTACTCGGCGGAGATGAGAAAGCAGCTAGGAATCTCCGCCGGTCTGGCCCTCATTGCCGGAGCCGTTGGCTTCTTCGCTCTTCGCGCCATGCGTTGCGCCGGAGAGAAAGCGGCTGCCCACGACAGTTGGAAAGCCAAAGACGCCCAACTGGACAAGGACCTAGAAGACTCCTTGGACGCGAGCGACGCGGTGGCGCGGTATTAGCCCCGCTCTTTGATCTGCCGAATCTCTTCCAGCGTCGTCGCCAGCGACGCTCGGGAGGACTCGGGGGTGGAGATTTGGAAGGGGTCGCCGGACTCCAGCCGATCCACGAAGTACTTCAACTCGTGGTAGTAGCCGCCGAGGTCGGAGATGTTGCCTCCGCCCGCCGCTTCCATCTTGGGGAACTCGGGGATTGCGGGCTGTTTACCGTCTTCGTAGACCGTCATCGGCCCGCCGTCCATGATCGCGGCGCCTCGCTCAAAGATCGCGCGGAAGGCCATTTTGAAGGGGGTGTGGTTGGGGAGGTTCCAGCCGCCTTCCAGATGGGCCACTGCGCCGTCGGGGTACTCCATCGTGGTGAAGACCTGGGAGGGGCCGCGATGGTCTACCGTGCCCCACGAATGGACCGACTTGGGTTCGCCGAGGAGATAGTGGATGTAGTCGGTGTCGTGGATGTGCATGTCCAGCACGCCGCCGCCCGACTTGGACTCGTCGGCTAGCCAGTTGTCGGTGCTCCAGGAAGGGAACTCGCCGTACCGGGTGAGGTTAATGGAGAGGAGCTTGCCAAGCGTCCCTTCATCGACCATCTTCTTGAGCAGGGCGTACTCAGGCCAGAAGCGGATGCAGTGGCCGATCATGAGCCGAACGCCCTCCTTCTCGCAGACAGAGATCATCTCCTCGGCTTCATCGACGTTCATGGCCATCGGCTTCTCACAGAAGATGTGTTTCTTGGCAAGGGCAACCGCGATAGCGGCGTCCTTGTGCTCAAAGGTGGGGAGGCAGATGTCGACCGCATCCAAGTCGGGGTGGTTCTCAAAGAGTTCGTGCAGGGTGGTGTAGGCGGGAGCGTTGAAGTCGACGGAATACTTCTCCCGCTTCTCCGGCTTGCGGTCGACAAAGGCGACCAGTTGGGCGTTGTCCAACAGCCCATAAACATTGGCGTGCATCCGCCCCATAAACCCACAACCGACGATCGCAACCTTCTGCATTCCGCCGCAGAGGATACTTGGTTTCTGCTAAAGGAGGGCTTAAAAAGGTTTTAGGTTTTAGGTCCTCGGTTTTTGGCTGGAGCTTTGGCGGATAAACCACCACCTAATGCCTAATGCCCAACGCCTAGCGCCCTCCCCCTAAAACCCCCGCTGGACCTTCGCAATGATCGTCTCGATCTCCTCCAGCGCCATTCTCTGTCCGATCTCGAACTGCTCGGCAAAGCGGTCGGCGGGGACGGTTTGCTTGACTTGAGCGACGATCTCGTCGTAGGCTCGCATTTCCAAGCCGTGGTGGCGTTCGCCGATTTGGGCGCGGTATTGCTCCAGGAAGCCAAAGGTTCGGATGGCGTCGTTGGCGAGTTTGAGGCCGTGGAGGGCAATGCCGAATTGGAGGAGGAACCGCCAGACGACGAGCTTTTCATCGGAGGCCAGGCGATAGGCGGAGATCAAGGTGCGGGCGGCGTCTCGGTAGCGGTGCAGACTGTTCTCCACCCGCCCTTTCACCACCAGCGACATCCCCATCGCCCACCGGTGGTCGGAGTCCCGATGATGCTCCACCGCCTCCTCGATCCACTTCTCCGCCGCCTCTGTTTTGCCTTCATAGAGGGCCAGGTTGGCTAGATTGGTGAGGGCGGAGCCGATGCGATCCGAGTCGCCCAGCTTTCTGGCTACCTCCAGGCTGCGTTCATAGGCCTGCCGCGCACCGTCCCAATCGCCTTCTTCGATTTCAGCGTTGCCCAACGCGAGCCAACACCTTGCTTCACCCCGAAGATCGCCCAGCGACTGGGCCAGCTCCTGGTTGGTGTGAAGGATGCGTTTGGCCTCCGGGTAGTCCCCTTTGCGGTGGGCTTCCAGTTGGAGGACGAAGTTGGCCTCGATCTCGGAGGCCTTGGACCCGTAGGTTTGGAAGACCTCGATGGCCCCTTTCATCCGGGTAACGGCAAGTTCAAACTCTCCCGCCAGCCAATCGAGGTTGCCGAGGGCGGATTTGGCCCTGGCGAGGAGAAGCGGGTCGATGGTCTCAACCTCCAGGCATGCCCTAAGCCACTCCCGTCCCTCATCCAAGTTTCCATGTCCTTCCCAATAGGGGGCAATGGCGGTAGCGAGGCGCAGGAATTCGTCGGCGAAGTGGTTTTCCTTCAGCCAACGTAGCGCGAGGACGCAGTTGCTGTAGTCGGCGAGGATGCGCTTAACCCATTGGGAGGAAGACAACTCCCGCTCGGCAAGGCCCAGGAAGTACTCGGCGTGGAGCCAGCCGCACTCGGAGTACATGTCTGGCGTCACCAGGCTCTCGCCAAAGGTTCGGACTGTCTCCAGCATGGCGAATCTCACCGAGTCGTCGGTGGGTTGGCTGAAGATTAGAGAACGTTCCTCCAAAGTCTGGATGGCGTCCATCACGTCGGCTCCGGCGCACACGTGCTGGGCAGCCTCGTCGTCCCAGCCTCCGGCGAAGAACGTGAGGCGCAGGAAGACGTCTTTCAGGTTGTTGTCCAGAAGCTCGTAGCTTCCATCGAACGCCGCGCGGAGCGAGCGGTGGCGAGGGTTGATGTCACGACGACGGCTGGCAAGGCGGTCGACATTGGCGTTAACCTGCTCCAGCATCTGCCCCGGCGTCATTGCCCGAGCCCAGCTTGCCGCCAACTCCAGCGCCAGCGGCAAACCTTCCAACTTCCGACTCAATTCGACAATCGCTTCGGCGGTCCGGTCGGTCAGTTGGAAATCTGCCTTGACGGCCTGGGCTCGCTCGACAAAGAGAGCGACCGCCGGATTGGCGGCGAGCTTTTTGATGTCCTGCCCCGCAAGATCGGGCAAGGGAAGCGGGGCGAGCGAGATGAGAACCTCTCCCTCCAGATTGAGGGGGATGCGCGAGGTGACGATGGCTTGGAGTTGGGGAACTCGCTGGAGCAGGTTGGAGACGAACATCGCGCCGTTGTCGGCCAGCCGCTCAAAGTTGTCCAGGATCAGGAGGCAGGAGGGCATCGCGCTCAGTCTCTCGACCGCGATCTCAAACGGGTCCACCGGATTGGCCTGCCCTGGCAAAAGGGTCCTCACCAATTCGGCGGGCAGGTCCTCTACGTTCTCTAGGTTCGCCAACGAGACAAAGAAGACGCGGTTCTGGAATCGCTCCAGCAACTGCCAGCCCACCTCGATGGCCAGGCGCGTCTTTCCACACCCACCCAGCCCGAGCAGGGTCACCAGGTGGGAATCTCGTTCGCTCAGATGACCGATCACCGCGGCAAGCTCCTCCTCTCTGCCCACAAAAGAACTCACGACCCGCGGCAAGGTGACGGCCTGATCTTCTCGGGCGGGTAGGGCTGACTCAGTGGGTTTTCGGGCGGAAACTCCGTTGAAGTCGTCGTCGATTTCAACAGCCACGGATTGATCGGCAAGCACGGATTCGGCCTTCAGTTTGAACTTGAGGGCATGTTCGCTGGGCTCGTCGTCGAACTGTTGAAGCGCCCGGACCAGGTCCTCAAACTGCTTGAGGGCCGACTTGGGACGACCGGCTCGCAGGTACAGGCGCATCAGGATGACGTGTGGAGCCTCGTCGTAGGGGTCTTGGTTCAGGCGGAGGCGGGCGAATTCGATGGCAGCATCCGGCGAACCGAGAGCGACGTGGCTTCGGATGAGCTGTTGAAGGGCCTGGTCGTAGAGGTCGGCGAGGTGCATCCGCTTGGAGTAAATCCACTCTTCGTAGTAGCCCTCCAGGAGTTCGCCCTTGTAGCGTCCAACCGCCTGCTCCAGCCAACGCACTTTCTCCGTGTCCGACTCCGCTTTCTCCGCGTTGCGAATCTCCTTCTCAAACTCCTCCACGTCGGTCGCCACGGTCTGGGCGCTGACGCCGATGCTGTGGTGGTCGGTGATCAGAACCGATCCGGGGCCGAGTTCAGGCGGGTGGAGTTGACGGCGCAGGGAGGAGATGGCCTGGTTCAGGCGGTTGCGAATGGCGACGGGGTCGCCGTCGGGCCACAAAAGCTCCGCGACCGCTTCTCGCGAATGGTTTTTCCCGAGGTGCAGCGCGAGATAGGCCAAAAGCGCCCCAGTCTTCTGGGTTTGGAACCGGGTGATACGCCGTTCGCCCTGGACCACCGCCAGTCCGCCGAGCATTTCAATCCTCCACGTTGAGACCACGACTTGATTTTGTCATTAAAAGCAGGTTAGGGTTTTAGGAGGCATTTAGGTGGCGAAGTTATCTTCGCTCGGGAAGTTACGCATGAAGTTCAAATACGGGTTGGTTTTGGGATTGGCGGCATTGGCCGCCGTTTGGGGCTGTTCGGGCAAGGAAGGAGCCTCTGGCTCAGAAGCGGGCGGCGCCGATAAGCAGGCGGTAAAGGTCGTCGAGATGCAGGCGTTCAAGGGGGGCTACGACATCGACTTTTATCAAGATGCCGCCAAAGAGTGGGCCGAGAAGAAGGGCGGCGTCGAAGTCAAGGCCGAGGGCGATCCCAGGGTTTGGGAGAAACTTCGCCTCCGATTTACGGGTGGAAATCCTCCCGACCTCACGTTCCCCGGCTGGGGCATGGACCATTGGGGCTTGGCCGAAGAGGGCCAACTGGAAGATCTGACCGAGGCCCTGCAAGGGAAGCCTTGGGAGGGCGAAGGGACCTGGGCCGATACCTTCAACCCCACCATCCTCGCGATGGCGCAACACGATGGCAAGCAATACACGCTCCCCTACTATGTGATGATCTACGGTTGGTGGTACGACCCAGATCTCTTTGAGAAGCATGGCTGGACCCCTCCGAAGACCTATGATGAACTCTTGGTCGTCGGCGAGAAGATGAAAGCGGCAGGTATTGCTCCCCTGACCTACCAGGGCAAGTACCCCTTCTACATGATCAACGGCTTCCTCCTGCCGTGGGCTCAGAGTATTGGCGGGAAGGATGTTTTGATCGCCGCGCAAAGCATGGAGCCGGGCGCGTGGAAGTCGGAGGCAATGCTCAGAGCCGCCACCATGATCGACGAACTTCGCCGACGGGGCTTCTTTGAGAACGGCGCCCTTGGCCTGACCCACACCGAGGCTCAAACCAACTTCTTGAACGACAAAGCCGCGATGGTCCCCTGCGGATCCTGGTTCCATTCCGAGATGAAGAACAGCATCCCCGAGGGCAAGAAGGTTGAGTTCATGATGCCGCCGGTGGTCGCCGGAGGAAAGGGCGATCCGACGAGCCTGATGATTGGCATCGAGCCCTGGATGGTGCCCAGCAAAGCCAAGAACAAGGAGGAGGCGATCGACCTCTTTAAGTACATGACCTCCCTGCCCAAGGCCAAGCAGTTTGTGGAAGAGAAGGGCACCCTCATGGCGATCAAAGGAAGCGAGGATGTGCCGTTGCCGCCCCAACTGGTGAAGCCCGCCGAAGCCTACAAGGCGAGCAACTACCTCTGGTCGAGCCAGTATCGGCACTGGTACATGAAGTTCCACACCGAGTTGGAGGGCCTGATGGCGTCCCTGCTGGAGGGCAAAATCACGCCCCAGCAGTTCTGCGACCGGGCGGAGGCAGAGGCTGAGAAAGTTCGCAAAGACGACACGATCACCAAGCATAAAGCGCAATAGACTGCGTCCTACTACTTGTGGGCAAAGTCTCTCGACGTCAAGTTCTAAAGATGGCGGCGGCTTCGGCGGCCGCCATCGGGTTGGATGGGAACCGCCTTGTTTTGGGGTTTGGATCCTCTAGTCAAGATTTGACATCTCGGGGACAGGCGACGATCTATCGGGGAGAAGCCCTCAAGCGCATCGGGATGCCCATTGGGGGGATCGGGTGCGGGCAGGTCTATTTGGGCGGAGACGGGCGGCTCTGGCATTGGGACATTTTTAACCAATTCGGCGAACCGGATATGGTAGGGATTCGGGATGGGCTCCACTACAAGGAGCCGATGAAGCCGACCTCTCCCTTCGAGATGGGCTTTTACATTTCCGTGAACGGATTGACCGCTCCACTCAACTTGGAGAACTGGCCCGACTGCACGTTTGAAGGTCGCTACCCGATGGCGAATATCGACTACGGGGTCAAGCATGGGGTGCAGGTTCGGTTAGAAGCCAGTTCGCCTTTTATCCCCCTCAACGTCGAGGACTCCAGCTATCCCTGCGCTTTGATGACCTACGAGATCACCAACACCACGGAGCAGCCCGTCTTGGTGGAGACGGTGGGCTGGATGGATAATCCCTGTGGCCTTTACATGCGGAAGCAGCAGGTGATGGAGCTGACGACGCATTTTCGCCAGGAAGGGAAGATGGCGTTCTGCCAGCACTCGGTGGCCTATCCCCCGACCCTGGGAACGCCTCGCGCAGAGATCATCTTTGCCGACTTTGAGTCTGAAACCTATGGGGAGTGGAAAGTAGAGGGGACGGCTTTCGGGGTGGGGCCGCTCGAGATTGCCAACATTCCGGCTTATCAGGGCGACGTGAAGGGTCGGGGATCGCGGGTGGTGAACAGTCATCATACGCGGAATGGGGAGGACATCGCCCAAGCGGATGCCCATACGGGCAAGCTAACGAGCCCGAGCTTCAAGATCGAGCGGCATTTCATCTTCTTTCTGGTTGGGGGCGGCAATCACCCCGGGAAGACGTGTGTGAACTTGGTCATCGACGGGACGCCGGTGCGCACGGCGACGGGGAAGAACCGCAATACCATGTCGGCGGTGATCTGGGATGTGAAGGAGCTCCAGGGAAGGACCGCCACGCTTGAGATCGTAGACCAGGTAACCGGGGCCTGGGGCAATATCGGGGTGGACCACATCGTCTTTACCGACCAGCCCGAGCGACCTCTCCTCTCCGATGAGCGAGACTTTGGGACGATTGGGATTGGGGTTGTGGGCGACGAACTTTTTGGCGCCGCCAAGTGCGATTCTTGGCCCCTGTTCCGCCGGACCCTGAAGGTCGAGAATGCCTATCCGGTCGGCGCTCGCCACGTGATCCCGCCGGGCGAAACCAGAACGGTGGATTTCATAGTGGCCTGGCACTTCCCGAACGTGAACCGCGAGGCGATGTCCAATCTGCAACGGTCGGACGTGTTCAAACGCCACTACGCAACTCGGTTCAAGGATGCTCGGGAGGTGTTCCAAGCGGTCGCCACTCGCCGCTCCACCCTCGCGTTGAGCACCAAGCTCTGGACCAACGCTTGGTACGACTCGACCCTCCCTGTCTGGTTCCTCGACCGAACGATGGCCAACGCCTCCATCCTCAGCACCGCTACATGCTACCGCTTCGACGACGGGCGGTTCTATGGGTGGGAAGGCAACTACACCTGCGCCGGAACCTGCACCCACGTTTGGCAGTATGCCCACTCGGTAGGCCGCCTCTTCCCAGCTTTGGAGCGGGACACTCGGGAACGGGTGGACTACGGGATCGCCTTTCACGAGAATGGCCTCATCGGGCATCGCGCCGAGGTTTGGCAGTCGGAAGCGACCGACGGGCAATGCGGGACCATCTTGCGGGTCTACCGTGAGCACCAGATGTCTCCCGATGGGCAATGGCTGGCCAGGATGTGGCCCCGAGTGAAGCGGTCTATCGAATACCTGATCGCCAAGGATGCCAACCAGGACGGCATTTTGGAAGGTCCGCAGTTCAACACCTTGGACGCGACCTGGTACGGGAAGATCGCCTGGATCAGTGGTCTTTATGTGGCGGCCCTAAGGGCGGGGGAGGCGATGGCTTCTGAGGTGGGTGATGCCGACTTTGCCGAGCTTTGTCGGACGATAGCCGGGAAGGGGTTTGAGCAGATTCCCAAAGAGCTTTTCAACGGCGAATACTTCGTCCAAATCCCCGACCCCGAGCATCCCAAGGCGATCAACACCAACGACGGTTGCCACATCGACCAGGCGTTGGGACAGTCTTGGGCGTTCCAGGTGGGGTTGCCCAGGGTGCTTCCCGAAACCGAGACCAGGAGCGCGTTGCGGGCGTTGTTTAAGCACAACTTTGTTCCCGATGCGGCGGCCTATCGGGAGAAGTTGCCGATCAAAGGGGGACGTTGGTATGCATTGGCGGGCGAGGCGGGCCTGCTGATGTGCACCTGGCCCAAGGGCGGGGGCGAGAAGGCTCCCGGCGAAGGAAACGAGGATTGGGCGGTGGGCTATTTCAACGAGTGCATGACCGGCTTCGAGCACCAGGTCGCCGCGCATATGCTGTGGGAGGGGATGGTTTCCGAGGCTCTTGCGATTGAGAAAGCCATCCACGACCGCTACTCCGCCGACCGTCGCAACCCCTACAATGAGATCGAATGCGGCGACCACTATGCGCGGGCCATGGCCTCCTACGGCGTCTATCTGGCGGCCTGCGGCTACCGCTACCATGGCCCCAAGCAACAACTCTCCTTCGACCCAAAAGTCCGCCCCGACGACTTCCGGTGCGCTTTCACCGCCGCCGAGGGTTGGGGCATCTATGAGCAGAAGCGGGAGGGCTCGTCGATGCGGGTCCGCCTTGCCCTGCGCAACGGTTTGCTGAGGCTTAGGCGCTTCGGTTTTCGTTACGCTGCTACCGGAACGCCTGCCTTCAAACTGGAGAAAGGCGAGCTTGGCTTTACTACCCAAGTGGACTCCAATGGGATTCACTGGCTGGATTTGGATCGGAGCTATGAGTTGAAGTCCGGCGAAGAGATCGTGTTGGTTGTATCTGGGTAGGAAAAGGAACCAAAGATGCATCCAGATTTTCACCGATGGTCTTTTAGCAAGCGTTGAACCAACGGCACAGCGACACGACGTGGGGTGATTGTCTGCCTCGGGGTGCGAGTGTCGCCAGTTTGGACTTACCGCCAGCTACAACCCCGAGATTCCATGGCCTGGCAGGCCATGGAACGCATGGGCAGGTTGCCCATGCCACGCCTACGCCAATGAAGCGACGGCGTTGGCAAGCGACGCTTTCACCGCCTGCTTCTGGGCGTCGTCCAGCTTCACGAGTGGCAACCGGACCTCTTCGCAGTCGAACCCGTTCAGGCTGGTTGCGTACTTGATGGGGACCGGCGAGGGGTAGGCGAACATCCCTTTGAAAACGGGAATCAGCCGCTGGTGAATCTCGCGGGCGCGGGCTGGATTGGAGGGGAAGACCTCGATCATCTCCTTCAAATCCGCCCCCACCACATGGGCCACGACGCTCACCAAACCATGCCCGCCCACGCTTAGGATTGGCAAAGTCAGACCGTCGTCCCCAGAATAAACGCGGAATCCCTCAGGAGCCTGGGCGGCCACGTCGGCGATCTGTCCCAGCATCCCGCTGGCCTCTTTAACGCCCACTATATTGGGAATCTCGGCCAGGCGCATCAGGGTTGAGGTCTCCATGTTGATGGCGGAGCGGGGCTGGATGTTGTAGAGCAGAACCGGAAGTCCGGTCTCCTTGGCGACGGTCGAGAAGTGCGCATAGAGGCCGTCTTGGCCTGGGCGGTTGTAGTAGGGGTTGACCAGCATGATCCCATGCGCCCCCCGCCGCTCGCCCTCGCGGGTCATGTGGATGGACTCAGCGGTGTTGTAGGTCCCTGCCCCAAAGACCACGCTCGCCCGGTCGCCCACGGCTTCCAGGACGGTGCTGAGAAGCTGAAGCTTCTCGGATTCGGTCAGGGTCGGCGATTCGCCGGTGGTTCCATTGACCACGATGCCGTCGTTTTTCTGGACGTCCACCAAGTAGGCCGCCACCTGCGCCGCCTCCTCATAGTTCACCCCGCCGTCTTCGCTAAACGGAGTAATCATCGCCGTGAGGAGTCTCCCCCACTCTCTAGGTCCCTGGAATGCGCCCATATTGGTAGTTTACTCGGGGGAGGCGGGGGCGCAGGGAATCGTAGGGAATGAGGGCAAAGTCCGAGCCCCCTTGAGGGGGTTGGGGGTGCGGCCAGGTTCTCCATTTGTATCTGAAGAACGCAAGCCGAGGTAGTTCAATCCTTACACGCGGAGAGCCATGCGCCACCTCCAACCCCGCAATCATCCCAACCGGATTTACCTGGCGAACAGATTCGTCGTTCGTCGTTGGTAGTTCGTCGTTCGCCCTCATTCCCTCCCTCCCTGATTCTCTTTCCTGGTACCTTCAATCCCGATAACCTATGCCAAGACTCGTGATCGCCATTGACGGCCCTGCTGGGGCGGGGAAGAGTACGGTTGCCAAGGCGGTTGCCAAGGAGCTTGGGCTGAAGTATCTGGACACCGGGGCGATGTATCGGGCGGTGGCGCTGGCGGCCGCGCGTCAAGGGTTATCGGCCCAGGACGGAGGAAAAGCTGCCGAGGTAGCTGGTCAGATCACGATCTCCTTTGGCGAAGGCGACCCGCCGCCGATCCTCTTGGATGGCGAAGACGTGAGCGGCCAAATCCGAACCCCCGAAATCGCCGAGCTGGCCAGCGCGCTGAGCACCCACTCGGGAGTGAGGCAGGAGTTGGTGAAGCGACAACAGGCGCTGGTCGCCGAAGGCGGGTTCACCCTGGAGGGCAGGGACGTAACCACCGTCGTCGCTCCGAACGCTCAGGTCAAGGTCTATCTCACCGCCTCGCTGGAGGAGCGGGCCAAGCGGCGACATCTTGAAATGCAAGAAAAGGGGATGGAGACGCCCGAATTCGGCGAGCTTCGCAAGCAGATCCAGACCCGAGACCACCGAGACATCACCCGAGAAGACTCCCCCCTCTCCGTCGCCCCCGACGCAACCGTGATCGAAAGCGGATGCATGACCATCGATGAGGTCGTGCAGAAGATCAAGTGGCTGGTGCCGATTGAGGACTGAGTCCGGGTAGTCGGATAGCCTTATAGTCGTACAGTCGGATAGTCGAAGCGTCTTCGAACCCCAACGGCCAACATCGGCAAGCCTGACAATCCGACTATAAGACTTGAAGGGTTTTCCGAGTATCTTCAAGCTCTATGCCCGAACTCCCCGAAGTTGAAACCGTTCGTCGTACCCTGCGCCGCGTCTTGAAAGGGAGGCGGATTGTTCGAGCGGAGGTTTTGCCAGATGAGATCATGATGTTTGGGGTCGAGCCGGGGGTAGTGCAGGCGGCTTTGGAAGGCCGAGTCGTGACCGAGGTGGGGCGGCATGGGAAGTATTGGTGGCTGGAGTTCGAGGACAAGCCCTGGGTCTATGGGCACCTCGGGATGAGCGGGTGGGTTCGCGAGCTTGGCGCCCCTTCGATCCGCCTTCGGGAGCATGGAAAGGCCCCCTTCGAAGACGAGAATGGCTGTCCTCGGTTTCTGAAGTTCCTGTTGGAGGCGGAGGACGGCGGGCGGGTGGCGTTTACGGATGGCCGTCGTCTGGGGCGGCTGTGGCTGTCCTCCGACCCTACATCGGACAAGCGCATGGAAAAGCTGGGGCGGGACGTATACGACGACCTGCCGACCGACCAGGAGTTGTTCGCGATCCTGCAGAAGCGAAAGGCTCCGATCAAGGCGCTCCTCCTGGATCAGAAGCTGTTCGCGGGCGTGGGCAACTGGATCGCCGACGAGGTGCTCTATTGGGGCAAGATTGCGCCCAAGCGCCTGGGGAGCTCATTGGAGCTGAAGGAGATTCAGGCCCTGCGAAAGGCCATCGAGAAAGTGGTTGCGCTGGCGGTGGAGGTCGGGGCGGACAAAGAGCAGTTCCCCAAAGACTGGCTCTTCCACCATCGCTGGGAGGGAAGCCGGGGGGCCGAGTTCATCGACGGCAAGCCGATTGTTCGGGAACAGGTGGGAGGAAGAACAACCGCCTGGGTCCCAGAGATCCAAAAATAGCCAGTCAATTTTGGAGTTTGGAGGGGGAGTTTGGAGTTTAAGAGAGCCCCGAACTCCCCGGATGATTCGGGCGCGTTGCATGGTATTTGTTGCCTTGCGAATCTTTGCGGGCTTTGCGTCTTTGCGAGAGCTTTTTGAATTCACGCAAAGTCACAAAGATCGCAAAGAGCCGCGAAGGACTGGGCGGTGGACGAGACAATGCAACAGCCCCGTTCGTGCCGGGGCTCCAGCCTAAAAGCTCGCACTCACGTCAATCACGACATCACGTCAATCACCTCCATCACGCATCAAACATCCTGGGCCAAAGGAACCAGTGTCTAGGCAACCTCGGGGAAAGCGGCGTCGTATCCGGTGTGATGACTCCTAGGCAGAAGAAATGGCTCTCGGGGCTGGCGGTGGGTTTGGCGGCTTTTGGCGGACTCTCCCTGATCAATCGGACCTCCGGTGAAACCCAGCCGACTCCCCTCCCCATCATCCTGCGCCAAGTGCAGAGTCTGGGAGAACTGAGGACCACGCGCTACTCCTACGACAACGTCTTCGAGTACCAGTCCTCCCTTCATGCCGCTGACTGGGCCAAGGCGATTCCGGGGGTGGACTCGATGGTGCGCGGGACCACTCGCAACTCAACCCTCGTCTCCGCAACTGGCACCATCGAGGCAGGCATCGATCTGAAACAGGTTCAAATCGAGCGACAGGGCGAGACCTTGATCGTCCGCCTGCCACGCCCCAAGATAGAGCCGCCCAAGGTCGAGGCAAAGGTCCATTGGGCAAACGATGGCTTTTTCTGGCGCGACAACAATTTAGCCTTGAAAGCCCAGGCCGACGCGGGTAACCGATTCCGCGAAGCGAGCATCCAGCAAGGCATTTTGCAGGAGGCGGAAAAATCTGCCCGTGAGACCCTGACGGAGTTCTTGAAGCCGATTGCCGGGAACGATATTCAGATTGTGATCGGCTGAGCCTCAGTAGAGCTAATCTCATAACCCAACTACGGGACACAACCGGCCCAAGTTCTTGTCACCACAAAGAAACAAAGGAACAAAGAAGCGCAAAGGAAAGGCGGCAAACAGAGAACTCACCTTTGCGGCCTTGGTTTCTTTGTTTCTCCGTGGTAAATGGTCTTTCCCTGGTTTTGAGATTGCCTCTCTAGGCGGCGGATGCATTGCGCCGCCTACGCTGGAGTTCTGAAACCCCGTACCGCCAAACCAAGTATAACGTGGGGATGGACCAGAACGGCATTCCCCCCATCGAACTCGATCCAGCCAAAGTGAGGCAGGTGGCGCGACGCGGTTGCGGATGCGGGGTGGTCCTGCTGGTGGTTATCTTCCTGATGGCCGCGCTCAAGCCCTACACGGACTATCTCTGGTTCGCCCACGACGCCCGCCACCCCGAGGTTATGACCATCGGCTATGGCACTCAAGGGACCCTGTTCGTGATCGGGTTTGTTATCTCCCTCCTCGCGTTCTACTTCAGCCTCCGCACCGCCCTGAACCAGAGCATGGTCTACTTCGACCGCCCGGTCAACTTCGGCCAACGGATCGTCACGAACGCGATGGGCTGGCTCCAGACCTCAGGCGTGACGCTTGTCAAAGTGGTATCCGTCGTCTTCGCGCTGTTCTCCGGCGCAAGCCTGGCGGGGCATTGGCAGAGTTGGCTGTTGAGTCGAAACGCGGTCCCCTTTGGACAGAAAGATCCTTTACTGGGGCTGGACCTTGGTTTCTATGCCTTCAAATTGCCTTGGTTCCAGGCCCTTGCCGGGTTTACACTGGGCCTTGCGGTGACGATCACGGTCGTCACGATGGCGGTTTACATCGGGCTCCAGATGCTGGCGACCTTGGCCAGAATCGAACTCGGCAAACCCCAAGTACGGCTGCATATCTCCATCCTGATCGCCGTGACCGCGATCGCCTTCGGCGTCCAAAACTGGTTGGGCACCTACGCTTTCGGTACGATCCCCAGCGCCCAGTTCACCGGAGCGGGCTACTCGGCGATGTCGGAGTTGGCGGCGATGAAAGCGGTGGCCGTCGCCTCGTTCCTGGTCGCGCTCGTGTCGTTGGCAACCGTTCGGGCGAAGGTGCCTTATAAGTTCACGATTGGAGCGGGCCTTCTGTTGGGCGTCACCTACCTGGTCGGCATCGCATTGATTCCGTCCATCATTCAGCGCTTTGCTGTAGAGCCGGACAAGATCGCGAAGGAGGGGCCTTATGTGAAGCACGCCATTGAGATGACCCGCTTCGCCTACGGCCTGGACAAGATCGACGTGCGCGACTTCAAGGTGGAGGACGCCCCGACCCCTGCCGAAGTCAAGGAAGCGGAGAACACCCTCAGCAATATGCGGCTTTGGGACCCCAGGATCATCCGCCGCAGCTTCGACGGCACCCAAAGCTTCCGGCGGTACTACACCTTCAACGACGTGGACATCGACCGCTACATCGTAGGTGGAAAGCCGCGCATGGTGATGCTGTCCCCGCGAGACATCCAGATCAACGGGTTGGATGCCAACGCCCGGTCCTGGGTCAACACCCGTCTGCAATACACCCACGGGTTTGGCGTCGTGGTGTCCCAGGTCAACACGGCGCTTGCCGACGGCCAGCCCAAGTTCCTCGTGAGCGACCTGCCGCCGGTGTCGCCGCCCGAACTGAAGATCGACGAGCCGCGCATCTACTTCAGCGACTTCCGCAATCTGGGCTATGGCGACGACGACCAGTACGCCCTCGTCGATACGAAGGTCGATGAGTTCGACTACCTGATAGAGGACAAGGCGGTGACCTATCGCTGGACCGGCCAGCGAGGGATTCCCATCGGCGGGATGTTCGCTAAACTAGCGTTCTCCTTCATCTTGGGCGATGGCAACCTGCTGGTCAGTCAGAACATTACCGGCGCCAGCCGCCTGCTGATGCACCGTTCGGTTCTCAGCCGGGCCAGCCGCATCTACCCGTTCCTCAAGTTCGACGACGACCCCTATCTCGTGATCCACAAAGGGCGACTGGTTTGGATTTTGGATGGCTACACCACCAGTTCCACCATGCCCTACAGCGACATGACGCCGGGCTACACGGATCGGATCAACTACATCCGCAACTCGGTAAAGGCCACCATCGACGCCTATAGCGGAGAGGTAAAGGCCTACGCCATCGATGCCGACGATCCGATTCTCAAGGCGTATCGCAAGATCTATCCCAAGCTGGTACAGGACTTCTCCGAGTTCCCGGAGGGTCTGGATGCGCACTTACGGTATCCCGAAGACCTCCTGCAACTGCAAGCCTACAAGCTCCAGCAATACCACGTCACGGATACGACGAGCTTTATCAACAACGGCGACGCTTGGGATATCCCCTTCCAGCGGAGCGAGAGTGGAAACCGGGAGCAGATGAAGCCCTACTACGTGATGATGAAGCTCCCCGACGAAGGGAAAGAGGGCTTCATGCAGATCCTGCCCTTCACTCCTCGGGAGAAGGGGAACATGGCGGGATGGCTGGCTGCGCTCTGCGATCCGGGGTCGCTGGGCAAGCTGGTGCTTTACAAGTATTCCAGGGGCAGTCTGATCGATGGCCCCGACCTCATGGACTCTCGCTTCAACCAGAACGAGACGATCTCCAACATGAACCGCCTGCTCAGCAACGACCAGAGCGAACTCCGTCCGGGGAACCTGTTGGTGATCCCGATTGGCCAGAGCGTCATGTATGTGGAGCCGCTGTTCCTCGAAAGCCGCACCACTGGCCAGACCAAACCGGAGCTTCGCAAAGTGATCCTGGCGCTGAAGGACAAGATCGTGGTGGGGGATACCTATGAAGAGGCTCTGAACAAGTTGTTCGGCGCAGGAGCCAAGATCACGCCTCCCCCAACCGGCCCAACTCCGCCAGGGACAACCACAACCCAGCCGACGGATCAAACGCCGCAAGTGCAAGAGGTCAGGGAAGCCCTGAAACTGCTCGATCAAGCCGAGGAGGCTCTGCGAAACGGAGACTTCGCCCGGTACGGGGAGTTGCAGAAGCAGGCGAGAGATCGGTTGAAGGAGATGGCGGGAGGGTAGGAACGGCAGAGACGGCGTTGCGGTGTTTCGGCATTGCGGTTTTGGGGAAATCGGACTTATCGGTCTGATCGGACAGATCTGACTGACCAGGCAGATATGTCGGATGTGTCAGATAAGTTAGATCAACCCTTCCCCAAAACCCAATGCCCAACACCAAACGCCGCAACGCCGTCTCTGCCACAATAAGAACCCATGGGCGAACTAGATTTCCCGCGCGGATTCCTTTGGGGCGCGGCGACCGCCAGTTATCAGATTGAGGGAGCGGTAAACGAGGATGGCCGGGGGCGGTCGGTGTGGGACACCTTTAGCCACACGCCCGGCCTGGTTGACAACGGGGACACAGGCGATGTCGCCTGCGACCACTATCATCGCTACCTAGAGGATGTCGCCCTGATGGCCGAGGTTGGGCTCCAGGCATACCGCTTCTCTATCGCCTGGCCCCGCTTGCTTCCCGAGGGCAAGGGAGCCGTCAATCAGAAGGGGATCGACTTCTACAACCGCCTGATTGACGCCCTCTTAGAGAAGGGGATTCAACCCGCCGCGACCCTCTTCCACTGGGACTACCCCCAAGCCCTCCACGACGCCGGAGGCTGGACCAATCCCGATGCAGGCAAAGTCTTTGGCGACTACGCCGAGCTATGTTTCCGATCGTTCGGCGACCGCATCAAGTTCTGGATCACCCACAACGAGCCCTGGTGCTACGCCTTCTTGGGGCATGAGGCAGCCGCCCATGCTCCCGGACTGCGCGACCAGGAACTGGCGTTCAAAGTGGGGCATGGGCTTTTGTTGGGGCATGGGGAGGCGGTGGCTCGGTATCGGGCGCTGAACCAGGGTGGCAAGATTGGGATGACCACCAACCATCAACACCACCCCCCGCTCGATCCTGATTCCGAACTCGACCGACAAGCCTCTTCTCAGCAGAACGACTGGATGAACGGCTGGTTCCTGGACCCGATCTACTTCGGCGATTACCCCGAGTATCTCAAGCGCACCTATCTGATGCCCGAGTTCACGGAGCAGGAACGGAAGCTGGTGTCCCAGAAGACGGACTTCATGGGCCTCAATTTCTATGTCGCGCCCCACGTGCGATACAACGAGAACGCCCCTAACCAGGCGGAGCAGATCGACTTGCCGGAGGTAGAGCATACAGACATGGGCTGGATGGTCCTCCCCAAGTCTCTGCGCGAGACCCTGGTTTACTCCCAAAAACGTTGGAATCCGGATGAGATTTTCATCACCGAGAACGGCTGCGCCTACGACTATCCGGTGGAAGGTGGGCGGGTTCATGATCTGCGGCGGATGAAGTTCCTCCAGCTCTATCTGGAGGCGGCGAGGCAGGCTATCGACGAGGGCACGAAGCTGTCGGGCTATTTCGTTTGGAGCTTCCTGGACAACTTCGAGTGGGCGTTTGGCTACTCCAAGCGATTTGGCATCGTCCATGTGGACTACCAGACCCAGGTTCGCACGCTGAAGGACTCGGCGCATATGTACCGGGAGATCATCAAGGCGAACTCCCTGGCCCCGACCCTGGCGAGTACCTAGCCGATGACGGTTGGCATCGTGGGTTGCGGGTTGATCGGAGGTTCCATCGGCCTTGCCTGCCGCTCCAACACACATCGGGTTATCGGCTTCGAGCCCGATTTGAAATCGGCCCAAATCGCCCTTGAAAGAGGCTGCGTTAATGAACTGCTATCTCTGGAAGAGGTCGCAAAGTCGGACATCACCTTCATCTGCGTCCCCCCAGGAATCGTGGAGTCGGTGTTGGACCAGGTGATGGCGGCCAAACCCAAACACTCCTTGGCGACGGATTGCACCAGCGTCAAAGGGGCCATTGTGCGGTGGCTGGAAAAGAACCGGGACGAGATGTTCGTCCCCGGCCACCCCATGGCGGGGCACGAAAAGTCCGGTCCGCAGTACGCCTCGGCATGGATGTTCCGGGGAGCGAAATGGATCATCACACCTGCCTCCTTCACCTACTCAGGGGCGATCCAGAGGGTCGAGAAGTTAGTGAAAGAGATGGGCGCGACGCCGGTTCGATTGAAGGCCGACCGCCACGACCGCGATGTCGCCCTCCTCAGCCACCTCCCCCACGCCTTGGCGGCGGTTTTGGTGCGATTAGCCGCGGATTTGGATTCTACAGAGGCATCCGCAGGCTCCTGGAAGGATTTAACCCGAGTAGGCGGAGTCGATCCCAAGCTGTGGAGCCAGATATTGGAAGGAAACAGAGAGGAGGTTTCGCGGGTTTTGGAGAGATTTGGAGAGGAGTTGGAGGCGTTGCGCAAGTTGTTGGATCAAGGAGATTCGGAGGGGTTGTTGCAGTTTTTTGAAGAGGCTAAGCGGGCGAAGGAGGAGCAGAAGTGAGGATGACGGTTCAACCAGTGGCGGCCTTGCGGGGCGTGTTCCGTCCGCCCAGCGACAAGTCCCTCACCCACCGCGCCTACATGTTCGGGGCGGCGGCAACCGGCGAGTCGGTGGTACGAATGCCTTTGAACGGGGAAGACTGCGAGGCGACTTTGCGGGGCTTGGGTCAGATGGGTTTGCGGTTCGAGCGTTTGAGCCCGACTGAAGTCAAGCTGATCCCCGCTCCCGAGTGGACCCAGCCGACCGAGCCTTTGGACTGCGGCAACAGCGGGACCACCATGCGGCTGATGAGCGGCCTGATCGCGAGTCGGGATTTGGATGTGACGATGGTCGGCGATGCTTCCTTATCCAAGCGTCCGATGAAGCGGATCGCGGAGCCGTTGCGCTTGATGGGGGCGACGGTGGAGGGGGATACGCCGCCTTTGCGGGTGAAGGGGAGTTCGCAGTTGCGGGGGATCGACTACCAGAGCCCGGTAGCCAGCGCACAGATTAAGAGTTGTACGTTGCTGGCGGGGCTTCGGGCGGAGGGGGAGACCTGGGTGAATGAGCCCAGCCTCAGCCGCGACCATACCGAGCGGATGCTGACGGCTTTGGGCGTGAGGGCCAGGCGAGGGGCGATCATCGACGGGCGGTTCGTTGAGGAGATCGACTTCGACTCTCCTGATCTTCCCGAAGCGGCGGCTTGGCGGGCGGGGGTTGTGGGCGGTTCTCAGTTGAATCCGTTTGAGTTCACGGTTCCGGGGG
This sequence comes from uncultured Fimbriimonadaceae bacterium, assembly GCA_964501275.1. Classification (GTDB taxonomy): domain Bacteria; phylum Armatimonadota; class Fimbriimonadia; order Fimbriimonadales; family Fimbriimonadaceae; genus 55-13. The sequence continues at coordinate 19,135 of CAZCSP010000002.1, read as the reverse complement.
ATATCAGCAGTGCGGCGTTCTTCATGGTCGCGGCGGCGATTCTGTCGACTTCTCGAATCGAGATCAAAGACCTTAGCGTGAACCCTTCCCGAACGGGGATTCTGGATGTGTTCCTGGAAGCGGGGATTCCTTGCATTTTGGATGAGGAGCGGTCGGAATTGGGGGAGCCGGTAGCGGATGTGGTGGTGGCCGCGCCGTTTGAGAAAAAGCGGGCGTTCACCATCGAGGGCGCGTTGGTCCCCAGGCTGATCGACGAGATCCCGGTCCTCGCGGTTTTGGCTACCCAATGCGAGGGGGAGACGGTGATTCGGGATGCCAGGGAGCTGAGAATCAAGGAGAGCGACCGCATCGAACTGGTCGCGAAGGGCTTACGTGATATGGGGGCGGAGGTGGAGACCTTTGAAGACGGCATGGCGATCCAGGGTCCGGTGAAGCTTCGGGGTGCGCTCATTGAGGCCCATCACGACCACCGCATTGCGATGGCGTTTGCGGTCGCGGGGCTGGCGGCGGAGGGAGAGACGGTGATCGAGGGAGCCGAGTCGATTGCGACAAGCTTCCCAGGGTTTGAGGATGAGTTGCGGCGGTTGGCGGGCTTGGATTGAACCATTGGATTTTTCACGCAAAGGTCGCAAAGGGTTTTGGTCTGCCTAAGGGCAATCGACCACGGAGTGGTCTCATCCAGTAGCCAGGGCGTCGCAGACCCCTGGTAGCCGAAACCCGTATTCCCGGACTCCGGAGGAGTCCCACCCTGCCAGCCGGTGGACCGTATCCCTGGGTACAAGCTATACGGCTACAGAGATGCGACCACTCCGTGGTCGGGTTTGGTTGGGGCCTCTCCAGGGGTCTTCGACCGCCTGGCTACTGGATGAGACCACTCCGTGGTCGATTACCGTGAGGCAGTCCAAACGCTTTCCCATTTGCGGTCTTGGCGTCTTTGCGTGACACCCTTTCGCCTACTTCTTAGCAAGAACATCCAGCATCTCGATCTGGGGAGCTTGGGCCAGGAGGAGGGGGGCGTTGTGGAGGAGGGCTTGGGCGATGGGGCCGGATAGGTGGGCGGCTCGACCGTCTTCTTCGTCAAAGGTGTCGAAAATTCCAAACGACCTCTCGCCAAACTTCAGCGCATACTACGACCTTGTGCCCGGTTCGTTCAAGGCCAAGCCTAGGCCTTCATGGAGAAACGCTTCCACTTCCGCCTCGTGGCCGGGTTTGGCTTCCAGCCTTACAAGTAGTCCAACCTTTGCCATCTGTTGCCTCATCCAACGAGGTTTGAGGTGGAACGGTTCGCCCAAAGGAACTGTGATAACCTTATTTCAGGTAAAAGACGGACAATGAATACCGATCTCCTCAAGCGCCTGACCGAAGCTCACGGCGTTCCTGGCCAAGAAGACGCCATCCGCGACATCGTGAAGAAAGAGCTGAAAGGCATCTGCGACTTTCACACCGACCGCATGGGCAGTCTGCACTGCGTGAAGAAGGCGACCAAGAAGGGCAAGGACGCCAAGAAGCTGATGATCGCGGCTCATATGGACGAGATCGGGTTTGTGGTGAAGTTCATTGACGACAAGGGCTTTCTGCGACTCCAAACCCTCGGCGGCTGGGACCCTCGCCAGATGAACGCCCAGCGCGTCTTTGTCCACACCAAAGATGGCCCGCGCAACGGGGTCCTGATGTATGGCACCAAACCCAAGCACATGCTGACCGAGGCCGAGGCGGGCGCGAAGCAGGACACGAACAACTTCTTCGTCGATACCGGTTTAGGCGGGGAAGAGGCCAAGGCGAAAGTGCGGATCGGGGACATGGTGACCATGAACCGGACCTTCCAGCAGATGGGCGATCTCTGCACCTGTAAGGCGATGGACGACCGGGTGGGGCTCTATGTGATGATCGAGGCGTTGAAGGCTTGCAAGGACCACGCAATAGAGGTCCATGCGGTGGCGACGGTTCAGGAGGAGATAGGCCTGCGGGGAGCGGCGGCCAGTGGTTGGGCTATCCAACCCGACGTCTGCATCGCTTTGGACATCACTCTCGCGAACGACATCCCGGGGATTCCGGAGCAGGACCATGTGACCAAACTGGGGGCAGGAGCCGCGATCAAGTTCCTGGACAGCTCTCTTATCTGCCATCCGAAGGTGTTCGAGCACTTCCGCACGATCGCCGAGAAGAAGAAGATCAATCACCAGGTCGAAATCCTGCCCGCGGGCGGGACGGATGCGGGGGCGGTGCAGAGGCTGCACGGGGGTATCCCTGCTCTCACGCTGTCGATCCCTACTCGCTACGTGCATACGGTGAACGAGACGGTGCATCAGGGGGATGTGGATGCCTGCGTCGATCTACTGGCGCGGTATATCGAGGATGCGGATAAGGGTGAGTACGGGTTTGCCTGAGTGCGGAGTGCGAAGTTCTGAGTGCGAAGGTCGCAGGCGTGGGTTCTCTGATCTTACCTATCTGACGAATCGGACGGGTCGGACAAATCAGGAAAGTTTCGTGAACTCTCCGCACTTAGCACTTCGCACTTCGCACTTAGCACTTAGCACTCCAAACTAGCTTGGGCTGGTAATCCCCCGAATTAGCAGATCGACCATGAGCCGGAGCTGTTTTTCAATCTGTTCGGGGTTGCCTAATTCTCGGACGCTTAGGCTGTAGGGGAGGTAGGCGTTGGTGGCTTGGAGGAGGATGGCGGCGGTACCCATCGGGTTGGGAACGAACATTTTTTCTTGGCCGTTGCCAACCTCCAGAGCCTGGTTGATCAAGTCCTGCTCGACAAAGAAGTAGTGCTTGCGGCGCTCGATGTAGGCGGGGCGCACGACCTCGAAGATTTCGTCCAGGCTCTCGTGGTAGTTGGCCACCGCCCTCACCCGGCTCATCACCCGCTCGATCAGCATCAGGCGTAACCGTTCCTCGATGTCAGTACCTTCGTCGGCGAGAATCTCTTTCATCCGCTCTTGGGCTAGCTCTACGACCCGGCCGATTGAAGATAGGGCAACGTCTTCCTTGTTCTTGAAGTAGAGGTAAATGGTGCGACGCCCCAAACGGGCTTCCTTGGCGATGTCTTCCATCGTCATCTTTCGAAAGCCATAGCGGGCCATGATCCGCTCGGTGGCATCGAGTATCTGATCTCTCGTCGTCGTCTTCGTTCCGGCCAATCCAACACCTCATTCCGGCCTTGCGTTGCACGTTTTAGAGGGCAGTGCGCAAACCGGAGTCTAAAAACGACCCTATTCTACGTGGAAACCGTTCGGTTTGGCAAATTGGGGTGAACTTTCACTCTAAACTGAAACTTTGACCCCTTAACACTTGCTTTAAGAGGTTCCGCTTTGCCAAACTCTAAGTGGATTCCTTGAAGATCAACACCGCCCATCCCGACTCAAGCGATTGTTTAGAGTCAGATTCTAGCCAGGCCGACCGCCAGGCCGCTGATCCGGCGATTATCGCCGGGATTCAAGAGCCCTCCATCTCCCGCTCCGCTTCGAGGTTTGCGACCTTCGCGTGGTTCGTTCTCATCTACAATTTGGCGGCGGTGGCATGGGGCGTGTTCGTACGCGCCTCCAAGTCGGGCGATGGCGGCGGGGCCCAGTGGCCGTTACTGGACCTGAGCCATCAGCCGATGAATGGAGAGATCGCTCGATGGATCGAGGGATCGCATCGGCTTTCAACCTCCCTTTGCGGCGTCTTCGCCGTCGCGTTGGTCTGGATGGCCTTCCGGCACTTTTCCAAAGGGCACCAGGCAAGGCTGTTTTCGGTGGTCGCTCTTTCCTTCACTCTGATCGAAGGGGCGATTGGCGCCATTCTGGTGCTGTTCAAGCTGGTGGCGGAGAACGACTCGGGGGCCAGGGTCGGGGTGATGTCGTTCCATGTGATCTCGACCATGCTCCTCGTAAGTTCCATCGCCCTCGCTGCGATGAGCGCAATGGGTAGGGGGAGGATCGAAATTCGAGGTAACGCCTCGATCATTCCGCTAGGCGTTGTTGGCGTTCTATCGATGATGGCCCTGGCAGTGTCGGGCGCGGTGGCGGCGCTCAGTCACACCCTGATGCCGGTACAGAACGTTTTGCTCGCGGCGGCCCAGCCGGAATCCCACTGGATGATCCGTCTCCAGCCTCTGCACCCCTACATTTCGGTTGCGGCCGGGCTGTATGTCTGTCTGATGGCGGGGCTCCTCGCCAATCTTCGCCCTAACGGGCTGGTTCGCAAGGCGTCGCGAATCATGGTCGTCGCCTTCGGTGGACAGTTGCTGATGGGGCTGGTCAACGTGCAGTTGGGCGCCCCAATCTGGATGCAGATGGTCCACCTGGTGCTGGGCGATGTGCTGTTTATCTCGATGATCGTGGCTTTGGCGGCGGCAATGATGAGCGACGCTTCAAAGGTGGAGGGGGCGAGGGCGGAGGGCGGAAAGGCCACGATAAAGCAGATGATTCACGCTTATATCGAGCTCACTAAGCCGCGTGTCATATCTCTTCTTATATTCACCGCCGGAGCCGCTATGTTTGCGGCGGCCAAAGGCTGGCCGGGCTTGATTCCGTTTGTGGCGGTCATGGTCGGAGGGTATCTGAGTGCGGGGGCCGCCAATGTGATGAACATGGTGGTAGACCGGGACATCGATGGACGAATGAACCGAACCGCCGAGAGGCCTACGGTTACCCACTCCGTATCCACCGCCGCCGCCGTCAATTTTTCTATTCTGCTAACGGTCGGCAGCTTCGCGATTCTCTGGGCGGGGGCCAATCTTTGGGCGGCGATGATCGCCTTGGCGGGGCAGGCGTTCTATGTCTGCATCTATACGCTCTACCTGAAGCGGCGGACTTGGCAGAATATCGTGATCGGGGGCGCGGCGGGTTCGGTGCCGCCGATGGTGGGTTGGGTCGCAGTGACGGGCAGTCTCGACGCGATGGCCTGGTGGATGTTCGCGCTTATCTTCATCTGGACTCCCGTCCACTTCTGGGCTCTGGCGCTTCTGTTGAAGGACGACTATGCCGAAGCCGGAGTGCCGATGCTTCCGGTAGCGAAGGGCGAGCGCGCAACTGTGTCTCAGATTTCGTTCTACACGGCCTTGACGGTGGCCCTTAGCCTCGCGCCGTTTTTTGCGGGGGCGTCTGGGATGATTTTCCTGGTGTCTGTCATTATTTTCGACCTCTTGCTGATCCGGTTTTGCGTACAACTGGCAAAGCGGATCGAGCGGAAAGAGGCCAGCGCCCTCTTTCATTATTCGATGCTGTACCTGGCGCTGCTGTTTTTGGCGGTCGCTGTGGACCAGAGGTGGCCCCTTGGGATTTTCTAAGTTGACAGCAATGTCAAGATTCGGCTCGGTACAATCCGCGCCGGTTCCGTTCAGGGATGAGTTAGGAATGCGTTTTCACGATCGACTGGAGCAATACGATGCCGCAGATATTTAAACCTGCCGCCAACTACGTCGCGCGGGCGAGCCTGATATTGGGCTTGCTGTCCCCACTTATTGTGGGAGTTGCCGTCGCGGCCATTTCTCGTTCCCCGGCGAACACGAAGCTGCAGGTTCCGATCAATCAGCCGGTTCCGTTCAGTCATCAGCACCATGTTTGGGAGTTGGGCATCGACTGCCGCTATTGCCACACGGCGGTCGAAACCTCGCCCGAGGCCGGGTTCCCGGCGACTGAGACCTGTATGAGCTGCCACTCGCAGATCTGGACCAATTCGCCCCTCTTGGGGCCGGTAAGGGAGAGCTACGAGACGAATACACCGATCAAGTGGAACAAGGTCAACAAGGTTCCCGAGTTCGTCTACTTCAACCACAGCATCCACATCACGCGGGGGATCAGTTGCAACACCTGCCATGGTCCGATGCAGCAGCAGCATATCACCTACAAGGGTAACGAGTTTCAGATGCAGTGGTGCCTGGAGTGCCACCGGGCTCCCGAGCGGTATCTGCATGAGGACGAGCACAGCGCCCACGGCTCCGGGCGACAGCGGGTTTTCAATCTGTATTGGAAGATTCAGTCAGGCGAAAAGCTGAACGCAGTTGAGCACAAGGAGATGCAGGGGGACTTCAGCCGAGGGACGAACGACGCGGCCTTCCGGGAGAAGGGGCGGGAGCTGATCAAGAAGTATGGGGTGAAGGTGCAGCAGTTGTCCGACTGTGCGGTGTGTCACCACTAGAGGGTTTTGGATTGGGGATTGATGGAAGTTAAAGAACAAACTCAAGGAAGATTGGACCTAGACGCGATCCGGGAAAAGCTCTCCGGGCAGGGGGGCAAGCGCTATTGGCGCAGCCTGGAGCAGATCGCAGACACCCAAGAGTTTCAAAACTGGCTGGAAGACGAGTTCCCGCATCGGCGGACCCTGCTGGAGATCGACCGGCGCACGATGCTCAAAGTGATGGGCGCCTCCATCGCATTGGCGGGCTTGGCGGGATGCCGGGGTCCATTCATGGACCAAGATAAGGCCGTTCCCTATGTCAGGCAGCCCGAAGAGGTTATTCCCGGCAAGCCGCTATTCTATGCGAGCGCGATGCCGATGTGCGGTTATGGCGTGGGCGTCTTGGTGGAGCAGCACGAGGGGCGTCCGACCAAGGTGGACGGCAACCCTGACCACCCGGAGAGCCGGGGTTCCAGCAGCGCCATCATGCAGGCGTCCATCCTCTCGATGTACGATCCCGATCGACTGCAGAACGTTCAGCAGGGCGGAGATATCAGCACCTGGGAAGAGTGCGAAAAGGTTCTGCGACAGGCTTTGGCGGAACAGCGAGCGACGGGTGGCGCAGGCGTCCGAATCCTCACCGAAACGGTGGCGTCTCCGCTTTATGCCTCAGCGATTCAGGCGTTTTTAAAGGCCTACCCGGCCGCCACCTGGCATAGCTGGGACCCGGTGGGGCAGGACAATGCTCGGGCGGGTTCGAAGTCCGCCTATGGTCGGGTGGTCAATACGACTTACGACTTCAGCCAGGCCAAGGTGATCGTCTCCCTAGACTCCGACTTTCTGATGACGGGGCCGGGGCATCTGCGCTACGCGAGGGATTTTGCCGAAGGGCGGCGGATCGAGGTGACGGGCGGGGATATGAACCGTCTGTACCAGTTCGAGAGCTTTCCGACAATTACAGGCACGAACGCCGACCATCGGTGGGCGATGAAGGCGTCCGAGATCGGGGGCGTCGCGGCGGCTTTGGCCAACTTGCTGGGCGTCGATGCGCAGGCCGGGAAATCGCCGGTCGATCTGACGGTCCTGAGCAAGGTTGTCGCTGATCTTCAGGCCAACGCAGGGGCTTCGATTGTGATCCCCGGTGCCGATCAACCAGCGGCGGTCCACCATCTTTGTCATGCGATCAATGAAAAGCTGGGCAACAACGGCAAGACAGTCTTCCATGGTCCGCGCATCGACTTTGGCCCGGACGACCAACTTGCGTCGATTCGGCAGTTGACGGAGGCGATCAAGTCCAAGAAGGTCGACGTTCTGCTGATACTTGGTGGCAACCCGGCTTACAATGCACCCGCCGACTTGGACTTTGCCAACGTGCTCGCGAGTGCGAAGCTAAAGGTCCACCATGCTTCCCACTTCGATGAGACCAGCGAGAAGTGCGATTGGAGTCTGCCCCTAACTCATTATTTGGAGGAGTGGGGCGATATTCGGGGCTACGACGGCACAGTGTCGCTGATCCAGCCGCTCATTGCGCCCTTATTCGAGAGCAAGTCTCATGTCGAATTCTTAAGTAGGGCGGCGGGGGACGCGAGGTCGGGGCACGACATCCTGAAGGCGTCGTATGCCGGTCGAGTGGCGGGGAAGGATTGGGATATCGCGCTGAACGCGGGCATCATTCCGAATTCGAAGCCCAACGACGTGCCGATCAGCGTCGTGGGTTCGGCTCCCTCGATACCGACGCCCGTCTCGGGCGTCGAGGTCATCCTGCGGGAGGACTCCAATGTCTTCGATGGCCGCTATGCCAACAGCGGCTGGCTTCAAGAGCTTCCGAAGCCGCTCAGCAAGATCACCTGGGACAACGCCATCCATATCAGCCCTCAGATGGCTCAGTCGCTGGGAGTCCAGGATGAAGATGAGGTGGTTCTGGAGTTTAACGGTCAGACGGTCAGGGGCGGAGTTTGGACGATGCCAGGCCACCCCGACGAGGTGGTGACCGTCCTATTGGGCTATGGTCGAACGGTGGGCGGCACAATCGCCGTGAATGCCGGTTTCAACGCCTACCCCATGCGCCGATCCGACAGCCTTGCCTGGGGGTCGGGCGGCAAGCTGACGAAGGGGAAGGGCACCTTTGCTCTTTCGACCGTTCAGATTCACCACTCGATGGAAGGGCGCGACATCGTTCGCTCTGGCACCTTGACGGAGTGGAAGCATGATCCGACCCTGACTCCCGAAAACAAGCACCATGTCGAGGACGTTTCGATGTATCCCGACAAGGTGTTCGACTTCGATGGTCCGCAGTGGGGGATGACCATCGACCTGAACACCTGCATCGGGTGCAACGCCTGCGTTACGGCATGTCAGGCCGAGAACAACATCCCGGTGGTAGGCAAGGAGCAGGTGAAACGAGGTCGCGAACTGCACTGGATTCGTCTGGATCGCTACTATGTCGGCGACCCGAGCGCTCCGGAGGAGACTGTCCATCAGCCGGTGATGTGCGTCCACTGCGAGAAGGCGCCCTGCGAACCGGTCTGCCCGGTGGGCGCAACGGTCCACAGCCATGAAGGTTTGAACCAGATGGTTTACAACCGGTGCGTCGGAACTCGGTACTGCTCTAACAACTGCCCCTACAAGGTGCGGCGATTCAACTATCTGAACTACGTGGACAACCAGGACCAGTACATGGTGAAGGAGATGGATCACCCCACCAAGAAGGTCGGCGACAAGAGCTTCAGCCTTCCCGGAAAGGTCACCGCCGAGAAGAACAACGGCCGGAGCATGCTGAAGATGGTTCAGAACCCGGACGTCACCATGCGGGGTCGGGGAATCATGGAGAAGTGCACCTACTGCGTCCAGCGTATCAACGACACGCGCATCGAGGCGAAGAAGCAGGGGCGCGACATCAAGGACGGCGAGGTCGTCACGGCCTGTCAACAGGCTTGTCCGACCAAGGCGATCGTCTTTGGCAACGTGGCCGACAAGGAGAGCCGCGTCAGCAAGATGCGCGAGGACCGCAGAAGCTACCTGCTATTGGAAGAATTAAACACCCGACCACGGACGAGCTATCTCGGACGAGTTCGCAATCCAAATCCGGAGATTACGGCTTAAGATGGCTCGAGAACCTCTGAACGACCAACTCATAACCGGCGAACAGACGTACGCCTCGATCGATAACACCATCGGTTCGATGGTGCTGGACAGCAAGCGCCACAAGAAGAACTGGTACATGACGCTGGGCATTGCGTTCATGATCATGAACCTGTTCCTTCTTTCGGTGGGATGGCTTCTGTATCAGGGCGTCGGCGTGTGGGGCAACAATATCCCCACTGGCTGGGCCTTCGACATCATCAACTTTGTTTGGTGGATCGGTATCGGCCACGCGGGAACGCTGATATCGGCGATCCTCCTGCTGGTTCGGCAGAACTGGCGCAACTCCATTAACCGTTTTGCGGAGGCGATGACCCTCTTCGCGGTGCTTTGCGCCGCGCAATATCCGCTTTTGCATACCGGACGTCCGTGGGTCGCGGCCTACTGGCTGATGCCCTATCCCAACATCATGGGGCTGTGGCCGCAGTTCCGGTCGCCGCTTATCTGGGACGTTTTTGCGGTCACCACCTACGCGCTTGTTTCGATCCTCTTCTGGTTCGTCGGTTTGATACCCGACTTGGCGACTCTGCGCGACAAGGCGACCAAGAAGCCGGTCAAGGTCATCTTCGGATTCCTGTCGTTAGGCTGGCGCGGATCGATGAAGCATTGGCATCGCTATGAGCAGGCCTACCTGCTCCTGGCGGGCTTGAGCGCTCCGCTCGTACTCTCGGTCCACACCATCGTGTCCTACGACTTTGCGATGTCGATCGTGCCGGGTTGGAACGTCACGGTCTTCCCGCCGTACTTCGTCGCGGGCGCGGTCTTTGCGGGTTTCGCGATGGTGCTGCTGCTGGCCTTGCCGGTGCGGGCCATCTATGGCCTGCGGGACATGATCACCATGCGGCACATCGACTGGATGTGCAAGATCATGCTGGCGACAGGATTGATCGTTTTCTACGGCTACATCCTGGAAGTCTTCTACGCCTATTACTCGGCCAACCCTGCGGAAGTTGCGTTGGCGCAGTGGAGATTTTCTGGTCCGTATAACTGGGCTTATTGGTCGCTCATCATCTGTAATGGTGTGATCCCCCAGGTTTTATGGATACCTTGGGCTCGGAGGACGCCTTTGCTGATCTGGCTGGTCTGCGTTGCGATCAGCTACGGTATGTGGTTGGAGCGGTTCGTTATCATCCCGATGTCGCTGACCCGCAACTACCTGCCCGCCAGCGACCGGATGTACTACCCGACCATCGTGGACTTCGCCATGTTCTTTGGCACCATCGGGTTGTTCTTCTTCCTGATGTGGCTGTTCATCCGATTCCTGCCGGTGATTAACATGTTTGAAATGAAGGATCTCTTGTTCAAGCAAAACCTGGAGCGCAAAGCTACCGACGAGAAGCAAGGCGAGGAGGCTGGAGTCCGATAATGCATGCCAGCAAAGCTCCCAAAACCTACGGAATGGTCGCCGAGTTCGATACGCCTCAACAGTTGGTTGCGGCGGGCAAACTGGCGCGAGAGGCAGGCTACAAGCAATTGGAAGCCTATACGCCGTTCCCGATCCACGGGCTCAGCGACGCGGTGGGGTTCAAGGATGAGAAGGTGCCCTGGATCGTCTTTGCGGGCGCGTTGGTTGGTGGAACATGCGGATTCTTGCTTCAGTACTACACGTCGGTCATCGACTATCCGATGAACGTGGGCGGCAAGCCGTTCAACTCATTGCCGATGTTCTTCCCGGTGGCCTACGAATGCACCATCCTGTTCGCTTCGTTCGGAGCGTTCCTCGGGATGCTGGGGCTGAACAAGCTGCCGCAGCCCTACCACGCCGCATTCAACGCCCCGAACTTCGAGCGAGCCAGCCAGGACAAGTTCTTCCTGGCGATTGAGGCGCATGATCCACTGTTCGATGAAGTGGAGACCAAGAGTTTTATGGAAGCCATGAACGCCAACGCCGTTTCGCTGGTGAAGGATTCGCCGGGAGTTGAGGAATGAAGACGAACCAGAAGGTTTTGATGGCCCTTGGGGCAGGTTTGGCGGTAGTTGGTTGCCACACCGATATGTGGGTCCAGCCCAAGATTCATGAGCCTTACCAGCAGAGCAAGTTCTACTCTGACGGTTCAACGGCGAGGCCGCTGGTGGAGGGCACGGTCGCCAGGGGGCACCTTCGCCTGGACGATGCTTTCTTCACCGGGTTCAAAGACGGCAAGCTGGTGGATGACTTTCCCCTTCCTGTCGACGAGGAACTCATTCGCAGAGGCAAAGAACGGTACACGATCTACTGCACGCCCTGTCACGGGCAGTTGGGCGACGGGCAGGGAATGATCGCCAAGCGCGGATTCACCCTCCGGAGGCCGGTAGGGAACTACCACACCGAGCGTCTGCAAAAGATGCCGGTGGGGCACTTTTACGATGTGATCACGAATGGTTACGGATCAATGTACAGCTATGCTTCCCGCGTGGAGCCGAGAGATCGGTGGGCCATCGTGGCCTATATCCGAACTCTCCAACTTAGCCAGGACGCCACCGCCGCAGACAAGCAAGAGGCGGATAGCAAGCACCCCATGCCGGAGCCCAAGGGCGAAGAGCATGGCAATGAAGGAGGGGGGCACTAGATGAGCGAACATCACGATCAACCAGAGGTCTCCCTGAGCCGATACAGCTCCTTGGCTGGCCTCGTGGCCCTTGGCGGAGTCGGGTTTTTGGCCTATGGGCTCTCAACGGGGGAGAAAGAAGTCTGGCAGGCCTACCTGTTCGGATGGCTGGTCTGGGCGTCTCTTTCCCTTGGATGTCTTGGGCTGATTCTGTTGAAGCACTGCGTGAACGGAAAGTGGGGCTTGCCGGTTCTGCGGCTGATGGAAGCCGGCGCCAGCTTCACCAACTTCTTGCTCCTTTTCGTTAGCTTCTTGCCGATCCTCTGGACGGTCTTGGTTGGCAATCAATACTTGTATCCCTGGGCGAATGCCGACGTGATTCAGGCGGATCATGTGCTCCATGCCAAGGCCTGGTGGCTGAACCAGGCTGGGTTTGCTGGCCGTACCGTCGTCTACTTCATCCTCTGGATGTTCATGGCGTCGTTGCTTCGTGCCTCCACTTTGCGGCAAGACAAGTCCAGGAACGACAAGGAACGGGCGCTCCGAACCAACTGGGCATCCCCCGGACTCGTGATCTTCGTCCTCTCCATCACCTTCGCCTTCACCGACTGGGTGATGAGCCTAGAGCCTTACTGGTCCTCCACCATCTACGGAGCCTGGTGGGTAGTTGGCATGACGCTCATGGCCTATGCCTTCGTGACGATGATCGCCACGCTGAACAAGAGCCGGGAACCCTACAGTGAAGTAGTGACCAGCAGTTGGACGCGGGATATGGGCAACCTGATGCTGGCGTTCGTCATGCTTTGGGGCTACACCTCGCTCAGCCAGTACCTCATTATCTGGTCTGGCAACCTGCCCGAGTTCATCACCTACTATGTGAACCGATCGAAAATGGGTTGGAACGCGGTGGGAATGGCGGTCATGCTGGGCCAGTTCTTCATCCCGTTCTTCGCCTTGCTCTCGCCGAGGGTGAAGGCCCAAGCGCCGCTACTGGCCAAGCTTTGCGGTTTTGTGCTGGTATTCAGGCTGGTCGATATGTACTACGTCATCATGCCCGCCATGGCCAATAGGACCCCGATCCCGAGCCATTGGGATGGGATCGCCGTGGTAGGGTTGGGCGGCCTTTGGCTTTTCGGATTCACCCGATCCGTCGCCCAGGCTCCGCTGATGCCAAGCTACGACCCCAGAATCAAGGAGGCCGCTCATGCACACTGACGAACGCACTGATCCCCTGGTCGAACTGGGCTATGAGCAGCGCGACCTGCATACCAAGAACATCTTCAAGGTATCGATGATCTTCTTCGGGTTTACGTTCTTTAGCTACATCGCTGGGTGGGCGATCCTGCACTATGGATACGACTACTTCAAAGACACAAATGGGGTCAACGACTTAAAGTCCGCCAAGATCCCTGCGGCCCCCAACCCGATTCTGCAAACCAACGTGACGACCAAAACAGACATGGTGAACTTGCGGAAGCATGAGAATGAGGTCCTGACGACGGCAGGCGAGTCGGAGTACGTCAAAGGAGCCCAACGCCTACCCATTGAACAGGCGATCAAGTTATCGGCAGAACGCGGAGCGAAGCTCAATTCCGGATCGGAGGTTCCGTCCCAGCCGTGAGATTATGGATTTCGGATTTCGGATTTCGGAGCCTGGGTTTGATGGCCCTCTGCGCCCTGTCCTCGGCCGCCTTTGCCCAACAGCCGTTCAAGCAGGCTTTGGCGGAGATGAAGCTGGAGCAAAAACTGGGGGCACAAGTTCCTGGCGAGGCACGATTCAAGGACGAGAATGGAAACGACATTGCTTTCAACTCGCTTCTAGGCAAGCGTCCCGTGGTCCTGCTGCCGATCTTCTACACCTGCACCGGTATGTGCGGCAAGGAGGCCGACAATCTGGTCAAGACGATTGCTCGGGTCGAGGACAAGCGGGTGGGGAAGGACTACGACGTCGTATTCTTGAGCATCAAGCCCACTGAGACGCCTGCACTCGCCTTGAACAAGAAGACCAGTCTGCTGAAGGTCCTGAAGGGCGAGACGAACGAGGAGGGTTTCCACTTCCTCACGGGCCAGTTGGAAGAGATTCGCAAGGTGACCGATTCAGTCGGCTTCGGCTTCGCCTACGATCCCAAGGACGACCGCATCAACCACCCCGCTGGGCTGATGGTACTGAGCGCCTCGGGCAAGATCATCCAGTATATGACCAGCACCGAATATCCCAAAAAGGAGTTCGAACAGGCTCTGGCTCTTGCGGAACAGGATAAGGTTGGTCGTCGAGCGGAGACGGTCCTGCTGGGTTGCGTCATGATCGATCCGGTTACCGGCCAGCGGAGCGTCGTCATTGAGGGCGTTGTCCGCTTGGTCGCAGGCATCTTCGCCATTGGCCTCTTTGGCTGGATTGGTCTGATGATCGTCAAGGGCCGCCAGACCCAAGCAAAGGGAGGGGCGCCGACCCAGGCCTAGCCACGGAACGGTTTCTTATGTTCAAGCTATCCAATTTCTCAATGTCGCCGGAGCAAGCCTCGACCTTTGCCGCCGAGCACGATGCCATCTTCTACACCCTGACGATCCTCACGGTTCTGTTCACGTTTCTAGTTGGCTCGCTCGTGCTTTTCTTCGCCATCCGATATCGCGAAGGGAGCAAGGTGGACCGGTCCCGCCCAATCTATGAGCATATGCCGCTGGAACTTACGTGGACAATCATTCCCACCATCCTCGGACTGGTCATGTTCTTCTTTGGGGCAAACCTTTTCGTTAAGATGCGCACCCCACCGGAGGACGCGATGGACGTCTACATCGTTGGCAAGCAGTGGATGTGGCACGCCCAGCACGCGCCGAGCGGCGTCCGGGAGAACAACGAGCTCCACGTCCCAGTCGGCAAGCCAGTCCGCTTGACTATGATCTCGCAAGATGTTATCCACGCCTTCTATGTGCCGGAGTTCCGAATCCAGTACATGGTGGTTCCAGGAAGGTACACGACTCAGTGGTTCCAAGCCACCAAACCGGGCGTCTATCACATCTTCTGCAACATGTACTGCGGCGGGCAGCACTCCGAGATGGGCGGCTACGTTTACGTCATGGAGCCCAAAGATTACGCGGCTTGGCTGGCTAACGGCGGAAACGACATCAAAGCCAAGACCATGGAGCAGCGGGGCGCGGAGATTTATGAGAAGTTGGCCTGTGGCAACTGTCATACAGCCGCCGACAACGAACGCGGCCCTAGCCTATACGGTATCTTTGGCCGCACTCGCAAGTTCACCGACGGCTCCAGCCAGGTCGCCGATGAAGGCTATTTCCGAAAGTCTCTCATCGATCCCTATGAGAAGATCAACGAGGGATACGAGAACACGATGCAAGCGTACAACGACTTGAGCGAAGAGGAGATTCTGAACCTCATCGCCTACACCAAGTCGTTGGGAACCAGTGCGGAGCCAGGCCAGTCCCAGCCTTCCCTTGGGGCGAGAAAGGGCGCCGTAGGTTCCACCGGTGATGGCAAACCGGAACCCAATTTGGCCGTTGGCGCCCTGGCGCATGAGAACCAGCCTGCCAAGCCGGGCCCTCGCAAGGGCAACCTTTCCGTCGGAGCCCTGTCCACTGAAAGCGGAGCAAATCGATAATGAGCGCGACACCTACCGAATCGCATCACGAAGAAGAGCAGTTGAACTATCTTACGAATGGTAAGACGGTGAAGTCCTGGTTGTTGACCGGGGACCACAAGCGGATTGCCATCCTGTATCTCATTTCGACCGCCGTGTTTTTCATGGTGGGAGGCATCTTTGCGGGGCTAGTCCGCATCGAACTGACCTCTCCCACCGGCGTCCTGCTGGAGACCGAAACCTATAACAAGGTTTTCAGCGCTCACGGCATCGTGATGATCTTCCTATTCCTGATTCCGGCGATCCCGGCGGTGTTGGGGAACTTCGTTTTACCGCTGATGATCGGAGCCAGGGACCTGGCCTTTCCTCGGTTAAACCTGTTGAGCTGGTACGTCTACATGGCGGGTGGCGGTCTGATGGTCTGGGCGCTCTGCATTGGAGGCGTCGATACCGGCTGGACCTTCTACACCCCGCTTAGCACCACCTACTCGCATGGGCCGGTCAGCCTGGCGATCATGGGCGCCTTCCTCGTCGGCTTCAGTTCGATCTTTACCGGTATCAACTTCATCGCCACAATCCACAAGATGCGGGCGCCGGGAATGACCTGGTTCCGTATGCCGCTGTTTGTGTGGGCGATGTATGCGACTTCGGTCGTGATCCTGCTGGGAACCCCGGTTGTGGCCATCACCCTGGCTCTGGTCATGGTGGAGAGATGGACCGGCATCGGTATCTTCAGCCCCGAACTCGGCGGCGACCCGGTGCTGTTCCAGCACATGTTCTGGTTCTATTCCCACCCTGCGGTCTACATCATGATCCTGCCCGCTTTCGGCGTCATCAGCGAACTGATCGCCAACTTCACCCGGAAGCGAATCTTCGGCTATCATTTTGTGGCCTTCTCTACCCTGGCGATTGCGGGACTTGGCTTCCTGGTTTGGGGGCACCACATGTTCGTCTCCAGCCAGTCGATGTATGAAGGCATCGTCTTCTCGCTGATCTCGTTCCTGGTTGCCGTTCCTTCGGCGATCAAGGTCTTCAACTGGACGGCGACGATCTACAAGGGCAATGTGCGGCTGCAAACGCCGATGATCTATGCGATCTGCTTCTTGATGCTCTTTACCGTGGGTGGTTTAACGGGTCTCTTCCTGGCCTCCATGGGAACCGACGTCCATCTAACGGCGACCTACTTCATCGTAGCCCACTTCCACTATGTGATGGTAGGAGGCGCACTGACTGGCTTTTTAGGTGGCATCCACTATTGGTGGCCGAAGATGACCGGACGGATGTATCCCGACGGCATCGCCAAGGTCAATGCGATCTTGGTCTTCATCGGCTTTACCGCGACCTTCGTGCCCCAATTCATCGTTGGATTCATGGGCATGCCGCGCCGATATCACTACTACTACTTCGCTCCCGAGTTTCAAATTTATCACATCCTATCCACGATGGGGGCGTCCATTCTGGCCATTGCCTTCTTTACGCCTGTCGTCTATCTCGTCTGGTCGCTCTTCAAGGGCGAAAAGGCGTCGGCCAACCCCTGGGGAGCGCATGGCTTGGAGTGGGACATCGCCTCCCCGCCCGATAGCCATAACTTCCACCATGTGCCCATCATCACGGATGAAGTCTACGACTTCCCCGGCATTGAATACGCTCACCCGAGTCACGGACATAAGAAGAAAAAATCGAAGGACGCCGAACCAGCAATTAAGGAGGAGCGCTAAGGATGGCTAGCAACGCGCACGCCGAAGTCGAGAACTTCCCGGTGCATGTCCACCACCAGTTCGAGGACATCGAGCAACAGAACGAGGCTTATCTGGTGGGGATGTGGACGTTCATGGTCACGGAGGTCATGTTCTTCGGAGCTATGTTCATGGCCTACATCCTCTACCGGTGGCACTATCAGCCGGACTTCTATCGCGCTCACGAAGCGCTGAGCGTAGAAGCAGGGGCAACGAACACAACTCTCCTTCTATTCAGCTCCTTTACGATGGTACTCGGCGTCCACTACGCTCAACTGCGCAAGCCTAAGATGGTGGTGGCGATGCTCGGTGCGACCTGTGCGTTGGCGTCTGCATTCCTATTCATCAAGTTCTACTTCGAATGGCCTCCCAAGTTCCAACACGGTTTGGTCCCCGGAGCAAACTTCGGCTCGCATCCCGAGTACTTGAATGGTGCGAGCCCCAGAGCCGCAGAACTCTTCTACAGCCTCTACTTCCTGATGACTGGCCTTCATGCAATCCACATCATCATCGGAATCATCATCATTGGGGCGTTGGCCGCAATGTGGGCCAAAGGCAAGAAGATCGTAACCGAGGACTACATCCCAACCGAACTCGTCGGCCTCTATTGGCATTTCGTCGACCTGGTCTGGATTTTCCTCTTCCCACTTTTCTATCTCCTCCCACAGTAAACGATCATGGCAAGTCACGGTAAGTCAAACGGTATCCACGTCTTCCCTTTCATGATGTATGTGAAGACGTTGGGGGCTCTTCTATTCCTAATGGGTTTAACCATCTTTGCTGCGAAGTACAACCTTGCTCATGTGTTTGCTGAGCAGGGTTGGTCACCAGCCTTGGGAACGGTACTGAACAATGTGATCGCTATGACGATCGCGGTCACGAAGGCTCTTCTGGTCATCTTGTTTTTCATGCACGTTAGATTCGGCACCGACCTCATCAAACTCTGGACGCTGACCGGCTTTGTATGGGTGACGCTCATGCTGTTTATCCTCATGGACTACGGCACCCGCAAGTTCGAGCCCGCTCCTGCCTTCGAAGCCGACACCGGTAGCGCCCTCTACCGAGAAATCACCCGAACCGGCGAGAATCCGCCGAAGGATGATTATCCGATTGTAAGGGTGAGATAGGCGGGGAAGGCGTTGGGTATTGGGTGTTTGGCAATAGGCTTTCTCACCCAATACCTAACACCCAACGCCGTCCCTCTTAAAGCACAAACTCGTTAATCAGGTTCTCCAGCATCTCCTGCCGCCCCGACTTGCGCTCGGGCTCTCCGTGGCGTAGGACGTGGTCTTCCAGATCGTTAAGGGTCTTGTGGCCTTCTAGAATCTTGCGGCCGAATTCCGACTCCCACTCGGCATAGCGCTCCCGCACATGATCTCCGAGGCGGCCGTCTTCCAGGATCGCCCAGGCGATCTCCAGCCCTCGGGCAAAGGCGTCCATGCCGCCAATGTGGGCGTGGAAGAGATCGATTGTGTCGTGCGACTGGCGGCGGACCTTGGCGTCGAAATTGAGGCCGCCGGTCTTGAAACCACCCATTTTTAGCACTTCGATCATGATCTGGGTGGTCAGGTAGACGCTGGTGGGGAACTGGTCGGTGTCCCAGCCGATGAGTTCGTCGCCCGTATTGGCGTCGATGGAGCCAAGAATCCCCGCATCGGCGGCCACCCGCATCTCGTGGGCCATGTGGTGCCCGGCGAGGGTGGCGTGGTTGGTCTCCAGGTTCAGTTTCAAGTGGTCCATCAGGTGGAACTCGCGGAGGAAGTTCAGGCAGGACTCGGCGCAGGAGTCGTACTGGTGGGTGGTCGGCTCCTTGGGCTTGGGCTCGATGTAGAACTGCCCTTTGAATCCGATCTGCTTCGCGTGGTCCACCGCCATCCAGAGAAACTTGGCCAACTGCTCCCGCTCCCGCTTCATGTCGGTATTCAACAGTGTGTCGTACCCCTCGCGGCCTCCCCAGAAGGTGTAGCCCTCGCCGCCCAGTTCCAAGGTTGCTTCCAGGGCGCGCTTGACCTGGGCGGCGGCGTAGGCG
>CAZCSP010000001.1:0-221779 GCA_964501275.1 uncultured Fimbriimonadaceae bacterium | reverse complement strand
CGCCTTTGGAGCGACTCGGGGGCCTGGTCCGGGTGCATATCCAGGACGCCTTCGCGCTTGAGGACGGTGAAGCTGTATTCCAACTGTTCCTTCACGACCTCGTACATCGGCCAGAAAGTGGAGCTTTCGGCGGTCATTTTGGGGAACATTCCGGCCCACTTGATGCCCATGACCAACTGTTTAACTTTGTCGGCGTATTCCTGGAACTTGGGGTCCATCTCGTTTACGGCGGCGGTGGTCGCCATGTATTTCACCAACTGGGCCCGGTATTCGGGGTCCTTCTTGGCGCGGGGCGAGACGGCGTTGGGGCATAGATCGACCCAGCGGTCGAACAGCCTCGCCTGAATCTCATAGAACTTATCCCGATCTTTGGTCTGCCGGGCGAGCGCCGCGTCGGCGTTGGTCTGACGGACCAACTCCTCATAGGCGGGGCCGGGCATGGCGGATTGAGGGTTCTCACAGGCTTTCTGGAAGTCGTAATCGGTGAGCGATCCGCAGAAGTCGCAATAGACGTAGGCGGTCTTGGGGGCCAGGGTCTTGGCGCCGCCGCAGTTGTGGCAGGTGGTCTTCTTGACAAATGCTGTCTTGGGCTCGGCTTTTTGCCCGGTGAGCATCTCCATATTGGCGGTCGCCTGGGCCATGATCTCGCTGGTAGAGGCCTGACTCCAGTCGGTCTGAGTCTGGCCCTGGAACTGCTGCTGCATCTCCTTGGCCTGTTTGATGACGTCGAGCAGCCCGCCTTCCTGCTTCTTCTCCCCTTCATCACCGCCGCCAAAGAGTTTCTTTAGAAAGCTCATAGGCGTAGTGTAGCCGAGGTTGAGGAGCTTTTGGGGCTAACTTTTGGGAGGCTCTTGGTTTTAGGTTTTGGGTTCCTCGGTTTTAGGTTGCGGAGCCGGTCTTTTAGTCGGATAGCCGTCCCGAACCAAAAACCAAAAACCTCCCCCTACTCCGCCAACCCCAAAATCGGCAACATCAGCCTCAAACAGATCATCGTCGCCAGGAATCCCACGATGTCGAAGAGCAGGCCTTTGCGCATCATCACCTTGGCGGGGACCAAACCCGTGGAGTAGATGATGGCGTTGGGCGGGGTGCTGATGGGGAGCATGAAGCCTAGGTTGGCGCCGATGATCGCGCCTAACGCCGGCGGGATAGGATTGACGCCTGCGCCCTGGGCGATCGCCATCGCCACCGGGACCATCACGTTGGCAGCGGCGGTGTTGCTGGCGAGTTCGCTCAAGAGGATACCGAGGGCGGTGGCGAGGGCGGTGATGGCCCAGACGTCGTTCGCCCCCAGAGCCTGGGAGACCGACTCGCCCACCAACTTGCCCAGGCCGGTGTCGAAGGCGGCTTTGCCCAGCGCGAGACCACCGGCGAAGAGGAGGATCGTGCCCCACTCGATCTTGGTCGCCTTGCGCCAGGTCATCGCCCGTTTCTCTACCGTGTCGTTGCAGGGTAGCAGGAATAGGATCGCGGCTCCCAAGAGCGCGGCTACCGCTTCCGGCAGTCGGGCGTTCCAAAGTTTAGCGACTGCCGAGGCCGAACCGTAGGTGTATTCGATGATTCCGGGGAGTAACCAGAGGGCGATGGCGACCAAGAAGGCGATGATGGTGGACCGCTCGGAAGACTTGATCCGGCCCAGCTTGGCCATCTCCTCCTGGGCATAGGCGCGGACCGCGTCGGGGTTGTCCGCCTTGTCGGTCGACTTGGGCCGCAGCATCAGCCAGGCGAAGACGAGCATCACCAGGGTGATCGGCATCCCGAAGGCGGCCCAGGTGAGGAAGTTGATGCGGGTGCCGGTGGTCTCTGCGATCATCCCGACGCCGACCACGTTGGGTGGGGTCCCGATGATGGTGCCGACCGCGATGCTCGATCCCCAGGTCAGCATCAGCAGGAAACTGGTGGAGTAGGGTGCCCCGGCTTGCTCCTTGCCCATGCTTTTTAGCACGGTGAGGACGATGGGGAGGAGCATGGCGGCGGTGGCGGTGTTGCTGACGAAGAGGCTGATGCCACAGGCGATTGCGCCGACGGAGAGGAGCGTCGCCGACCCGGTGCGGGTCGCCCAGGGCTTGCTGAGCAGCCAGAGCGCAAGGCGGCGGTCCAGCCCGGATTCCTCCATCGCTTTGGCCAGAATGAAGCTCCCCACGAACAGCAGAATGATCTGGTCGCCATAAGCGCCAAAGGCGTCCTTGCTGGACATAGCTCCCGTGACGACGAGGGCGACGGTGCTGAGCAGGGCGGTGACCGCCAGCGGAATCGCCTCGGATATCCAGAGGACCACGGCGGCGGCAAAGGTCGCGGCTACCGCCCGCTGCTTGGGGTCCAGAGAAGAGGTCGCCAGGTAGACGAGAACAAAAACCGCGATCCCGGCAAAAGCCTTCCAAGGACTGGGGGCGACAAAGTTGTCGTCGTCTCGGAGAGCAGGCGTGGCGTCGGTCACCAGGCCATTTTAGTCGGGCGGACAGCCAATTGCAATCTATGGCACAGATGTGTATGATTTGTGCATGGAAGCCAAGCCTTATCGTTGGAGCGAAGTCGCCGCCGATAGCCCGATCGATCTCCTCACCCGCCAGGTGGTGCAAGGGGATCAGATGCTGTTGGCCAAGGTCCGTTTGGCCAAGGGATGTCATGTGAACTTACACCAGCATGTAAGCGAACAGATGGCGGTTGTCGTTTCCGGACACGTCCGCTGGACCTTGGGAGGCGATGACGATCCGGCCCAGAAGAGCTTGGAGATGAAAGGCGGGGAGATGATCCACCTGCCCGCCAACGTCTGGCACGGGGTCGATGCCTTGGAGGATACGGAGATCATCGACATCCTGAGCCCGCCCGGGGCGATGGGAGTAGATCGGCAGGGAGCGCACTGAGGCAGTTTCATGCTAATATGCATCCCTAAGGTTGCATGATTGGCAAAATTCGCTTGTCATGTAGACATATGAAGAGTAATATAGAGAAGAGGTTTATCAATGAAGAGGATCGCGTTGGTTATTGTCGTGATTGCTTTGGCGACGGCATCGTTTGCCCAGGGGCCGACCGCCAAGCAGGCGTTCGAGCAGCTAAAGAAGCTGGTTGGGACTTGGGAAGAGAAGGGGCCGCAAGGTTCTTTTAAGGTCGTCTACAAGCTGACCGGGGCTGGTACCACGCTGGTAGAGACCCAGTTTGCCGGCGATGCTCATGAGATGGTGAGCATGTACCACCTGGACGGCGACAAACTGGTCATGACCCACTACTGCGCCGCCGGGAACCAGCCCACCTTGGTTTATAAGCCAGGGAAAGACGCCAAAGTGCTGTTCTTCGACTTCTTGCGGGGAAGCAATATGAAGCCGACCGATATGCACATTCATTCCGCGAAGATTCACCTGAAGAGCGCGGATGAGATTCAGAGCGATTGGATTGGGTGGTCGAACAACAAGCCGGCCGGTGGGCCGACGGTCTTTAACCTGAAGCGAGTCAAGTAGCCCGTTCAGGAAGTTTTGGCCCTAGGCCTTGAGAGGCTTTCTCAAAACCCGACTGCGGTGCCTGAGGACGCGCGACGAATCCTTTTCACCGCAAAGAAACGAAGGAACAAGAATCGCGAAGGGAAGGCGGCAAGCACAGGGCATTTCTTTGCGCCCTTGGTTTCTTTGTTTCTCCGTGGCAAAGAGTCTCTCCCTGGTTTGGAGATTGGCTTTGTAGGCGGCGGATGCATCGTGCCGCCGTCTCACCGCACCGCCCCAACACCGTAAAGCCGATCTCCCCGTCTCAAGTAAACTCCTCTGTATGAAGCTATTCGTGGATACCGGAGATATTGAGGAAGTTCGTCAGGCGGCGGAATGGGGGATTTTGGATGGGGTGACCACCAATCCAACCCTGATCGCCAAGTCGGGCAAGGGGTTCCGCGAGACGGTGTTGAAGATTTGCGAACTGGTGCCCAATGGGGACATCAGCGCCGAGGTCGTGGCCACCAACTACGACGACATGCTACGCGAGGCCCTGGAGATATCCAGTTGGCACCCCCAGATCGTGGTAAAGGTTCCCCTGATCGAGCCGGGGGTTCGGCTGGTGTCTACGTTGTCGGAGAAGGGAATCAAGACGAACGTGACCCTGGTGTTCTCAGTGTCGCAGGCTCTGCTTGCGGCCAAGGCGGGGGCGACTTACATCTCCAACTTCGTCGGCCGGGTGGACGACCTGAGCGACGACGGGATGGTCGCGGTGCAGGATACGGTTCGGATGGTGCAGGAGTTTGGGTTTGAGAGCGAGGTGCTGGTGGCTTCGGTGCGGCACCCATTGCACGTAGTCCAGGCGATCCAAGCGGGGGCGCATGTGTCTACCATGCCGTTCAAGATCATGCAGATGCTGTTCAAGCATCCGTTGACGGATTCAGGTTTGAAGCGGTTCCTGGACGACTGGAACCAGGCGGGGCTGAGCATCTTTGAGAAGCAGGCCGCAACGGTGTAACTTGGCCCAAAAGCAACCGCCCCAGACCTGGAAGCGAATCACGATCGCGGTCTTGGCCGGAGTGCTGTCTACGTTTGGCGTGGGTTACATCGGGGGTCTTGTGGTCTCCACGAATCCTTATGGATATTGGCTGTTCCTTGGGTTGCCGGTCTTTCTTGGACTTGTAACGTCCATCGTCCTGGATCTGCCGGAGCGGCTACCTTTCAGCGATCATGTGATGGCAGGCGCAATCGGGTGGTTGGCCGCTTGCGGAGTCCTGTTTCTGATGGCCGCCGAAGGAGCGCTCTGCATCGTCATGGCGCTACCGATCATCATCATCGGAACCTTGGCCGGCTCGGGAATCGCTCGGCTCATTACCGCAAGCTTCCATCGACCTCAGGGGCCGGTCGCCGTATCCGTCGTCCTTGTGGTGCCCATTTTCCTATTCTTCGACTCGCTGAACGGCGATCTGCCAAGCGTCCGATCCCTATCGACCGAACTAATCATCGACGCCACGCCGGAGCAAATCTGGCCTCATCTGTCCAAGCTGGACCTTCCCGCGCCCGACTTCTGGATGTTCCGCGCGGGGGTTGCCCATCCTCTTGAGATTCGCACGGCAGAGCAAAGGCTGGGCGGTGGCCGAGAATGCGTTCTAAGCACCGGCACAATGCACGAGATCATCACCGAGTGGGAGCCGGGAAGTCGGCTAGCCTTTAAGATGCTCAACACTCCACCCACGATGCGAGAGTGGAATCCCATGGGCGAGGTGCAGGTCGAGCACCTGCTCGGCTACTACGAATGCCTGGAAGGCTCATTCTATCTGATTCCACTCAGCGGAGGGCGGACGAAACTGGTAGGGAAGTCGGTTTTCCAGCACCGGTTCAGCCCCCGAACCTACTGGAGTTGGTGGACCGACTTGATAGTCAGCCAAGTTCACTCATCGGTGATGGAAGAAGTGAAGCGGGCCGCTGAGAGGGGCGACTAGGGAATACTCAACGTACATGCGTTATCTTAACCAACTTGAGAAGCAGAAACCAGGCGGACTGAACATTTTTGACGGAGCAGTCGCATGATGTTGCTGGCCGTGCTCGTGCTGGGGCTCTCAACCCCAAATGTGGGCTATACGTTGACTGTGCCTCCGAAGGTCTCTCTGTCCGGGCCGCCTCCCCAGTTCCAACTTGCTATTCAAAATCAGGGGAAAGAGACGGTGCGGATCATCCGGTCATGGTTTTGGGTTAACCATCGGGCTACTTTGCTTGACGAGTCGGGGCGTCCGGTGGAATTAACCGAGGAAGGCAAGAGGCGGGCGTCGAGTTTTGGCAGTGCGTCTCGCTATAGAAACATTGTCGTTGGCCTCAAGCCCGAGTCCACCATGACCGACGCCGTCGACGATTTCCGACCAAACTACAAACTCTCGCCCGGAACGTATTGGCTCAGATTTGAATACCGAGATGAAGGGCCATTGATTCAAGTTCGAGAAGGCGTTGTGCGGGCTGGTCCCGAGGTTCGCCTCTCTTCCAACGAGGTCAGCTTCGAAGTCGTTCGGTAAGGTCAGAGGCTGAAGAACCACAACGGCACAGCGGCACAACGTGGCGGCAACCTTCTGTGGTCCTCGGCGGCCCTCGGTGGTTTCATCTCTGTCAAACTGGAAAACCACCGAAAGACGCCGAGAACCACAGAAGGGCTTTGAGCGTTTGTGGCGGTAATCTCGTCGCTATGCGCTACCTCGACCAGCTTGTGAAGCAGACCCAGAAGGCGGTGGATGATATCTGTCGCTCGGCAGAGGCCGTTCCTGATGACAAAGCGGACTGGGCTCCGGGGGAAGCGGCTCGGTCGGCTTTAAGCCAGATGCAGGAGGTGGCGGCGCAGGCGAAGTGGTTCCTGCCTGTGATTCAGGAGCGCAAGGTACCGGAGTTCGACCGCCATGCGATCCAGGAGGCCAAGCGGCTGCGGGAGTCGTTCGATTCCATCGCTAAGTGCGCAGAGGCGGCGCGAGAGTCCACGGTTGCCCTCTGCCGAGCCATCTCCGAATTCCCCGAAGACAAGCTGGACGAGGAGATCTCACTGCCGTTCGGCGGCGGAATGACCATGACCATGGCCGACGTCCTAAGCCTCCCCTATTGGAACATGGTCTACCACCTGGGCCAGATCAACCAGATCCAGTTGATGCTCGGGGATCGGGAGATGCATTAGGGGACGGGGTTGGGCGTTGGGGTTTTAGGTTCCTCGGTTTTTGGTTTAGGTTTGGAGACCGGGCTGTTGAGCGTCCAAAGCCAAGACCGACCCCCTCCCCAACCTAAAACCAAGGAACCCAAAACCTAAAACCCCCCGGTCCTAGGCCCCCTCTGCCAGCATCAATGCGGGTTAAACGCAGGTTCCTCTGAGCTTCGGTGGGGAAGGGGCCGAGAACATTTCAGGGAAAAACTCGATGGGACCTTGACATAGGGCGGCCCGGCTGGTATCATTTCCTCTTGCCGCTGGACTGAACAAGCGATGCGGCCTGCGACAGAGTTCTTTGAAAATCGAATAGTGGTTTAAAGAAATATGCATCGAGCACTCGATAAAGCTGCGAGTGAAATTTAAGCTTAAGAGGGTGTACGACGAATGCCTAGGGACAAGATGCCGATGAAGGACGCGAAAGCGGCGATACGCCCAGGGGAGCTGCACAAGAGCTTTGATCCTGGGATTTCCGAATGGAGAAATCCTGTCAGGGTAATGCCTGGCAATCCGGCCCTGAATACATAGGGGTCGTGAAGGCAACCTGCTGAACTGAAACATCTAAGTAAGCAGAGGAAAAGAAATCGAAGAGATTCTGCAAGTAGCGGCGAGCGAACGCGGAAGAGCCTAAACCAAGGGGCTTGCCTCTTGGGGTCGTGGGGCCACTACTAACTTTCCCAAACTGAGCGGACTGGAAGCAATTCTAGGACGTTGAGTTTGAGAAAGTTAGAAAAGAAGATCGAAGCTAGTTAAAGGAATAGTGTTGGAACGCACAGCCATAGAGGGTGAGAGCCCCGTACTTGAAAACTCAGATCGGATTCAAGTGGTACCCGAGTAGCACGGAGCACGTGGAACCCCGTGTGAATCTGTCCAGACCACTGGATAAGGCTAAATACATCTTGTCACCGATAGTGCATCCAGTACCGTGAGGGAAAGGTGAAAAGAACCCCGGGTAGGGGAGTGAAATAGAACCTGAAATCGTACAACCCACAAACAGTCAGAGCACCATGTGCGGAGCAATCCGTTCAAGTGTGATGGCGTACCTTTTGCAGAATGAGCCTGCGAGTTATTGGTGTTGGCAAGGTTAAGGCGTTTAGCGCCGGAGCCGGAGGGAAACCGAGTCTGAATAAGGCGTCAAGTCAGCATCAGTAGACCCGAAACTGCGTGATCTAGCCATGGCCAGGTTGAAGTGTTGGTAATACAACATGGAGGACCGAACTCATAGATGTTGAAAAATCTCGGGATGAGCTGTGGTTAGTCCGGTGAAATGCCAATCGAACGCAGAGATAGCTGGTTCTCCCCGAAATGCATTTGGGTGCAGCGTTTTGCGTTGTGCTTAGGGGGTAGAGCACTGAATGGGCTAGGGGGCTTACCCGCTTACCGAACCCAACCAAACTCCGAATACCTAAGTATAAGCAAGGCAGTGAGACTGCGAGTGATAAGATCCGTGGTCAAAAGGAAAACAATCCAGATCGACAGCTAAGGGCCCTAAACGATGACTAAGTGTGAAACGATGTGAGATCGCGTAAACAGCCAGGAGGTTGGCTTGGAAGCAGCCATCCTTTAAAAAGTGCGTAACAGCTTACTGGCCGAATGTGATCTTGCGCGGATAATGTAAGGGGGCTAAAGTCATCTCCCGAAGCTTCGGGCTCATCGTAAGATGAGCGGTAGGGGAGCGTCGTGCACAGCGGTGAAGCTATAGCGTGAGCAATGGTGGAGCGTGTACGAGTGAGAATGCAGGCATGAGTAGTGATAACACAGGTGAGAATCCTGTGCGCCGAAAACCTAAGGTTTCTCCGGCTATGTTCGTCAGACGGAGGTTAGGCGGTCCCTAAGGCAAGGCCAGAAGGCGTAGCCGATGGACATCCGGTCGAAATTCCGGACCCAGTGCATAGGCAATGGGAGGACGCTTCTTGATTTCCAATCCCGCACCGTTGGTCGTTGCGGGCTAGATTTAGGCTGGGCCAGATGAAAGTTTGGCGGAAAGGCCGAAATCGGCGAAGGGATCCCTTCGGGGTGAACGAAGTTGGAATGAGGGGGGCCGAGAAAATCCCCACAGCTATACTATGTATCTGACCGTACTGCAAACCGACACAGGTAGGTGAGTCGAGGAGACTCAGGCGTTCGAGAGAACTCTCGTTAAGGAACTAGGCAAACGAGCCCCGTAACTTCGGAATAAGGGGCGCCCCGCAAGGGGCCGCAGCGAAGCATCCCAGGCGACTGTTTACCAAAAACACAGGTCTCTGCTAAGACGAAAGTCGAAGTATAGGGGCTGACGCCTGCCCAATGCCAGTAGGTTAACAGGAGATGTTAGGGGCAACCCGAAGCATTGAATCGAAGCCCTGGTGAATGGCGGCCGTAACTCTAACGGTCCTAAGGTAGCGAAATTCCTTGTCGGCTAAATACCGACCCGCATGAAAGGCGTAACGACTTGGGAACTGTCTCAACGAGAAGCTCGATGAAACTGTAGTATCCGTGAAGATGCGGATTATGCGTAGTAGGACGGAAAGACCCCGTGGAGCTTCACTACACCTTATGATTGTAAGCTGGGTGTGGATGTAGAGCGTAGGTGGGAGCTTCGGCACCAATGGAACACCACCCTTTTACATCTGGTTTACTAACCGTGCCCCTGATCGGGGTTCGAGACAATCGTAGGCGGGTAGTTTGACTGGGGCGGTCGCCTCCGAAAATGTAACGGAGGCGTCTAAAGTTGCACTCAGGCTGGTTGGAAATCAGCCGCTGAGCATATAGGTATATAGTGCGATTGACTGCGAGACACACAGGTCGAGCAGGGACGAAAGTCGAGCTAAGTGACCCTCTGATTGTGCGTGGGTACGTCAGGGTTCATCGGATATAAGCTACCCCGGGGATAACAGGCTGATCTTGCCCGAGCGCTCACAGCGACGGCATGGTTTGGCACCTCGATGTCGGCTCGTCTCATCCTGGGGCTGTACACGGTCCCAAGGGTTCCGGAGTTCACGGATTAAAGAGGCACGCGAGCTGGGTTCAGAACGGCGTGAGCCAGTTCGGTCCCTATCCACTACGCACGGAGGAAATTTGAGGGGAGTCGCTCTTAGTACGAGAGGACCGGAGTGAACTGACCTCTGGTGTACCAGTTGTGCCGCCAGGCGCAGACGCTGGGTAGCCACGTCGGGCAGTGATAAGCGCTGAAAGCATCTAAGCGCCAAGCACACCCCAAGATTAGATTTCCCATCATATGAGTAAGACCCCCGGAAGACTACCGGACGATAGGTCGCATGTGTAAGTACAGCAATGTATTAAGCTGAGCGATACTAAATGGTCGAGGGCTTAACAACTCGCAGTTTTATTGAGTGTTCCTTGCATATTTCTTTAAGCCACTAGCCGATTTTCTAAGCGCTCTTGCGCTCTAGATTTTCGGGTGACCATAGCGAGAAGGAAACACCCGTTCCCATTCCGAACACGGCAGTTAAGCTTCTCAGCGGCGGAAGTACTTGGAGGGCAGCCTCCCGGCAGATAAGCACGTTGCCCGGATAAATATTGAAACAGATAAAGCCTCACCTTAACCGGGGGGGCTTTTCTGTTTGTCTTCCGCGATTCTCTTCAACTCCCGATTCCGCCGCTCGATGAGTCGCCGCATGTATCCTGCCAAGAAGAGCCTCTCTGCCACCCATCCCAAAAATCCCAAGGGCGCTTCTAAAACCACACAGGCGGGTCCCCGCGGGTATCTCTTCAAACAGATGCTCATGCCGTAGAGACTTGAACGCCCCCTTCTGCATCTCATCTGTGAAGCTCCTTGGCCGGTCGTATGCCGTAATCTTGGACGTCAATCGCTGAGTAACGCCAAGGTGCCGTGCCTCAAAGGTGACCACATCCCCCGCCTCCATCAGGGCTTCTGCCGTGCTCTCGACCACCCGTTCGCTCGTCCAGGCTGTTATGCGCTCATGCATCTGAAGATCGCGTGAGAGGTCGAAGACCCGCTCAGGAAGAGCTTGGATGTCGATACTCGTGACGATCTCGATCACGGGGATAACCTTACCGCTTCGCGCCTAATTTAACAAAAAGAAGTCTCGTACGGCGGTCATTATTCCTGATATAATTTTGCCTGATGATTAAGTGTCCTTCTTGCCAAGCATCTCTCCCCGCATGGTCGCAGGTATGCCAATTCTGCAAAGCCGATGTATCAAAGGTCGCGCGTCCCGCAGGTGCGCCGGTTAAAAAGAGTTCGGGGCGGCAGGTGGCGAGCTGGATATGGGGCGCTTACTACTCCTTAGCGGCCTTCTACTTCCTGTCGGGTATCTACGACATCTGGCGGATCTACATGCTCTCGAAAGAGAAGTTCATGGGCGAGGAGATGGGTTTCGGGTTCTTCTCTTACATCGGATTCGCTATCGCGGGCGTGACTTCCCTCGTCGGGCTAGGGCTGATGTTCCGGATCGAGTTGGCGCGGGGCATCGTCAACTTCCTGTGCGGCCTCCAGATCATCTTCGGGCTGTTTGGCCTGGCGGGCTCGGTCATGGGGACTCTGTTCTCCGGGGCGTTGGGGCTTGTGTTCGTCTTCGTCCAAATCATCCAGATCGCCGCCGCCGCGCTCATGATCTATGTGATTGGGGAAACCGACCGGGTGGCTCCGAATATATAAGTCCGGCAGGTAAATTGCTGGCAGTTCCATGAAGCTGTCCAACATGATCCAAGCGATCGACCTGCACGCCTGTGGCGAACCCGGTCGGGTCATCGTCGGCGGGGTTCTCGATGTTCCCGGCAAGACGATGTTCGAGAAGATGCGGCATCTGGAAACCCAGGCCGACCACTTGCGCAAGCGGATGCTGAACGAGCCGCGCGGCTACCCCGCGCTCTGCTGCAACCTCATCCTTCCTCCCACCCACCCCGAGGCCGACGCGGGCTACGTCATCATGGAGCACATCGAGTATCCCGGCATGTCGGGCAGCAACACGATCTGCGTGGCCACCGCGCTCTTGGAGACCGGGATGATCCCGATGCAGGAGCCGGTCACCGAGATCACGCTGGAGGCGCCCGCCGGCCTCATTCGGATTCGGGCCGAGTGTAGCGGCGGAAAGGTGCGGCAGGTGACTTTCCGCAATGTCCCCGCCTTCGCCACCCACTTGGACGCCTCAGTGGAGGTTCCGCATCTGGGGACGGTGGAGGTCGATGTGGCCTATGGCGGGATGTTCTATGTGATCGCCGAAGCCGCCCAATTCGGCCTCGCCCTGACCCCCGACGAAGGGCGCGACATCGTGCGGATCGGGGAGATGGTCAAAGCGGCGGCGCGAGAACAGCTCCCGGTCGTGCATCCCGACCAGCCGGGATTCGAGGGGATCACCATCAGCCAACTCTGTGCCCCCGCTTCCTCACCCCAGACCAGCATGAAGAACGCTGTGATCGTCTCAACCGGTCAATTCGACTGGGACAAGCCCGCCACCTGGACCGGCGTCATCGACCGCTCGCCCTGCGGCACAGGCACCTGCGCAAGGATGGCGACTCTCTATGCCAAAGGGAAGCTGGGCCTCAACGAGGACTTCGTTCATGAGAGCGTTCTCGGCACCACCTTTACCGGACGCCTATTGGAAGAGGTCCAGGTGGGACCATACAAAGCGGTAGTGCCCACTATCAGCGGCCGGGCCTGGATCACCGGATTCGCGAGCTACGTGGTGGACTCCGAGGACCCGTTCCCTGAGGGCTTCACCGTCGGAGACATCTGGTAAGCCCCATGATCCGACTCCTGGACCGTCAAGCCGTCGCCTCCGTTTTCACCATGGACGCCGCCCTCCAGATGGCGAAGGCCGCCTTCCTGGCGCTGGACGAGGGGCGGGCGGTGATGCCCGAGCGGTTGGCGACCAAGGTGGCCCAACACAGCGGAACCCATCTCTCGATGCCCTGCTACGCCCACGACGACGAGGGAGACGCACTTTCGATCAAGGTGGCGACCGTCTTCGAGCAGAACCCGGATCGAGGTTTACCGACCACGATGGCGTTCCTGTTGCTCCACGATGCGGAGACCGGAGAGCTGATCTCCCTGATGGACGCCGAGTGCCTGACCGCCATGCGAACCGGAGCCGCCAGCGCCTTGGCAACTCAGATGTTGGCCCAGGAGGACGCCTCGGTGGCCACGGTGTTTGGAGCGGGAGCGCAGGCGGAGTCGCAGTTGGAGGGAGTCGCCCACGTCCGCCCGATTCGGACCGCTTATATAGTCAGTCGGAACCCCCAACAAACCCAAGAGTTTGCCAGGCGGATGGCGTATCGGCTAGGAATCGACGTTCTTCCTGCTCCCAACCCCAGCGAGGCGGTGAAAGCCAGCCAAGTGATCTGTGCCGCCACCACCTCAAGGAGCCCAGTATTCGATGGCGCAGACCTCCAACCGGGGACTCACGTCAACGCGGTCGGCGCCTTCCGATCGGATATGTGCGAACTGGACGCCGAGGCCCTGAGTCGCTCTCGCGTCTTTGTCGACCGCCTAGAGTCTGCCCAGGCCGGTGCGGGAGACTTGATCCAGGCGGTTCAGGCGGGAAGTATGGAGTGGGACCAGGTTGCAGGTGAGCTTGGGGGCTTGGCAAGTGGCCGATTGCCGGGAAGGACCAGCCCCGAGCAGACCACCATCTTCAAATCTGTCGGGTTGGCCGTGCAAGACGTCTTTGCGGCCCGGTGGATTTTCCAAGAAGCCGTTAAGAGAAACCTCGGAATCCCGTTTTCGTTTAGTTAGCCCGGACCCTGAACCTCTGTCCCAAAAAGGATAAACCCCTTCGGTGGTCCTCGGCGGCCCTCGGTGGTTTGATCTCCGGCCAATGGAAAGAACCACCGAAAAACACAGAGGGCCACCGAAGGCATACCATCGGCATCTACACGCTTGGCGTCGACTATCGCCCCGAACGAACCTTCTGCCCATCCACGGTATACGCCGCGACCAGGAGCTGCATCTCGTCCGTCGTCCGCTCCCCGACCCGGACCCGCTGGGGAGGATTGCTCGGGTTGTTCGGGTTGTCGGCGCTGTTGTCGTAGATCGCCTCCACCACCACTTTCGACCCCTTGGGAATTTTCACGGGCTCTTTGTAGAGGTAGTTCAACTGCCAGTTGAAGTCCCAGTTTTCGACGTGGATAAGCGGGGTGATGGTCTTGTCCGGCCTCTCCACCCACGCCTTCATCTCCTTGCCCAACAGGTGCATGTGGGGCATGACGGCGTAGACGGTGATGTCGGCGGGGATGGTCTGAGTGTAGACCTGTTTGTGATCCTTGGCCCCGGCGGGAATGTTGAGCAGGATGTTGAACAGCCAGGCCAACTCCACCTTCTGCTCGACTGGCTCTTTCGCAAAATAAAGTCCAACTTTGGTTTGGTCCGTCTCGGGCTTGCCGGTCTTGTTATAGTGGACCTGCATCACCAGCCTCGCGCCCGGCTCCAGCTTAAAGGCCTTGCCCGCCGGAAGCCTGCGAGCCTGTAAACCAGGAGCCCAGCCGCCGAAGGAGCCGTTGGGAACGAACCCCACCCCGCCAAACGTCTCATACCCCTCGCGCCCATCCTTGGTCCGAGCCTCCATCTTCTCCGATTGGCCGGTGTTGTCCAGGAACATGATGACGTGGTGGACGACGCGCGGATTCCCCGGCTTCACATCCATCGCCTTCACCCACATGGGCTCTTTGAAGTTGGTGGGGATGACGAAGTTGCGATAC
Organism: uncultured Fimbriimonadaceae bacterium; assembly: GCA_964501275.1. Lineage (GTDB taxonomy): Bacteria > Armatimonadota > Fimbriimonadia > Fimbriimonadales > Fimbriimonadaceae > 55-13. Next base: position 207,490 of record CAZCSP010000001.1, on the reverse strand, counting down.
TCGTCTGTGCCTTCGGGGGTGATAGGGTAGGGAGCCTTCTGGCTGACGATCATATCCGGCTTGCCAAGCGCCCACTCGGAAGAGAAGGCGGGCGGCTTGGGCTCCTTCGCCCGGTCCCCCCGAGGCGCGCCTTGGTCGTTCCAAAGCTTCAGGATTTGAATCTGTTCGGGGCTGAGCTGGATATCGTCGGCAAACTCGCCATAGCCCGTCTTGGCCTTCCAAGGCGGCATCTGCTTGGAATGCGTCACCACCGAAGTCATCGCCGCCCACTTCTTGGCGTTGTCATAGCCGATCAGGGAAAACGGCGCAACCTCGCCGGGTCGGTGGCATTGAACGCAGTGGTTGTTGAGAATCGGGGCCACATGCTCCGCATAGGTGGGCTTGGCGGGAACTTTCAACGCCTCCTTGGGCTTGTCCTCAGGCATCGAGGCGAATCCAAAGATCAGCAGAGAAGCGCCGCCCAGAGCGAAAGCAAGAGTCTTCATTCTCATAGCAATGACGACATGATAGCGCGAGGTTCAGAAAAATGCGCAGGAAGACGTTGAACGTAGGGCAAAGGGGCAAGAGGGAGGGGACCCGCCTTGGCCTGACTCCGGCGTTCATCGGCGATGAAAGTCGGGAACCCGCAAGAGCTGGCAAAAGGTAGAAGGCAATGAGGATATTGCAGATGATACTGACGATCACCGCCGCCATCGCCATGACGCCCCAAGCGACCGCCAAAATAGAGGACCTCGGCTTTATGTCGGGAGCTTGGAAATGCGAAATTTGGGGAGGGACATTTGAAGAGTATTGGACTCCGCCACGAGCCGGGGCCATGCAGGGGAGCGGAAGGCATATCGTGGACGGCAAGACCGGGTTCATGGAGTTCATGTCCATCGAAACCGGCGCCGACGGGCTGACGATGTACATGATGCTTGGCGCGCCAAGCAAAGGCGAGAAGAAGCCGGTACCGTTCAAGCTGACGTCGTTCGACGGCAAGGTTGCCCTCTTTGAGAACCCCAAAAATGAGTTCCCCTCCAAAATCGCCTATGTGAAGGAGTCGGGCGGAATGTCCTGCTGGATCGAGGGGATGCAGGACGGGAAGAAGACCCGAGAGGATTTCAAGTTCAAGTCGATGATCTCGGGCGGGTAACCGAAGTGGCCTTTGTAGGCGGCGGATGCATTGGGCCGCCGTCGATTTGCAGTAACCCAGGGATGGTTCGTGCCCAGACTATAGAACCCCTAACTCTCGGAAAGACGGTGGCACAATGCATCCGCCGCCTACAGGATTTCTAGCCTCTGGGGCTACTACCCCATCAATCTGTTCAACAGAATCGCCAACCGGTACCCGGCGTAGGCGACTCGCTTGGCGGCGATATCTTCGCATTGGCGAATGTATTCGGGGGTGGGGGCTTCGTTCTCTTTTAGGTTGTAAACGTACCGCTTGGCGAGGTCCGCGCTCTCCTGGGCCCAGGCCATGGGGTCGGAGTTTGCCACGTTGTCCAGGCTCAATTGGGAATGGCGGCTTTTGATGGAGTTGGCGATGCGGACGATGGATGCCCGACCATCGGTGGTGAGGGGGCGGGTGGTGGGGCGGAAGAGGTTGCCGCCCATGTCCCAGAGGGAGTGCAGGTTCGTGGGCGGGCGTTGGAGGTCTTTATGGCGATCTATTGGGAGGACTTTGAACTCGTTCCCGCCCCGGTCGCCCTGAGGATGTTCATCGGTGTCTCGAGCCACGGCGTGAAGAGGCTGGTGGATGTCGCCGACGAAGTGGATCAAATAGCGCAAGGCTTCGGCCCGCTCTTTGGGCGTCTTGGTCTTGTCCTTCAGGACGTTGGAGAAGCGGTTGATAGCGTAAACGATGTTTTGTTCCAGTGGCTTGTTGTCGATCTCCTTGCCATCGGTGCGGAAATGGATGTTGATGTAGTGCCACGGGCCGTTTTCGCGGGTCTTGAAGTCGTCTGCCCAGCAGGCGGCGGTTAGGAAGTTATCCGACTTGGGATCGGCGTCCTGCTTCAGGAGCCATTCTGCTTCGGCGAGAACTTTGGGGTTCAGCGACTGTCGGGCAATCTCGGCGACCACCATATGGCCGCTATCGTGCCAGGCGAAGGCGGAGGTGCAGACGGCGAGGATAAGGGCGAGAGAGGTTAGGGGTTTCATGGGTTTTACGGCATTTCGGAGTTATGGCATTGGGCGTTGCGGTGTCTCGGCTTTAGGGGTTCAGGTCCATCACAAAGCAACCGCCTCCACTCGCTTCGACTCGTTCCAGAGGTCGTCCCACTCCTTCGGAGTGAGGTCGGACAGGGGCTTGGAGGTGTGCTTTTCCATGGCGGCAAATCGGGTGCAGAAGCGGTTGAGCATTTTCCGCAAGGCTTCCTCTGGTTCGACTTTTGCCCACCGCGCGATATTCACCACGGTGAAGAGCAGGTCGCCGATTTCGGATTCGATCTCCTCCAGGCTACCCGTTTGGAGAGCCTCGCGAAGCTCGCTTTCCTCTTCCCTTAACTTATCGAAGACCCCTTCGATCCCCTCCCACTCGAACCCCGCCCGGGCCGCTCTCTTGCTCACCTGGTAGGCGCGGAGCAGGGAAGCCATGCCTTTGGGGACACCGGCGAGGATGGATTCTGGTTCGCCGCCTTTCTCCTGACTCTTGATCCGGTCCCAATTCTTCAGCACCTCGTCTGCATCAGCCACCGAGACATCGCCGAAGACGTGCGGATGGCGGCGGACCAGTTTGTCGGTAAGGGTCTGGGCCACCTCGTCGATCCCCCAATCGGAATCACGCTGTTCGATCTGGGTGTGCATCAGGGGTTGGAGAAGGAGGTCGCCCAACTCCTCCTGAAACTTGCCTAGATTGCCGGAGTCGATGGCGTCCAAGACTTCGTAAGCCTCCTCGATCAGATACTTCTTCAGCGATTCATGGGTTTGTTCGATGTCCCAAGGGCAACCTCCGGGACCAAGAAGGCGATCCACCACATGGACCAGGTCATAAAGCGGACCGGTTCTCTCGGGGACGAGGAGAGTCCCGTCGATCAGCGCACCATCAGGTACTGGGCGCACATCCAGTCCGGCATCTACCAGAAGCTGGTAGGAGGAGTGCTCGGGGTGGGAATGGAAGAGGGCGCCCTCCATGCCTTGGACGGCGCCCAGTGGATCGTGGCCTAGCCGAACGACGCGGACCAAAGCCTAGCCGCCACCCGCCCCTCTCAGGGAGATCTCCTTGCGATAGGCTTCCATGAACTTTACATAGGCCTCGGCGAAGGTCTTGTCTTTGATGTCGATGTTGGACTTGGCCCGAAGGTCTTGCATCTCCTTAATGACGTTGTTCTTGATGCTCCCCTTGTCCATGAGAAGCCGCTTGCGGATATCCCGCTTGAGCTTGGGCGTCAACTCCATTCTCTTCTGGGGGGTCACGTCTTGGAGGAGAAACTTCACTTTTGCGTCGGCGGTAGGCAGCCACTCTGTCGTCTCGCCGATCTTGGTGCCGTCAAGCGCCTGTCGCACGGCTTCGCTAAGAGCCGGGTAGTAGATGTCGCCCATTTCGCCACCGATGCCCTTGGTCACATCCTCGCTGTAAGCTTTTGCAACGTCGGCAAACGGCTTCTTTGCCTTCAGGTCGGCATCCACCTTGGCCGCGGTGTCTGCGTCGCGGACCACGATCACGGAGATCTTCACCTTTTTGGCGAGAGTGTACATCGCCGGATTCTGCTTGTAGTGGTCCTCAACCTCTTGGTCGGTTACATTTACGCCGGAGGTCGAGACTTTGAATTGCGCCAGTTCTAGACGAATCATATAGCGGAGATCGGCTTCGGTGCGGCCTGAGTTGAGCCAGTTCTCCAGCAGCTTGGGATCGTCCTCCAGGCGGAGCTTCAGCTCGTTTGCGACCTCGGGTTCAGTGGGGGAGACGCCCTTGTTCTTGGCAAGCTGAAGGATCAGGCGCTCGGTGATGAGCTGCTCGATGGTGAGGAATCCGGGAGGGAACTGGGCAAAGCTGTTACCCATCGGCCTGCCTACGCCCGGCAGATACTCCATGCGATGGTAGTACTCCGCCCCCTTGATCTCTTCGCCATTGATGACGACGACGGTCTTGTTGGTATCGACCTGGGCGGACGCAAGCGATGCGATGGCGAGCCCGAGGGCAATCAGTGTTCTCTTCAAATCTCTCTTCCTCCGATTCTATGCGTTTAAAGACGAACCAGGCGGGGAATCGGTCCGCCTTCGATTCGTTGATTAGGTCTACTTGCCAATCTTCGCCCGGAATTCCGGGATGGCTTCGTAAAGGTCGGCAACGAGTCCAAAGTCCGCCGCCTCGAAGATCGGGGCATCGGGGTCCTTGTTGATCGCGACGATCACCTTGGAATCCTTGATGCCCGCCATGTGCTGGGTCGAGCCAGAGATTCCGGCGGCGATGTACAGGTCGGGAGCGACGATCTTGCCAGTCTGCCCGACTTGGAGTTCGTTGGGAGCGATGCCGGAGTCCACAGCGGCCCTAGTTGCGCCTACCGCTCCACCAAGCGCGTCGGCAAAGCCTCCGATGACTTGCTCAAAGGTTGCCGCGTCCTTGAGCGGACGGCCTCCACTCACCACGACTTTGGCCTGGGCCAGGTCGGGACGGGCGCTGCTTCGGCTGGTGGCGTTGATGCGGGTGGCTTTGGGAGCAGTCTCCAAGGTGACGGATTCTGTTGTGGAGGAGCCGCTTCCCGCAGGTTTGGAGAATCCGGCGGGGCGGACGGTCAGCACGACGGGCGAGGCCAAGACCTCTACCGTGGCGATAATCGATCCGGCGACCATGGGCCGCTTGAAAACGGTTGGCGAGTCCACGTCGATGGCGTCCGTAACCATCGCGGCATCGAGGAGGCCGGCCAATCGGGCCAACACGTCCTTCGATTGCATGTTCGACAGTCCGGCGATGTGGGTGTAGCCGTTGGCTTGAGCAGCTAACGCCTTGACCAGGCCATCGGCGGCTGGAACCTCAGCGAGGTTGGCCTGGAGAGCTTTCTCCGCTCCCAGGTCGGTGGGTGCAGCGCCCGTAAGGCACAACATGTCGAACGGCAGTCCCAGTTTCTGGGCGAATCCGGCGAGTTGGGTCGCGTCGCTGGGTTGGAAGGCGATGAGAAGTAGTCGGGACATTTAGAGGACACCTCGCTCTTTCAGGGCAGAAACCAGCTCATCGACGCTCCCCACTTTCCGACCTGCGGCTCGGGGAGCAGGGGCTTCTGTTTTGACGATGCGGGTCTTGGGGCTCGGGGAAGTCTTGGCGGGGCGCTTCTCCAGCGGCTTGCTCCTCGCCTTGATGATGCCGGGGAGGGCGATGTAGCGGGGCTCGTTGAGGCGCAGGTCGGTTGTAACCAGGGCGGGAAGGGGGAGTTGCAGAGTTTCTTCGCCGGTGTCGGTTTCGCGGGTCACGGTGGCTTGCCCGGCCCCCAATTCGACTTTGGCGGCGAAGGTCGCCTGGGGCCAGTCCAGCTTGGCGGCGAGCATCTGGGCGGCCTGGTTGCAGTCGTCGTCGGTGGCCTGCTTGCCCATCAAGATCAGGTCGGGTTGAAGTTCTCCAGCCAACTCGGCGAGTTCTCCGGCGACGCCAGGGGAATCGAAAGCGGTCGAAGTCTCAATCAGAATCGCTTTGTCCGCGCCGATGGCGAGGGCCTTGCGGAGTTGCTCCTCACACTCTGCCCCGCCGATGGAGACAACCGTGATCTCGACGGCCGGGTTCTTCTCTTTCTGTCGGACCGCCTCCTCGACCGCGATCTCGTCGAAGGGGTTGATTTCGAATTTGAGGCCGGTGGTGTCGATACCAGAGCCATCAGGGAGAGGGCGCACTTTCGCATAGGGGTCCACGACCCTCTTAACAGGAACAAGAATCTTCATTGAAATACCAGGAATCGCCGTCCTCGTCCAAGAGCGAGCCGACGGAGAATGCCCAATAGGTTACTAGATGAAGGCGGTCACATTCCTGACATGAGACTCACAATATTCGAGATCGGGGCTTCCTCAAGGGGGCTTAGTTCCTCAACGGCTTGTTAGTCTCAACCATGTGGCGGATGCGGGCGTGGCTGAGGGCTTTTCGGCAGAGGTCGATAAACTCCGACCGTTCTAGCCGCAAGGCGTCTTCGTAGGATTGGGCCTTTGAGAAGACGACCCGGATCTTGTCGCCGATGGTCTTGTCGTGGTCGCTGAAGAGGCCCTGTTTGCGACCCTCCTCTAACTCGCGGTCGATCATGCCAGACAGCGGCCCCTCGGGGGTATGCCAGTTCGGGCGTTTGGTGGTTCCGGCAGTTTGGGCCAAGCGCTTGGCGTCGGTCAGGAGGCGGTCGGGGTGGTAGACGGTCACGTCCGTTTGGCGCAGATAGCCCAAGGATCGGGCCTGATCGGCGCTGGTCGAGATCGTTCCGTCAGTAAGATGTTTGGCAACTTCGGCCAGTCGCTTGGCAGAGAACTGGTTGTAGACGCGCATGAGTGCGGTGCCCCGCCCGCCTGGAATCAGGCCCACCCTCGACTCGGGCAGGCCGATGTTGGATTCCGCCGCCGCCGCGATTCGGGCCGAGGAGAGGGCCAACTCCAGTCCCGCCCCAAGGCAGTGGCCATAAATCGCCGCCACACACTCCGCCTTCTCCAAGGACTCTCCAAGGTGCTGAAGTTCCTGGAGGGCGAGGTCGATGGCCTCATAGTCGCCCCGCACGATGCATTCGTCGAAGAACCGCAGGTCGAACCCGGCGCTGAAGGATCGGGACTCGCTGGTGAGGACGAACGGCTGGTTGGCCTGGGTGTCCAAGAACGCCTGCAAGTCCTTCACCGCTTGGGGGCTAATTACGCCCATCTTGGTCTTGATCGAGACGAGGAAGATGCCGTCGCCCATATCGCGCAGGTTGTAGGTCTCGGCGTCGCCAACGATGGGGAAGTCATTCAGTTGAGCGAACTCTGGCTCTGGCTTCAACGGCGAGTAGGTTCCGTTGAAGAGAAGCTGTTTGCCGGAGTCGTAGAACTTGGACGAGCCCACACCGACCTTCTCCGCTCCGATGGCGTCGATAGTCTCAAATGGCCCCATCTGCCAGCCGAACCCCCACTGCATCACCCGGTCAAAGTCTTGGACCGAGTGGCTGATCTCTTCTTTCAGATAGTCCGCATACTTCAGCACGGGAATCAGGTGCTCCCGCAGGAACTCGCCCACTTCATCCCGCTTTTCCAAGGCCTGGGCGATGCGCTGGCTCAAGGGTAGGGAAGACAACTCTTGGATGGCAGGCAGGACGGGCTCTTCTCGTTGGCTGTAGGCGAAGGTTTGGAGGTTGAGGGCCAACAGTTCCTTCCCCTCTTTGCGGAAGTAGCCCTGCCGCACCTTGTCTCCGATCCAGCCTTTGGCGATTAGGGCTTCCATGGATTTGGGGGTCTCAAAGTTGCCCACGTGAGGGTCGTTCGGGCATCGGGCCACGAGGTTTTGGGCAATATCCTGCATGATGTCCAGCCCCACGATGTCGTTCAGGCGGAAGCTGGCGCTGCGGGGGCGGCCCAAGAAGGGACCGGTGATGGCGTCCACCTGCTCCACTGTCAAGTGAAGTTTCTCCGCAACATGGATCGCGTGGTACATGGCCCACATCCCGAAGCGGTTGGCGATAAAACCCGGGGTGTCTTTGGCAACCACCACTCGCCGCGCCACCCGAGACTCGAGGAACTGGATCATAGCTTGAACGGCTTCGGGGTCGGTTTGCTGGGTGGGAATGAGCTCCAGCAGTTTCAGATAGCGGGGAGGGTTGAAGAAGTGAGTCCCCATAAACCTACGCTGGAACGAGTCAGAACGCCCTTCGGCCAGCAAAGCGATCTCCAGGCCGCTGGTGTTGGTGGAGATCATCGCATCCGGTCGGACCATTGGCTCGATGTCGAGAAACAGCTTCTTCTTGAGGTCCAGCTTCTCCACGATCGCCTCGCAAACCCAGTCCGCCCGCGCGATCAAATCTGAACCTTCTCGGATGCCGGACAGTTCTATAGTTGTGGAGCGATCTTGGACATAGAAATGAGGAGGCTTGGCGGACTTGGCGCGCGCCAAACCTTCCGTCGTCGCCTCGCGACTAATGTCAAGGAGGCTGACCTGAAACCCCAAGTTTGCCAAGTGGGCGGCAATACCCGCGCCCATCGTCCCCGCGCCGATGACGCATACTCGCTGGACAGAGGGCCAGTTTTCGTAAATGCTCATTTTCTGTTGGCGGGAAGGATACCGGACGGTTTGACGGTGTTGGGCGTTTGGTGTTTGGCATTTGGGGGTGATCTGGTTTATCTGCCCTATTCGACGAATTTGACAGATGGGACAGGTAAGTCTGATTGGTCAGATTCCCTCCCAAAACCCACCGCCCAAACCCAAACGCCCCGCCCCTGCAACCTTGGGCCTGATTTGCCCGTCTGAATTACCCGAGATATACTAACGAGTCACATAACATATGCGAACAATACGAGGTGAAACAACATAGCAGGATTTAGAAGGCCTCCGCGCCCCGAGCCCGGCCCGGAGATCAACCAGCGCGTTTTGAAGTACAGAGACGTCCGACTCATCGGGTCGGAGGGTCAGCAACTTGGAATTGTGCAGAGCCGTCAGGCCCTGCAAATGGCCAGAGAAGAGGGGCTCGACCTCGTGCTTGTCTCGGCTACCGCCCAGCCCCCCGTGTGCAAGATCATCGACTACGGAAAGCACAAATACCTAGAGGGGAAGCAGGGAAAAGACAAGAAGAGCAAACAGCAGGAGTTAAAGGGTATAAAGATCAGCCCGCGCATCGCTGAACACGATCTCGGGTTCCTCGTGAAGAACGCCATCAAGTTCTTGGAGGAGGGTCACAAAGTCAAGGTGACCTGTATGTTCAAGGCAAGGGAGATCACTCACCCTGAGCTGGGGCGCCAGAAGCTTGACCGGTTCGCCGAAATGGTGAGCGAGGTTGGGATTGTGGAAAGATCGCCATCGCTCGACGGGCGAATGATGATCATGATCCTGAATCCCAAGCCGCAAACAGGAAAACAAAAGAATGCCAAAGCTGAAAACAAACAAGACGGCAGCAAAGCGATTCAAGATCTCGGGGACGGGAAAGATTCTGCGGCGGAAGTCGCACAACAACCACCAGTTCCTGCACAAGAAGGCGAGTCGCAAGCGCAGGCTTGAGCAAGAACCCGAAATCTTCAAGGGCGAGAGAAAGCGCGTCAAGCGCCTTCTCTGCCTGTAGTCATGTGGCCTGTGAAATGTGGCTTGTAGCTAGACATTCCACAGACCACACCGACACACTCTCTACCGCTACCGACTCCGAGTCTGGGACCCGGTCGAACTTACACAAAGGAGCAAGTAAAACATGGCACGCGTCAAACGTGGCTTAATGCGCCACAAGCGCCACAAGAAGATCATCAAGAAGGCGTCCGGCTATTGGGGCCGAAAGAAAAACGTCTTCAGCCGAGCCCATGAGCAGGTGATGAAGTCGGGACAGTATGCGTTCCGAGACCGCCGAGCCAAGAAGCGGGACTTCCGCCGACTCTGGATCGCCCGAATCTCCGCCGCCTGCGGGGAGTCTGATATCAAGTATAGCCAGTTGATCAACGGCCTCACCAAAGCCGGTATCCAAGTCAACCGCAAGATGCTGAGCGAACTGGCCATCGCCGACGCCGATGCCTTCAAAGCCGTCGTCGCCCAGGCCAAAGCTGCACTGGCGTAAAGCACCGGAGCGCTAGACCAAGAACCGTGGTTCTGCCCAAAGCAGAGCCACGGTTTTTTTTAGGTCTTGCAAAGCTTATAAGTCCTGTAACTTCCGCCGCCCAAGAATCGCAAGTAAACTGGACATCGCAACGTTGCATCCCGCCTCTACGACAGAGACCATTAACCATGCATTTTCAAACCAACCCCGAAGAAACCGCTTTTCTTGATACTGTCCGCGACTTTGTCGCCAAAGAAGTCCTCCCCCACACCCGCGAATGGGAAAAGAACACCCAGTTCCCGGATGAAATCTGGCCACGGCTTGGGGAATTGGGACTGCTCTCCATGACCTTGCCAAAGGAGATGGGAGGCCGAGGTTACACCTGCCAGACCTATGTGAATGCGGTTCGGGAAGTCGCCAAGGGCGACCCCGCGCTCTCCATGAACGTCGCCGCCATCAACGCCCTGTGCGTGGCCCACTTCGTGGAGTTTGCGACCGACGCGCAGCGCGCCAAGTATCTTCCGGGAATCGTGAAAGGCGAGATCAAACTGGCCTGGGGCCTTACCGAGCCCGACGCCGGTTCCGACGCCCGCCGGGTGAAGACCAAAGCCGAGCCGATCGCCGACAAGCCGGGCTACTACAAGCTGAACGGCCGCAAAATGTTCATCACCAACGCAGGCAAAGCCGATCTCATCATCATGATCGCCCGGACCTCCGAGAAAGAGCTGAGCGCCTTCTTCCTGGAGACCAACCAGCCCGGATTCCAAAATGTGGAGCGTATCCACACCATTGGCGTTTCGGCCTCTTGGACGACCGCTTTCGACCTGGTAGATGCTGTCGGCTGGCACACGCCCTGTACCTTCGAGGACGCCATCGGGCTGCTCTATCGCGGGCGGCTAGGGATTGCCGGAATGGCCTTGGGCATCGCCGAGAAGGCGCATGAACTGGCGGTGGAGTATTCCAAGCAACGCGAGCAGTTCAACCGGCGTCTTTGCGATATGCAGTCCGTGCAGAACATGATTGCCGACAGTGCGATGGAGATCGAGGCGTCGAGGCTGTTGCTGGAGAACGGGGCGAGCAAGTTCGACCAAGGTTTACCGGTCGTCATCGAAGCCTCTTTTGCCAAGCTCTACGCCAGCGAGACGTCCAACCGCGTCACCAACCGGGCCATCCAAATCCACGGGGGACGGGGTATGACGCCTGATTTCCTGGTGGAGAAGCTTTGGCGCGACGCCAAGCTCACGGAAATCGGCGAGGGATGCAGTGAAATTCAGCGTCTTGTCATTGCGAAGCAAGTTCTGAAGTAAGTCGGACTACAATAGAAAGGGGCGTAAAGCCCAATTGAAGGAGATTGGAATGATTCTTACGGCCCTTGTCGCCGCGTTGTCCGTCAGTTCTGCGCAAGAAATGCAGTTGGCTCGAACCTACCAACTCGGCGAAAAGCTGACTTACCAGGTCAAGTCCAGTATGTCAATCCAGCACCGGCAGCGTGGGTTGCATACCTGGATCCCCGAGGACCTCGACTTGAATTACGATTTTACGACGGAGGTCAAGGCCATGAAGCCCGATGGCGTAGCGGATGTGCTATATCTGCGCCCGACGATGACCGTCATTGAAGGAGAAACCTTCGACGCTCCGCCGAAGAAGCAGATTGAGAAAGTCAACTACAATCTCCTTCTCACGGTCTCGCCTGCCAACGAGATCCTCAACTTGAAGGATCTGAATCCGCCTCCCAAGCCCAAGCCGGGAGCAAAGAGTGGGGGCGCCCTTGTGCGCCTGAGTTCAGCAGAGTACAACCGAGCCCAGATTCCCTTTATCGGCCAGTTCATTGCCGAGGTCCATCGTTTGGCCCTGTTTGCGGGCAATTTGCAGAGCGCCCTCGACTTTTCGCCTCGCCTGCCTTTCGACACCCTGAAGGTCGGGGATACGTGGAAACGCACCGTCGGCTACTCTCCTCAGAAGCTCAAGGGCAAGGACGGCAAGACCGTCAATCAACGGCTCGACTACACCTTCACCTATAAGGGGTTGGTGGATGTGAACGGCAAAAAAGTCTACCGGGTCTCCGGCGAGTGCGGGTTGGACACCGACTTGGCGACCTATGTAAACGAGCTTTTCGAACTGAAGCCCGAAGACACCGGACTGAAGTCGATCCCCCTGAAGTTCAAGGCGAACATCGAGTTCGATTTGGATCAGGCCACGCGCAAGACGCTGCGGGCTGTGGCGAACTCGGATGGAGGATTCCAAATCATCCTGACCGACTTTCCCAACGATCCTGTGGAAGAAGAGACGTTCAAGGGCCAGACCAATCTCCGGTTGGTCGCGCAGACCATCGTCAAGCCCGCAGCCAAGCCTCAGCCGAAACCAGCCAAGCCAACCAAGAAGCCCGGCAAACTTAACAGGTAGTATTTGCTCAAATTAAGGCAAGTGATGGCGTTGTTGCCACATACGCTAACACTTGCCTTATAATCTATCCCAGAGGCTGAGGGAGTACGGCCTCTACCGAAATAGGAGAGTAAGGAGTTCATAAGTCCGATGGACTCTCTGTGAAAGTTCGTGCAGGCTAGACGGGAGCTGGTATCGGTTAGGAGAACGTTTGCGTCCCTGGGGTTGGCCGCATTGTCTCTGATCGCCCTCGTTCTGTATGTCTCACCCCCAAGTCCCTACGCCTTGCCATTGTGGCTTATCCTTCCAGCGTTAGCTCTCTTGGCTGAGTTTTTGCCCGTAGAGCTTTCTCGTCGGGGGGTGCGCGTCACTTTCACACTGCCGTTCGTCGCCGGGGTGGCCTTTGCCAAGGGGCCGATCTACGCCATCGCCGTCGATATGCTCGTCACTTTGGTGGCCGGGTACACAATGGTCCGACGGCGGCGCACGGCCTCCGCCACGATGTGGCTGGGGATCAACGTTTTTGTGGGCGCTATCAGCGCTTCGGTAGGGTCCTTAGTGCTCCTCCTAATGGAGCGGTCGTTTGCCGACTACGACGGCATGGCGGCGGTGCATTGCGTGGCGTTCATGCTGGGCTACGGCATCGTGAACTTCCTGATGGTCACCTATTTGGACTGGCGGGCAAGCGGGCAGCTTTGGGCCGAGAACCTGGCCAGCACCTTCAAACTCTCCGCCAAGAGCTTTGCGCTCTACACAGTCGTTGGGATGGCGGTGGCGACTTTGGTCGAGCGAGAGCTTTACGGATTCCTACCGTTTACGATGGTTCCGGTGATGGCTCTGAGAACGGCTTTGCAGTACCAGGCGAAGATGTATGAGCACTATTACGAAACCATCACCGCCCTCACGCTCATGCTCCAACGCGCCCACCCCTACACCCACGGGCACCTGGAGCGGGTGGCAAAGGCGGCAGAGGAGGTGGCCAGGCGGGTCGGACTTTCCGGTTCTCGGGCGCGGATGGTGCGCGAGGCGGCGGTGCTGCACGACATCGGGAAGATCGCGGTAGACGAAGCCCTCCTCGATAAACCCGCCAAACTCACCGACGAAGAGATGGATCATGTGCGAAAGCATGCCGAATGGGGAGCTGAGATTCTGGAGCCAGTACGCGGGTTCAAGGAGATGCTCCCCTGGATTCTGCACCATCACGAGCGTCCAGACGGCCGGGGGTATCCGAGCGGGCTCAGCGACCGGGACATCCCCATCGAGAGCAAGATCATCGCGGTGGTGGACGCCTACGACGCCATGACCGGGTCAGAAATTCCGGGAGCCAAGCGAACCTATCGCGACCCGATGAGCGTCGAGGAGGCGCTTGAGGAACTTGCCCGTTGCTCGGGAACCCAGTTCGATCCCAAGGTCGTCGGGGCGTTTCGTGCGGTGGTTATGGAGGGAAGGTTTTGAGCCCTGTCTCGCTTGGCGTCATTGCGTTTGCCATCGGGACCACACTTTGGCTGATCTACTACGTGCAGGTCTATCTGCCCAACCAGCTTGAACAACGGTTCCTGGAGTCGATGAAGGCCTTTAGCCGGGCTATCGAACTCCGATTCCCCATGAGTTCGGGAAGAACCGAGGACGTCATCCGCTTCTCCCGCATGATCGGCAAGCGTTTCGGCTATACGCGGTCGGAGCTTCATGAGTTGGAGTTGGCGGCGCACCTGCGGGACATCGGCTGCTGCGCCATCCCCTACCGACCCTACAACGAGAAGTCCAGGCACGAGTGGTCGGAGGCGGAGTCGAAAGTTTATGGCAAGCATCCTGAGGTTAGTGGGGCAATGCTTGAGTTGGTGACCTCCTTGCGCCATGTGGCGGACGTGGTGCGATGGCACCATGTCCGGTTCGATGGGCAGGAGATGGTGGGTTGTCCGATAGGGCAGGACATCCCTTTGAACGCAAGGATTCTGAAAGTCGCCATCGACTACGCCTGGCATGTGCAGGAGATCGGGGAAGGAGCCGCCATGAAGGCGATCCAGGGAGGTGTAGGTACGGACTATTGCCCCGAAGTAGTCCAGGAGTTGTTTCAAGTGCTAACATCCACACGTGTCAAAGAGCCCGAGCACAGCCTTGCCGGATCCTAAACGCTGGGCCATCCCGCTGATCGTCTTCCTGTTCGCGGTGGGTTTGCGCCTGATTGGAATCGGGTGGGGCCTTCCCAACGACAAGCATGTGCAGAGCTATCATCCAGATGAGGGGTTTATCTGGGTCAATTCCCAAAGAATCGAGCCTATCAAGCTCAGTTTCACGCCCGGCTTCTATAACTACGGAACTCTCTATCTCACCACGCTGAAAGTGGCCTCGGACGTGGTCGCGGGATACTCGGGCGGCGGGGTGGATCCGAAGAATCCCGATGCAACCTGGGATTTTGTGCGGAAGTGCCACCTCGCCGGACGACTGATGAGCGCGTTCGCCGGAGCGGGAACCGTCCTCGTGGTGTTTCTCATCCTTCGTCGATTCTCCACCGACTTTGGCGCTACTTTTGGCGCCTTGGCAATCGCCCTTGCCCCCGTCCACGTCGTCCACTCCCAGTTCCAGACGGTGGATGTCCTCGCCACCTTTTTGGTCGCCCTCAGCTCCTTCTTCGCTCTGCGCCTGATACGAATCGAGGGTATTGAGGACAAGGCGAGCGATATGAAGCTCGCGATTCTGAGCGGCCTCTTCTGCGGCTTGAGCGCGGGCACCAAGTACACGGGCATATTCTGTATCCTGACCCTCTTAACGGTCGCTCTGGCTTGTCGGAAGCAGGCCGGAATCAAGCTCTGCCTCGCGGGCTTGGTTGTGGCCCTGGCGAGTTTCCTCCTGGTGACTCCCGGAGCGATCCTGGAGTCAAGCGCATTCATCAGAGATTTCGTTTATGAGATGAAGCACACCAGCGAAGGACATGGCTTGGTGTTTGCGGGCACGTCTTCGGGATTTATCTATCACTTGGCCAACCTCTTTCTCGGCATCGGCCTCATCCTCTCGATTCTGGGTTTGGTCGGATTGGGAATGGGCGCGTTCCGAAAGCACCTGTGGGCGATCGGGCTCTTGGCGTTCTTCCTGCCGTACTACCTCCTCATTGGTCGGGCGGAGGTCAAGTTCATCCGGTACACGTTTCCGCTGTACGTTGGCCTGGCGGTTGGCTTTGGATGGATGATGGGGCGGGCTCGCGAGAAGGGCGGGAAGTGGCATACCTTGGTCGGAGCCGGTATCCTTGGCCTTGGCGGAGTGATGGGTGGCGGGTTGCAGGCGACGGCCCGTTACTTGTTTTGGATGGCCGGCCCTGAGCCGAGAGACGAGGCGGGCGCTTACTTGGCAGGGAAGAACGTCTCGATTGGAGTTCCCTCGGACCCCTGGTTCTACACGCCTGCTTTCCACCCTTATCTTGGCCAGCGCTATATGCTGAAAGAGGGAATCGCAATGGTCGGCTATTCGACCTACCCCACGTTCGATGCTGTGATCGCCCAGATGGCCAATCCTAGGATCATCCGATACGTTCCCGAGGAACTTGGAATGCGTCACTTGGATCAGAGAATCGACTGGGATGAGCGGCTCATATACGAGGCCAAACCGGACTATATCGCGTACACGAGTTTTGAAACCGAGGGGTTAAACCGGATCCGCCAGATGGACTTTCCGGACCTTGGGATAAAGGCCGCCGCCGACCGGGCCAATGCCTTCATGGAACGTCTGAAACAAGACTACGAATTCGACCGCCAATTCGGCCCCAATCTGGACTTGGTTCACGACTTGATGTACATCCAGCCGACGGTGTGGATATGGAAGCGCAAAGTACCTTAACCGAGCCGATCGAGTGGTTCTTGGATCACTTGCAAGCAGAAAAGGCGGCCAGCGTTCACACGGTGGGGGCCTACGCCAACGACCTAAAGCAAGCCAGTGCCTATTTTGCGAAGGTCGGGTTGGCAAGCTGGCGGGATTTGCGGGAAGAGCAGATCGTGCAGTTTGAGTCGGCCCTGGGAGTGGGGATTTCCCAGGCCACCGCGCAACGGCGGCTCAGCTCCCTGCGGTCCTTCCTCAAGTTCCTCAAGCGGCGAAACGTGGGGCCGGAAGCAGACTTGCCCAGCACGGGCGGATTTAAGAAGAAGAAGACGCTCCCCAAGGCTCTTGGCATCGACCAGATGCTGAAGATGCTGGAGGGCGCTGACGTCGGAACGGCAAGCGGATTACGCGACCGGGCGCTGATGGAGATCATTTATGGAGCGGGCCTTCGGGTATCCGAGGCGGTGCAGCTAAAGATGGAAGAGCTGGACCTGAAGAACGAAGCCCTCCGAGTGACCGGCAAACGGGGCAAAACCCGGTGGGTGCCGATCCCGAGGGAAACACTCGGCTGGATTCGTCGCTACCTGGAGTCCAGTCGCCCAACCCTTGTCAAACGGGCAACCAGCCTCGTTCTTATATCCGATCGCGGCCTCCCTCTGATCCGGCAGACTGCGTACAAGAAGATGGAGATCTATGCACGACGAGCCGGAATCCAAGAAGGAGTCAGCCCCCACACCCTGCGCCACACCTATGCCGTGCATCTGCTGAAAGGAGGAGCCGACTTGCGGGCCGTGCAAGAGCTATTGGGACACGAGTCGATCGCCACCACGCAGGTCTACACGCAGTTGGACACCGATGAGGTGAAAAGGCGATATCGAGCGGCGCATCCGCGGGCATAGCGCATTGGTTCAGAGCTCTATCGACGCATAGCAGTCCAGATCGAAGTCGTCTTGCTCTCCCTTGGCCAGTCGGGTGGCGGCGGCGAGGCCGATCATGGCGGCGTTGTCCGTGCAGAGGTCGAGCGGTGGGGCGATGAAGTCGATTCCGGATTGTTCGCAGGCTTGGGCTAGCCTCTCGCGGAGAGCGACGTTGGCGGCAACCCCTCCTACCAAGGTCAAGGCTTGGGAATTCAGGTTCTCGCAGGCCCGCATCGCCCGCTCGGTGAGGACGGAGACGATGGTCTCCTGCAGGCTGGCGGCGGCGTCGGGGATGTCGATGGCCCGGCCTTCGGTTTGCACCAGGCGGAGCATGGCGGTTTTGAGGCCGCTGAAGGAGAAGTCGATGGTGTCTCCCTGGAGGCCTTTGGGCAAGGGATAGCGTTTTGGGTTGCCGGTCATCGCGGCGTCCTGGATCGCCTTGCCTCCGGGATAGCCCAGGCCCAGCAGACGCGCCCCTTTGTCGAATGCCTCCCCAGCCGCGTCGTCCCTCGTGTGCCCCACGATTTCATATTCGCCAAACCCCTTGACCTGCACCAACTCGGTGTGCCCCCCCGAGACGATGAGACAGGTATGGGGGAAGGGAAGGTCCGGGCGGACGGCGAGGACGCTCAGCAGATGGCCCTCCAGATGGTGGATGCCGATCAGGGGGACGCCTAGGGAGAAGGCCAGAGCCTTGGCGGCCGAGACGCCCACACTCAACGCCCCAATCAGTCCGGGCCGGTTGGTGACCGCGATGGCCTGAATCTCCGCCAAAGCCATCCCCGCCACCTCCAAAGCCTCCTCGATGACCGGCAGGATCGCCTCTACATGAGCCCGAGCCGCCGCCTCCGGCACCACGCCGCCCCACTTCTTGTGAAGCTCGATCTGGCTGGAGACGATGTTGGAAAGCACCTCAGTCCCCCGCACCACCGCCGCACTGGTCTCGTCGCAACTGGTTTCGAGGGCGAGGGTGTAGGGGAGGGTGTTGGGCATTGGGTTTTAGGTTCTAGGTTTTAGGTTGTTGGGTTAAGTGTACTCGTGGGGAGTCTGGAGCATGGTTCGCAGGCTACGGAGAGGAGATTCGTATTCCTACCGCCAAGAAACAAAGCACACAAAGAAACGCAAAGTGTCGGGCAAAGATTCTTTGCGTTCCTTCGTGCCCTTTGTTTCTTCGTGGTGGAGGAGATGTTCGCAAGCCTCTCGCCAACCAAAAACCAAAAACCGAGGAACCTAAAACCCTCCCCCCAATGCCAAACACCCAACACCTACCGCCCTCCGTCCCACTCTTGCAAGTTGTGCAGCCACATCACCAACGCGTCCTCCTGGTTGTCGGGGTAGTACGCTTTTCGGCGAGCGGCGGTAACGTAACCTAGGTTCTCATAGAGCTTGATCGCGGGCTCGTTCCCGGCGCGGACCTCCAGGGTGGAGCAGGCCATTCCATTCTCCTTGGCGCGGGTGAGAAGTTCGACCATGAGTCGCCTGCCGATCCCCTTGCGCTGGTGGTTGGGGGAGACGGCGATGGTGGTGATATGGGTTTCGTCGATCACCATCCAAAACCCGCCATAGCCCACTACCTGGCCATCCAACAGAGCCGTCAGGAAGACGCCTTGAGGGTGGTCCAACTCATTGCGAAAGCTCTTCTCAGACCACGGGGCCGTATTCACCACCCGCTCGATCTCTAAGATCAGCGCGATGTGGGACTCTTCCAGGGGCGCGAAGCGCAGGGTCTTCATCGAAGCCTAGCCTCCCAGATAGGCTTCTTTCACTTTGGGATCGTTCAGCAGATTCTGGCCGGTGTCGTTCAGAACGATCACGCCGGTCTCCAAGACATAGGCGCGGTGGGCGATCTCCAGAGCCCGGTTGGCGTTCTGCTCCACCAGGAGAACCGTGGTGCCGTCCTTGTTGAGGTCCAGGACGATGCGGAATATCTCCGCCACCAAGTTCGGAGCAAGGCCGAGGGAGGGCTCGTCCAGCATGATGAGCTTGGGCCGGGACATGAGCGCACGTCCAATCGCCAGCATCTGTTGCTCGCCTCCGCTGAGGGTCCCCGCGTTCTGCTTGATGCGCTCACGGAGCCGGGGGAAGCGATCCATCGCGGCGTCCATATCCTTCTGAATCTCCGTGTCGTTGCGGATGAAGGCTCCAAGTTGCAGGTTTTCGTGGACCGTCATATTGGTGAAAATCCGCCGACCCTCCGGGGAATGGCTGATCCCCAGCCGCACGATCTCGTCGGCGGGCGAATCCGAAATCTCTTTGCCGAGGAATGAGATGGAGCCCGATTTGGGTCGGAGGAGGCCGCTGATGGTGCGCAGGAGAGTGCTCTTCCCGGCCCCATTCGAGCCGATGATCGACACAATCTCCCCCTGTTCGACCTTGATCGAGACGTCGATAAGCGCCTGGATCGCTCCATAAAACACGTTGATGCCGCTAATCTCCAGCATGGGACCCCACGATTCTAGCCGATTCTGGGCATTGTGGGATTGCTGGACTGCTTGATTGCTGAATTTGAGGGTGCTTGGCGTTGGGCTTGCTACAATCCAGCATTCCCGCAATCCCACATTCCAAAATGAACCCGTGAAAAACCGCAGTTGGGTTGGATTGTTGCTGGCCTCCTTGGTCGGCATGGCTGGCGCTTGGCAACAGAGTCAGGTCCTTAGCGTTGTCCCATTCAAATCCACCGCTATCTACAACCTGGGCGAGAAGGCGGGGTGGACGGTGACGGGGGCTTCGGGGAAGGTCGCCTATTCAGTCAAGAAGAACAACCACACGGTCATCGCCTCAGGAGAACTGGATGGCAAGGGGACTATCGAAGTCACGCTGGACGAGCCCGCGATGCTCTACATGGAACTGACCCCGGCGGGCGGCAAGCCTACGGCCTACGGTGCGGCCATTGCTCCTACGAAACTGAAGCCCGTCGTCCCCCGTCCCGCCGACTTCGACCAGTTCTGGGATGGAAAGATCGCCGAACTGAAGAAGGTGCCGATGAATCCAGTGACGACGCCCGACGAAAGCAACCGGCCCGAGGTCGCCTACTCCACAGTGAAGATGGATCATGTGAACGGGACGCACGTCTATGGGCAGGTGGCAAAGCCGGTGAAGGCCGGGAAATATCCCGCCCTGTTGGTCCTGCAATGGGCCAGCCCTCCTTATCCCTTGGACAAGTCTTGGGCGACGGGCCATGCCGCGGGAGGTTGGCTGGTGCTGAATATCCAGCCGCACAATGTCCCCGTGAGCGGCCCGCCCGAGTTGTTCTCTGGAGTGCCCGATGAGATCAAGAACTACGGAGCGATTGGCCAGCGGGATCGGGATAAGAACTACTTTGTCGAGATGTACCTGCGAGGCTACCGGGCGGTCGATTTCCTGGTCCAGCATCACGAGTGGAACGGCCAGACGATCGTGGTAACCGGTGGCAGCATGGGCGGGCAGCAGTCGTTCGCCGTCGCGGGCCTGCATCCTCGGGTGACACATATGATGGCCAACGAACCGGCGGGTTGCGACCTGAACGGTCCCAACTATGGTCGGCAGAACAGCTACCCGTTCTATCCGCATAACGATCCCCAGGCCATGGCGACGGCGGGATACATCGACGCCGTAAACTTCGCCCCGCGCATCAAGGCGACCAGCCTGGTTTCCATGGGCTTCATCGACACCATCACCGCCCCCGCCGGAATCTGGACCGCCTACAACCTGATCCCCGGCCCCAAGGTAGCCGCCCCCATGATCGACGCCGCCCACAACAACATCGCCACCTGGGAACAGCAACAGCCCTATTACACACGGCAGACGAAGTGGATGGAAGCGTTGGCAAAGGGCGAGAAAGTGCCGTTGGACTAAGAAGTCCGGAAAGCCCCTTCCTCCCCAAAGGTTGGGGAGGAAGGGGTTGGGGATGGAGGGGTTTGAACTTGTAGTCGCCACAAAACCTGTATCTTTCGCCCCGAATGTAATCAATACACGCCACATCCCCCAAGCCACATCCCCCTCGGGCTAGGTAATTTGTACAGGTCTGCCGAAGATGTGAAAGGTATGCCGATGCGAAACCCCAAGTTCACCCACTCTATCGAAGTCGTCTGGGAGTTCCCAGAACCTCTGCGCGCCCTCAAAAAGCTGGCGATGAATTTTCGGTGGACCTGGCACCATGAAACTCGCGAGCTGTTCCGCTCGATCGACAAAGACCTCTGGGACACCAGCCACCACAACCCGATCGACTTCCTCTACGCGATCGACCGGGAAAAACTGGGACGTCTGGCGAAGGACCAGGTGTTTCTGGCCAAGCTCAAAGCCTGTGAAACAGACCTGGACGACTATCTGGCGGCGGAAACTTGGTACTCCAAACAGCCGGACCGCGTTGAAAACGAGCGCTTTGCCTACTTCTGCGCGGAGTTCGGCGTCTCGGAAGGGCTACCGATCTACTCCGGGGGCCTCGGCATCCTTGCGGGCGACCATCTGAAGGCGGCTAGCGATCTCGGTCTGCCGCTAGTTGGGGTTGGGCTCCTCTATGCGCGGGGCTACTTCCGCCAGCAACTGAACCCCGACGGCTGGCAACAGGAGATTTATCCGCAATATGACTTCTACGGGATGCCCCTGACCCTCATCAAGAACGGCAACAACGACCCGCTCCGCGTCGAGGTCGAGTTCCCGGATCGGACGGTGACTTGCCAGATCTGGCGGGCGGACGTCGGGCGCATCCAGCTTTACCTGCTCGACAGCAACGTCTTGGAGAACGAGCCCAGCGACCAGGGAATCACCGATACGCTCTACGGCGGCGACGAGGAGATGCGGATTCGGCAGGAGATGATCTTGGGCATCGGGGGGATGCGGGCGCTGAAGGCGCTAGGGATCGACCCCACGGTCTGCCACATGAACGAGGGCCACGCCGCGTTCCTCTCCATCGAGCGTATCCGCCAGTTCATGATCGACCAGGGGTGCGACTTCAAGACCGCGCGACAGGTGATTGTCAACGGCAATGTCTTCACCACCCACACCCCGGTCCCTGCCGGATTCGACCTGTTCCACAAGGAGCTGTTGGAGAAGTACATGGGCAAACTGGTGACGGCATCCAGCCTGAGCTTCGACGACTTCCTGCGGCTGGGCAAGATCGACGCGGAGAACCAGGGCGAGGCGTTCAATATGGCGGTCCTGGCGATGGAGAACGCGAACTACGTCAACGGCGTCTCCAAGCTCCACGCCAAGGTCACCCGTTCGATGTTCCACTCCCGCTGGCCCGACTATCCAGAGGACGAGGTGCCCATTGACTCGGTAACCAACGGTATCCACACCCTGACCTGGGTCTCCAAGCGGTCGGCGGAGCTTTACGACGAGTATCTGGGTCCGGCCTGGCGAGACGACGCGGGCAACCCGGAGGCCTGGGCTGGCCTGGAAAGCATCCCCGACCACGAGCTTTGGGCAGTGCGGGAGAACCAGCGCGGCGACCTCATTCGGTTTGTGCGCAAGCGGCTCCAGAAGGACCTCGCCAAGCGTGGCGGCTCCACCCCCGACTTCACGACTGTCGGCGGCATCTTGGACCCGCGCATCCTCACCATCGGTTTCGCCCGCCGCTTCGCCACCTATAAACGGGCCACGCTCATGCTGAGCGACAAGCAACGCCTTCTCGACCTCCTCAACCACCCCGAGCGACCCGTTCAGATCGTGATCGCGGGCAAGAGCCACCCTCGGGACGACGGCGGCAAGAACCTCATCCAGGAGTTGGTGAAGTTCATCAACTTTGAAGGCGGGCGACAGCGGATGGTGTTCGTGGAGGACTACGATATGGAGGTGGGCCGGGCGCTGGTGCAGGGCGTCGATGTCTGGCTGAACAACCCGCGACGTCCCATGGAAGCCAGTGGAACCAGTGGCATGAAAGTGGTCCCCAATGGCGGACTGAACTGCTCGATCCTCGACGGCTGGTGGGACGAAGGATTCGATCCGACGGTCGGCTTCGCCATCGGCGACCGCAACGACTTCCCCGACCAAGGCCACCAGGATTGGCTGGACAGCCGCGCCCTCTACGCTCTCATCGAGTCGGAGATCGCGCCCAAGTTCTACCATCGCCCCGACAACGGCCTGCCGACCGGCTGGATTCAGATGATGCGCCGCTCCATCCAAACCCTCGCGCCGATGTTCTCAACCGGGCGAATGGTGCAGGAGTACGCCGAGAAGTTCTATCTCCCCTCGTCCCAAGCCTACGACCGGATGAGGTCGCACGGCTTGGCCAGCGCGAAGTCGGCTTTGGACTGGCGGACCAGGGTGCGGGGAGCTTGGTCGGAGGTTCGGGTTTTGGGTTCTCAGGACAGTTCGGGCGCAAGGGTGGAATTGGGCAAGCCGTTCGCCATCTCCGCCACCGTCGCCCTGGGCTCCCTCAGCCCCGAGGACGTGAGGGTGCAGGCTTTGGTGGGTCGCATGGGGGCAAACCGCGAACTCATCGACTTCACTCCTATAGACCTTTCGCCCGTGGGTGAGGAAGCGGGGACCACCAAGTACGAAGGCCAGATTCAGCTATCTGAACCTGGCCATCGAGGTTACACCGTACGGATCATTCCAAACCACCAAGACGTGAGTGTGCCAAGCGAATTGAACTTGATCCGTTGGCAGTAGAAAAAAATCCCCTTCCTCCCCGAAGTTCGGGGAGGAAGGGGTTGGGGATGGAGGGGTTTGAATTGGTAGTTGGAAGCGATCTGTAGGCGGCGGATGCATTGTGCCGCCGTCTCGGCCGAACGCTTGGATTGCGGAGTTCGATACAAGCCTCGCGGCGACTACAACCGCCCCCCCCCCCGGCTCCTCCTCCAAGACGAACCACTTGGCAGAGGGGGAGACTAAACCTTAGTAACGACCACCGCCGCCGCGACCGCCGCGTCCACCGCGGTCGCGGTCTCGACCGCCACCACCTCCGCCGCCGTAGCCTCCGCCACCGCCATATCCACCACCGCCACCGTAGCCACCGCCTCCGCCGTAGCCTCCACGGTCGCGTCCCCCGCCACCGCCTCCGCTATAGCCGCCGCCTCCTCCACCACCGGGAGTCTTGGGTCGGGCTTCGTTGACGGTGAGTTTACGTCCGCCCATCTCAGAGTCGTGCTTCTCGCTGATCGCGGTATCGAGCATCTCCTCGTCGATGTCCACAAAGCCGAAGCCGCGGCCTTCAACGATCCGGGCTTTGGATGCGTTGTAGGCGCTAAAGAAGTCCAGGAGATCAGTCTCCGACGCCGAATAGGGAAGGTTCCCCACGTATAGAGTTTTAGTAGCCATTGATGTCCTTGCCCGAGCCGTAGCCCGGAAACCGTCCGGTTCGTGTGCAGCCAGGCAGGACTCGCTCGATTCGTAGCTAAGAGGCAAGGCGCGAAACTTTCCGAAACGCCAGCATTATACCAACGGACTTTGAATCTTCCAAGAGGGTTATTTGAACTTAAGGAGGAATATGTCTTCGGGACCCTCGATCATGATTTCCCGATAGTCGCGAATCCGAACGTCGGCCTCATGCTCGGCCTCATCGGAAAGCCCCACGACCTTCATCCCGGCGGCATGGGCAGCGCGAACCCCGGCGAGGGTGTCTTCAAAGGCGACGACTTTGGTCGGAGGGAGATCTAGCCTCCTCGCCCCTTCCAGGAAACCCTCGGGGTGCGGCTTGCCGTTGGATATCTGCTCGGCGGTGACAAAGACCTCCGGCGGCTCGATCCCACCCGCCTTCAGCCTTGGCAAAGCGATAGGGCGGCTTCCCGAGGTAACGATCCCCCAGGGGATGCCTTGCAAGGAGCGAAGGAATTCGATGGCGCCAGGCATCGAAACCACACCCTCAGTGTCCGTCGCCTCCAAATGCTCCAATCGAAGAAACGCCGCCTGCTGATCAAGGTGCGGACCGAGGAGCAAAATGGAGTCCACCGCTCGTCGGCCATGAATGCGCGGTGCGACATAGTCTGGGTCCAAGCCAAACTCAGTCGCCCACGTCCGCCACGCCCGGTCCACGGCGGCGAGAGAGTTGACCAGCGTGCCGTCCAAGTCGAAGAGCAGGCCCTTAAAAGGAAGAGAGATCAAACCGTAACCACACACCCGCATTCGAGTTCCAGGGTCACCGGTGAAACCAGTTCCCGCTGCGCGTCGTTGCGTGCGTGAATGACTCTATTGGTATGGGGATTCAGGATGACGACATCCCTCACTCCGTTGGCCAGGAAAAAAGGCAATCCCACTTGAAGGTCCTTGGCCTCGTAGCCTTTGCTCAGGACCTCGACGACCGCCGCTGGAATCTTCGTGGTGGCTTCGTCGTCAGGCTCGACCGGAGAGCAGTAGATGGAAACATCGGGCCGCTTAAACGAATCGTCCGAGAACCGAATGGCGATGTCGCTATAGTGGTAGCAGCCACAGTCACGCTCCGACCCCTGGACCCTCGATATCGACGCGCGTATGCGATCCACCGCCTGCTGATGGCGAGGCGAAGGCATCGCCTCCCACACAGGCAATCCGCCCACCATTTCCAACTTGATGTCGGCTTCCTCGGCGGCACGTAGAGCAACTTCAAAAAGGCTGTTTGGAACTGCGCCCATGTCTCCTTATGATGGCATGAATGAATCTGGCTTCCTGGGTCAAACCGTAACCACGCACCCGCATTCGAGTTCCAGCGTCACCGGCGAAACCAGTTCCCGCTGCGCGTCGTTGCGTGCGTGAATGACTCTGTTGGTCGTGGGATTGAGGATGACCACATCCTTAATCCCATTGGCCAGGTAGAAGGGAAGGCCGAACTGAAGGTCCTTGGCTTCGTAACCGGGACTGAGAACCTCCACAACGGCTTCGGGCATCCGGGTGATCACCGAGTCCTGTTCCTCGGGTTCGCTGCAGAAGATGGCGATGTCGGGCCTCTTAAAAGATCCGTCGGGGAACTTGATGGCCACGTCCATCGCGGAAACACAGCCACAGTCATGGCTGGCGCCTTGGGGCCGTCGAACAGAAGCGTCGATCCGCTTCACATGGCTTTGGTGGCGATAGCTGGGAAACGCCTCCCAAACCGGAACCCCGCCCACCATCTCGATCTTGATGCCAATTTCATCGGCGCTCTCAATCGCCGCCGCCAGGAACTCAAGATTGATTGCTGGCTCCATAGGTTGGAGTTTACCTTTGGCGTGGCGTTACGGCGTTTGGGTGTAATGGCCCTCCGGCAGACAAAAGCACAATCTCAACCCACAGACCAATCTATCAATCAAGCAACGAAACGTCCCGCCCACGGGAATCGAAGGTCGGGGCCTAGCAATCAAAAATTCTCATAATCGTTGGTTGACAAAATCCACTTATCGGCCCTATATAGATAGGGATGCTCGGAATCCGGAAATCGGAATTCGGAATTCGGAAACCGAGGTTGCACTCAACTCGTCGCCTCAATCGAGGAATCGAGGAATCAGAGGCCCCTCGTTGTGCCACTCTGTCAAAAAGTCCCGCCAGTCCTTCTGCGTCTTTCTGCGTTCCTCTGCGCACTCTGCGATTCAACGATCATCTGCGGAAATCTGCGTCTTATCTGTGGTTCCTTCCCCCCCCCCAAGGCAACAGATGCTCCTTTGTGTCTTTGTGCCTTTGTGGTTTTAAAACAGATCGGAACACTAGGCCGCACTTGGACAAAAACGACCAACCCTCCGCCCTGGTGCGACTTGTAGCAAAAAAAGCACGAAAAACCCGGTTCAATTGAACCTGCGCAAACTGCAGATTTTTGAACCTAGAATCGGTTGCGTTTTCTGAAAATTTGAACCTAAGAATCCGTAGCTGAAAAAACGCTCTAGAGAAGGAGGTCGACGAATGATGCAAGTTCCCGACTCCCCTGCCGAAAATGAGGGGTGTTGCAAGGCGGGGGAAGGTACCCTGTCTTTTCCGGGGAAGGACTCAGTGCGGAAGATTAGTTGCTTTATTGTTTTGTTGCTCTTCGTTTGTGGAGCGTGCCATGCGTCGGTCGTGAAGGCCGAAGGGGCCAGCGTTTACATCCACGGGGTCAAGGTTCTCACCCTGCGGGCCAGCATTGGCAGGCTGGCGCCTAAGGCTAGGGCCACACTCTTGGCCGCCAACATCGAGAAGACCGGCAAGAGCGGCGACGTCAACACCAAGAAGGTTGGAAAGGATTACCAGATTTTGGTGGACGGACGGCTGGTCCTCACCGTGACCGCTCCCGAGGCCAAACTCAACGCCAGTTCCCCCCAATCCCTGGCTGCCCAATGGGCCGCCAACATCCGCAAAGCCCTCCAGACCCCGCCCTTGGTAGTGGACACCCAAGGTATCCGGATTCCTTTGGGAGCCAACCGAGTCATCTTGGCCAGTGGAACCCAGTTTGCCCAGGCCAAGATCGAATCCGCCCATCCCGACGTCCTGAGGGTCGGGCGGGTCGGCAACGGCATCGCCTATAAGGCCATCGGATACGGGCGGACCAAGGTGACGGTTAGCGTCGGCGATATCGTGAAGACCGTAGCGGTCGCAGTCATGCCGGTTGCCGCAGACTTTCCGAAGAACCTGGTGGCGATTGTGAGCGGAAACCCGGCATCGGTGGAGACTGTCCAGGGAGCAATCGAGAGCGCGGTGCGCACTCAACTCGGAGCGGACCCCAAGGCTCAACTCAAGATCGAGTTTCCTCAAAGCACCCAGGTTCTGCCCGGAGAGTCTCGTCGCTACACCGCGCAGGTAAAAGCCGATGGGCCAGATGTTCTACCGGCTGAGGGGCCTGTATTTGTGACGGTGAAGAACGTCGCGCTGGGTCGGAAGCCGGAGCGTGAGCTTTGGTATTGCAATGAACCCGAGACCTTGATGAAACCAGGGCTCCTATTCATCGCACCGCTGCGTCCTGAGACCCCCAGTCGGATGCTTTACCACCATGTCAACATGATGTCGAACGCCTTGGTCGTGACTGTGGAGGCGATCAACGATTCCGACCAGACCGCTCGCCTGATGATCATTCCCGGCGACAGCAAGCCCGACCGAAATCCGGTGCGCGCCGGGATCGAAGCTGCCGACCAATTCATGAAAGGTTGGGCAGCCAGCAGTGGGGAAGTCGTCGAGATTCCGCCGTTCAGCCGCCTGCCCATCTCCATGCGCCGTCTCGCCCACGCACAGACCACCAGCGGCCTTTGCTATCTCCGACTCTTAGACCAAGGTCCAGACCAGATCACGATCCGCACCGAAGCCAAACCACCGACTCCTCTCGATTCCAAGTGGCAGGCGGCTATGCAGAGCAGCGCTCCGTGGCGATACGTCGGCGCCCAGCCTATGGCCAGGTTGGACCGCGACCCCATCTTGCCCTCTGTCCATATCTATCCCAACCCCTATAAAGAGGAGGTGGGCACCTACCAGGTGGGCGGCAAACATGTTTTCTTCCGCATCGGAGAGCGCCCCATCGCCCGCGCCGATAAGTTAGACAAACTTAGCGGCAACTTTGGTGTGACCTACACAATCAACGCATTGGTCGAGAATCCCACCCCCGCCGCCAGCCAGGTGGAGTTGGTCTTTGAGGCGAGCGCAGGCTACAGCGGAGCCCTGTTCTTTGTGAATGGGCAGTTCGTTAGGACGCCTCTTCTGCAACCCAAGACCCAAGCCCAGATCACCAAGTTTACGGTGGAGCCGGGCGCGTCCAAGAGCCTGTCCATCATCACGGTCCCCCTATCGGGAAGCAGCTACCCGGCAACACTGACGATCCGCCCGGTCGACTCGGCGGCCCAGGCCAGGACGATTGATCGTTCAAAATAGAGGCCATGAACCCCTCTTTTCGACAGATCGCCGAGCTATTCAATGTTGTCGATCTAGAAGGCGACTCCGAGACTCGCCAACTCAAGAACGTGGCGAAAGGGAAGACCGCCGCCGAAAGTGAGGATATGGCCAAGCTTAGGCTGAGCGAAGGCGACTACCAGAACGCGATCCGTCACTTCAAAGACGCCATGTCTCAGCGCGAGACGACCGACGTCGATCTGCTCGTCGATCTCGCCGGAGCCTACGACTACGGCGACCTGGAGCTTCAGGCGTTCCGCCAGTACCGCAAAGCCCTGAAGTCGAATCAAGAGTCCCCCGAACCGCTCTTGGGACTCTCTGATATCCTACGCCGCTCAGGCCGTTTTCGGGATTCGGTGGCAGAGTTGGAGAAGGCGATCAAGCTGGAGCCAGGCAACGCCTACTATCACATCAAGCTGGCCGAAGCCTTACGGGACATGGGCGAGCCGACGAAAGCCCTGGAGGCGGCTCAATACGCCGTCGTCGTCTCTCCCGATGAGCCGTTCTACCACTACTGGATCGGCGATCTTCAGCTTAAGATGAGACGGTATGAAGAGGCCCTCCAGTCCTTCCGCGCCGCCATCGAACTCTCCCCCGGCGACGACCACCTCTACCTCCGCGCCTCCGTCGCCTTCTGGCGTACCGACCGCCGAGCCGAAGCCATCAAAGCCATCCGCCTCGCCTCCGACCTGGACGTGGACAAGCACGTCTACGCCGGAATGCTGGAAGCCCTCCTCCGAGCTGACGGCCAAACAGTAGAAGCTGACCTGGAAGTAGAACGAGCCGAAAAGATGGACCGCTACGACCGAGATGTAGTGAACCGGACGTTGGCGGAGATGGGGATTCGAGACTACGACCCTGCGTAGCCAAAAGCCCCCTCCTCCAAGTGGTTCGTCTTGGAGGAGGGGGTCGGGGGGAGGAGGTTCCGGAAGCTTGTAGTCGTTGCAAGGCTTGTACTTCTTAGCGGAGGCTGATACGCTTTGCAAGTGCGAAAGAACTCAAAGAACCACGATCCAGCGCGTCGGGAAAGGGCTCGCGAGTTTCGACGCGAAATGGGTGCTAGTGAGCGCGTCTTTTGGGAGCTCATCCGCAAGGAAAGGCTCGGTTTTTCGTTTCGCAGGCAAGTGCCAGTGGATCGCTACATTCTGGACTTCTACTGCGCGGAGGCAAGCCTGTGCGTCGAGATCGACGGGGAACTTCACCAACTGCGAATAGATCGCGACGAGCAACGCGATGAGTCCTTGCGCGCCCTGGGAATCGAGACCTTTCGCATTCCGAGTCTCGTCCTCTTCGACCTAACCTCGGCGCGAATGCAACCGTTGATGACAAGGTTGGTTGACTTGCTTGAGGAAAGGAGCGGCAGAAAAGCCGAGGACCTGCCCAGGCTGGATGCCAAAAAACGCCAAAGGTGGTATGAGCGGTAGCCATACAGACCGCTTCCAACTACAGCTTCAAACCCCTCCATCCCCAACCCCTTCCTCCCCGACCTTCGGGGAGGAAGGGGCTTCTTCTAACTCAACCCAACTCCCGCATATCGGAACCGGTTTTTGGGATCTACCGCAAGCTTGGCGGCTAACTGGCGCATGTACTCTTCGGGGCTGAAAACCTGCTTTACCTGATCTCCGGTGACATTGCCTTCTCCAAGCCAGTTGAGCGGCCCTCGCGAGAGCACATGGGGTTGGATGGCTTGGAAGACCCGCTCGGCCTGCTCGTGCATCTGCTCCAACGTGACGGGTCCCATCGGCACGCCCAGGAAGTAGAGGATGTAGTTCGCCTGGCGCTGTCGCCCGATGCTGTTCTCATGCCTCCCGCCCCGACTCACCGCTCCACCGTAGTGCCGAATACGGAACATCAGATTGGCCGACTCGGACGCAGGGCCAACTTCGGCGAGGACGGTGCGCAGGCTGTCCTCATCCAAATCCTTCAGCAAGACGCCACGGCAGGTGGCGGGCAAGGGTTCGACCGGATCGCTAAAGACGGCGTGGGTGTCGGAGTACGTCATCGGACGGAACGCATCGAACTCCGCTCCCGGCAGATCGCGGATAGGAGCCAGCATAGCCTCTGCATCGGCCAAGTCTCCCAGCGCAGTGGCCGAGAAGATCAGCATCGACCGCCCGTGGAGGAACTCGGGGATGAAGGGGACCGGGGGGAAGGTCATCATGCTGAGCGCGCTGGTGACCTCCTCGGGTGCCTGCTTGGTGAATTGGAGATAGGCCGGATAGACGATGTCGGCCAGAGAGGCGTCGAACATCACCGACCCGCCAAGAATCGAGGGCTGATCGTGGAGCCGGACTTCGATCTGCGTCACGACGCCAAACGCCCCGCCTCCGCCCAAAATGGCCCAGTAAAGCTCAGAATTCTCCTCGGGCGAAACCGTCATGACATCGCCCTGCGCATCCACCAGCTGTAAAGAGAGAACCTGGTCCACGCCCAGACCGTATTTGCGCGAAAGAATCCCATAGCCTCCGCCAAGCGTGTAGCCCACCACCCCGACGTGGGGCGAGGAGCCGGAGATGGCGAGAAGGTTGTGGGGCGCGGCCTTCTCAATCACATCCATCCACTGCGTCCCTCCGCCAATCTTTGCGGTCTTCGCCGAGGGGTCGATCTCTACGCTGTTCAGCGCGCTGACATCCAAGAGCAGACCGCCGTTGCAGGTGCGGAACTGCCCATGCCCGGTCGCCTGGACCGCAATCGGGAGGTTGTGGAACTCCGCAAAGCGGACGGCAGCTTGGACATCCGACTCGTTCTGAACGCTGACGATCATCGCCGGCTGGTGCTGGACCAGAAGGTTCCAACCTGCCATCGCCTGGGCAAAGCCTTCATCATCCGGCAGGTAAGCCTGTCCCGCCAGGTTTCGGCGCAGGTCGTGAATCGTGTTGACAAGGGTAGGTTCGATCGCTTGTGCCATATCCCCGCCCTACCGATCCCAGTGGGGCGGGAATCTTGCGGTGGGACTATTGGGGTTGTTGCGATGTGTTGCCCACCGCCCTATCCTTTGCGATTCTTGGCGGCTTTGCGTCTTTGCGTGAGAAGAGATTCTCGCAAAGGTGCAAAGTTCGCAGGGGACGACACACTATGTAACAACCCTCCAATAGAGCCAACGTTATGCCGCCTTGCCGTTGTGTTTGGCAAGAACTGGTTTGCCGATCTGGAGATCAGCGATCCATTGGAAGGTCCCAAAGTAAGTTGGGACGGTTGACACCAAGTTGAATCAGGTTTCAAGATGCTTTTCACTATGTCGCGCACGAAACCTCTTTCGGGCCGCTAGCGTCGATCGGGGCAAGGACCGGTCGTCCTAGAAGCCCAACCCAATCGATTGACGATTCTCAATTGACACGCCTGCTGGGCGCTGTCGATTCCTCCCCTACCTAGGCGCATCCTTGCGCGTGCCAGGCACCTGATGCCATGGGCAAAAAGAAAAAGACAGAATTCCAGCTAAGAAAAGAAAAAGAGACGCAGAAGATCGAGGCCTACCAGCAGACGCTGACGAGGGTCAAGACCAAGTTAAGCGAAAACGAGCTGACCGGTAGCAAGCGAAAGGATGCCGCCTTCCTGAAGCGATACCTGGAGGTCGGCTTTGGAAGCCGCTTCGCCCGACGATCCGTGGCCACTTATCATGGGCGGTCCTACAACCTGAGAAAGCAGGCCCTGAACCTGGCGAACCACCTCTTCGTCCTGTTCCCGGTGCCCCTGTTCCTCTACCGAGCCGTCCTCTCCCGAGAGGGCCACGGCCTGGTGTTCGACTACGACTACTGGGAGCCGGAGGCTTGGAAGGAGAACCGGAACCAGCAGTACGTGCGATGGTTCGCGGTCACGGCCCAAGGCGGTTCGCTTGCCAAGGAGATGAAGGGAATCCTCACCAAGAAAGAGGCTCATTGGTTCCTAAAGGCTCCAGCGGGAAACACCATCCAGCGCAACCTATTCTGGGCCAAGTGCGCGGCGGCGGGCGTTTCCCAGGACGTTTGCCAGTTCCTCACCGAGCAGATCGGCGGGGCCAGCGACCAGTCGGCCCTGGGCCAAAGATGTGACGACCTGACCCGGTTCTACGCGAACGAATGCGGTCGGATGGGGCCGAACGAGCTACGCGAGATCACCGACTTCGTGCGGGCAATGGTCCGACGGCCCGAGTTCAGCTTCAAGGGGCGAACGCTCGGCTCGATGGTGAACCTGAGCAACGAGTGGCACGACATCACGACCACCAACCGGGTGACCAAGTTCCAACAGTGGCCCCAGGCGTTTGCCCCATGGACGCATGAGAAGAAGGACTGCCTGGTCCACGCCATCGAGCTGACGACCAATCGGGCGCTGGCCGATGAGGGTCGCAAGCAGAACCACTGCGTGTTTAGCTATACCCAGAACTGTCTGCGGGGATGGTCGAAGATCATCTCGATGCGCTGGGTAGGTCGGTCGGGCAGTCTGTTAGAGGCGAGCGACATCGTCAACCGCCTCACCATCGAGGTATCGACCACGACCCGAGAAGTCGTGCAGATCAAAGGCCGACACAATCGAACTCCCGACGACCACGAGATGAAGATAGTCAAGCTCTGGGCCGGACACCACGGCCTGAAGCTCAATGACTGGTGTCTCTAGCTGACCTATCCCCCAAAACGCCCTTGTTTTGGGGGTACCCGGCTAGGAAACTAGGCTCGCTTGCGTCTTCTCAGCAGGGCCAAGCCGCCCATTCCGAGTACGGCCAAGGTGGCTGGCTCGGGAACCGCTTCATACTCCATTTCTCCCGCCCAAAGGCGCTGGGTCGAGGAGCCGTTGTGCGCGTCAAACGGATTGTCGGCGAACCCAAAACTTTTGCCGATGCCGCCGGAGATCGTCAGATAGTCGTCGTTGAAGCTATTCTGAGGAGCGCTGGAGACCGATCCCGTACCCGACCGATACCCGATTCCCGTGGCGCCGCCATCCAGGGCGAAGATCGCAAACCCGTAGGTTTCGCCCTGGGTCAAGGTGAGCGAGTTGCCCAATGAGAGCAGGGACCGGTTGCCGTCTCCCGCCACATTCACCAACGCGGTACCGTAGTGGGTCCAGTCGCCGAAGTTGCTCCCGTCCGTGGCGACGTGCCCCAGATAGGTGCCCGCCTTGTAATACACCGCCACCTCCTCGGTCACGTCGGTCGCGTCCAGGAAGTTGGCGTCCAGGTTCAGGTTGAAGTTGCCCGTGAGGGTCACATCGCTGGAACCGGAAACGACGACATCGAAGATGACGCCTCCGTAGTGGGTGGTGCCAGCCGATGGCTCCCAGTTGCTCATCCAATCCGCTTTTGCTGTCGCAAATGCGGCCAATAACGCCGAAACTACAAGTAATCTATTCATGGCTCATGTCTTTCCTTAGGAAGGACCCTGGTTGCTGACAGGCGATGTCGGGTCTCTTCGCTGTTGACAGACGGCAGAAAGCATGGGCCACTTTGCCTCTGCTCGATGCCGATAACGACGATTCGGGCTCGGCCAATGGCCCAGCCCAGCTATAGAATCTAGCTTGATGGCAAGCGGCGCAGCTTGCTGGATTTATTGAGTCGTCGCGATACTTGACTGTTTTGTATAGATTTAGGAGAATGGCGCCTCAGCCAGGCTTTCGTTCCTCATGCTACGGAATGCATCCTTACCAAGCGTAGTGTTCTGGGGCGGGTTTGTAGCCGGGGAAGATTTCGTCGATCTTGGCGAGGGCGTCGTCAGTCAGTTTGATCTCCAGGGCTCGCATCGACCCTTCCAACTGCTCGATGGTTCGGGGACCGATGATGGGCGCGGTGACAACGGGGTTGTTGAGGAGCCAGGCGAGGGCTACGTCGGCGGGCTTCTCGCCCAGTTCCTGGCAAAACGCCTCCCACTTCTCCAGTTTGGGCCGGTTCGCTTCGATCGACTTCTGAACGCCCTCCTGCGCCCGACGGCCTTCCGCCGCCTTCTGCAAGGCGCCGCCCAGGAGGCCGCTGGCGAGGGGGCTCCAGGGGATGAGGCCGAGACCGTACTTCTCGCACGCGGGGATGACCTCCATCTCGACCGTCCGGGCGTTCAGGTTGTAGAGCGACTGCTCGCAGACCAGGCCGAGGAAGTTGCGGCTCCGGGCGATTTCGTTGGCATGGGCGATGTGCCAGCCTGCAAAGTTGGAACTGCCAAAGTAGATGACCTTGCCCTGTTGGACCAGCAGCTCGCAGGCCTGCCAAATCTCCTCGAACGGGGTCTCGCGGTGGATGTGGTGGAACTGGTAGAGGTCGATGTAGTCGGTTTTCATGCGGCGGAGCGAGTCGTCGCAGGCTTTGCGGATGTGGAGGGCGCTGAGGCGGGAGGTGTTCGGCCAATCTCCCATGTCGCCGTAGACCTTGGTGGCCAGAACGACCTTGTCCCGCCTACCTCCGCCCTGAGCGAAGTAGCGACCCAGAATCTGTTCCGTGACGCCCTCGCCCTTTTGCCAACCGTAGACGTCGGCGGTATCCCAGAAGTTGATGCCAAGGTCGAGGGCGCGATCCATGATGGCGTAGCTGTCGGGCTCCGTGGTCTGGGGGCCGAAGTTCATGGTTCCCAGGCAGAGTGGACTGACCTGCAGGCCGGTGCGGCCGAGTTTCTTGTATTGCATAAGGGCAGTGTACGCGGAATGCTTGATTGCGGGTTTGATTCAAAAAATCGAGAAAGCCTTGCAAACTGCGTCCAATACAGACAGGAGTTTGGGTGAACCCAATGGGATTTGCCTTACACTAACTTTGCGAGGCATATCATGAAACACGAAACACCGTTCCTGCTTGCGGCTTTGGCCGTCGTTCTGTCCTATGGGTGCGCCAAGGTGGAGGCTCAGGCTTCTACGGGCAAGGAGAGCGTCGATCCCACGCGTGGCCCGATTGAACTGGTGGTGTACTCCGGCGACTTCGCGATGGTTCGGGAGACTCGGAAGGTGGATTTGGCGCAAGGGGTGGGGCGGATTGGGATTCAGGGGGTGAGCAAGGCGCTCGACCAGAACTCCGTCCTGTTCTCCTGGCCCTCCCGCCCGGATGCCAAGGTGCTTTCCAGCACCTATGACCTGGGAATGAACAGCAGCGGACATCTGTTGGCCCGGTTCCTGGGGAAAGAGGTGGAGTTGGTCTACCATGGGCTGGATGGCAAGGCGGGCGAGCGGTTGAAGGGAACCTTGGAGGTCGCAGAGCCGGGGAATGTGGTGGTGAAGGCGAACGGCAAGTACATCGTGAACCCGACGGCGACCATCGAAGCGCCCACCAACACCGGGATCGTGACGATTCCCCAACTGTCGGCGGAGGTCGAGAGCAAGTCGGCGGGGCAGACCGACTTGGCGGTGACCTACATGACCGAAGGGCTGTCCTGGAACGCCGACTACACCGCGACTCTGAATCCTAGTTCGGAGGAGATGGGTCTTGAGTGCTGGGCGACGGTCACCAATCGAACTGGGACGGATTTTCCCGAAGCGCAGATCAGCTTTGTGGCCGGGTCGCCGAATCGGGCGGTCAAGAGCGAGGTCCGCTATCGGTATCAAAACGCCGGTCTGGCTGATTCGGATATGTCCGGATTTAGTGCAAAAGCTTCGACTCATTTCCTTCAACCCCAGGCGATGGGCGAACTCTATGCCTACCCTTACAAGTCCACCGCTACCATCCGCCAGGATCAGATGAACCGGGTGAGGATGATGGACAGCGGGGCGGTGAAGGTAAAGAGGGTCTATAGCGTGGCTTTGCCCAGCGTGTCTCGTGACTACACCTCGATCGGCGGCAACCCGGATCGGCGGATTTCGGCGACGATGGGGTTGAACTTCGACAACGCGGAGAACTCCGGTCTCGGCCAGCCGTTGCCTGCGGGGGCGATTCGGGTGTATGAGCCGGATACCTCGGGCGCGGTGCGCTACATCGGCGCGGCATCCATCTCCGATACTCCCAAGGACGCGAGGGTGAACATGACTTTAACCGAAGTGTTCGACGTCTACGCCCGAGTCAAGCAGGTCAAGACGCAGAAGATCGACAAGAAGCAGACCTCTCGCGAGATCGAAATCACCCTGAACAACGAGAAGTCGCGCCCGGTCGAGGTGCGGTTGGTGCAGGGCTTTGGCGGGACCTGGCGATTGGCGTCGGAATCCACGAAAGGCAAGAAGCTAAACGCCTGGAGCAACCAGTGGGTTATCTCCGTGCCCGCCGGTGGGGAGGCGAAGCTGCGGTATGTGGCGGTGCTGGGCGGGTAGCCTCTCCGCTCGATGCAGTGCGCGATTGTGATTCCGGCTCGGATGGCGAGCACGCGGTTTCCCGGCAAGCCCCTGGCGGACCTTTGCGGGAAGCCGATGGTGCAGTGGGTCTATGAAGCGGCGGTGCGGGCGGAGGTGGCGGAAGAGGTCGTGATTGCCACTCCCGACGCGGAGATTATCTCGGCGGCCCAGCGCTTTGGGGCGAGAGCAATCTCAACCCGCCTGGACCACCCCTCGGGAACCGACCGGATCGCTGAGGTCGCACAGAGTCTGGTGGCGGATTTCTATGTGAACGTCCAGGGCGACGAGCCGCTGATCGACCCCGCTACCATCCAAGCCTGCGCCCAGCCGCTGATCGACGATCCGGTGGTAGAGATGGCGAGCGTCTATGCCGATTGCCCGGAAGAGGAGATCGACAACCCGGCGGTGGTGAAGGTGGTGACCAGTCTTGCCGGTGACGCGCTCTATTTCAGCCGTCACCCGATCCCCTATCCCCGCAATCCGAAGCTGGGCCCGGTCAAGAAGCACATCGGCATCTACGCCTACGGCCGACCGGTCCTGATGCGGTTCGCTCAGTGGGAACCTACGCCCCTAGAGCAGACCGAGAGTCTGGAGCAGTTGAGGTTCTTGGAGAACGGCGTGCGGATTCGGATGGCGGCGGGCAAGGGAAGTCCCCTGGCGGTGGATACTCCTGAGCAGGCGGAAGAGGTCCGGCGGTTGCTGGGCCAGCGCGAGTAGTTGGTGCTGACGGCGGCACAATGCATCCGCCGCCTACAGGATTCCACACCCCCAAAAGGCGCGTTTTGGGGGAGCATTAGCCTCCTTTCAGGTATTTCTCCGGCAACGGGGTAGTTGGGTCTTCGGCTTGCCAGACGATGCTGAGGACCCACCAGCGTTTGCCGTCATTCCAGAGCTGCATCGAGTTGATCCCGCGCATGAACGGCTTCTCGTCGTCGGCTTTCGTCCGAGCTTCGTAGGTGCTCCAGATGTGGCCCAAGTTGCCGAACTGCTCAGTTCTTCGGGCGACTTCCTTTTCGAAGAAACCTCGGCTTTCCAGGCTTGGGCCCGAGAGTTTGATGTAGTCTTCCACCGTCATGTGCCTTCGCCGAATCTCTCCGGTTTGGGTCTTGGCGATGGCGACCATGCGGGCGTCTTCGGTGAAGAGGGAGCGCATCCGGTCCCAGTCGCGTTTCTGGCCCGCCGGACCGGAGATAACGTCGTAGACGGACTTGATGATCGCGTCAGCAGAGTCCACGTCCTTTGGATTGGCGGTGGGTTGGGCGAAGGCGAGAAGGGAAAAAAGGCAAAGTGTCCAGACGAGAGCGGCTTTCATGTTATGCGTCTACTTCGACTCGTACTCCGCCGGTTCCTTTACGAAATCGTTTCCCAGCTCATTCGGGAACGTTAAGAGTTGGGCTTAGCTGCGATCTCGTCGGTCCGGCGTAAACTAGACGCATGGCAATGGATTTGAAAACGAAGGCTCTTACCGAGCTGAAGGACGTTCAAAAGCGATTTCTCATCGATCTTCGTGCGCTACCCGAGGACGCGATATCGCGTTCTCCCGGCGGCGCCGCCCGGACCCCGGCTAACATCACCTATGAAATCGTGCTGGTCAATAGGCGACTCTCCACCCGTATGAAAGGCGAAGACCCCGGCGCATTCGACCCCAGTGCCTGGGCGGAGACGCCCGTCGAGTTTCAGACCAAGGACGGGGCAGCGGGAGCGTTTGAGGAGTCTTTGAATCAGGTGATCTCCCTGGTGGAGTCGATTCCCGACGACCAGATGTTAAAGGAGATCCCCACTCCCAGCGGAACCACCTCCCCCTACGACCTCGCCGAATTCTGTGCCTACCACATCAATTACCACGACGGCCAGTTGAACTACATCCAGGCGCTGCACGGGGACGCAGAGATTCACTGGAGGGACTAGGGACGGCGTTTCGGCATTGCGGCATTATGGTGTTAGGGCACTACGGCCCTTTTAAATGCCGATACCCTAACGCCCAACACCGCAATGCCGTTACGCCGTCGCGCCTACTCCCCAAAGTACCGTTGCACCAACTCCGCGCCCTGGTTTGGGGTGAGGGGGTTTTGGGTGATGTCGGTGATGAATTGGCTTGTGCCGAAGGCTTGGGTCCGTCGGCGTAGAATTTCAACCCGAAACGTGTACGTGTCCATTCGGGCGGGCCAGAGCAGACGATTTTGAAACGTCTGCGCAACTTGGGCGAGGGTCGTATAGCGCCGATAGTTCTCGAAGTCCTGGAAGTTGAAATAGGTGTAGGAGCTATACATCAGGCGGCCTGAATTCGGTTGGTTCGATGGGGTGTTTTGAAGAGCTAACATCCCCACTTTCGACGTTTGGTCCAGGAACAGCTTCGCTTTGCGGATTTCGTCCAGACTTGGTGGTGCATCGATGCTGTCATCCGGGATGTGAAGGTTCCGGCGTCTCTGGTAGCCGATAGATTGCCTCACCTTGGATTCCAACTCGGGAGGTAGGCTGGAGATCGTGATCCCAGTCGTTCGGGCTTGGTTGAGTTGTCCAGGACGCATCATGGCCAACATATCCAGCATCTCCAAGTTGACGGGATTGAGGCTTTCGAATCCCGGTCGAATGAATCTGGCCAGCATATAGGCAACGTTGAATTGCTGGATGCCCAACTCCTTGCGCGCGTTTACAAACTGCTCAAATGTAAGTGCGCCCGGTTTCAGGGCGAGGCTCAGGAACCTGCCGAGGGCGGGTCGGCTGACCTGGGTGGATAGGTACTGCTCGGGATTGGAGCAGTAGCCAATGAGCCAGTCGCCCTTCTTGCGCAAGCCGGACGTGACGCCGTAGCCGGTCAGTGCGAGTACCTGGTCGCCGCCGATGGTGGTCGCAGCGTCGTTGTTCGCAACGTATGCCAAGTGGTTGATAAGTCCATCGCCCAGATAGGTCACGACATTCAGATCGAGCTTCTCGACGACATCTGCGAGCGGCTGGACGCGGGTCAGGCTGATCGGCTCGTTTCGATTTGCGTCCGCCACCATCTTCATCAGATTCCAGTCGTACTCCACCACCTTGCCGTTGAGGACAGATCTCCGAAAACTCTCAATCCGGGCCACCCTCTCCGAAAGCTCGACTTTGACTTCTCGGGCTTTGACGGAAGAGAAGACTTCACCCCCCGGATCCGTGTAGACCCGTTGCCGGGGAAGGGACTCCATCGACTCGAAGAGAACCTCGCCACCGGATAGAATCTGCAGATTGGCCGAGCGACCCCAGGGAGTAGTGGAGATGATGAGCCGGAAATCGTTGGGCTTGCTGCCTTTGATGGAGACCGACCGCGCGATAAGGTCTTCGGGCAGATAGTAGTTCTGGCTGTTCGCCGACAGTTTGATCACCTGGCTGAAGGCATCGGCCCAGGGGCCTTGCTCTTCGTAGAGCTTGTCCAGGGCCCCCAAAGCCGCCTTCCTCCGCTCTTCGGGGAGGTTCTTCAGGGTGATGGTCTTTGTCTTTTCGTTCCCCAAGCGGATATTTTCGCCGCCGATGGCCCGCATGAGACCCACCGTGGCCCTCATCGGGGGAGCCTGTGAGGCCGCCTGGTAGAAGCTTTGGTAGGATACGCGATACTCGCCGTTGGGAACTTGTAGGGCGACGAGCATTTGGCCAGCGGTGCGGGGTGCGAGCGCGGGATCGATCGGGTCGTCGATCTTGAGTTGATTCGCGCGGGATTCGATGGAAGAATTGATCGCCTTGATCTCCGCCTCCCGCTGCTTTTCCATCTGCTCATCGGTCGGCACTTTCATGCCGACATGCATCGTTCCCGAGTAGACGAAAGAGGACGCCCCAATACCGTCCACCAAGTGTTGAAGAACCTCCTTGGCGGGCTTGCCCCGAACGCCAACCACCACAACGGCGGGCTGAAGAGCGGCGTCGCATTCGAAGCGCACCCCGACTTGGGCTCCAATTTGGTTCAAAGCATTCGCCAGGCGGGTTGGGTCGGTACGGAGGCTGATGGGTGCTTCCAACCTCTGCATGATCTCCTCCGCTGACATCGTCGGCGGGGCTTGTCCAACCACGGCAAGGGCGAGAAACGCAATCATCTTAACGGTAGGACGCTTTATCCATGGCTTTGCGTTACGGTCATTGTGGAAGAACCCCTACTTCCAGTTGACTTGCGTGGCTTCCGCCAAGGTAGATGCGGTGAGTCGCCTTCTTAAAAGCGCTCTCGTCGGCGTTGAAGATGTCGCAGAAGGTCTGCGGATTTCGGTCGATGATCGGAAACCAGGAGCTTTGGATCTGCACCATGATCTTGTGCCCTCTCTTGAAGGTGTGGCAGATGTCGGGCAGGACGAACTCCACCTTCTCGATTTTGCCGGGCGTCAGCGGGGAAGGGTTGGACCAGGAGTTACGATACTTGGCCCGCATCGGTTCGCCCCGCACAAGCATCTGATACCCACCCATGGGGATGTTCTCACCCCGGGGCGAATTGTTGGGGGCGTTGTTGGGGAAGACATCGATGAGCTTCACGATGAAGTCCGCGTCGGTGCCGGTGGTGCTGACGTAGAGAGTAGCTTTTAAGGGGCCGACAAGGATGTTGTTGCCGATCAGGGGCTCCGTTTCGAAGCTGACGACGTCTGGCCTGCCCCAGACGAATCGCTGGTCTTCCAAGAGATATTGCCGGGGCATCCCCACCGAGATCGCGGCTGATCCGGGAACGGGCTTGGCGGGGTCGGAGATCCATTCCACGTAGTTGGGAGCTTGTTTGCGCCAGGTCATCTTGTAGGGAGAATCGAGTCTCAGTGTCAGGGGATTGGAGGGAATCGTGGGTAATGAGGGAGAAAGGGAAACTGGCAGGACAGTCGCCAATAGCATTGGGGGCATGGGGCCGGGAACGTAGGTGAATTTGATTCGAGGTTCGCCTGCCACCGGGATCAGCGGCTCTCCCATTTGGCCGTTAGGGCGGAACTCCATCGGCAGTCGGAAGGTGATCTTGGGCGGCCATTCGTTGAAGGTTCGCCAGGTGTCGGCTCCGGCGTCGAACATCACGGCATCCGGGATCGCGGGTTCGGAAACGTCCTGCCATAGGTGATGTCGGAAGAACGGCTTCTGATATTTATCGCGAAAGTCTTCGCCCGTCTTAGTGGCCCACTTTAAGTCATGCAACGCGTCGCCCGGTCCGCCATTCCAGGATCCGTGGTACCAGGGACCCATGATGAGCTTGCTGTTGTTGGAGGGCGTGTGCCGCTCGATGGCCTTGTACATATCCATCGGCCCGAACAGGTCTTCCGCATCGAAGAATCCACCCACCGTGAGAACCGCCACCTTGTCGGCCTTCTTCAAATGCTGGGAAACGTTCTGCTTTTGCCAGTATTCGTTGTAGTCGCCGTTGCTCACCCACTCCTTCCAAAGTGGGATTTGGTTCATGTTGTACTTCGTGAGGGCGTTCTTGATCGGTCCCATCTCCAGGAAGAACCGGTAGCCGTCGGGAGTGCCATGCTGGAAGACGCTCGGGCCGTAGTCCTGGGTGGGGCCGGTTCGGGGCTTGCCAAACCCGGCGATGAAGTTCATGGCGTGGGGGAGGAAGAACGCGCCGTTGTGGTGCATGTCGTCGCCCAACCAGTTATCGACCATCGGGGCTTGGGGACTGGCGGCTTTCAGGGCAGGATGGGGGTCGATGAGGCATTGGGCGGCGTAGTGGCCGGGGAAACTGGTGCCGTAGACTCCGAGTCGGCCGTTGTTGTTGGGGACGTTCTTGAGGAGCCAGTCGATGGTGTCGGCGGTGTCGGTCGATTCGTCCACTTGGCCCGACTGTTTGTTGGGGATGTGGGGCGTCATCCATTTGAAATCCCCGCCCGACATATACCGCCCGCGTACATCCTGGTACACAAAGATATAGCCTTCCCGCACGAAGCTCGCCTCCGGGCCAAGGCTGGGGCGGTAGGCGTCCGGGCCGTAGGGTCGGCAGGAGTATGGGGTCCGCATCATCAGGAACGGCGCCTTCTTGCTCGCGTCTTTTGGCGTGTAGATCGAGGTGAACAGCTTCACCCCATCGCGCATCGTGATCTCCACCTCCCGTTTAGTGTAGTTTTCACGCACGTATTCGACTTGGCCGTGGCTCAGAGCGACGACGGTGAGGAGGCAGAGGATGGAGGAGATTCGGGCCATGTAGGAGTATTCTTGATGGGTTGCCCAAAGTCCTGCTGAGACTTTAATGGCGCATGAGATTGAGACAGTGGAAGGTCACCCCAAGAGACTGAGGTGTCTCCTGATTGGGGGGTAGTTCTGCTGGGCGTCGGGATTCTCGGATTTTTCCAGATCAAGAGGAGTCCGTGGATACCAGTGTTTCTTGCTGGGGCCGAACTATCATCCCATGATTTCGCTGGAGGGGCGGAGCAGCTTCCGTTTGGGCAGATGATCGCCCCAAACCAGTTCCAAACTCTTAGTTCAAAGGGAGTGGAGTGGATGGACTTCGAGGTGGAGGTGCCGTTCGGTACGGTAGCCCAGCAGGCGAAGTCGGAACTTAAATCGTCTGACGGATGGCAGCAGTACGCCGCCGTTCCGGCATCCAATCCTGGCAAGAGAAGCTATTCGGCTCAAGAGATGGATGCGCTTTTTCTAAATGAGAAGCAGGCGTTCAGTATCTTCCGGGAAGGCACGACGGGATCAACCAACGTGCGGGTGTGGACGCGAAACCCAACCTTCGCATTGTGGGGGGTAAGTACCATCACGCGACCCGCTCAGAAGCAGGGGCTGCCCAAAACCTCAAGAACCTGCAGGATTGAGAAAACTTTCTAGTAACTGTTTCTGCTTTGCACGTCTAGGTCATTAGAAGAGAATCACCCTATGAAACTTGGATTTGCGCTTGCCTTGGCTTTGCCGATTGCTATTGCCTCATCGACCCATGCCCAGATCGTTCTGAAGCCTAAAGGCGGCGACGCGTTGCCGCTTCGGTTGAAGGCGATGGACTCCTACACTCTGATCAAGGACGGCGTCGCAGCCACCAAGATGGAGATTGTGTTTGCCAATGAGGCCAACGCCCGTATCGAGGCGGACTTCATCTACACATTGAAGCCAGGCAGTTTGGCAACCTACTTCGCCTACTGGTTTGGAAAGGAGAAGGTAGTCGCTCGGGTGGCGGAGAAAGAGCGGGCGAAGCGGATTTACGAGTACATCACATCCCGGATGCGCGACCCGGCCTTGATCGAGCTGATCGGGAAACGAACCTTCCGGGCGCGAGTTTTTCCCATCATGCCGCACGACGATTTGCGGATCGAGATGCACTTCGTCCAGGCGCTCACCGGCGGAACATTTGAACTGCCTCTCGTGGGAAACGACCGGCAGGCATTCGATCGGCTGAACG
Organism: uncultured Fimbriimonadaceae bacterium; assembly: GCA_964501275.1. GTDB lineage: Bacteria > Armatimonadota > Fimbriimonadia > Fimbriimonadales > Fimbriimonadaceae > 55-13. Next base: position 163,523 of record CAZCSP010000001.1, on the reverse strand, counting down.
TGAAAGTCGACGTCGAGCACACCGATCAAACCGCGGACGTTCGCGAGAATATCGGCCTGGCCAAGACCCAGAACGGCAAGATGACGACCATCGAATTGAAGGGGGAGAACTATCGCCCGACCAAGGATTTGCGCGTGACCGTGGTTCCCAAGACGGCAAAGGTGAGGGCCGATCTCTATGCGGCGAAATCGGGCGGAACGACCGGTTTCTTCATCCTGAACCTGACCTCCTCCACGGGGATCGCCAAGCCAGTGGTCTCGTTTGGCGGAGTCAAGGTTTCGGATGTGTGGCCCCGGCGGCTTCCAGCGGTGAAAGCGGGGCAGTCGATCTTGGTCTCGGGGCGGTACATCGGGACGGGCCCGGCGAAGGTGGCGCTTCGCGACGGCTCCAAGTTGGTGGGGCAGACAGAGGCGGTTTTTGTGGATCAGCGCGAGGCGAACAATCCGGCGAGCAAGCTGTGGGCGAGCATGAAGATCGAGGGCCTGGGCAACACACCCAAGGCTCGGGCGGAGGTGGTGCGGCTGAGCCAACGGTACACGATCCCCAGCCAATACACTTCCTGGATCGCGATTCCCGAGGAAGAGCGCAAGCGGTACAAGCAGGAGAAGGCGATGGCGGAGATGTCGATGCTGACCCCGCACCTCTCCAAGGCGATCCAGCGTCATGGGCTCAAGAGTCGTCAGGCGCAGGCGATCATCAACCAGATCAAGGCGATCGCCAAGGCCAACGATCTGCATCCCGAGCAGTGCCTCCAACAGGCGCTGTGGCAGGAGACCTATGATGTCGCGAGCCAACTGGCCAGCCGATTGGCGGCAGGTAAGTCGAGTGGGGGGTTGGAATCGAGACTGGCGGCCCTGGCCAAGCTGACCGGCGCCAAGCCAGACGATTACCTTGGCGGCGAGCTTCAGCAGCGGCTTTATCCGATAGGGCAGGAGATTCTGCAACGGGAACTGGCGGGCAAGTCGGCCAAAGCGCTGCGGGATCGGCTTAATCGACTGGCCCCGATGACCAGGACGAAAGCTCAGGATTACCTGGCGGGCGCCGCTCAGAATCTCACGTATTCCAAGGCGTCCCAATTGGTGGCTTTGGAAAAGAAGGATCCCAAGTCATCCAAGTTGGCGGCGATGCGGCGCGAACTGAATCAGATTGAGACAAAGGCAGGCGTTCCATTGGGCTCGGCTTACCAACAGGCAGTGAGGGAGGCTCGTCAGCGGGAGTATAACGAGGTGGTCTCCAAGGTTGGCAACTACGTTGAAAAGGGAGATATCGAATCGCCCGAATTCACAACTTTGCGGGACAGGATGCTCGAGTTGGGCAAGCCGGGCCACGAGATAGAATGGCGACTCCAGCGCCACCTTGAGGCGTACGTGACCAGCCTGAAGCGAGGCGGTCCCGACAGCCCGGAGACGAAAGCAAAACTCGAGCGAATCCACACGATCTCCAAAGCCGTGCGTCTGGAGACATCGGAAGGCATGGTCCTCGCAGGATTGGAGTCAGCCCAGAGAAATCTCCAGCGGGAGATCCTGTTGGAAGAGAGAAAGACCATTCGCGATCCCAAGAACCGGCAACGGCTGGAATCGGAGTTGGCAAACATCTTGGCCGTCACCAAGACTCCCCGGGAGAAACTGGTGGAGTGGATTCAGGCCTGGGGCTTTGAGGATCCCAATTGGCAAATCCGGGACGAACTGGTTCGGCTTTTGCGCGACCCCGTGAAAAATGCGGCCCGGATTCGAGAGCTTGAGGCCGAGTTGAAGGGCCTGGACACACCGCTCCGGGGCGAGAAGTGGGCCAAAGACCGGGTGGAGCGGCTCCAAGTGGAGACCGAGATCGACAGCCTTCAGCATGGCGAACCGACGGCGGAACAGCGGCGGTTGTTGGAGGCGCTTTGGGCAAGGCAGAAGGAGCTTCGGGCGCGAATGGGCGATCCGCTTCTACAAGTAGAGGCTCCCCGGGATGCGCGGCAAGTCGTGGCGGCGTTTCCCCATGGGGAGATCAAGCCGCTTGAATTCAATACTGCCTCGGGCAGGTGGGAGTGCCGGTTTGATATTCCGACCTATGCCCAGGAGGGAGAGTATGTGGTCCAGGTGTATGTTCTTGACTCCGCTGGAATCCGGTCTACGCAGACTTTCAAGTACAACGTAGACATCACTCCGCCCACGGCCAAAGTGAAGGCGGAGCGAGTCGGCGACAAAGTGCGGATCGAGGTGGAGGGCTCGGATGACTTGGCCCGGGTGGAGATCGCCATTGGGACGACGAAGCCGCAACCCCTGCGCCGCATCCAACCGGGCCGGTTCTTTGGACTGGTCGATGGCGGAGACGGGGACGCGATCGTCATCCTCACGGACAAGGCCCATAACCGGGCGGAGATCAAGGTGGCTGTTCGATGACATCGCTCGTGCTGTTGGCTATCTTGACGAATCCGTCGTCGGGGGTGGAGGTGTACACCTCCACCTGCCAGACAACCTCGATGGCCCAGGACGCAGATGGCTCGTTGTGGGTTGGAACGCGGGGCGGGGTGCTGCACATCGACGCTCGGAACCAGGTGCGGCGATACACCCGGCTTGACGGTTTGCCTTCGCATGAAATCCAGTCAGTCTCGATGGGGCCAAACGGAGTTTCGGTGACGACGCCTCTGGGAGGCGCCACCTGGCAGGAAGGCCGGTGGCAGAGCGCCTCCGTGGGCGAAAATAGGCGGTTGAAACTGCTATCCGAACCTCCAGAAGGATTGTATGTGGCGGATACTCTGGCTTGGAAGGACCGAACCTACGCGGCGGTTTTTGGCTCGGGGCTTTGGGTATTGGACAAGACTTGGAAGAGGTTTGAACCAGGCGTTCCGGCCCCGTTTCGGGATACGACGGCTTTGGCGGTGGGGACGCGGACGGCGGTGGGCTCCAACTCCAATGGCGTGGCGATTTTGCAGGAAGGGAAGTGGAAGGCGGTTGCGGTCCCGGACCCGCCGAGCATGAACGTCCAGGCGATCCAGTCGGTGGGGGATGAGATGTGGGTGGCGACCTTGGACCAGGGGCTGTGGGCGCTGAAGGCAGGCGCTTGGAAGTTGGTGCCGATGGCCAAGGTTCCTCGCCAGATTTTGCCCGGAGCAGATGGGGTTTGGGTGCGGCATGGGACAGGGGTGATCGAGTCGCCCGGCGCAAAGCCACCCTCCGACCACCTGCCCCGGAAGCAAGCGACGTCGATGGACCGGTGGGGCGGAGAGAGCTTCGTTTCGTCGTGGGGAGGGTTCAGTATCGAGGCGGGCGGCAAGTGGGAGCACCATGGGAATCTGCCTGAACTCAAGGGCCTCCAAACGACGGCGATCCTGGGGGATTCGGAGGCGGTTTACGTGGGGACTCAGACTGCGGGCCTGTTTCGATTCGACCGAGATTCAGGAAGGTTGGCCCATGTGGATGCCGGGCTGAAGCTGGGCGACGACTGGGTCACTTGTCTGGCGAAGGATGGGAAGCGCGTCTGGATCGGGACGTTTGTGGGCGGATTGACTCGGTTGGACGAGCAGGGGCTGAGGCGCATTGCGGGCATCGAAAAGGAGAACGTCACGGCGATTTGCATCGTTGGAGAGCGGACGTTTGTGGGGACGCGGAACAGGCTGTTCGAGGTGAAAGGGGATCGGGCGGTAAGCGCGTATGATGGCGTGCCTCTGGATACAGAGGTTCAGGCTTTGCACTTCGACGGGCAGTCGCTGTGGATCGGGACGAGGACGAGTTTGTGGAGGGTTGGGACGGCGGTCGGCACTAGGCATTAGGCATTAGGCATTGCGGGGTTTGGCACTTGATTGTTCATAGCAAGTTATCAAATCTCACCACAGGTTATTGGGTTTGCCCGCGTCCCCTTCGGTGGCCCTCGGTGCTGTTCGGTGGTTCTTTCAACAGTCGGGGATGAAACCACCGAGGGCCGCCGAGGACCACCGAAGGGTTATCCCCAGGTTGAAGGTGAGAGAGATCAGACGTCTACTCATGCCGCATGGCGTCCACCGGGTCTTTTTTGGCGGCTCGGAGGGCGGGAACGAGGCCGAAGACGGCGCCTACTCCGAGGCAGACCAGGAACGACAGGGCCACGATCTCAACGGTCACCATCGGCTTGATCGGCGTTCCGTAGTAGAGCGCCAGGCAGACCGCGTAGCTTAGCGCCAGGCCGACAGTTCCGCCCAGGGTCGCCAGAGTGACGGCTTCTACCAGGAATTGGACGAAGACATCGCGCCGCGTGGCCCCCACCGTCTTGCGGATGCCGATCTCTTTGAACCGCTCGTTTACCGACATCAGCATGACCGTCATAATCCCCACGCCGCCGACGAAGAGGGCGATAGAGGTGAGGCCGGTGAGGAGCCAGGTGAGGATGCCCATCAGCTTGAAGACCAGGTTGAGGAGGTCTTCTTGGGTGAGCACGGAGTAAGTTTCTCGATCCAACCTCTGGGCAAGCTTGGCCTCAACCGCTTTCACCAGGGCGCGGGGCTCGCGGTCGGGCTGGGTTTGGACCATGATGCGGTCGTACTGGAGCTTGGGAACCTGGGTCTTCATGTAGGAGAGGGGGATGTAGACCACGTTCTCGAAGCTGCCCATGCTGAAGAGGCTGTTCTCGGTCTCGGCGTCGGCGGTGATCCCCAGGACCTGGTACTTGACCCCGTTGTAGTCGATCTCCTTACCCAGTCCGCCACCATTGGGGAAGAGCTTCTTATTGGCAACCCCGCCCATGACGCAGACTGGCTTTGACTCGTCGCTTGCGTCAAAGAGTCGGCCCTCCGCGAGGTTCATGTTCCTCATGCGGAACCAATCGGGACGGGTGGCCATGACCAGGGTCGAGGGGCTGGAATTCTCTCCGTAACGGATGCCGCCGCCGACAAAGGAGATCGGGACGGCCCGCTGGACTCCGGGGACGGTCTTGACGTTCTCCACATCCTCGTCGGCCAGGTAGCTGATCCCGATCATACTGGCGCTGAACATCGACCCCTCGTCCACCCTGCCGGGCAGGATGATGAGGAGGTTGACGCCAAGATCGCTGACCTGTTTGGAGACGTCTTTCTGGACTCCGGTAGCGATGCTGACAAGGAGAATGATCGCGGTACTGCCCACCATGATCCCGAGGGCGCTCAGGATCGACCGCTGCCACTGCTCGCGCAGACTGCGAAACGCGGATCGGACGTTGGTGGGGAAGGTGGCCACTTGCTTGATTTGAAGTATGAAGCATGTGGTGGAAACCGCACTTGTGGAAGGACGAAAGCGTCTTCCTATCGAGATTTGCCATGAGTTCTCTCTGGGAGACTACTTAGCTAAAAGAGGCGTGGCAGATAGTTGCCGCGCCTCTATCTCGTGTCGGTTACCGTTGGAAGCCATCAGCTTCCTGGACTCGCCTGACCAGCAAGTTTTGCTGGTCAGAACATTTAACGTCCTTTCTTGTTGAAAGGATCTACCGCCCCACCAGGGCCGCTCGCATTCCCCGGTACACCTCCGGCAGGAGCGCCGTTGGTGACATTGGGCTTGGAACTGTCCTGTAGCGTCTTGGCGGCCGAATTGACATCGTCCGAGCTAGTGCTACCCCCAGTACATCCGGCCAAAACAACAGCGACTGATGCTCCCAGCGCCCAAGCGAATTTGCGACAGTACATCATTTACTCGCGCGTATCCCACAGGTACTTGGCGACATCGTAGGCGTCTCCATTGGAGCCGTTTACAACGTTGCAGCCAGCTGCGAGTTGAGGAACGGTGAGGGTCTTGGCATGACCATCCGTGAAGCCAACGCTTCCGCGGGCTCCGCCATTTGCGTCTCCCTTCTTGGTACCGCCGTAGTAGGGCCAGAAGCCGCCAAAGACGTTCCATGCGGTCGGGGTACCGGGATTCCATCCGCCGAAGAACCAATAGATATTGGTCGTGTATAGCGCGCCACCGTTCGAGTCCACAAAGCAGGGTGGGTCGATTGGAAGCTGGCCACCATCCAAAACCGAGTCTCCGGATCGATCAAAGATGCCGGTCGTAAGCAAAATCGTGTTTGCCGGCGACCCTGGCGTGGTCATGCTGATCGGCGTGAAGCTCTGCATGTCCTGGGGAAATCCGGTGAAGAATTGGTAGTTGTAGCCGTAGTCGGTGAGCCAACCCAGATTGTATAACTCCTGCTCTCTCTTGAGAGCACCAGCGCCGTTCGGGTCTGGAAAGTTAGCGTTGTATTTGCGAGACTGAACACTATGTGGACTGTTCGGGGTCTTTTGCAACTCATCTGACTTTACGTACGGAAAGATCAGGTTACCGAAGCTACGGTCTCCGCCGTTTGCGGGGAGCACGTCGAAAGTGAAATTATATGTCCACAGCGGCGCCCTATCGTCATAGTCGCCTGTGTACATGATGACACCAAGAACGTTCTGCTTCATGTTCGATAAATCGGCAGTCTTCTTGGCGGCCTCCTTAGCCTGTGCGAACACAGGGAAGAGGATGGCGGCAAGGATCGCAATGATGGCGATGACAACTAAGAGCTCAATTAGAGTGAAACCCTGCTTTTTATGCATTATGTGGCAAACCTCCAAATCCGCATCTACGGACTTAAAATAAACATGGCTATTATACAGCCAAATCACGGACTTCTCAGAAGTTCTCTTTGTTCCGTTTACCGGGTGAACCTAAGCTCGCAGACTCGGACCTGGACAAAACCAGTATTCATGGAGGTTGGCTTTGAAAGTCCAGAAAGTTGATCGGAGGATCTGGCGCGGCTGAGAGGACTCGAACCTCCGACTTCTTCCTCCGGAGGGAAGCGCTCTATCCACTGAGCTACAGCCGCACAATTGAGAGAGTACCAAAAAAGCCCTTGGGCGTGCTTCCAAGGGCTTTTGCGGGTGTTGGTGAACAAACCTTGAGCTAGGCTTGTGTTCCCGGCTTGGCCAAAAAAAGCCAAGCCGGGATAGCTGAGGAGTCTCTAGCGGCCCCCGCTGGGAGTGCCGGTTTTGGCCCAATCTGGAGCCGCCATGGCGTCTTTGGGAGCAGTCTGTCCGCCGCCTGCCGCCGGGTCGGCGCTCCCTCCGCTCGCACTGGGAGAGCCACCGGTTGGTGTGGACGACGAATCACCGCTGCATCCAATAAGCAATAGGATTGCGGTAAGTGCTAACAAGATAAGCTTCGACATCCTGATTAGCCTCCGAAGTAGTTGTCGTCAAGATTCCAGAGGTACTTCTCTTTGTCGACGATCGTAGTGCTGGTTGGATTGGAGCTGGAGCCGTAGTCGGTGCCAGCCGCAAGAGCCCCGTCCTTCAAATACTTGGCGTGGCCATCGAGCCAGGCGACATTGGAACCTTCGCCAGACTTGATGTTGATCTCTGCGGTGTAGGCTGCATTCGGACCAGATGCCGCATTCTTGGCCCAGCCTGCGTCCTCCCAGATGCAGTACGTATCGTGATTCACGATGAACGGATACATACCAGGAGCTGTGGCCGTGAAGTAGCCGAGATCGGATGTATAGTCCGGATGTCGGCTCTGAGTGAACATGACCGTTGCCGCCGGATCGTTAGCTTGGGTGCTCGACCTACTCTCTGCATAGTCGCAGTTGTACCAAGGGCTCAAGAATAGATAGTTGAATCCGAAGTACGGAAACAGGTTCTGGTTTCGGAACCATGCATATGGCCCGTTTCCAAAGATGTTGGAAGCGTCCGAGCCGGTTGGATCGACCATCAGGGTGAGGTTCTTGATGTATGGCTGCAAAGACCATACCCAAGAGTCGGTGCGCTCGGTGGCAGTGGGATCACCGAGGTAGGTGTAACTGCCATTCATCATCGTGACTAAATTGTCATCGTAGTCTGCGCTGTACAGGTGGCTAGATGTTGCAATCTGCTTAATGTTACTGAGAGAGGCGGATCTTTTCGCCGCTGCCTTGGCTTGCGCAAAGACAGGGAAAAGAATGGCCGCTAAAATAGCGATAATCGCGATAACAACGAGAAGTTCAATAAGAGTAAAAGCTCTTTTCAAAAGGTTGGTTACCTCCAAAAATCACACAGGCAACCAGTTAGCAATTGTCTGAAACTCTGAGGGTTCCTTTTAAGGAACTAATCTAGCTGTCCAATGCGTATAACGTATGACGCACTATCTTTCAGGAAAGTTCGAATTTGATCAAACAACGGTGCCGCCCCCCAAACACGGGGAACCTCATCAAGCGCAAAAGCGGCTAGGGGGCCATGGCAAGTGCTGGTTCAGATTCAACAATACTTCGCCCATTTTGGATGAAGTACTCGAACTCCTGCGGGAAGACCCGGAGTGCGGCGGCTACTGGCCACGCCGCGGCGTCGCCCAGGCCGCAGAACGACCGGCCGTCGATCTGGGAGCAGATCTCCTGGAGCAGCTCGATATCGCCCTCTTGCCCTTTGCCCAGCCGAATCCGATCCAGAATCTGAACCAGCCACTTGGTGCCCTCGCGGCAGGGGGTGCACTTGCCGCAACTTTCGTTGGCATAGAAGAGAGAGGTGCGCCAGATGAAGGTGACGATGCAGGTGTGCTCGTTGAGGAACATACAGCCCCCCGAACCCACCATCGACTTCACCTCCGCCATCTCCTCATAGCCGATGATAGCGCGATCCACATCCTCGGCGGTGATGATGGGAACCGAGGAACCGCCGGGCACGCAGGCCTTCAGCTTGCCACCCTTTACCCCGCCCGCCATCTCTAACAGCTCTCTCAATGGGGTACCGAACTCTATCTCGTAGTTGCCCGGCTTGTTCACATGGCCGGAGACCGAGAACAGCTTAGTACCCCGCGAGTTCTTGGTGGATGCGCCAAGGGAGGCGTACCATTCGCCGCCGTTGTTGACGATGAATGGTGCGCAGCAATAGGTCTCGACGTTGTTAATGAGGGTCGGGCGTTCCCAAAGACCGGCGACGGTAGGCAGGGGGGCATGGGGGAACTTCAGACGGGGCATCCCGCGCTCTCCCATCAGGGAGGACATCAGCGCGCTCTCCTCACCGCACTCGTAGGAGCCCGCGCCAAGGTGGATGTCCAGGTCGAAATCAAAGCCGCTTTCCTGGATGTTCTTCCCAAGAAGCCCCGCCTTATAGGCCTCGTCGATAGCGCGACGGAGCGAACGGGCTGCGTCGATGAACTCGCCTCGGATATAGATATAGCCCTGCTCGGACTGGGTGGCATACCCGGCGATGGTCATCCCCTCGATCAGGAGGAAGGGGGTCTCCTCCATGAGCTGTTTGTCCTTGAAGGTTCCCGGCTCGCCCTCGTCGGCATTGCAAAGGACGTAGTGGGGCTTGGTCTTGTCTTTGGGCAGGCCGTTCCACTTGATCCAGGTTGGGAACCCCGCGCCGCCTCTTCCACGTAAGCCGGAAGACTTGACCTCATCGATAACAGCCTGTTTGTCCATCCCGAGGGCTTTGGAAAGAGCCTTGTATCCTCCTTTGGCCTTATAGCCATCAAGTGTGCGAAAGGCGGAATCGTGGGCGTGTTCGAGAAGTAGCTTGCGCTCAGCCATGGAGGTTTGATTGTACTCAAACCGTCCAGCCGACCACTCAGCTTGGACTATTCGCGGTAGGTTCAAGTCGGTTGCACACTGCGGTTTTGGCGTCCGTCCGCAGACGCTTTGGATGACTGTGCCTCCCTTGGTAGTGCTTTGACTTCGCCGCAGATGAATTGGGGCCGTTGTTCTCGGTGAATTTGGCCAGGTAGCCGCCGTAGGATAGGTCCTCGGTCTCCACGGCGAGGGTCTTCATGAGCCAGTCTTTTCTTGGGTTGAGTCCTTCGCCAATCTCTATCCAAAGCTCGACTGGCCAAGCAGAAATTTTAATCACGCCAGCATAGTTGTAAAGTCCGAAGTAGTTATCATCGTAGGGCACCAGGAGCACCGCATCGATCCCCCTACTCAATTCGGCCCAGTTCGGAATGATCGAAATGAAGGTCTTGATGTCCTCGACCATCAGCAAGTGCCGAGCTTCTGGACCGGGACGACGCCGGTCGATCACCAGTTCCGGCTCTACATGGTTGTAGTAGTTGTGCGTCGGGCGGTCGTTGTTCTTCTTCTGGACTCGCCCATCGATCACCCTCGGGTTTGTTTTTCGGTTGACTCTCATTCCACCTTCATCAGTTTAGAATAGGGGAGATGACGATTGACGAACTGATCGAGGCTTGGCGGGTCAACAACGTTTTGAACTTGGAACTGCTGGATGTGTGCGCCGATGACGACTTTGAACTGAAGCCAGGGAAAGGGAAGACCATTCGATCCAACTTCGTTCACCTCATCGGCGTCCGCCGATCCTGGGCAGAGGAGTCGCTCCGGGCGGAGTCGCAGACCATTCCCAAGCTGGATTGGAAAACGGCAAGTCGGGAGGAGATGCAGGAAGGTCTAGCGATCTCCCACGACGTGGTGGCGGCGGTGTTCCGGCGCAAGGAGGAGCGCGGCAAGTGGAACCCGTTCCTCTACTTCGGCTACGTCATCGCCCACGAAGCCCACCACCGCTCCCAAATTGAAATCGCCCTCCGCATCAACGGGCGTGAGCCGGATGATAAGTTCCTGTATGGGCTGTGGGAGTGGGGGAAGAAGTAGGGGCCAGGGAAGGAGGGGAGAGACTCCTCGTTGTGGTTCAAATCTCGGTCATGCAAAATCTGAAAACGCCAGCAACATTGCCAGCCAGCAAGCCTCACAGGATACGGAATGGGTTAAGGGATGGTGCAACGGGTTTATGAAGAGGCGGAGTTCAGCGAGGTGTTGGACCGGGTGCCTTTGGAGATTCGCCAGTCTTTGACCTATGAACAGCGCGCCGCCATCTCCCAAGCCCTGCGCGAATCCCGACGCAAGCACGCTATCGACATCCGCTTCGTCATCCCCCTGATCTTCACCCAACTCTACTTCGTCCTCTTTGTCGGAAAGGACCGCAGGCGGGAAACGGAAGAGCGGATGATCGAGAGGCGGAGCGAAGCGGGGCGCTGGGGCATCGCGACCTTTATCGCGGTCAGCGCGGTGGCGATGGTGCTTTTCCTGGCGGTAGGGGCCTATGTGGCAAAGTCGAGAGCCGGGATCGACCTGTTGCCCAACACGCACGGGAGCGACTTGGCAAAGGGGCTGGGAGTCCGCTAAGCCCCTTCCTCCCCGAAGGTCGGGGAGGAAGGGGTTGGGGATGGAGGGGTTTGAGGTTGTAGCTGGAACAAACCCGTACACCTCGGATGGCTCGTGCCCGGGCGGTTGCCGAGATTTCGGATTTCGGATTGGGGATTTTGGAGTTCTATACAAGCCTTGCGGTGCCTACAAGTGAAACCTCCACCCCCCGCCCCCCTCCTCCAAGACGAACCACTTGGAGGAGGGGGAGACTACAAGACCTGCCTGCCTTCTACCCTTCCATCCACGCTCAACTCATAAACCAGCGGCACTCCGGTCTCCAGGTTGAGTTCCAAGACCTGCTCTTTGGTCAGGTTGTCGAGCATCATCACGATGGATCGGTTGCTGTTGCCGTGGGCAACCACCAGCACGTTCTTCCCCTGGCGGATGTCGCCCAGGATGCACCGCTCGAAGAAGGGAAGGGTGCGTTCGGCGGTGTTTTTGAGGGCCTCGCCGTTGGGTGGTGGGATGTCGTAGCTTCGCCGCCAAATCTTGACCTGGTCCGCGCCGAACTTCTTGGCGGTGTCCTCTTTGTTCAGGCCCTGCAGATCGCCATAGTGCCGCTCGTTGAGGGCCTGGTCGCGGATGATCGGGACCTCGACGCCCATGGTCTCCACGATCAGGTCGAGGGTGTGCTGGGCGCGACTGAGGGCGCTGGTGTAGGCGACGTCGATCTTCAGGCTGTGGAGCTTCTTGCCCGCAGATCTCGCCTCCTCTTCGCCTTGCGCGGTCAGGGGAACGTCCACCCAGCCGGTGAATCGGTTCTCAAGGTTCCAAATCGATTGTCCATGCCGGACCAGAATGAGCTTTGGCATCGGGTTCAGGATACCGTGGGAAAGGAAATGAGTTGGGTGATGGAGGTGATGGAGGTGATGAAGCCTACTTCCAGTCGAACTCAACCGGGCGTCCGGTTTGGGACCCGACGAGGACCTGGTCGGCGACGATTTGCTCGCCTCTCAGGAAGACGTGGATGGGCCAGCCGACGAAGGTCTCGCCTTCATAGGGGCTCCAGCCGCACTTGCTGGCGACCATACCGCGCTCGAAGACGGTTTTCTTGTTGGGGTCGATAAGAACGAGGTCGGCATCGTAGCCGGGTTGAATGAAGCCTTTTCCGTGAATGCCGTATATCCGGGCCGGGTTTTCACAGGCCATTCGGACGATGATTTGGAGGTCCATCAGGCCTTGGTGAGCCAGGGTGAGGAGGGCGGAGAGCATGGTCTGCACGCCGGGCATCCCGCTGGGGCTCTGGGGGTAGGGCTGAGTTTTCTCCTCCAAGGTGTGGGGTGCGTGGTCGCTCCCGAAGACATCGAACAGCCCTTCTTGAACAACCTGGCGCAGAGCCATTTGATGCTCGGCAGATCGGATCGGCGGGTTCATCTGAGCGAAGGTTCCCAGGCGGTCGTAGCAGTCGGGGGCGTGGAACCAGAGATGTTGGGGCGTAACTTCGCAGGTGGTTTGGAGACCCTTGCGCTTGGCTTCCTTGAGTAAGGGAAGTTCGTCCTTCGTGGAGACGTGGAGGATATGGACGGGTCTCTTTGTCTCTTCACTGAGGGAGAGGATACGCTCGGTGGCGAGGCGGGCGCTTTCCGCATCTCGGAGGAAGGGATGCTCTCGCGGATGGGGATGGTCGCTGATGAGGGACTTGCGCTCCCGGTTGCGAGACTCGTCCTCGGCGTGGATGGGAGTTCGACGCTTGCCGTTCCGCAGAACCTGTCGAAGGTGGTCGTCGTCTCCGACCAAGAGCGTTCCGGTGGAACTTCCCATGAAGATCTTGATTCCGGGAGAGCCGTGAAGGTTTTCCAGTTGGCTTAGCTGGGCGATGTTCTCGGTGGTCGCCCCGATGAAGAACGAGTAGTCGCACCAGGCTCTTTCTCTCGCTCTGTTCAGTTTGTCCTCCAAGGTCTCTCGCGAAGTGGTGTTGGGGTCGGTGTTGGGCATCTCAAAAATGCTGGTCACCCCGCCGAGGATGGCGGCTCGGGTGCCTGACTCCAAATCCTCTTTGTGTTCCAATCCCGGTTCCCGGAAATGAACTTGGGTGTCGATGAGGCCAGGGATAAGGGTCAGCCCCCTGGCGTTGATCTCCCGCTCGGCTGAGCCCGCCACCGCACCCATCTCTGCGATCTTTCCATCCTTGATCGCAAGATCGCCTATCTCCTGGTGTTGACTCGTGGTGAGGAAGGCATTGCGGATGACGAGATCAAAGGACATGACCTAGATTATGGCGGGGGCACCGGGTACCGGAGTTAGATGCCAATGGGCTTTTCAAAAGTCGGTCCTGTTGTGCCCTTTGTGGTTGCCCCAGTTCAAGGACAGAACTGACCCACTAGCCAGGAGAGCCTGGCATCTAACTCTCCAACGCCTAATGCCCAGCGCCCAGAACCCGATAATCCAACCTGATGGTCTTCTCCCTCGCAATCTTGCTGGTAAGTAATCCCTTCCAATTTCCCTCCGAGCCTATTCCTTCCGAGATGGCCAGGGGAGAGCGGGTGTATTACCAGCGGAGCGGGATCGAGCGGACTTTAATGGAGGACCGGGTCGCTATCGGACGGTGGTTCGATGGGCGGATCAAGCGGGACACCGATCAGATCATCTGGCTCTCGCCGCGCATGGTCTCCCGTTGGCTGGGCTACCTGAACGCCAAGGAGAAGTGGCCCAAAGCGGAGCTATACCGACGATGGTCGGAGATGGCGCGGGTCTTGGACGGGAAGATGACTTTTGTGGCGGATATCTATGCTCTGCCAAAGAAGGAGGACTTCCTCGACCTGATGGAAGGTGCCCCCACCAAACCCGAAACCGCCCTGAACATCCGGTTCTTGGTGACCTACCTGACCGATGAGGAGCGCGACGACTCCCAGCATGTCGAGGCGCTGACGTGGCGGCGGGAGTTGAAGTCGCCATTGGAAAGGGAAGAGCCGAGGGTCGCGCCATTGGCGGTATTCAAAGGCTACGACCTGGATTCGGTGCAACGTTGGCCCTGGTCTGCACTAGATGAGGCCTTCACGCCTCTGTCCCCCGAGTTTTCACCACTGAAGCCAACCGTCTACGATGGCGTAGTCGGCGACCACATCCGGGCGATTTACGTCGTTCAAGCCACGATCCCCGACAAGCCGATGCCATGGGATCGGTTTGAGGTGCGGGTGTTTGCGGCGGGGAAGGAGCCGGTAGGGAAGTTCAAGCTATCAAGAAAAAGAATTGTGCAATGATTAGTGCATGGTATTGGTTTCTGCTTTGGCCCTCATCGCCTTCCAAGGGGTAGGGCAGAACCCTTGGGATCGACTGCCTTATCAGGAGCCTTTTGCCGAAAAGGCGATCGGCTCTAGCGCCTATCAGATGCTAAGAAACCCTGATCGCATTGTTGTCCAACCGGTCTATCGAACCAGGAGCGGCGAACTGCCGACGCTTGTGCTCGGGGCTCAACGGAATTTCAATTTGAATGTGTGTGGACCCATGCGGCCCATTCAAAGAGACTTGTTCGCGGGGATAACTCAAGATCTCATGAAGCCGGTGAAGATCATTCCAAGCAACTGCGCTATCAACCCAGACTTCCTGATTACCTGGATATCTGGCGGACGAAGCCTGAAGATGGTGACCTGCTTCGGATGCGGACATCTCTCAGTGTATTCAAATAGAAAGCATCTCGCCTCAGCTCCTTTGCATCAATACCCCAGTTTGAAGGACGCGATTGTAAGTCAATACTCGTTGGCGGAGCAACTGGACATATCGACGGAAAGGAACCTGCCCCAATCTGTGCAATCCTTGCTTGCCAATGCAACAGAAGGAATCGTCTATGAGTCGGAGGAGTGGCCGAAGATGACGAAAGGGCGCGTTAGGGGCACGCTTGATTCAACGGACATTCACGACTTGCGGACACTCTTGAAGCTCGCTTTCTATTCAGGTTGGGGCAAGCAATCACCGACGCCTTTAAAGAGCACCGGGATTGGTTGCGTCGTCGTGTCGCTGAACACAAGTCCACCACTGGAACTGCACTTTTCGGATCAGTCACAGAGAGTGTCCTTCAACTTAAATGGAAAGAGGGTTGCATCTGCCAGCACTCAAAGCGTGTACACGAAACTTGTCCAGTTGTTGCCCGGCAGTACGGGTTTGAAGTGAGGATGTTTGCGGCGGGGAAGGAGCCGGTAGGCAAGTTCCAGTTACCAGTGGTCAAGCCTGAGAAGTAGAAACGGCTCCGGTTGAACCTGTGCCTGATGCTTTGCGGTTTCGGACCATTGACCAGATGATAAGGGGATAGAGTTTGAGGCCTATCAAAATTAGAAAAAGGCCAACGAAATTCCCTTTGAGCTTGGTAAGCGGTTCGAGCCAAGTGGACGTAGCGAAGCCTGCAACGATGAGGGCGGCGGACCAGAGGAGGGCCAGATTTCGTTCTCGGGGCAGGATGGGAGTTTCTTCGGGGGCAACTGAGAAATCCAGATCGGTTGACAGGAAAGGCAGATCGACATCCTTGCGATAGTCGCTTTCTTTTCCTTTCTGCCAAGCGTGGTGAATCTGGTTGGCAAGTTCGTAAGTCTGCTCTTTGATCGCGGCGAACTCTACGCCAATCCGTACCTCTAAACTGAGCGTGTTCACGTTTCCTCGCCAGTCAAGCCAGTCGATAAAGAGGCGAGGTACGTCTGTGTGAACAATCGTCTTCCCATGGTGGATGCGGAGATCGATGATTCGGGCATAAGGAAGTTGGAAGGAACTGGTGTGACCTGCAAAGCGCAGCCCTGACTCTTCGATCGTCAAGTAGCCCCGATCCCAAGAAGTGTCGCCACGGTAGCTCCAGATGCCGTTACAATAGGCGACCCCCAAGTAGTAGCCCTCGGCGGGTTGCGGTAGGTTGCCGTCCTTGCCCTTGATCATCTGCATCGACGCGAGGCTTGCCCACGACCAATATCTCCTCAAAACGAGAAGCCATACAAAGCCGGTCGATAGGACGGCGACGAACTTGGTGGTTCCTTTGAGCGGACCAAGCCACTCATTGAGGAGGAAAAAGCTGAGGCCACATAGGAACGCAAACCCCATGAATCCACCAAGTAGGTATCGCGAGTAGATACCTTCTGT
This sequence comes from uncultured Fimbriimonadaceae bacterium, assembly GCA_964501275.1. Classification (GTDB taxonomy): domain Bacteria; phylum Armatimonadota; class Fimbriimonadia; order Fimbriimonadales; family Fimbriimonadaceae; genus 55-13. The sequence goes on along the minus strand of CAZCSP010000001.1, from coordinate 147,392 downwards.
TGAAGGCACCTCGTCAAACTTCTCAAGTTGCTCGTCGAGAGGGCCAACCGAGCTCTGAATCATCGCCTCGCCAACCTTCACCATCGACTTCATTATACGAGGAGAGTTGCTTTAGGGCGCGATCAGACGTTCTGGCTTCCAGAGGGCAGTGGTGAGGCGGTCTTTTGCCGACCCGAGGGCGATGAGCAAGCCACCAATGGCCAATAGTCCAAGGACGAAGGGAGTGGTGAATTTGACGAAGGCCCACAGCAGCGAAGGAAGGTAGACGAGGCCGGTTTTTGTCTCCGTCCACATTTTGATGCCGTTCTTCTGTTCGTTGATCTGCTTCTGGGCATGGGCGAAGTAGGCTTCGCCGTTCTTCAGCCAGTCTGCGCGAGCTTGTGCCTCGGTGGCCACCTCTTGGAGGTAGTAGCCTCCAACCTTCTCATGGGCAACCACGATACCTAGCGCCATGTGATGATTGACTGCCTTTGACAAAACTGGCGCAAGATAGCTTTTGTCTCGCTTAAGCTTGACGGGAAAGGCGGCACCGGAACGTACCGATTGACCGGCGGTGATGTTTCCTTCCAGATCGTCTAAGTGAGCTTGGAATCCGGCTATAGTTTCCACCCGTTTCCGAGCGGAATAATCGCTGATCCCAAAGTGTCCCCAAATCAGGTCACCGCCCACGAAGATAAGCATAAACGGCACGAAAGCCGCGAGGGTTGGGCTGATTAAGAGGCGGCGGGCACGTACCATTCCGTACAGTAAGGTGGTAGGTATGGCGACTGTAAGGAACTCAGCTAGATGCTGGTACACGGCGGCGATGTGTTGATCCGCTCCGACATGTACGACGATGACTCCGTAGATCGCCAACAGAAGAGCGGGCAGGGCGACGAAACGCCAGCCTGGTCTGGTATCCAGCCCTTTCCTCGCCCGAATGAGGTTCTTTGCCAGCAACTTGTCTGGGCCGATCCTCTTAAGGGCGGCAAGCTCTGGATCGGCGTTCTCTTCTATTTCCAGCGTCGCGATACTCTCCACGAGGTGCGCGCGAACTTCCTTGACGTGCTCTTCAACCTCGGACTTCGGCAGTTTGCGATACAGTCTCTCCTCCAGCCGATCCAGATAGGCGGTGGTCAAATCAGCCATTGGAGCCTTCCTTTTGCGGGAGAGGAGCGTGAAGCATGGCCTTCATCGCCGATGTGAACTGCTCCCAATCGGCCCGTTTCTTCTCGAATTCCTTCATGCCGTCTGGCTCCAACCGATAGACTTTTCGGGCAGGTCCCGATTCGGGCGTCTCCCAGGCGGCTGTGAGCCAACCCTTCTGGAGCATGGTTTGAAGAAGGGGATAAAGCTGGCCCTCGCTGAGCTTGAAAACCCCCTTGGATTGGTCCTTGATCGCTTTGACAATGGCATAGCCGTGTTTAGGGCCGTCGGCCAGGACGCTTAGGATGAGAGTCTGTGGATCGCTTCGGAACGTCATGTTTACCTCTTGTCAAGAGTATACATCGTATTTAGATGTATATGCATGCACCAAGTAAATATAGCCAGTCCATTCACCACCAAGGCACAAAGACACCAAGGTATGCAGAGGTTCGCGTTGGGTACCAGTCGAGGCTCGTGAAATTGCCTGATCGCGCCCCAATCCCAGCAACTATGCCATCCCACCCTGGTTCCCTGAACTCCGATTTTCTACCTATGCCGCACGCAGATGTGCGGGAAGAGGGGTAAGGGCTAGGTGGCAACGCTACTGCTAGAAGACCTGCTGAGAGACGAGCTCGCAGGGAATGGGACGGTCTGCGCGTGGGAGTGCGCGTTGCAGATGCTGTTCCTTAGGGCCGACCCTTCGGCGCTGGCCCGCGTTAAGAGCCAGGCGATCAAGGCTTCGATCCCCCTTGCGATCCAGAACCTGGAGGCATGGATCGCCCAGGCGGGACAGGTCGGCGCGCTGAAACGGATCGACCCCTCCTCCGAACTCCCCCGATTTCTCCAAGGCCTTCGGCTGGTTGAGCGGGCAATGGGGGCGGGGCCTTCATCGGATTCGGGAATGCTCCGGCAGAGTATGCAGGAGCTGCTCGACGAAGAGGTCTTCCAGTTCCTTAGCCACCAGGACCGGTTCTACCGACAGGTTGCGGCCCAGGCGGAGCCCCTAGATTCCGCCCTGCGACAGAAGATCAAGACGGGTTTGAGTGCATTGGAGGCGGGGCTGGCGGATGTTGGCATTGCGCGGAGCGATGAGTTGCGGAAGTCGCGGGTCGAGGCCCAGCTTGTCGCCGACTCCAACAATGGCGATTTTTGCACGGCGGCAGCTCTGGTCGTGGCGCTCGCCAGTTGGAAGCTGACTCGCAACGTCGAGGAGACCAAGCGGCTGTTGCGGCGGGCTTGGGGGAGGGCTCAGCGGGAGGCCGATGCGGTCTCTTGGCCCATCGCCCGGTTCTTGGGCCATCTGGAGTGGATGGACGAGGACCCCGATCTGGCTTGGTCGGCGCTGCTCTTTGCCGCCGAGCATTCGGGAGACGGAGAAACGATCCTGGAGGCGGCCCGTCTCGCGATTCACCTGCGCAAGTGGGATCAGGCCCGGAGCCTCGTTGTGAAGGGTTTGGGCGGAGGCGGCCTTTTTGCCATCCGAGCCTTGGCCTGTGAGGAGTTGGTAGAGATTGCAGGCGACATTCTGGAAGCGCTGGTCCAGAAGCAGCGCGAGATGCGGCAGGAAGTCGGCGTGGAGTTGGCGGCTTGGAACGCCGATGCCCATCGCATTAAGCAGGCCGCCAAGAAGGCGGGGACCACGCTGATGTTCCTGGACGACTTCGACGAGAACCGCAAACACGTGGCGGCGAAGATCGCCGGGGCCGACCTGTTTGGCGCGACTTCGCTCGTTCATCAGGCGAGAAGCTCGCGGCACGAGGCGGTCCGATTGGCGGGCCAACAACTAGGCTTTGAGTATTCGGAGGCGGTCAAGCTGCTGGAGGCTTCCCAGGTGGGGATTAGCCACGCCTGGGTGGAGCGGGAGGCGATGATCGAGGCGGCGGTGGCTCGCCAGACCGCCGAAGTCCAAGCGGCGCGGGAAGCCCTGCATGCCTCCTTGAAAGAGTCGGACAAGAACCAATCCGGCTGTGTGGTGGCGATGGGGTCGGGTTGCGGAGCGTTTGTGCTGTACCTGTTCATCGCCGGGTTCCTCACCGCCCAAGGGATCAACGCCGGGTTTCGGACGATCTTCGGCTGGTTCGGTCTGGCGGCGTCAGGCATTCCAATCCTCCTCGCCGTCATGGCCCAGATCGCCTACGGAGCCCAGAGGGCCGCTTTGGATAAAGCCCTGCACGACAAGATCAAAATCGCCCAAGCCGCCTACGACATCGCCGCCAAGCAGGCCGACCGCTACTACCGCGAGAAGGTTCTGAAGTTCAAAGAAGGCCTCGAAGAGATTGAGGCTCGGACCAAGCGGTTAGAAGAGGCCCTTCAGACGTTGAACGGGTAACGCTTGGCTTCTTTGTCTCTCAGCAGTTAAAAAACCCCTTCGCCATATTTGAGTGGGCTAAAACGCATCGACTGACCGATAGGCGTCGATGAGAGCCCGTTCCCCTTCTTTGCCAGGTTTGGCGTTGCCGTGTTCCATGCCCATGATTCCCTTGAAGCCTTTGCCGTGGATGTGCTTGAACACGTTCAGGTAGTTGATCTCGCCAGTGGTGGGTTCGCGGCGACCGGGGTTGTCGCCGATTTGGAAATAGGCGATCTCGCTCCAGGCGCGGTCGATGTTGGGGATGATATTGCCTTCATGAATCTGCTGGTGATAGATGTCGAAGAGGATTTTGCAGGCGGGACTGTTCACGGCTCTGCAGATCTCATAGCCCTGCGCGATTTTATTGAGGAAGAGGTTGGGGTGGTCGCGGAAGTTGAGGGGCTCCAGCACCATGACAAGGCCGTGGGGTTGGAAGATATCGGAGGCTCTTCTTAACGCCTCGACTACATTGGCGGTTTGGTAGCCCATGTCCTGGCGCAGGTCGCAGGTGCCGGGGACGACGGTCATCCACTTGGCGCCTACTCGCTTGGCCACGTCCACCGACTCGCGGCATCGCTGAAGGAAATTGTCGAGATGGTCCTGGCGGCCAGTGGTCAGGGTAGGGTTGGTCCAGTCGATGTCATTGACTACGAAGACGCCCATCGTGATGCCGAGGTCGCGCATGAGCTTGCCGAACTTCTCCTGGTCGGCGGCAGAGCGCCCGCGCATCCCGTTGTCCTCCCAGGCGGTGAAGCCCTCGTCGGCGGCGAATTTCAGTTGGTCGTCGTCAGATCGGGCGTGGTTGGAGAACATGCCGAAGTGGGGGCCGTAGTTAAGCTTGAACTTGGGCTTTTGGGTGGAAGTTTCGTTGGCCATGGCGTTGGGCAAAAGCATACCGGCAGCCACCGCGGCTCCGGCTTGGATGACTTCGCGTCGTGAGGGTCGCATGGGGTTGGTTTTACCTTGGGAGGGCGGTGGGTGTTTGGTTTTGGTTTGGGGGATCGGACTTATCTGACATATCTGACCAATCTGACTTGTCTGACTGATCTCCGAATGCCTAACACCTAACACCCAATGCCTTCCCCCAACCCGCAATTAAAAAGTTGCATATTTTCTTGGCCTGTGCTAATATGCACCCATGAGGTTGCATAAATGACGGAACAGGTGATTCGACAACAGGTGGTGCTGAAGGCGCCTCGGGAGAAGGTGTGGGAGGCGATCTCTACTCCTGAAGGCTGGAATGGGTGGTTTGGGGAGAACGCTCAGGGTGGTTTTCAGCTTGGGGATACGATGATTTTGGATGGCATCAGCTATGCCGTCGTGGTGGAGATGGAGGCTCCCTCGCGGTTTGCCTATAAGTGGCATCCCGGCGAAGAGTGTGCAGTGGACAAGTACCCCGAGTCGGAGATGACGACCGTGCGTTTTCTACTGGAGGACCACCCAGAGGGAACGCTCTTGACTCTGATTGAGACAGGGTTTGAAAATATCCCCGAAGAGCGGCGGGCGCGTTGCGTTACTCTCAATACCGACGGCTGGCGGTGGGAGCTTGGCGAGTTGCAGGCTTACCTGGAGCAAGGAGAGCGGCACTTGCTGGCGAGCAAGGAGATCGTGCGGGAGCGCGTTTATCGGACCACGCCGGAGAAGCTCTGGGATTTGGTTGCTACGCCTGAGGGGCTCAAGAAGTGGTGGGTCAAGGAGGTGGAAGGCGAGTTCAAGGTTGGCGAACAGGCGATGCTGACCTTCGAGTACCTGGGCGGCGAGATATGTGGCCCGCTGCGAGTGGTGGAAAGTCGCCGCCCCGAAGTCTTTGCGTTCCTCTCCCAGCCGGGGGCGGTGACCTCTACCTACGAGGATTTCGATGAATCCAAAGCCACCACGACCACCTTCACGATCACTGCGGTCGAAGAGGGGGCGCACCTGAAGGTTGTGGAGTCGGATTTTGAAAACGTGCCGGAAGAGCTGAGGCCGAGTGCTCAGGTGGGCAACAGCGAAGGTTGGACGGAAGTGATGAACATGATCGAACGGGCTGTCGGCTAATGGCGCTGCCGCATGCGATCTATCAGGCGCTGGGCGATCCGACCCGATTAGAGATCATCCAGCGCCTCGGAGACCGGGGGCCACTGCCAACTCTGGAGTTGGTGGAGGGCCTGGGAATGTCCCGTCAGGCCGCAACTAAGCACCTGCTGGTTCTGGAGAATGTGGGTTTGATCGAGAGTCGGGCGGAAGGTCGGCAGGTGGTGCGGGAGCTTCGTTTGGAGGTTTTGAATGAGGCCGAGGATTGGCTTGCCAAACGCCGAGCGATGTGGGATCAGAAGCTGGATGCTTTGCGGAGGTTGGTGGAGGCAGTAGAGGATTAACGATTGAGGATTGGGCGGTGACGTTCCCCCACCATTTCCCCGCCTTGTCCCTCAGGCTGGCAAATGGTGGGAGTGTCTTTCAAGGGTTCCTTACGCTTCCACTTGCGACGACTTGGCCTGGAAGTGGAACTCGCCGTCGCGGTAGTCCACCTCGACCACCGATCCGTCGTGGACCTCGCCGCCTAGGATCGCCTGGGCCATCGGGTTCATGACCTCGCGCTGGATCGCCCGCTTCAGTGGCCTTGCGCCGTAGACTGGGTCGAATCCGGCAGTGGCGAGGTGCAGGTAGGCCTCGTCGGTGAGCTTGAGCTCGATCCGTCGCTCCTCCAGCCTCTTGGCCAATCCCGCAAGCTGGATGCGCACGATCTGTTTGATCTCATTCACGCCCAGGGAGCGGAATACGATCACGTCGTCCAGGCGGTTCACGAACTCGGGGCGGAAGAACATCCGCACTTCGTCCAACACCTTCTGCTTGGTCTGATCCCAGTTGTCCTCGGCGGAGAGCGGGTCGGCGTAGTGGTGCGAGCCCAGGTTGCTGGTGAGGATCACGACCGTGTTCTTGAAGTCTACGGTCCGCCCCTGTCCGTCGGTCAGCCGACCGTCGTCCAGAAGTTGGAGGAGGACGTTGAAGACCTCGGGGTGCGCCTTTTCCACCTCATCCAGCAAGACCACTGCGTAGGGACGCCGCCGTACCACCTCGGTCAATTGGCCGCCCTCTTCATAGCCGATGTAGCCGGGAGGGGCTCCGATGAGGCGGGCGACCGAGTGCTTCTCCTGGTATTCGCTCATGTCGATGCGGACCATCGCCTTGTCGTCGTTGAAGAGGAACTCGGCCAGGGCCTTGGCGGTCTCGGTTTTTCCGACGCCGGTTGGACCCAGGAAGAGGAACGAACCGATGGGCCGGTTGGGGTCGCTGAGGCCGGATCGGGAACGGCGGACCGCATCCGACACGGCTCTCAAGGCCTCGCTTTGCCCGACCACGCGGTTCTCCAAGAAGTCCTCCATGCTCAAGAGCTTCTGCATCTCGCCTTGTAGGAGTTTGCTGACGGGGACCCCGGTCCACTTGCTCACGACCTCGGCGATGTCCTCGCTGTCCACCTCTTCCTTCAGCATCTTGCCGCCCTGTTGGACGCGCTCCAACTCGGCGGACTCTTCTTCCATCTGCTTCTGGAGAGCGGGCATTCGGCCATGCTGAATCTCGGCGGCCTTGGCGTAGTCGCCCGAGTCGCTGGCCTGTTGGAACTGGGCGCGGAGTTCGTCCAACTCCTGCTTGATCTTGCGGACCCGCTCGATCTTCTCTTTCTCGGTCTGCCAGATCGCCCGCATTCCGCTGGATTTCTCGCTGAGTTCGGCGAGCTTCTTCTCGGTCTGGGCCAGACGCTCTTTGCTGGGGGCGTCCTCCTCTTTCTTGAGGGCCTCGCGGTCGATCTCCAATTGGCGCATTTGCCGCTCCACCTCGTCGATCTCGGCAGGCACGCTGTCGATCTCGATCTTCAGGCGGGAGGCGGCTTCGTCCACCAGGTCGATGGCCTTGTCGGGCAGGAAGCGATCGCTGATGTAGCGGTTGCTGAGCGAGGCGGCGGCGACGATGGCGGAGTCGGTGATGCGGACGCCGTGGTGGATCTCGTACCGCTCCTTCAAACCGCGCAGGATGCTGATGGTCTCCTCGACCGTCGGCTCGTCCACCATCACCATCTGGAACCGACGCTCCAGGGCCTTGTCCTTTTCGATATAGAGCTGATACTCCTTGAGCGTGGTCGCGCCTACGCAACGCAGTTCGCCCCTGGCCAGCATTGGCTTGAGCATATTGGCGGCATCCAGTGCGCCTTCGGCCTTGCCCGCGCCCACCAGGGTGTGGAGTTCGTCGATGAAGAGGATGATCTGGCCGTCGGCTTTCTTGATCTCGTCGAGAACGGCTTTGAGGCGGTCCTCAAACTCGCCTCGATACTTGGCTCCGGCCAGCATCGCGCCCAGGTCCAGGCTCATGATTGACTTTCCGCGCAGGCTTTCGGGAACGTCGCCGCCCACGATGCGCTGGGCCAAGCCTTCCACGACCGCCGTCTTGCCCACACCGGGTTCTCCGATCAGGACGGGGTTGTTCTTGGTTCGACGGCTGAGCACTTGAACCACTCGCCGAATCTCCTCGACTCGCCCGATGACCGGGTCGAGCTTGTTCATCCGGGCTTGGGCTGTGAGGTCGACCGCGTACTTTTCCAAAGATTGGTAGCTGTCTTCAGCGGTTGCTGAGGTCACGCGCCGTCCGCCGCGCAGGTCTTCAATGGCGGTGAGCAGGTCTTTGTGGGTGACGCCGTTGGAACGGAGGAGCTTTCCTGCGGCTCCCGGCTCGTCGGCGATCGCGGCCAGGATGTGCTCGGTGGAGACGTATTCATCCTTCAGGGAGTCGGCAAGAGAGAAGGCCTCGGTGAAGACCTTGGAGAGGCGGGTGCCGATGGTGCCGCCGTAATTGACAGAGCCGGAGACCTTGGGCAGGCTGTCAAGCTCCTTCTGAAGCTGGCCTTTCACCACCTCGGGATCGACGCTAAGCTTCTCCAACAGCGGCCGGGCGATGCCTTCGCTTTGGGACAGGAGCGCAAATAGGGCGTGTTCGACCTCCACGCTGGAGTGTTTGAACTTTTCCGCGAAGGATTGGGCCTCCTGGATGGCTTCTTGGGCTTTGAGGGTTAGTTTGTCAAATCGCATATCGTATTGAGTGTAAGACTATCAAATGATCTTACTCTGATTGTAACGCATGGGTTCCGAGATTGGTTTCAGATTTTGCGAACTTCATCCGGAAAGTCCCGGTAGAGGGCGGATTTGAAGTCGCGGACTCTTGAGTAGACGGCATGATGCAGCGGCTCGACCTCGTCCCGAGTGGCGGCGCTGAAGAACGCTTGGTCGAGTTGGGCCAGGTCTCGGAACGCGATGGAGATGTAAAACTCGCCCAGTTCCGGCGGACTGAAACCAAACTTGCGGCGTCGGATCGTGTAGCTTTCCAACTTCCCCTGAATCTTGAAGTGCTCCAGGTAGTTGCGCACCGCCTGCACAAACTCCAAATCATCCGCTCCTGGCGCCAGGTTGACCCATATCTCGTAGTGGTTCATGGGTGGATGATACTGGCTATTGCTTGGCCGGTGATGGTGTGATCTGTCGGCGTGGAATGCGTTGTGCGGTTGTACGGCGTCGTATACTGTGGTTGAGATGTTTGACGGTATCCGCTTTGAAGGACATATAGAAGGCAACCACATCGTCCCGGATGTGCCCTTGAATCTGCCTGAGAAGACTCAGGTGAGCGTGTGGGTGGAAAAGGTGGCAGGTCGGAAGCCAGTCGAAATCATCCTTGGCAAGCAAGACCTATCCAAGGTTATCGGCATAGTCAAAGCAGAGGGACCATTCAATGTGGGGAATCTGTCTCGCGAGGAAATCTATCGGGACGACCTGTGAGGCTTCTTCTTGATACGGGCGTTCTACTACGCTTGTCGGTGGGCGCCGATCCCTTCCATCGGAGGTGCTCCGATTGGGCAATAGAATCAGATTCAAAGGGCGTGCGACATGCAATTTGTCCCCAAAGCTTGTACGAGTTTTGGACGGTGGTTACCCGACCCGTTGAAGCAGGAGGCTATGGCCTCACGCCATCGGAATCCTACATTCATATTAAGTCGATTACCGAACAGTTTGATCTTGTGCCGGAACCGTCAGATCTTTATCTCCACTGGATGGACCTGTGCCTGCAATACTCCGTCTCTGGCAGACCTGCCCACGATGCCCGACTCGTGGCTCTCATGTTGGCAAGCGGCATCACCGACTTGGCGACGCTTAATCCTCAGGACTTTAAACGATATCCCATCAACCTCCATGTGCCTTAAACCATGAGGCTGTTTGTAGCGGCCAACCTGTCGGATGAGCAGAGGGCGACTTTGCGGGGCAAAGTCGAGGAGGCTCAACTGGCCGCCCCTTTCGACTACATCCGCTGGATTCCCGAGGAGAATTGGCATGCGACGCTTGCGTTCATTGGAGATCGAGATTCGATCCAGTGCGAAGAGATTGAGTCAAAGCTTGACCCCATTCTCCGTAATCTCGGCAACCTCGAAGTTCACCCTGGAAGAATCCAGGGATTTCCTCACAAAGCCAATCCCCGGATGCTGGCCTTCAAACTGTTTCCATCCATCGCGGTTCAGCAAGCATATTGGGCCATTCATCAGTGCTTGGAGTTGAAGGACCGACAGCGCCGATTTAGGTTCCATGCAACGGTTGCGAGGTTCAAAGACTTGGACCCGGAGGGAGCAAAGCAACTCTACGCTTCAATCAGAGATCTATCTGAGGTCGAGTCTGACCACTGGCACCTTCCTTCCATTACCCTATATGAGAGCGTGTTGAAGCAGTCGGGGGCAGAGTATAAGGCCCTTCGGACTTGGCCAGAATAGGCTCATGGGCGGTTTTGTCACCTCTGCCTCCATCTTTCAAGCCGACGGACAGGAGCCGATCAACTGGCGGCGGTTTCCGTTCAATGTTCTGGCGATCCAGAAAATGGGCACGTTGAAGTTGAACCCTGCGATCACCTTCCTGGCCGGCGAGAATGGGTCGGGGAAGTCCACGCTGATCGAGGGGATGGCGATTCGGTTGGGCTTCGGGGAGCAGGGCGGGACCCGCAACTTTACCTTTGGGCAAAGGGAACCTGATGGCGGCCTACATGACTACCTTCGTTTCGATCGTAACATCCAGCTCAAGGAAGTGGATGGATTCTTTCTGAGAGCGGAGAGCTTTTTCAACGTTTCAACCGAGATCGACGAGCTTCAAAAAGTCGATGGCGGAATGTATCGCCACTACGGCGGCAAATCCCTTCACCGCCTCTCCCACGGCGAGGCCTTCATCGCCCTGGTTCAAAACCGCTTCCGAGACGAGAGCCTCTTCCTCCTCGACGAGCCCGAGGCCGCCCTCTCCCCGGCCCGCCAGCTGGTGTTACTGAAGGAGATTCACTGGCTGGTGCGGAGCGGGTGCCAGTTCATCATCGCCACCCACTCCCCCATCCTCATGGCCTATCCCAATGCGAAGATCTATTGGCTTGATGAGAACGGAATCGAGGCGCGCGCTTGGGAAGATATCGAACATGTGGAACTCACCAAATCGTTCCTGGGCAATCCCAAGGTGTTTCTGAAACATTTGTTAGAGCTCTAGGCCGAACGCCAAAGATGGCTCCTTCATGCAAAGTGGGGCGATGGAGAGACGGAGGTTTTGCCGACTTGGCTTTTCTTTTTGCAAGCGTCCGTTGAATCGACTTTCGGTTCAGGAACGTCTGCAACACGTTCGCACGACCCTCCCAACCGCTTCGTCGGTTAGCCAAGCGTACTCGTGGCGGATTTGGCCCTCACACTCTACAGTTTGCCTAGGATGGCGAGTTTCACAGCGAATCTCAAAGATACACTTAACGAGAGCCCATGCGCAAAATCATCTTCATCGCTCCCGATTGGTTGGCTTCTACAGGACGGGATTCGGTGTTGCGGCAGAACCTGCCTGGCTTGGCCCGGTTTGCAGAGTTGGGCGAACTCCACAAGTTATCGGAGTTGCCCAAGACCGAGACCCCCGAGGCGCAGGTTCTGGGGATGGCGCCCAATCAGGCCGAATTGGCTCAGGGACCGCTGACCGTGGCCGCTCTCGGGGCCGACCCTCCCGAGCGGTCCACCCACTTCCACCTCACTCCGATGGCTCTTCAGGACGGGGTCTTGGTTGCGCATCGGCTGGAGTTGCCGCCGGAACAGGTCGATCTGGCGATGGCCCGCGCGAAGGTTCTCAACACCAAGACCCTCACCATCGTGCCGGGTGAGGGCGCGGACCATGGGCTGGTGTGGGAAGGTCTGGGAGACATCGGAACGACCGGACCCTCGACTGCAGACGGCAAGCCCTATCGCGGCTGCCTCCCCCAAGGCGACAACGAGCCCGCCCTGCGCCGATTCATCGACGACTCGGTGAACCTGCTCTCCGAGTTGGAGTTCAACGACGAACGCCTCGACCAGGGCCTGCCCCCCATCAACATCCTATGGCCCTGGGGTCAAGGCGTGCGGCGACGCGTCCCCAATCTGGCCCTTCAGCGAGGGGAGCCGATCGAGGTAGTCAGTCCCTCCCTGCGTCTGGCGGGGCTGGCGCGCTTGGCAGGGTATCGCCACGCGTCGCGTTCGCTGTTGGCACGAGGTCTCAATGCAGACTGGCGCGAACTGGCGGATCGGGCGTTGAATGGACGGACGACTTTGATCTGGACGCCGGTCTTCCATGAGCTAAGGGCGGGCGAGCAGATTGAGGAGGCGTCCTGGCTGAGCAAGGAGATCGACGAGAAGTTCATCGGCCCGATCCTGGACAACGCCGTCGAGGTCCCTACCCGCTTCTCGATCCTGGTTCCAAGTGCAGAGAGTGAAGGCTTGGGCGTTCACTATGAGACCAAGATGAATGCAGGCAATGCGGTGCCGTTTGACGAACGGGCGTTGGAGGAGCGGTTGGCGGTCAGGCAGTTGCATGAGGGGATTGCGGATTTGCTGGAAGGCTAGATTGCTTGAATGCTGGATTGCTAAACCCCAATCAAGCATTCAAGCAATCTAGCATTCAAGCAATCCGGTACCCTCCCACCTATGCGGCGGCTTGCCATTCTTGGAGTCCTCATCGCGGCGGCGTCTGGCCATGCGCAGTTCAGTAATCAAGAGCGGCAGGGGATTGTCAATGCGCTCTTCCTCTCCAACCTGGAGGCCCCTGATCTGGTCCGGCCTCGGGCTTTGAATGGTCCGGCTTGGACTCGGGGGGCGATTAACGATCCGTTTTTGGGGGTGGAGCAACTCGGGAGTTTGCAGGCGAGTGCGGGGAACCGGAGCCTGCCTCAACTGCTCGGCATCCTCAGAACCCAAGTGTATGCTGATCCCGAGAGGCTTGAGGCAAGTCCGCCGCCTGCCATCGAAGTCCCCGACTCCATCCCCGAGTCCCTGCGCCCGTCTGTCCAACGCTTGGCGGCGGCCATCCTGCGGTCAAACGAGTCCATCCGTCAAGGCTTGCAAAGGCTCTCCGCCGCCGAGCGCAGGACCCTGATCGAGGCCCTTCCGCGCTTGGCGGTGGGAACCGCGCCGGTGAAGTTTGAGTTCGTGCGTCAGCCGATGCCGGACGCCGAAACCATCCAAGAGCTATTGAGCCGGGTTGACTTGCGGTGGATTCGGTTTGCCGGCCAATCCTTAGCCCAAGAGGTCCAGGAGGAGTTGCCCAAACTGCGCGAGGCGGCGAGGACGGCAGGGCTAATGGGGGTGGTGAAGGCGAATGTTGGGGGCGTGATAGTGGAACTCGGAGGGCCGGGCAGCGACCTTCATGACGACACCAACGCCGTCCTCTGCATCGACCTGGGAGGCAACGACCGCTATACGGGCCGCTATGGGGCGGGGGTGGGGTACTCCAGCGTCCTGATCGACCTCGGCGGCGACGATACCTACGAGTGCCCGGACCTCTCTATCGGCGCGGCGGTTCTCGGAGTGGGTCTGGCCTACGACCTTGGCGGCGACGACCGGCTGAAAGGGAAGTCGATCTGCTTTGGGGCCGGGATCGCCGGGGTAGGGGCGTTTGTGAAGGATGGCGGGGACGACGACTATCGCGCCGTCTCGCTGTCGCAAGGCTTCGGGTTTCATGGGTTGGGGATTCTGCTGGATTCCGGCGGGGAAGACCATTACCGGATCGGCATTTTGGGCCAGGGCGCGGGGAAGTCGGGGGGTGCGGGTTGGCTGATCGACAAGGCGGGCCGCGACACCTACCGCTCCGGCGGCCTTGCGCTTCACCCTTACCTGATGGAAACCACCCTTTCCCTGGCCCAAGGCGCGGGGGATGGGCCGGGGGCGGTGGGCTTGTTGAGCGATCTCTCCGGCATTGACGTTTACCTCGCCGACTCCCGTGCGCAAGGCTATGGGGCGAGGGAAGGAGTCGGAGCGCTGATGGACTCCATCGGGCGCGACACCTACTCCGCCGCCAGTGAGGCCCAGGCTTGCGCCATTCAATCCGGCGCGGGCTATCTATTGGAGGCCGATGGGGACGATGTGTACAGCCTGAGGATCGGCAACGGCCACGCTAACGCCTCGAATCTGGGGCTGGCGGTCTTGCTCGATCAGAAGGGGAACGACTTGTACTTTGGTGGCGACTCTCGTCCGGGCAGCGCCAGCGCGAATGGGGTGGCTCTGTTTGTGGATGTCCAAGGCAACGACCGCTATGCCGGGCCTCCGGGCGTGGGCGGGGCGGCTCGGGGAAGCGGATCGATTGGGGTCTTCGCCGATCTGAGCGGAAACGACCAATATGCCGACGGCTTGACCAATGGGCAGGGCAAGGTGGAATCGCCATGGGGAAGCGCTTTGGATGAGAACGGAATCGTCCCCCGAGTCGAGCTTCCCGATCCTCCCAAGCCAGGTTCCAAGTCCATTCCCGACGATGCGGCGATGGATGCCCTGTTCTTGCGGGCGGCCCAGGACGACCGGGCGGCACTAGACGAGCTTATCGCGATTGGCGAACCGGCGCTTAGGTGGATGGTCAGTCGGAAGCTTGCCCGGGCGGGAGATGCGGAGGTGAGCCTGATCGGGTGGGCAGCTCTGCAACTCGGAGGAGCGGCGGAAGAGATATGCGTGGCCGCTATCGACCTCTCCCAGGAGCCGGTCGCCCGGGCGGCGATTCTGGTTTGCCAGGCGGCGGATTTCCGGCGGTCGGGGCCGCGCGTGATGGAGGCGATTCGGGTTCCGGGCTTGGCCAAAGTCGCCATCCGCGCCGCCGGGGCATTGGATATCGTGGAAGCCGCTCCCGCTCTCATGGCTTTGGCCAATGGGGAGGATGTTGAACTGAAGCGCATCGCCATCGCATCCCTGGGCCAGCTTGGCGACGAGCGGTCGTTCCCCCTGATGCAGGCTCAACTGGAGTCGGCGGAGCCGGAGGTGCGATTCGCCGCGATCAACCTCCTCGCCAAATTTCCCCAACGCGCAGTTCCGCTTGGGAAACAGCTACTCGCCTCGCCCAACGAGAAAATCGCTCGGACCGCCATTGAGCTACTTGGCAAGATCGGCACGAACGAGGCGATCGCCGAAGTCTGTCCCGCCTTGGCCGATCCACGGCGGGGGGTGCAGATTCAGGCCCTCATCGCCTTGGATGGTCGGGTCCCCAGGGAGTTCTGGCCCCAGATTGTGGAGTTAAGAAAGAGCGCCGACCCGTTGGTGAAGGCGATTGCCAGCCGGGTTGATTTGGGGAGGTAGAGGCGCGAACCAAGCCCTATAGGTGGAAGGGCTTCACTTGTATTCGACAAGCCATATACCGCCTCCGCACCTCCAGTAAACTTCCTACATGGCAAAACGAGTTTTGGTGACGGGAGCTTCCCGCGGCATTGGGCGGGGGATTGCGCTTCGACTTGCAGAGGACGGGTGGAGCGTAGCGATCCACGGGTCGAAGGTGGGGGCTGACCTGGAGAAAACCCGCGACCTCCTGGGCAAGGCGGCCTCCGGAGTCTACGCCGCCGACCTCGCCCATCCCGCATCCTCCGACGCCATCATCGACCGAGCCCTGGACTCCGGCCCCCTGCATGCGTTGGTCAACAACGCCGGCGTTTATCACCCAATCAACTTTCTGGAGGCGGGCGACAGTGAGTTCGATACCAACCTCCAAAGGACATTCGCCATCAACTTCGAGAGCCCCCTTCGCCTCACTCGCAGGGCGGCTCACTACTTCGAATCGCAGGGTGGCGGCAAGATTCTTAATGTGGCCTCCCGCGTGGGCTTCCGAGGCGAAGGCGGAGCCGCGATTTACTCCGCCTCCAAAGCCGCCCTCATCAACATCACCCGCGCCCTGGCGGTGGAACTCGCCCCTAAGAACATCGGCCTCTTCGGTATCGCCCCAGGGTGGGTGGACACCGCGATGTCCCGAGATGGCATGGAAGATCGCATCACCGCCATTCTGGAAGGCATCCCGCTGGCTCGAATGGCCACTCCCGAAGATTGCGCCCACGCCGCTGCTTTCCTCCTCTCTGACGCTGCCTCCTATCTGAGCGGGGTCGTGATCGATATCAACGGGGCAAGCTACTTTCATTGATAGCCACCGTTCGCCTTTCTTGAAGCATCTGAAATCGAGGTGACTAGAAACCTAAACCAAAAACCAAGCCCCCAATGCCTACCGCCCTTGCAATCCTCAACTCCGCGTGCCATAATCTCAGACCTCGCGCGGGTGTAGCTCAGTGGTTAGAGCGCCGGCCTGTCACGCCGGAGGCCGCGGGTTCAAGTCCCGTCATCCGCGCCATTACCACCATGTGTGCCGCGGTAGCTCAGTCGGTAGAGCATAGCACTGAAAATGCTAGGGTCGCCGGTTCAAATCCGGCCTGCGGCACCATTAAAATCCTTCTCCTCCTCGCGCTCCTTTGTCTGGGTTCCGCCCTTGCCCAAGACCTCACCCTGCGCCCCCACGACCGCGTGCGCGTCTCTTCCACCGGCTCGTTCTCTATCTCTGGAGAGAAGTTTTTGGGCGACGACGGGTCCGTTTGGTTGGACGGACGCAAGCCGATCTTCTTGGCGGGAAGGTCTCTTGCCGAGGCCTCGACAGAGATTCAAAGGGTCCTTGGTCCTGGAGTCGGAAGGGTCGGGATCGAGCTTTTGGGACCTAAGCAGGGGGCAGTGAGTTTCCGGGGCGCGGTGCGACAGAGCGGGTCCATTGGGATGCGCAGCCCCCGCACGATCTCGGACGTTCTCTCCATCGCCGAGCCGACCGACGCCGCCGACCTGGGTGGAGTCATTGTAATCTCAGCGCTGGGCAAGACGTTTCGAGTCGATGCCGAAGCCGACCCCCAGTTTGCCCTCCGCCCCGGAGACCAAATCTTGGTCCCTCAACTCAGCGTCCCCAACGAGGTCTTGGTGCTGGGTGCGGTGAAGACCCCCGGCGCGGTCCCATTCCGAAGCCAACTCACTCTGGAGCAGGCGGTGGAGGCTGCGGGAGGGATCACCGGCCATGCCCTCACTAGCGAGATTGCCGTCTTGCGAAAGGACCAACCCCTTCCGGGTGCCGACTGGACCGAAGAGGGAAGGAAGACGAAACTTCAACGGGGCGATGTCGTACGGATCGTGAGTCGAGAGAACGCCCGCTATGTCAGCGTCATCGGCGAGGTCAAAGCGACCGGCCTAATCCCCTTCCGCCCCGGCATGACCCTAATGGAGGCGATTGAGGCGGCGGGCGGAACCAAGGTGGGGGCCGGACTGGATGCGGTCGAAGTCCGAAAGGTGTTCAGTGGAAGAGGTCGAATGAAGCGATACGACCTCAACCAGATCAAAAAAGGTTCGCCCGCCGATCCCAAACTTGAGGCTGCCGACATCGTCTACATTCCGCCATTCGTATTCAAAGAGCCCAAACCCACCAATACCGGCTTCCGCCCCGTGGTGCCGCCATAGAGCGCCGACTGAGGCCTCGCTGGGACCATACCAAAGGCAGTCCCGAGCCCATCCGCGCCCTCAACCGCATTCCCGAATTGGAGAATGGCGAGCCGCTGGTGGACATCCGCGAATACGCGCCCAAACTCAAAATCGCCCGCCCCCACGTGATCCCGTATGTTCGCGAGACGGTGGCGAAGATGGTCCATGAAGCGTCCCTCAAAATCGAGCCGCCCTACTCTCTCGGCCTGGTAGAAGGCTGGCGGCCCATCGAGCGGCAACAGCGCATCTACGACTTCGTGTGGGAGTCCGCCAAAGAGGCTTTCCCCGACCGCGACCACAAGGCACTGCGCCGAACCGTCTGCCGATGGGTCGCGCCGACCGATCAAAAAGCCCCTCCGGGGCACTGCACCGGCGCAGCGGTGGATGTCTGGGTATTGGATGAAGAAGGGGATGAGGCGGACGTCTGGTCCCCCTACACCCGCCACCAAGCCGCCCGCACCTTCACCCTCGGCATCGACGAAGAACCCTGGCGGCGACGCATGATGCTCTACGAAGCCATGATGTCCGTCGGCTTCTCCAACTGCCGCGATGAGTGGTGGCACTACAGCTACGGCGACGCCGGCTGGGCCGTCCGGGCTGGCCAGCCTACTTGTTTCTATGGCTTGGTCCACTTAGAGAAGAGCCTTTACGAGAACCTAGAAGAGCTCTCTGTCGAGGCGATGAAAGGGCGAATGAACCCGTTTTTGACCTAGAGATGCCTGCAAATTGTGTAATCATATAGGCATGAAAGCGCACTCAGTTCAATACACCATCAGAGGAGTTCCCGAGAATGTGGACAAGGTGCTTCGAGAAGAAGCCAAGAAACGACAGATCAGCATGAACAAACTGATCGTCGATGAACTGTCGGCAAGCGTCGGGAAGAAGAAGGGCGAGAACCCCTTCATGAAATACGTCGGAAGCATTCCCCACGATGAAGCGACGGAAACGCTGCTCTGGGAGCAAAGGCAAGTCGATCCTGAAGACTGGAAATGAGAGTTGCGCTCGATACCAATCGCCTGACCGATCTCTTTGCTGGCGACCAGGATTTGGCAACTCAACTCAATCAGAGCGAGGCCGTGTATGTTCCTTTGCCGGTCCTTGCCGAGGCTAAAGTCGGCTATCTGGGAGGTAGTCGGCGAGCCGAGAATGAAGCGAACCTGATGAGATTCATGCAGGAGCCGTTCGTTCACCTCCTGAATCCTGATGGCGAGACCTCCGACTATTACGCGACGTTGCGCATCCAGTTAAGGGCGATGGGAACACCGATCCCCATCAACGACCTCTGGATCGCCAGCCTCTGCCTCCAGCATAATCTCTGGCTCATCACGCGAGACAACCACTTCCGCAAGATCCCCCAACTGCGCACCATTTGGCCGTGAAGGGAATAAGGGAAGCTCTCTTTTGCTCCCCCGACATCCGCCTTCTGCAGATCTGGCCAGCCGTGGACCTAGATGTCGGGGGTACATGCTGCAACACCCCCAACACCTGAACCTCGAACTCAATCGAACTAACTTGTCAACGGGTGTTGGGGGAGCGTCATTTGCTACCCTCATTCCCTACGCATCCGCATACAGATAGAACTCATACGGATGCGGCCTCAGGTCGATGGCATCACACTCGTGGAGGAGCTTGTACTCCACATAGCTGTCGATCAGCTCCTTGGTGAACACGTCGCCCTTCAGGAGGAACTCGTGGTCCTCCAACAAAGCCGTCAAGGTGGCCCGCAGTGAACCTGGAGTCTGGGCGATCCCTGCCCTCTCCAGCGGAGGCAACTCATACAGGTCCTTGTCCAGCGGCTTGGGTGGCTCGATGCGGTTTTGGATGCCGTCAAGGCCCGCCATCAGGAGCGCGGAAAAGGCCAGATACGGATTGGCCATGGGGTCTGGGGCTCGGAACTCCACGCGCTTGGCCTTGGGCGACTTGCTCACCATGGGGATGCGGATGCAGGCCGACCGGTTTCGGGCGGAGTAGAGCAGGTTGATCGGGGCCTCATACCCTGGCACCAGGCGTCGATAGGAGTTCGTCGTCGGTGCGCAGAAGGCCAAAAGCGCGGGCGCGTGCTTCAGGAGGCCTCCGATATACCATCGGGAAAGATCGCTCAGGCCGGCATAGCCCGCCTCGTCGTACATCTGGGTCTCGCCGTTCTTCCAGATCGACTGGTGGACGTGCATGCCGCTTCCATTGTCGCCGAAGAGCGGCTTGGGCATGAAGGTGGCGAAGTAGCCGTGCTGATAGGCAGTCTGCTTGACGATGTATTTGTACCTCATCAGCTTGTCGGCCATGACGGTCAGCGTGTCGAACTTCATGTCGATCTCGCATTGCCCGGCGGAGGCGACCTCGTGGTGGTGCATCTCCACATCGATGCCTACCGCCTCCATATTCAGAACCATCTCGGTGCGCAGATCGTGGAGCTTGTCCACGGGGGCGCAGGGGAAGTAGCCGCCCTTCTGCTTGATGGTGAACCCCGGCGTGTCCTCGTCGCCCGAGGTCCAGTAGCCCTCGTCGGACTTGATCTTGTAGCCCGAGTTGTAGGGATCGACGTTGAAGAGAAGTTGGTCGAAAACGAAGAACTCCGCCTCGGGACCGAAGTAGGCCGTGTCGCCGATGCCGGTGGACTTCAGGTACTGCTCGGCTTTCTCGGCGGTGAATCGAGGATCCTTCGCGTAGGGCTGCCGCGTCAAAGGATCCTCGATCTTACACACCACGACCGCCGTCGGAACCTCGGTGAAGGGGTCCATGAACAGGCTGGAGGGATCGGGGATCAGGAGCATATCCGACTCGTTGATGGCCTGGAAGCCCCGGATACTGGAGCCGTCGAAGGGCATCCCGTCGGAGAAGTGGTCCTCGCTGAAGTGGCCCACCGGCATACTGAAATGCTGCCAGGTGCCCATGAGGTCGGTAAAGCGGATGTCAACGATCTGGGCTTCGTTCTCTTTAACAAATGCGACGGCGTCTTTTGGTGTCATCTTTCCTCACAAGTTCTCTTTGATTCGTTCGAAAACCCGAGTCGGCGCTGCTCGGGGCTTTCAAGCGACCGGGACGACAAGCCCCTGACGCCTGCGAGCGCAGCTCCTCGGCCACGCTGTCGAAGAGACGCAAGCATTATCGCTGATCGGGGCCGTTTTAGGAAAGGGGTTAAGGGGCGATTAAGAGGGGATATTTGAACGCCGCCAGACTCGGCTCACAGCGCAAGCGCAGTTCGCCACAGACTAAAAAGCCCTTTCCCCTTGATGGGGAAAGGGTTTGGGATAGGGGTGACGCATGCCGAGAGCCTGGATTCTTTGGTACAAGCTTTCGGCCAGAGTTCACCCCCACCCTAAATCCCTCGCCCCATCAAGGGGGAGGGACTTTTTGAGGTCTTCTAAGCCGCCATCGGCAGAGTGATGATCTCCGCCTCTTGCGAGCCGTAGACGATCGCCTCGTTGCTGGGCGAGCTTTGGACTCCGCCGCGTTGGCTGATCACTCGGTAGATCACCTGCAGGCCGGGCGTCTGGCCGGAGTGGGTGTAGCGGATGGTGTTCGTGGCCGCCACCAGGGTCCAGGTGTTGGACGAGCCGTACTTGGCTTGGATCAGGAAGCTGGTCGTTTTCGTGTTGCCGTTTCGCTTCCAAACCAGCTTGTTGTCGCCATTCGCAAACCCCGAGACGGCGAGATCGGCCACCGGGACGACGGGAGTCGCGGGCGGCGGTGCTACATTCAGACCAAGCTCGGCTTTCAGGTCGTCCGAGATGTCGGGATTCGCCGTGATGACCTTTGCGGTGGCGCGGAAAAGCGCTTCGCTGGACGTGCGGGAAGTCCGTTTGGCCGCCGCTTTGCCTTTCGCATTAGCCTTTGCCGACCGGTTCGCGTTGTAGGCGGTCGTAAAGTCGCTCGATGCGGTAGTCAGCGCCGTGGTCTGACCGGTAGACAGGTTGAGAAGAGTCGCGTTCGCCGTCGCAACGGACGCGAAAGTGGCGATCCAGCTCTTGTACAGAGCATCCTTGGCGGGGATATTTTCACTTGCCATATTCCGGGTTCCTCCATGAATCCAGTATTGATTCGAGTATTGGCAAAGAAACATTGATTCCTTAGAGATGCGGTGAAAACGGAGCGCAGGGAAGGAAAAAACGAGGATTTGGGAGCCAGAATTGTGCGTAGGGTCGGAAAAATTGGGAATTTGGAAGCCAGAAATGTGCGCAGGGGAGGAAAAAACGGAGATTTGGGAGTCCAAATTGTGCGTAGGGTCGGAAGAAACGGGGATATGGAAGCCCAAAACCTTGTCTGCCTCAGGGCTCTCCAACCGCCGGACTTCTCCCGCCACAATACCGCAGTCCTGAGGCTAAGCACGACTCGTAGCCTCAGGGTTGCGACGGGTGGTAGGCGGTCGTTTTGATGAAGGCGCACCCTGAGGCAAACAAACCTCCACACCTCTGCCCTCCGAGGTAGAAGCACTATGTGCCTATTTCCTCAAGAAATCTTTCCAAAACGAAACTTCAACATCGGCTAGTGGCTGTGGTTCTCCATGCGGCTCCGATTGCTTGCCTATCGAAGTAGACCAAGGTTTTCGATCGACCTGTGCCTGACGATATATAAGGTAGCGGTCAATGTTTGGTAGTTGAGAGCTTAGTGCGAAGGCGAGTGAGGCGGTTTGATCATAAATTTCAAGACCAGTAAAGCCGTGCGATGAGCGCGGGGCGAATCGCCCACCTTTCGGGAACGGGGATGGCAGTCCATGTAATTTCCTCATCTGGATTCTCCTATGTGCGCGCGTATTGGCTACCGATAGGCTCGACTTTGCTTCGGTCTTTCCTAGAAGCCTGATTTCTTGGGTTGCTATATTATGATGCGTGATAGTCCACGACCGAGGGGCTAGTAGGTCCTTCTCTATGCAGAGCCATCTTGCCGCGAATTTGAAGTCTCTATAGGCCGGGCATGAATATTTTGTCTGCCTCAGGGCGCTCTAACCGCCGGACTTCTCCCGCCACAAAACCGTAGTCCTGAGGCTAAGCACGACTCGTAGCCTCAGGGTTGCGACGGGTGGTATGCGGTTGTTTTGAGGAAGGAGCGCCCTGAGGCAGACAACACCAATCCGTCCCCACCACCGACTTAAAAGCCCTTTCCCCTTGATGGGGAAAGGGTTTGGGATAGGGGTGACGCCTGCCGAGCGCTTGGACTCTCCAGTACAAGCTTTCGGTCAGAGTTCACCCCCACCCTAAATCCCTCCCCCATCAAGGGGGAGGGACTTTTAAGCCTGTGGCAACTACAGAGGCCCCTTCCTCTCATACACCGCCTGCGCAATGCCAGAGTAGTCGGGCAACGCGACACCAGGAAGCGTCACGCTATCTCCCGTGATGGTCTGGTATGCCTCCGCCGCCTTGGCGTTCACCCAGGGTAGGAATGCCTGGTAGAGAAGCTCCTTGTCTCCCCCGACCTGCCTCGCCCGCAAGCGCGCCGACTGCTCGGCATATTGGAGCATGATGAGGTCGCTGAGGGCTCCCATGCGGATTTGGTCGGTGACCCCTGACCGGATCGCCTTGGCGGCCAGTTCGGCGACGAACGAGTCCCCCACCCCGTCCAGCGAACCCAGGCCGTCTTTGGCGCGGCGGATCAGGCGGTCGGCGAGGAAGATGCGGTTGATCTCGTTGGTGCCCTCATAGATGCGGCTCACCCTGGCGTCGCGATAGATGCGGGCGATGGGGAACTCCTCGGTGAATCCGTAGCCTCCATAAACCTGGAGCGCCTCATCCACGATCCAGCCTTCGGCCTCGGTGGAGAAGACCTTACAGGCCGAGCACTCCACCGCGAACTCCGCGGCGGCCGCGCGGTTGCCTTCGGCGGAACCGTCCGAGTCTTTGAAAGCCGCGTCGATATGGGCGCCGGTGCGGTAGATCATCGACTCGGCGGCGAAGAACAGGGCCGCCATCATCGCGAACTTCTTCTCGATCAGCCCAAACGAGGCGATCGGTTTGCCAAACTGCTTGCGGTCCAGCGCATAGGCCGCCGAGACCTCCATCGCGAGCCGGGCCGGGCCGATGGACATTGAGGAGAGCTTGAACCGCCCCAGGTTCAACGCATTGAAGGCGACATGGTGCCCCAAGCCCGGCTCGTACAATAGGTTTTCCAGCGGCACTTCCGCATTTTCCAGAACCAGGCGGGCGGTGGATGAGCCCTTCAATCCCATCTTATGCTCCTCCCGACTCACGCTGACTCCGGGGAAGTCCTTCTCCACCAGGAACGCGCTGAATTTCTCCCCGTCGATCTTCGCCATTACCAGGAAGAGGTCGGCCCATTTGGCGTTGGAAATCCACATCTTGGTGCCGTTCAGAATCCACTTGTCGCCATGTTGCTCGGCGCGGGTAGAGGCGGAGAGGGCGTCGCTCCCGCTGTTGGGCTCGCTCAGGGCATAGGCCCCCATCCACTCGCCGCTGGTAAGCAAGGGGAGGTACTTCGCCTTTTGATCCTGGTTGCCAAAGAGCGACAGGCCGACCTGGCTGATGCCGCTGGTGATGCCGTAGGTGACGCTGAACGAGCCGTTGAGCGAGAGGTATTCCAAGATGCGGGCGGCCAGGTTCTTGGACAGCCCCAGCCCGCCAAACTCCTCGGGCGAGTCGATCCCACAGAAGCCAAGCTCCCCGGCTTTCGTCACCAGGCCAGGCATCAGATCGTCTTCTTGCCGGTCGAGCTTCTCTGCCAACGGAAGCACTTCGCCCCGGCTGAACTGCTCCGCCGACTGGATCATCAAAGCGTCATCGCCCTGAAACTGTTCAACGGTAAAGATCGAATCGGGGGTCGCAGAAAAGAAGTCCCCGCCTTTGATTGAGGTAACGGAAGGTGTAAGCATCATCATTCTCGACATCTTTGTCGGTCTGAGGATTATAGTCGGGGCAGCGCCAGAGATGGTTGTGAAGCGACGCCCCTCCTCAGTACACCTTCGTTTTTGTGGTCACAGCTATGAGGGCGGAGCAGCGTCGCCAGTCCTGCCTTTCCCTGCCAACGTCCTCTGCAGTAGCACAAAAACCAGCAGAAGGACGCCGGTGGCGATCTTGGTCCACCAACTGTTGAGGGAGCCTTGGAAGACGATGGCGGTTTGGAGGATGCCGATGGTGAGGACGCCGAGGACGGTGCCCAGGATGGAGCCGAATCCGCCGCTAAGCAGCGTCCCCCCAATCACCACCGCCGCAATCGCATCCAACTCCAGCCCGGTCCCGGCAATGGCGTTCCCCGAGGCGGTAAAGATCGCAAACAGGATGCCGCCAAACGCACTCAAAAGGCCGCTCAGGGCGTAAGCCAGGATCAAGGACCGTTCGACGGGCAAGCCCATCAGGTGCGCCGAGTTGGCATTCCCCCCAATGGCGTACAGGGTCCGCCCAAATCGCGTCTGCCGCAGGACTGCCGCTATTGCCACCGCCACTAGGATGAAGCAGATAGCGGGCCAGGAGAAGTTGGCTTTTCCGATGCTGAAGGCGGGGGCGCTCAGGAAGTCCACCAACGGATCGGAAATCGGGGAGGACTCGCGACTGATGAGCAAGCCAACGCCCCGGCAAAAAAACAACCCGCCCAAGGTCACCAGGAACGGAGCAAGTTGGTAGCGGGCAATCAGGAACCCTTGCCCGGTTCCCACGATCAAGCCAAACCCCAAAGCAAGCAGAAAGGCCAAGATCGAGGGCAGGCCCAGCTTGGTTACCAAAGTCGCCGCCATGATACTGGTACACCCCGCCATCGACCCCACCGACAGGTCGATCCCCCCGGTGAGGATCACCAACGTCAGCCCGATCGCAATCACACCCAGGAAGGCGTTGTCGGCGAAGAAGTTGAAGAAGACCGGCAGCGTCGTGAACCGCTCGAACGAAGCCGCGGCCACGATGTAGAGCAGGGCGCAGACGGCGGCCGTGGCATAGATGGGCCTCATGCCAGCCTCCTGCGCGCAAAGTTGGGCGACTGCGCCAAGCACACGCCCACCACAATCAGGGCCTTCAGGATCAGCGTCGCCTCAGTGGGAACCCCTCGCGTGAGAATGGTGGTGGTCACCGCCTGCATCAAAATCGCCCCCAAAAGAGAGCCTGCCAGGGAGAATCGCCCGCCCGCCATCGACGTGCCCCCAATCGCCACCGCTAAAATCGCATCCAACTCCAGATACAGCCCGGCATAGTTGGCGTCAGCGGCCTTGATATCCGCCGCCGTAATCAGCCCCGCCACCCCTGCGCAAACCCCCGTGATCGTATAGATGGCCAGCTTCACCGTTCGACTGTCGATCCCCACTCCATCTGCTGCCTGAGGATTGTCGCCGACTGCCTCGGTGAATAGCCCAAACGCCGTCCATCGGGATAGCACGGCAACCAACCCGGCGACGCCCAAAGCGATCCAAACCGGGTTCGGGAGGGTGACAGTGGCCCCAGTGCCGATAGCGACGAACTGGGGATTGGTAAACGTGATGATCTGCCCGTCGGTGAGCAGCATCGCCACCCCCCGCCCCGCCACCATCAGGATCAAAGTTGCGACGATGGGTTGCAGCTTGGCGAACCCCACCAGCAACCCATTGAACATCCCGCAAATCGCCGCAATGCCCAACGAAACCAGAACGATGCCGGGGACAGCATGAACTGGAATGGCGTTTAACGCGAAGCCGTCAGGCCGCGAGATCAACCCCGCCGCCACCGATCCCGCAATCGCCATCACCGCCCCCACCGACAGATCGACCCCGCCCGTCGCGATCACCAGCGTCATCCCGACCGACAGCAGCATCACTGGCGCCGCCCGGTTCAGCACGTCGATCAGGCTCCCATAGAACCGCCCATCCCGAAAAGTCAGCCGGAAGAACTCGGGGTCGATGACGAGATTGAACAGCAGGACCACGCCCAGCGCGATCAGGGGCCAAACCAGGGAAGGGATGCGCACCTTAGGCTGTGTCCTCAGCGATCTTCGCCAAAACCTCATCTTCCGAAGTCCCGCCCGGCATCTCCCCAACCTGCCGACGATCCCGAAGCACCACAATCTTGGTGGAGGACTGTGCGACCTCGGAAAGCTCGGAAGACACAAAGACGAACGCCATTCCGCTTTGTCGCAAACGCTCGATCAAGTCGGCAATCTCAAACTTCGCCCCCACATCGATCCCCCGCGTCGGTTCGTCGAGAAGCATCAGCCGGGGGTCGGAGGCCAGCCAGCGGGCAAGCAAAGCTTTCTGCTGGTTTCCCCCGCTCAACTCCCCAATCTTCTTCTGCCCGTCCGGGGTGGCGATCTTTAGGTCGCGGATGGCGTCGTCGGTTAGTGCCCTCTGATCCCGCTTGGATAAAGGCCGGAACCATCCCCGCTTCGCCTGCTTCACTATCGCAACGTTCTCGGCGACCGACAGGTTGGGGAAAATGCCGTCCGCCTTCCGATCCTCCGGGCAATGCCCCATCCCTTGCCGAATCGCCCTCTTGGGAGTAAGTGGGTAGCTCGATCCGGCAAAAGTCGCCCGCCCGCTTGTCAGCGCATCGAAGCCAAAGCAAAGGCGCACCGTCTCCGTCCGCCCCGAACCCAGCAGTCCGGCCAAGCCCACCACATCCCCCGGCCCCGCCTCAAAGCTAACCCCCTCCACACTCCCTTTCCGCCCCGCGTTTCGGAGAGTCAGAATCGCCTCATTCCCGCTGCTTTCCTCCCTTTCCACCGTTCGAGACGACTCCCCAATCTCCCGCCCGATCATCATCGAGACCAGTTCTTTCCGGGACAAATCCTTCGCCTCGCGGACCCCCACTAACTTCCCGTTCCGCAAAACCGTGATCCGGTCCGAGATCGCCTCGACCTGTTGCAGGAAGTGGCTCACAAACACAATCCCCATCCCCTCGTCGCGCAGTCGTTTCATCGCGACGAACAGGCTCTCCACCTCGCTGGCATCCAGGCTGGAAGTCGGCTCGTCCAACACCAAAACCTTGGCCGACACATCCAACCCTCGCGCAATCGCCGCCAACTGCTGGAGCGCAATGGTGGTGGAGGAGAGCGGCTTGCGCACATCGAGCTTCACCCCTAGCCGCCCCAGCGCGATCTCCGCCCGATTCGTCATCTCGCGCCAGTCGATCCCCCACCGCGTCCGAGGCTCGCGCCCCAGGCAGATGTTCTCCGCCACACTCAGGTTGGGGGCCAGATTGACCTCCTGATAAACCGCGCTGATCCCCAGTTCGGCGGCGTGCGCGGGCGAACGGGGTTGGATAATCTGCCCATCCAGCGCGATCTCCCCCTCGTCGGGCTGATAGACCCCGGTCAGCACCTTGAGCAGACTGCTTTTGCCCGCCCCGTTCTCCCCCATCAGCGAGTGGATTTCGCCCGCCCGAAGTTCAAAGTCCACGCCCCCGAGCGCGACGACGCCGGGGAAGCGCTTCACGATCCCGCGAAGCTGCAGAACCGGCTGGCTCAATCCTCGTCCTCGGCCTCGATCACCTGCCACTCATGGATGCCCACTGACCAGTTTGGTTGGAGCTTCATCGCCAGTCGCAGGCCCGTGGTCTTGATGGCCGGGAAGTTGATCTCGATCCATTTGTCGAGCGTCACCGCGTAGGCGTCTTTGGTCGGCACCGGCTTCCACGTCCCGCCATCCAGATACTGAATCTCCCAGCTCGCAGGCGGGCGGCACTCGCCAAAGCCGGTGTCGTCGAACCAATAGAGCTTGGTCCCCCTGATGGTCTGCGGCTGTTTCCAGGTGTACTCCACATACTCCTCGGTCCCCTTACGAGGCCAGAAGTGGCAGAGGTCGCCCGGATGCTTGTTCGATGCCTCGATCGCTTTCCCATCCTTGATCGCATTGGCCCGGGCGATGTTGGAGGTGTTGCTCAGCCGAACCGTCGCCTGCCGCTCCAAGCCTCCTGGCGGAGGCGGCAGAGGGGCATAGGGAAGCCAAACTGCCATCGCCCCCGGTCCCCGGTTGTCCCAGGCATAGTAGGGAATGGCTTTGATGGCGACTTCCGTCATCGGTGGCTGGGCATAGAGCTGATTCCGCCAGGTCGCTTCGGGAGAGGCTTGCGCTTTGCCCGTCAAAACGGTGACGCCTCCCAACAGGCTCCGCTCAAAGGAAGGCTTCAAGATTGCATCCAAGGGAAGAACCGTTTCCCGCACATCGGCCTGGTTGTCGGTCTGCTCCAGGGCATAGATCAGCGGCCCACGACGGATCGCCGCCCGTCCCGCAACCTCTTTCGCCTCGGGGTGAGCCAAAAGCCGCCGAACCGGCATCTCGAAGTTCAATTCAACCCGCGAGCCTGCCTTCCAAGGACCGGAGAACACTGCATACCTTCCGTCGACCTTGCCCGAATACGTGCCCTCCGCCCAGTCGGGGATCCGCACCCGAAGGGAGTAGGCCCCAGGGCCGGGATGCAGGGTTACTTTCCCATCCCACGGATAGTTCGTCTCCACCTTCACCTTCACATCCTGCCCGCCAATCTTGGTGGAAACCTCCCCGGCGACGAACAGATTCACATAGAGCGCATCGTCCGACTTGGCATAGATGTACGACCCCAGCGAGGCCAGGGCGCGGGTGACGTTGGGTGGACAGCAGGCGCAGGCAAACCACTCGCTCCGGTGATGGTTCCCATGGCTGGCCAAGGGGTTCACATAAAAGAATCGGTCCCCCTTCAGATTCACCCCCGCCAAAGCCCCGTTGTACAGCGACCGCTCGACCTCGTCCCAGTACTTCCCATCGCCATGCAATAGCCCCATCCGGTGGTTCCAGAAGATCATCGCGAGGCTGGCGCAGGTCTCTTGATAGGCGCTGAAAGTGGGGAGGTCGTAGTCGGTGGTAAAGCCCTCATTGGAAGCCGAAGGCCCAATGCCTCCGGTGACGAACACCCGCTTGTAAACCGTGTTCTTCCAAACCCGGTCCAAGACCTTCACCAGAGTCGGATCGCCGGTGGCATTGGCCAAGTCCGCCACCCCCGCGAACAGATAAGCCGCCCGAACTGCGTGGCCCTTGATCTCCCGATGCTCCCGAATCGGCATGTCGTCCAGCCAATAGACCCCGTTGAAGCGATCCTTGGGAGTGCGTCGCTCCTCGGCAAAGAACCGGCTCCCGCGCTTCTCGATGAAGTACTGCGAAAGCTCGAAGTAGCTCTTGTTGCCCGTCACCTCGGCGAGCTTGAAGAGGGCCAACTCGATCTCGGGGTGGCCGCAATAGCCCGTGCGTTTTCCCGGACCTTCGCCGAATGTGCGCACCAGCAGGTCGGCGAACTTGGTGGCGATGTCCAAAAGTGATCTCTTTCCCGTCGCCCGATAGTGGGCCACCGCCGCCTCGAACAGGTGCCCCGCGCAGTACAACTCGTGATTGTCCGCCAGGTTGGTAAACCGCCGGTCGGGGGCCATCAGTTGGTACCAACTGTTCAGATACCCATCCGGCATCTGCGCTTTGGCCAAGATGGCGATGATCTCGTCCACCCGCTTCTCAAGCGCCGGATCGGGCCGCCCATCCAAGGCATAGGCCGCCGACTCCAAAACCTTGTAAACGTCGGAGTCGTCGAAGACCAGCCCCTTGAAACCGCCCCGCTCCCCATTGCCCGCCCGAATCAAGTTCTGCATCCGAGGGGTCTTGTAAAGCTGGTCGATCACGTGTGGGATCGAGACCTTTCGGTTGGTCTCCAGTCGAGGAGCCCAAAACCGGTCGGTGATCTTCACCTCGGTAAAGGGGATCGGCTTCAGGCGGGCCAGGGAAGTGTCTTGAGAGACAGAAGGAGACAGAAGGCATCCAAGGATAAGGGAAATCATGGCGCTAGGCCCGTTTTACCCGTAGAACCGCCAACGTGCGAGGCGCAATGCGATAGGTGAACTTGGCGGGACTCCGGGCAAGGTTCGCCGTCTTGGGCGCGACCCGGTTCGGATCGTCCAGGGAGTTCTCATCAAGGTTCTCCCCGCTCAACGTCTCCACTGTCCCCGCCACGCTCGCCCAGCCCGTCGAACTCAGGTCCACCTCGACATCGAACGCCTCGTCCGAAACGTTCACCAGCTTGAGGATGGCGGTTCCTTTCCCCCGGTCGAACCCAGCCACGCCATGCAGAGGCCGGGGCGAGACCAACTCATGGTCCAGCAACAGCCGCCCATCGACGTACCCTCGAATCCGCTCCGGCGAGTATTCGATCTTGATGTCGTACCATCGCCCCGACTCAATCCGCCCGCCTCGTTGGGCCAAGATCGACTTGCCTCCGCCCACCGCCATCTCCAGCCCATGCTGGGTGTTCCCCCAACCCCCCAGGTTCCACCAAAGGTAGTTGTCCTTGTCCTGCCGCCCAACGGTAAACAGGAACCCCTCGGCTCCCGAGTTCTTCTTGGCTTTCAGTTCAACCGTATAGCTCTCCCAATCCGTCGCTTCCGCAAAGGCTCGGGCATGGGTGGCGTCGCTGGTCTGGAGATAGGTGCCATCCTTCGTTTCCCAGACCCCAGACTCTGCCTCCAACCCCGTCCCATCCTTGCTCTCAAACAGCACCTTCTCTCCCTGGGCGATGCGGATGTCTTTGAACTCCGCCTGGGTATTCCAAGTGCCAATCCCAAACCCTCCCGCCGGGAAGGATCGCTTCATCACCGGAACGTTGGCGAACTGGCTGGGGATGATCTGGTGCGGACGGTTCAGGAAGAACAGCTTCTGCACGTGGTAGGAAGGCGTGGCGACGACCCGGTGCGAGTCGAAATAGATCAGGTCGGGATTCCAGGCCTTGTTGTTCACATTGGCGAAGAGCGGGGCATAGGAGGACATGACCACGACGTCCGAGTTCCGGAGCATCCCGGTCATAAACGCCGCCTCCGCCAACGCTCCGCGCAGACTCCCGGTGCCGTTGCCCTGAGTCACCGCATACTCGCCCACATAGATCTTCGGCCCCTTGCGGTCATAGGCGTCGTACCGGTCCGCATTGGCGATGAAGAACTCGGGATTGCTGTAGTAATGCTCGTCCAGAATATCGACCGGCGTGTTCTTGGGATAGCCTCCCCAGAGATTGGCGATCAGGTGGATCTGGGGATACTTCTGCTTGATGGCGCGATACATGAGCCCGTATCGCTCCTCATAAGCTGGCCCGCCATTCTCATTGCCGATCTGCAGATACTTGAGCGGGAACGGTTTGGGATGCCCGTTCTTGGCCCGCAAGCCGCCCCAGGTCGAGGTCGTCGGTCCAATCGCGTACTCGATGGCATCCAGGGCGTCCTGAACGAACTCGTCCATCTTTTCCATCGGCACGTTCTCCCGATGCGACATCCCGCAGTTGATGACGAACAAAGCGTCGGTCTTCAAGTCCTCGCACATCTGGAGATACTCGTGATAGCCCAAGCCGTTCGAGGACATGTATTTCCAAAGATTGGGCTGGGTGCGGCGGTCCTGCAAAGGCCCAATGGTCTGCTTCCAGCGTAACGCCAAAGCCATCGTATCGCCCTCGACCCAACAGCCGCCGGGGAAGCGGACGAACGCGGGCCGGAGGTCATCCAGCATCTGTGCCAGGTCGCGGCGAAGTCCGTTGGGACGGTTTTTCCAGTTGCTCCGAGGAAACAGCGACACCATGTCGATGTTGTTTGTAGCAGCCGATTCGAACCTTAAAACCAGCTTGGCGGAGGGATGGCCGTGGGAAGCCTTGATCGTTGTCTTGGTCTGCTTCCAGTCGCCAACCGGCAGGTTCAGATCGACTTGGCCCAGAATCGTTTCCGCCTCGCCCACCAGTTGAACCTTGAGTGTCCCCCCTTGGCCCCAGCTGTGAAGAGAAAAGTCATAGCTCTCCCCCGCCCGAATCGCCATTCCCCAATAGCCTTCATTCGCAAGGACCGCCTTCCCATCCGACCGGACCTTCAGGCTGGTCGGGGAAGCCGGACTGAGCGGGTGGGTCCGGTCCATCTCCGCTTCCCCTGCTGACACCTCCCAATGCTCAGGCGAAGAGGCATCCTCAAACCCCCGATTCCGAACCAACTCCCCATAAATCCCCCCATCCCCCGCACAGTTGATCTCCTCAAAGAAGACGCCGTACAGACTGGGGCTGACAAGATGTGCAGGCTTGTCCGCTTGGATGTTCCAAGTTACGGGAGAAGAAGTTTCCATCAACAAGCCAAGGATTCCGAGAGTGATCATGGTGAGGGGTTGGGGTTAGAGAAGGGGATTCGCTCCTCAGGGTTTAAGTAAGAAACAGTTCACTTTGTACGGCGTCATCCTGAGCGAGCCAGCAGAATCTTGTATTCGAGCCGTTTGCCAGTCGCGAGTCGAAGGACCTCACCCGCCCGTAGTTTCCCCCTAACCTACAAGTCAGTGAGGTGGTTCGACTTCGCGGCAATAGAATGCGCTATCAACCAAAAACTCTCAGGCCGCTTCGCTCACCATGAAGCCGTACAACTATACAAGTTTCAAGCCTTATTCCCTAACTCCCTCCTTCCCTAAACACCTAATGCCCAACACCGCAACGCCCCTCAATACTTCCGATTCGGCAGCTCGTCCTTCGCCTGAGCCGCCTCAAAAACCCGATCCGGGATGACGGTTCGCTTCTCCAGCTTCTCGCCCTTGCGGTGCGCCTCGATGGCGTCGAACAGGAACGGCCCCAGGAGCGGATTGCATTCGACCGTGCAGTTCAGCTTGCCTTCCGCCATCGCCTCAAACGCACCCTTCACCGCATCGATAGACACGATCAGGATGTCCACCCCCGGCTTCTTGCCCGCCTCTTCAATAGCCTGGATCGCCCCCAGAGCCATGTCGTCGTTGTGGGCATACAGCACGTTAACATCCTTGCCCTGCGGACTCTTCAAGAGCGCCTCCATGACCTCTTTGCCCTTGGATCGGGTGAAGTCGCCGGTCTGGCTGAAGACGATCTTCGCATCCGGGCTGTTGGCGATGGCGTCCCGAAATCCCTTGGCCCGGTCGTTGGCGGGAGCGCTGCCCGTGGTGCCGGTGAGTTCGGCAATATTGGCCTTGCCGTTGGTGGCCTTGAGAACCCATTCGCCCGCGCTATGCCCCTCTTTCACAAAGTCGGCCCCGATAAAGGTCACATAGAGGTCCTCGGGTACGGCGGGCCGACGGTCGGAGACGAACACCGGGATGTTCGCCGCCTTCGCCTCTCGCAACACCGGCTCCCACCCGTCCTCCACCTTCGGCGCGAAGGCGATCACATCCACACCTTGTGCGATAAAGCTCTTGATCGCCTTGATCTGGTTCTCCTGCTTCTGCTGGGCGTCCGCGAACTTCAGGTCGATGCCGCGCTTCTCCGCTTCGGCCTTGATCGACTCGGTGTTGGCCGTCCGCCAGCTACTCTCCGCCCCGACCTGGGAGAAGCCGACCACCAGCTTCTTCTCACCCGAGCCGCCGCCCGAAGCCTCGCTCCCCTTGTCCCCACAGCCCGCCAGGGCCAACGCCGCCAAACCTATAAACAGCCAATACTTCGACATCGAATCGAAGCTTATCACGTTAAACGACCGGATCGCCATTTTGGGGAAAATGAGGCGTGACAAACGAGATTCACATCCTCCGCCGCACTCCCGACGACGCCTCCTTCATACAGATGGTTGCCGAACTGGACGCCTACCTCGCCGACTACAACGGCCCGGACCACGAGTTCTACGCGGGCTTCAACAACCTGGATTCCTTGCAGGGTGCAGTCGTTGCGATGATCGAAGACCAACCGGTTGGCTGTGGTGCTTTTCGACGGCGAGAAGCGGAAAGCGGTGAGGTCAAACGAATGTACGTCCACCCCGCCCACCGGGGCAACGGCATAGCACGCCAGGTGCTCCAAGAGATCGAAGCCTGGGCAAGAGAGCAGGGAATAGCCACCCTCCAACTAGAAACGGGCGTTTTCATGCAAGATGCCCGCTTACTCTACGAGTCCAACGGCTACCAATACATCCCCAACTACCCTCCGTATGTGGGTTTAGAAGCCAGCGTCTGCATGGAAAAGAGGTTGTAGCATGGGCCGTGGCATGGGCAGCCTGCCCATGCGTCCCACGACCTGCCAGGTCGTGGAAAGAAGCTTGTAGTCGAGGAACAATTTCCCGGACAACGACAAGCCTCCTAACCGGCGGGACGCCGGTGCTCCCGGCGGAAGTGGCATGGGCGTCCCGCCCATGGTTTCCAAGACCGTCCCGGTCTTGAGAAACTTCCGCCTACCGATACCTCTTAAGTCGTGACAACGGATTCTCATACCGCGCACAAAGCAACCCTCGTTGTGCCTCTGTGCCGTTGTGGTTCCTTCCAAATTGCCCGGCCCCCATCTGATCCCTCGGTGCCCTCTGCGGTTCAACTCAACGATTTCCGAGGCATCGTTGGGAGCCAGGGATGATTCTTGAAAAGGCCACCTCAAATCCCAAATCTCAAATCTCAAATGCTCCCAAATCCAGCATTCCAGCACTCAAGCATTCCCACAATCAGCCCGGCTCAACAAGTCCAAACCCGCTCCTCTCCGGAAAAATCACCCATGCCCGGTCGAACGGCCGACCCCCGATCAGCGGCCCCAAGCTCAACTCGGTCCCATCTGCCCATCGAATCTCCGCTCCCAATTCCCGGTTCAAGACAATAGAGGCCGCGGCGTCATACAAATACTCCCCCCGCCCGATCATCCCCCGGAACCGTTGCCGTGCCGTGAACGTCCCGTCGATCACGAACGCCCCCGAACACCGCATCTTCCCCGGAAACTTCTGCCCGGAGTACCACCGTGAAATCCCATCGTGGTAGCTCACCAACTCATGCGGTCGAATCGGTCCGGGCGGGATGGTGGGCAGGGAAGTCCCGTTGACCCACGCCCCTTGGCCCTTTTCCGCAAGATACGTCTCGTCCAAATCAGGCAGCCAAATCGCCCCCATCTCCAGATGCCCTCCGACCGCCAGCCCCACGCTGATCCCCCACAGCGGCGACCCAAAGGCGAAGTTTGAGGTTCCGTCGATCGGGTCGATCAGCCAATAACCCGCCTCGCTCACTTCTTCCCGCCCAAACTCCTCGCCCCAAAAGCTCGTACCGGGCCATGCCAAAGCCAACTCCCGCCGCAAGAACTCCTCCACCGCCTTGTCAGTCGAGGTCACAATCGAGCCGTCGGCTTTCAAGTCGAAACCACGGCGGATTCGGGAAGAAAGAGCTATCTCTCCCGCCCGATCCATGATATCGCCCAAGGCACGCAGACGGTCGGATGGAGTAGTCACAACCCATTGTAGCTTCCCTGGGACCGATGGACCGCCGATCTCCAGATCGGCCCGCCCACCGAGAGTTCGTAATGACCAGCCTCTGCACTCCGCACCCAAAACCCAAAACCCAAAACCGAGGAACCCAAAAAGGGCCTACCCCATCTTGAAATCCCCGAAAGAGCCGGGTATAACCAAGCCTCGTTGCGGGCATAGCTCAGTGGTAGAGCGATTCCTTGCCAAGGAATAGGTCGCGCGTTCGAATCGCGTTGCCCGCTCCAGTAATGATTCATCGTCCGATATCTGGCTTCAGATGTCGGACTTTTTTATTGCCCGGCGGTGTAGAAAGCGTCCCTATCTTTCAAGGGAGAAGGTCCCTTTTGCGCGACCATGTATTTGTAGGGCTGGGTGCCGTTTCCCTACCCTGTCCCCGTCTTCTCCAAAATCAACGGCTCCGGAAAATCCCCGCCCGGATCATGATAGTCCACTCCGCCATCCGACCTCGGGGTGAGGATGATTTCCACAAACCGATCCTGGACCTCCTTAGGCTCCCGCTCCAAGGGCATGCCCAGGCGGGTGTCCACCTTGAGAAACGCCTTGCCATCCGCATAGCGTACTCCGCCCTCCAGCGGCAGGCCCGACTCCTTCAGCTTGAACCTTGACCCCTCGATCTGAAGCGTGACCTGGCCAAGCGTGTTGGCGATGGCCGGATTCTCTCCCGGAAGCGTGGAAAGCTTCCGATTCCCCTTCCATTCGCCCTGAAAATTGAAGCCCGACCCGCATCCCGACAGGGACAGGACCAAGAGGCCAAAGGCGATGGCGGATATACTTCTCACAATGCCCGCGATCACCGCTGAAATGTACTCGTCGATGGGTTTGACCGACGGTGAGTTCCAACTCATACTTAAACTACTCCAAAGAGAACCGACCTATACCGAGCTGGGAATGTTCGCGGTTATGTGGAGCGAACACTGTGGCTACAAGTTTTCCCGGCCCGTACTTGCCTATTTTAAACGTTATAAAGCGGCATTGGAAGGGGAGGGTTTTGAGAATGCGGGGGTCATCGACATCGGCGACGGCCTCGGCATCACCATGAAGGTCGAGTCCCACAACCACCCGTCCGCCGTCGAGCCCTACCAGGGTGCGGCAACCGGAGTGGGAGGCATTATCCGCGATATTCTCACCATGGGCGCGCGCCCGATCGCGGGCCTGAACTCCCTCCGATTTGGCCCCATCCGGGACGGCGAAGGCGACCCGGCGGTCATTGAGAGAAACCGGTATTTATTCGAGCATGTGGTCGCGGGAATCGCGGGCTACGGCAACTGCGTGGGCGTTCCAACCGTCGGCGGGGAAGTGGGCTTCCACCCCCGATACAGCGGCAACCCCCTCGTCAACGCCATGTGCGTGGGCATCCTCAAGACCGACGAGATCACCACCGCCGCCGCCAGCGGCACCGGCAATCCGGTCATCTACCTGGGCTCCGCCACCGGCAAAGACGGCATCCACGGCGCGACTTTTGCCAGCACGGAACTGGATGAGGAGTCCGAGTCCAAGCGGCCCAACGTCCAGATCGGCGACCCGTTTGCCGAGAAGCAGTTGATCGAAGCGACCCTGGAGGCTCTGCAAACCGGGGCCATCGTGGGCATCCAGGATATGGGCGCGGCGGGCTTAACCTGTAGCACCGTCGAGATGTCGAGCAAGGGAAGCGTCGGCATGGAGATCGACCTCGACCAGGTTCCCATGCGCGAGAGCGATATGACGGGCTACGAACTGATGCTGAGCGAGAGCCAGGAGCGGATGCTGGCGGTCGCGGAGAAGGGCCGAGAGCATGAGGTCATCGACGTTTTCCGCAAGTGGGGTCTAAAGGCGGAAGTGATCGGCTACGTCACCGACGATGGAGTCGTTACGGTTCGACGCCACGGCAAGATCGAAGCCCAAGTCGATCCCAAACTCCTGACCGACCACTGCCCGGTTTACGAATCGCCGATGGAGGAGCCTGCCTACTTCCGAAACGCGGCGACTTTCGACGTCTCGATGGTCCCGGTTGCGGACCTCGAACAATCTCTCAAAACCCTCCTCTCCCACCCCGAGATTGCCAGCAAGCGGTGGGTCTATCAGCAGTACGACCAACACGTCCAGACCCAAACCACGATCTCCAGCGGCGAAGGCGACGCGGCGGTTCTCGCTCTGCGAGGAACCCCCAAGGGCGTGGCGATCAAGATCGACGGCAACTCCCGCCAAACCTACCTCCACCCCTACATCGGCGGACAGCTTGCGGTGGCGGAGGCGGCAAGGAACGTAGCCTGCACCGGAGCCGTTCCCCAGGCGGTAACCGACGGCCTCAACTTCGGCAGCCCCCAGTCGCCCCATGTCTACTGGCAGTTCAACCACGCCGTCAAAGGGATCGCCGATGCCGCCGAGGCGATGGGGACGCCCGTCATCAGCGGGAACGTGAGCTTCTACAACGAGAGCGACCTTGGCGAAGTCCCGCCCACTCCGCTCATCGGCATGGTGGGGATCATCGACGACGCAACAAAGCGCCTCGGCCTCGCCCCCAGCCAAGCCAGCGACCTCCTGCTCCTCTCGACTCCCAACCTCAACGTCACCCACGAAGGCCTCGGCGCCAGCGCCTATCTGGCCTATGTAGGAGGCCATGAGGATGGATACCCGGTGGCTCCGAACCTGGAGGAGGAGCGGAAGTTGGCCGAGGTTCTGGCCAGTCTCGCCGCTCAAGGTCTCGCCAAAAGCGCTCATGACGCCAGCGATGGCGGCATCGGCGTAGCGTTGGCGGAAATGGCAATTCAGTCAGGATTTGGCATTGAGGTGGAACTCGCAGGAGAAGCGTTCGTCTATTCCAGCAGGCCGGACGCCGTATTGTACGGGGAACTACCGGGCCGAGTCATCGTCGCCTATGACCCCGACGACTACGAAGCGATCTGTGCGATCGCCGAGAAAGCGGGGCTGGGTGTGCAAAGGCTCGGAACGATAGGATCGGAAGGAAACCTAACGATTTCGGTAGGAGACCTAACAATCCGGTGGCGCGTGAATGAGCTGGCAGAGGCCTTTGAAACGGCAATTCCACTAGCTCTTGCCGGATAATCTGTTCAAAATTAGGCGAAATGCTGTCAAAACATTGTAGGATGAAACACTTGATTCTTTTTGGAGGAGTTCGTTGAGGGCGTTAAAGGTAGGGAGTTTGGTGAGTGGTTTGGTGTTGGCGTTCAGTGCCGGTGCCGTGGCCCAGAATAACAACCAGAAACAGCAGGAGACCCAGGAGCAAAAACGCGACCGGGAACAGAAACAGCGCATCTTGGATGCCGTGGCCGCGTATAAGGCCGGGAATGTGGACGGGGCGAAGTCGAGCTTCGAAACGCTCTATGCCGAGATTCCCGAGAATGCCGACGTGCAGACGTGGCTCGGGTTCATCTACTTGCGGACCAGTGAGCCTGACAAGGCAGTTCCGCTATTGGAGAAGGCCGCCAAGGCGAGGGAGCGGGACCTGGAGGTTCAGACCAACCTGGGCAACGCTTACTTGGAAACCGAGAAACTGGACCAGGCTTTGACCCAATTCGGCGTGGTTGCCCGTCTCAGCCCGACCATGGCCGAGCCCCACTACAATATGGGGACCGTCTACCTGAAGAAGAAAGACTATTCCAGAGCGGTCGCTGCATTTTCCAAGGCGAACGAACTGAAGCCGAACGACGCGTTCACCCTGAACAATTTGGGCGTAGCCTACGAAGGCGGGCGCAATCTGCCCGAGGCGGCGAACAGCTTCAAGCGGGCTGCCGACCTGCGGACTGACCACCGTATTTTTGCCCGCAACGCCGGGTTTACGCTGGTTCAAGTGAAGCGGCAGAGCGAGGCGGTCCCTTATCTTGAGCGGGCATACAAGGCTGATAGCAGCGACGTTCTGGTTGCCACGGCCCTCGCTGAGACCTATTCCGCGGTTGGACGCAAGGCCGACGCGGTCAAGATTTACGAGTCGATGAAGGACCACAAGGCAGACGATGCCGGTTTCTGGTTCAACTTGGGCGTGATGCGCGGGAACCAGGGCAACCAGGATGGGGCGGAAGAGGCCTATCGCAAGGCTCTGGAGATCGACGGCACCGATATCGACACCCTCAACAACCTCGGCCTCATTCTCTACAAGAAGGGCGAATATGAAGAGGCGCGAACGATGTTCGATAAACTGGTCGGGATCAACCCATCCAGCACCGAGGCGAAGATCAACCTCGCGGCGGCATCATCCCGAGCGGGTGATACCGACGCGGCGATCCTCATCTGGAAAGATCTCATACGCCGGGACGGCACCCGCAACGGCATCCGAACGGACTTGGCCAATGCGCTGTGGGCCACAGGCGATAAGGATGGCGCGCGCTTCCACTACAACGAAATCCTGAAGCGTAACCCCAAGAGCCCCGACGCCCTGAACGGACTCGGTATGTATAGCCTGGAGAAGGCGAACTACGCTCAAGCCGAGCAGTACTTCCGACGCAGCATCCAGAGCAACGATAAGTTCACGCCAGCTTACAATAACCTGGCCATCACGCTCGAGAAGCAGAACAAGGTGCCTCAGGCCATTCAAATCCTAGAAAGAGCGCACAAAATCAACCCCGGAGATGCCGACGTCAAGAAGAACTTGGATCGGCTGAAGTCAGGATAGTTAGTGCAGATCAATCTGCTAGTCAATGCGCATAGGGCCGATGCGGTGGCCGCCGCAAAGGCCGCCGCCAAGTGGCTGCAGGACCGGGGAATACAGGTGGGAGCGGATCGAGATGCCGCTCCCACTTTGAATGTGGACGCCATCGAACCAGCGGAGTTCTCTACCTGTGCGCTCGCGATCACCTTTGGCGGCGACGGCACGTTGATTCGGGCCGCGCATCTTTGCTCAGAACGGGGAACGCCGATCTTGGGCGTCTACTACGGACGCTTCGGTTTTGTCACCCAATGCACCAACACCCAGCTGTCCGAGTGCTTGTCCCAATTCCTGGATGGCAAAGCGCCGGTCGAACCTCGGATGATGCTGCAGATTGACTTGATGCGGGGCGGCAAGTCGGTGGCCTCTATCCATGCTCTTAACGAGATGGTCCTTCAGCGTGAGGTCATGATGCGGATGATGACGTTCGAGGTCAACGTTAACGGGCATCGGCTGACGAGCTACCCCGCCGACGGCGTGATGATCGCGACTCCCACCGGCTCTACCGCCTATAACCTCAGCACCGGCGGCCCAATCTGTGATCCTCACGTCCAGGCCTTGGTTCTGACCGCCCTGGCGCCCCACACCCTTAGCGCCCGCCCCCTGGTTCTGAATCCCGACTCCGAGGTCCTGCTGAACGTCTCGACCGATGGCGACGCAGTCCTAAGCGCGGATGGGCAGGTTCGGCTTCATATCCTCTCCGGGGACCAGGTGCGAGTCAAGCGGTCGCCCCGTGTGACAAACTTACTGACCGTGGACAAAGACGATTTCCTGGTGAAATTAGGCAGCCGGCTCTTTTGGAGCCAGAGCATCCTGGGAGAGGCTTCTTGAGCCTGTTAGAGATTCACGACGTCCATGTCGAGTTTCCGGGACAGGGCGGGATTGTGCGGGCGCTGGACGGCGTTTCTCTGACCGTCGAGAAGGGCGAAACGGTGGCGGTCGTCGGCGAGTCGGGCTGTGGCAAGACGACATTGGCCCGCTGTGTTTTAGGATTGCAGCCCATGACCTCGGGGCGAATCGAGCTTTTGGGGCATCACGTCAAAGGAACGCCGAAGGGAGTTGTAGAGCGCGTTGGCATGGTGTGGCAGGATCCTTACGCCAGCCTCGACCCTAAGTGGACGGTGGGTCGCTCGATCCATGAGCCTTTGAACTTGGTCAGGAAGAAGCGGGATGTGGCGGAGATGTTCACCGAAGTCGGTCTCGACCCGACTCTACAGAGTCGATATCCCCATCAAATGAGCGGAGGTCAGCGGCAGAGGGTGGCGATTGGTCGCGCGTTGGCATTGAAACCTCCTTTGGTCATCTGCGATGAGCCTACGGCGGCGCTGGACCTCAGCATTCGCGCCCAAATCCTGAACCTACTACGCGACCTGCAGAATTCATTGGGAAGCTCGTTCCTGTATATCTCCCACGACTTGACCACCGTTCGTTACCTGGCGGATCGGGTGGCGGTGATGTACTTTGGACGGATCGTGGAGGTGGGGCGGACAGAGCAGATATTCAACGATCCCCGCCACCCCTACACGAAGGCCCTGCTCGACTCGGCTCCCGATATCACGAAGCTCCTTCAACTGCCCGACGCGCCTCCCGGCGAGATCCCGGATCCGAGGACGAAGTTTGTGGGTTGCCGGTATGCGGGACGTTGCACCAACGCGCTGCCGATGTGCCGCGAGGTCGATCCGGCGGCGACCTCAGAGGATGGGCGGACCTACTATTGCCACCATCCGCATGGGATTGTGCAACAAGAGGGGTTGGTAGCTACGTCTTAACATTTGCCATGGAATCAGGCAGCCACCACCGACACGCCTTCGATAGCGAAATCCGCGAACTTGAACACGACCTCTTGGAGATGGGCAGCCGGGCCGAGTCGATGCTCGCCCAGGCGGTCGAGGCGATTGCCCGGGTGGACGCCTCGTTGGCCCTGGAAGTGATCCGGCGGGACGACGAGATCGACCAGATGGACCTGCAGATCGAGACCCGATGCCTCCGCCTCCTCGCGCTCCAACAGCCGATGGCGAGCGACCTGCGGGTGATCGGGACCGCAATGAAGATGATCACCGACATCGAACGCGTGGGCGACCTGTCGGTGGATATCGCCAAGATCGCGATGAAGATCGAGAAGGAGCTGGGCAACACCGACGCCATCGATATTCCCAAGATGGCTTCGGTCGCCCGCGCGATGATCCGTGACTCGATGGAGGCCTATGTGCGCCGTGACTTGGACCTGGTGAGGAAAGTCTGCCAGAGCGACGACGTGGTGGATGAGCTTTATCGCCAGCTTCGAGGCCAACTCCACGACCGCATGACCAGCCACCCGGACGACGTGGTGGTCTCCAGTTGGCTGCTTCTGGCAATTCACCACGTCGAGCGCATCGCCGACCACGCGGTAAACATCGCCGAGCGGGTGTCGTTTATGGTCACGGGGAAGATGGAGCAGTTGGCAACGTCCCACCAGTCGCCTGAGACGACATGAATGGACCGGTCCCAACTTACTCTCAGCCTTGCCGCAAGAAGCCCCTCAACTCCTCAATCGGCTTTTGGTTTCCAAACAAGACCTCACTCCTCTCCAAAATCAACCGCTTCATCTCTCCATGCCATCCCTTATCATTAGCTAACCTAATGGATAATTCGACATAATCTTGCGCATCCTGGGCCA
Organism: uncultured Fimbriimonadaceae bacterium; assembly: GCA_964501275.1. Taxonomy (GTDB): domain Bacteria; phylum Armatimonadota; class Fimbriimonadia; order Fimbriimonadales; family Fimbriimonadaceae; genus 55-13. Next base: position 104,719 of record CAZCSP010000001.1, on the reverse strand, counting down.
CCAGATCTTCGATCTCCATCGCCCGATATTGGGCCAAGGTGATCCGGCCTCGCAGCATCTTGCCGGGGAGGGTGACGATGGGGGCGCCGACTGCGAACGCCTCCAGCGACGAGTTGCCGCCGCCGAAGTAGAATGTATCGAGAACCGCATCTGACACGTCGCACAACCCGATGTATTCGCGCCAGCTCAAACGCCGGTGTATCAAAACCCGATCCGCCACATCCGGCATTGTTCGCCGGAATCGCTGCATCAGCAAATCATCCCAATGACGTTCGTTGCCTGTTAGGAAAACTAACAGTCCCTTCTCGTCCCGACGCAATATCTGAGCAAAAGCGTCATCCATATCGGGGTGAACTTTGAACAGAGATTGGGGGCATGCGTAGATCGTCCGATCCTCTGGCAAACCCAACTCCGCCCTGGTGCACGGAGGGGGGATGGGACGGTCGTAAACGGTCATTAGGTTATCGAACAATATCAACCGCTCCGCATAGTCGTTCTGCGCACCATCTCGCTCTAGATCCTGGCTGGAGAGGAAGCAGTCGATGTGGGGAAGCGCGGGGGAGGAGGGGTGGCCCCAAGTCATGAATTGGAGGGGGGCGAGGCGGGAGAAGGCGAGGTAGTAGGTGGTCGGGTCCATCCCGATTTCAGGATAGAAGACGGCGTCCAGACGCTGTTCGGCGATGAAACTTCGCGAGGCTACGACGTCGGGAATCAACTTGTAGGAGGCATCGACCTGCTGGTTCAGGCGAAGCGTCCACTCGTCGTTCTTGGTACCGCAATCGAAGAGGATCACCTCGGTATCCTCATCACGCAACCCTCCCACCAGATTCAAAAACAGCTTGCCGATGGTGTGCTGGTTCAACCGGGAGCAGACGACGCCTACCTTTAACTTCCCAGATCGAGGTTTGTCGAGGTAGGGAGATTCCCAGAACAGGTCGGGTGAGCAATGGCGATATGCCTCGACTGCGGCGCGCTGTAAATATAGTTCGGATTCCGAATGATAGGCCCAATAAAAGTTAGTCAACCCAACGTTCTGGTTGGGGTTGTCGATTTTTGGAGCAGAGGCGCCAAGGGCTTGCAAGTGGGTCAAGACTCTGGCCCGACCTGCCTCGATGTCGGCGACCGACTGGGGGATAGCGGGAACCAGGATCGCCTGGGCAAACTGCGTTCCGCCAGGCGGGTTTTCAATCAGGGCAAACTCTGCCAGAGCCTGCTCAAATTCACCCCCCTGGTTCAGGGCCATGGCGTAGTGGGTTCGATACTCTTGACTTTCAGGAGCCAACTCGACAGCGCGAGACAGGCAGGGAAGGGCGTCCAGCGACATTTGGAATGATTGGAGGAGCTGACCGAGTTGGAAGTGGATGGCCGGGTTTTTGGGTTCCAGGGTGGTGGCGGTTTTGGCGGCGGATAGGGCGTTTTCCCGTTCTCCGAGACCGGCGAGGATCGTCGCGAGGTTCCGATAGGCATCGGCGGTGGGGCGAATCTGGATGGACTGGCGGAGGAGCCTCGCCGCTTCCGCAAGCTTCATCTGGTGGTACATCGCGACCCCTAAGTTGGTCAGGGCCTCGTCGTCGCGGGGACGGAAGCGAAGGACGGTGCGGAAGGCTTCCTCGGCTTCAGCGGGGCGGCCCTGGCTTTGGAGAGAATTGCCCAGATGGAACCAAGCGTCTGGGAAGGCGGGTTCGATTTCGACGGCGTGCCGGAAACTGGTCTCCGCCTCCTCATGCCGATCTAGGTCCTGAAGGATGAAACCTCGCTTGTCTAGCAAGTCGGGGCGATTCGGTTCCCGGGCGATAGCTTTCTCGACCGCCACCAGCGCCTCGGCAAAATGTCCGTCCTCGTGAAGCGCAACGGCCAGGTTGGTGAGGGCCTCGACGTGGTGGGGATCGACTTGCAGAGCCCTTTCCAGAAGCGCTTTCCCGTCTGCACGTCGCCCGGTCTGGAAGTAGAGAACTCCTAGAAGTTGGAGGACATTTGGGTCAGTCTGAGGGAGTTCCCGGTAGACCGCCTCGGCCTCCGCAAAGCGCCCCGCTTGGTGAAGGGCAAGGGCGCTCTGGAACGACGGCCCCGATTGCCCCTGAGTCGGATGTCGATTCTTCTTCCCCACACCCTTGAGTATGGGTCAAAGTCGAGTTTGGAGTTTGGGGTTTTGGTCTGCAAGTTGGCCTCCCCCAGCGCCGCCCCCCAAGAAAACCTCTTGCCATTTCTAAAAATTTGTTGTATAAGGGTAACGAGCGTCTTTTACGGGATGCGTCTTTGAAAGGGGTTAGAGGAATGATAACATCGTCGTTGTCACGTTTTGCATCTGTCGCCAGCGCGGCGGTTCTCTTTTTCAGCAGCGGCTTTGCCGGGATATGGGCGGCGTCGGAGTCTATCGGCTCGGCGATATCCCAGCAGTTGCGTGGTAAACCGGGTAGCTTCACCGACTTGCCGCGTCCCGCATATAGAGGAAGTAATCCAAGCCGCACGATGGACCGGGGAGGAATGTGGTCCAAGAGGGCTTTGGAGGCCGCGGCCAAGTCCAAGCTCAAGCGGAAGAATCCCCAGGTCGGGCTCTATGTGTGGGATCTGGCCCTTGAGGCTTGGGAGGCCGTTCAGGAGCCCATGGACCACACTCTGGCGGTCTTTCCTTCCGCCGGCTCCTCCCTGCCCTGGGAAGGCAGCTTTGGAGGCGTCAACTCCGGCAACGGCAACAAGCTGACCTCGCTACACCTGTTCTCCTGGAAGACCAGGGGCGGGATGGAGGTGGACTTCACCCTGTTCCACAACTCCCAGACCGGCTACAACGACGAGCTGGGCCACGGTTGGACCTGGACCTACGACGTCTACATCAACCACTCCGGGGCCACCGCGACCGTCCACTTCGGGGACGGGACCGCGATCCCGTTCAACGATCCCGACTACTCTCCGGGCGGCGGGGTCGATGTGGAAGAGCCGGAGGACGGCCTGCACGCCTCCCAGACCGACAACCCGTTCGACGCCCCGGCCGGCATCTTCGACGAGTTGGTCCAGCATGGCGACGGCACTTGGACCCTTGCCAAGAAGGACCAGACCAAGCTCAAGTTCAACTCGGGCGGCTTCCTGGAGGAGATCGAGGACCGGAACGGCAACAAGATCACGCTGACGCTCAACAACTACAACTACGTGACCAGGGTGACCGACGCCACGGGTCGCTACTACGAGATCGACCTGGACGGGAGCAACAACTTCGAATCCGTCACCAGCCCCGACGGCAAGACCTGGACGTTCACCAGGGACATGAACGACGATTTGATCGAAGTGGAGTGGCCTGAACTGGATTCCGTGACCTACACCGACGAGTTCGCCTACTCCAGCCACCGGATCACGACCCACACCGACAAGCGGGGGAAGAACTGGACCTTTACCTACAACATGGACGGATCCCTGGCCACCCAGAAGAACCCCTACAACCACACCTGGACCTACACCTACGCCGGAACCTATACCGAAGTGGAGAACCCGCTGGGCAAGAAAATCCGGCACAACTACAGTTCTGGGAAGTTAGCTTCGGTCGTGGACGAGGCAAGTTTCTCTACTTCCCAGACCCTGGGCGCGGTCAACAAGCCGACTTCGGTGGTGGACAAGCGGGGGAAGACTTGGACCTACACCTACGACTCCAAAGGCAACGTCCTCACCAAGACCAACCCCTTGAGCAAGACGTGGACCTACACTTACGACTCTAACAACAACCTGCTCACGGCGACCGATCCACTGAGCAACGTGACGGAGTACTCCTACGACGCCAACGGGAACCTGGAGGAGGTCGAAGACCCCTTGGACCGGCTGTCGGCAGTCAACGACTACGACGCCTACGGGCAATTGATCTCGGTCGAGAACGCCCTGGGCAAAGTCACGGAGTTCGAGTACGACGCGGATGGCAACCTGGAGGAGATCGAAGACCCGCTGACGCACGTCACGAGCATGGCCTACGATACGATGGGTCGCCTTACTTCCACGACCGACGCCTTGAGCAACACGGAGTCGGTCGCCTACGACGAGTGGGGCCGTCCCGTGACCTACACCCATCCGGGAAGCTCGACGACCCTGGTCGCCTACGATGCGGAGGGCAACGTCACCGCCACGACCAACGAACTGGGCAAGACGACCACTTACGTCTACGACGATGCGGGACGCCTGACCAGCACGACCAACGCCGAGTCGGAGACGGAGAGCTACGCCTACAACAATGCGGGGTACCGCACCAGTGTTACCAACGGGCGGAACAAGACCCGGACTTACACCTACACCGATAGAGGTGAAGTTGCGACTTTGACCCTGCCGGATTCCAGCGTGGAAGCCTGGAGCTACAACGGCAACGGCCAGACCAGCGCCTACACGAACCCGCTGTCCCAGGTGATCTACTACGCTTACGACGACGCGGGAAGGCAGACCGGCATCGACTACCCGACCGGCACGGACGTAACGTTCTCCTACGACCATGCCGACCGGCGCACCGGCATGACGGACTCCACCGGCAACACCGGCTGGACCTACAACGCGGCAAGTGAACTGACGGCGTTCACCTCCCCGCAGGGGAATTTGTCGTATACGTACACTTTGGCCGGCCAGCGCCAGACCATGGTGGATGGCGGCCTCACCACAACCTATGGCTACGACGACGCCGGACGTTTGACTTCGTTGCAGAACGGCTACAGCGAGACCACTGGCTTCGTCTACGACAACGCCAACCGGCTGACGCAACAGACGTTCGACACCGGGCAGAAGTCGATCTTCGGCTACGACAATCGAGGACGACAGATTTCGGTGGATCACAAGACCTCGGCCAATGCGGTCTTGTCTGAGGAAGACTACGTTTATGACGCGGCCGGGAATTTAACTTCGAAAACGGTGGATTCGGTTACCACCACCTACACCTACGACGATATCGACCAGTTGCTTTCTGAGTCGCGATCTGGCTACAGCGCAAGCTACACCTACGACGCAAACGGCAACCGCACCAGCAAAACGCTGAACAGCGTGACCGAGGCCTACACGGTAGACGACGCCGACAAGCTGACCGAGATAAAGGTCGGCGGAAGCACCGTCAAATCGTTTGGCTACGACACAGCGGGCCGCACTACCAGCGTAGTCACCGGCGCAGGCACGACGACCGTCGCCTACGACTACGAGGGTCGGATCACGACCATCACCTACCCGTCCACGGCGACCAATACGTTCGCCTACAACGGCTTGGATACGCGTGTATCCAAGGTCGACGGCACGGGTAGCTACACCTTCAAGCGCGACGGCGCCCACGTCACTGCGCCCGTAGTTGGCGACGGCTCCGCCGTCTACACGCCGGGTGTCTCGGAGAAGAGGTCGGGGACTACCAAGTTCTACGGCGCCGATCGCCTGGGAACCAACTCGCTGGAGACCAACACGTTCCAGGCGGTAACAGCAACCAAAACCTACGACGCATTTGGGATGCCAGTTGCTTCTACAGGTTCATCAGCAAACCCGTTTGGCTTTGCCGGACAGCATGGATACCAAGAGGATGCAGACTCTGGGCTCAAACTGCTTGGTTATCGATACTACGATGCCTCAACTGGGAGGTTCCTAACGCGGGATCCTATCGCGGTTGGAAGGAATTGGTATGTTTATTGCGACAGTAATCCGCTTAAGAGGATTGATCCAGAAGGCACCGACTTTCTTGAAGACTTGTTTAAATCTTGGAGCGGGAGAGGCGGAGATGAAGTGCTCTGGGACCTGATTGTAGACATTTGGGATTGGATAAAGGGTATACCAAAGCGCCTCCCAAGCATACCCAAAACACCACCTAGTCCAGGACACTGGGACCCCTACATTCCGCCTGAGCACAGGTTTCCTGGAGCCCCTGCTGCCGGTTCACCTAAGAATAATCCAAGGGTATATTGATCCAAAGTACCTTATGATAACAATAAAATGAGAACTAACATGAGAGCTATTAAGATTGGTATCGTCTTGTCTGCGCTTGCATTTAATGTGTCTGTAGATGCTGGGCAGCACAGTGCTAAACCTTTAAGTATCACTACAGTCCCTGTTGTGGTGCCAGATTACTTCAAGAAACTAAAACCAATCAGTGTTTCCGAACATATTGATGCGGACGGTCAGGTAACTAGGGTGTTCAGGTATACATTTAAGGGGAGCATTCCTGATATTTCAAAGAAATTGCAATCAGAATCGCTTGCAAATGGTAGCTGGAAAGTCGTGGATCGCAAAGCTGACGGTGAAATGTCCTTGGAGAGGTTTCCCAATCGGCCTGGTGTCAAAGGTCAAGCTGTCATATTGATTCCTGTACGTCTTGTCCTAGACAAGACGGCACCGCTGGGAGTTAGGCCCGAAACACCATCCAAGAGCAAAGGTTGGGTATGGATTAGCTTGAATGAGACATACTCCAAGAAGCCTTAAGACTGAGAATTATAACGCCTCCAGGGTCTTGACGAACACGGTCGATGCTGTGACGACGACCTACGGCTACGACGATATCGGGCAACTGGAGTCTGAATCCAGGTCCGGGTACTCGGCCTCGTATACCTACGACGGCAACGGCAACCGGCTGACACGCACGGTGAACTCGGTGACGGAGGACTACGCCTACGACGATGGAGACAAGCTCCAGACTGTCAAGATTGGCGGCGTTACTCAGAAGAGCTACGGCTACGACACGGCGGGCAGAACGACTTCGGTCGTTTCCGGATCCGGAACGACGACCTTGGCCTACGACTACGAAGGCCGCATCACGACTATCACGTATCCGTCCACCGCGACGAATACCTTCACGTACAATGGGCTTGACACACGGGTAAGCAAGGTAGACAGTGCCGGAACCGCAACCTACAAGCGAGACGGAGCCGGAGTCACGGCCCCCGTCCTCAGCGACGGCGGAGCCGTCTACACGCCCGGAATCTCGGAGAGGCGAAGCTCCACAACGACGTTCCTGCACAACGGCCTCAAGAACGCCGACTCCCAAACCGGAACCGGTCAAACGGTGACGGCAACCAAGCAGTACGACGCCTTCGGCAACATGCTGACCAGCACAGGAACCTGGCAAGGGCCATTCGGCTATGCAGGCTCGTTTGGCTACCAAGAGGATGCCGATTCTTCGCTCAAACTCCTTGGACACAGATACTACGACGCCAGTACAGGCAGGTTCCTAACCCAGGATCCTATCAAGGAAGGGAGAAATTGGTATGTCTACTGCGATAGCAATCCGGTTACTCGGTTAGACCCAGATGGAAACGACTGGCATGACCCGACGATGGTCAGCGTGTCTCCAAAGTTCAAAGGGAAAGTCTGGATCGTTGGAGAACCCGGAAGAGGCAAGCGCAGCACCATTATGCCCATAGAACCTGGCTACATCTCGCATCCCGGTATGGATGTCGACTATGTTATTGTAGAGATGCCCGGTGAAAAACCTCAAACATATTTTGTTCCCGGTGTGCCAAGGTATTCGCAGCTCCCGAATGCTACATATGTAGTTGACAAAGATGGGTATGTTCGAGAAGCAGATGTGGGAGCAGGGAATAACCTCATTGGAAACCCTCAGCACATGGACAATATGTTGGTCCCTTGGAATTGGAAAAAGATCATCGACGATTCAAGGAAACAACCTATGCCAAAGAACCGAGACCCAATTCTTTTCCCGATAGAACTGCCAACACGCCGCTAGAGGCATAAAGTGATTAGTCTGTTGCTTGATTGTATCGCAGGCAAGGGTTGTGATCTTAAGCTTATTGCAACCCTTGCAGTCTTCATCGTGCCGGCAGTGGTGTCTCTTTGGCTATTTTTAAAACCAAAAGAATTGCTAAGTATCGTGGAGTCAATTGGATCAAAATGCGCAGCTGTAGTGGCAGTTTTGCTGATTGGCGTCGCTACTTATCCATTTGGTCATTCTGGTGTAGTTGACCACCTTCCTCATCTAGTCGGTCTCTTCTTGCTTAATATTCCAATGCTGGCTATTCAAAGCGTGATTCACTACGGCAATAAAGCATCCGCAACGAAGCGTCAACATGTAAATGTTCGGTCTTTGGCATTTTCTGGATTCTGTTTGCTGATCACTTACGTTCTGTGTTGGCTGCTCAATGACTGACGCATACAAACTGATTGTCTGCCTTGTATGGTTTGACTGGCTCTCTGAAAGCTGGTTAGCTGTAGGCGATTTGGGGCGGAGGATCTTCCTGCCTTTCTGCTTTGGCCTTGAGCCTTGGACAGACTCCCTGAGGCTTTTGTCTGCCTCAGGGCGCTTAAGTCACTGGCCCCCGCCCTCCGCTGACTTGCAGCCGTGAGGCTTCTTCTCAGCGCAAGACCGTACATGATCCATGCATTCGTCCGCACCGTGCAGTTGGCCGATCCACACCGGATGTGGAGATATACCTTGGGAAGACCGTTGGCCGAGTGCTAAGATGGAGGAGGATGGCTTGTAGAATGAAGGTACAGGCTTGGCGATCTAGCCTCAGGGCTGCGGTTCTGTAGCGGGAGGAGGCCAACGGCTGGAGCACCCTGAGGCAAAAAGAATGGAACAGCCTATAAGTGAAAGTCGACGTCTAGTTCGTTTGGAAGTAATTAGTTGCTTGCAAACGATATCAAACAGGTTTCTTGGAGAAGTTATCAGAAAAGGAGATATCTCAGCAGGCATTGATTTACTGGAATCCATTGAGTTACTAGAAACTTTTAGCATGAATGCTAATGGAATCCCTCGTCAAATAGACCATGGCGTGATTACACCGTCGGAAGGAGAGCGTTTAATTGATTTAGATAGCATTATTATGAAAATGGCCTTTGATTTAAATGCTGTAAATGTCGAACAACATGCAATTGATTGGGTCAACCATCCATTATTTGCGAAACTCTCGTCGAGTGCTCAAATCGCACTTGATGAGATGGAACTTGACGGACAAGGTAATACGTCTTAAATAGACTGTTTGCCTGCCTTGTATGGTTTTGTCTGCCTCAGGACATGCAAGACACTTGCTCTCGCTTGCCACAGCCTTGCAGCCCTGAGGCTTTCTCCTTCCATCATTTCGACAGCAAATCCCGGTTGGCTCGGCGACTGTTGCCACGGTGCTGGGCTGCATCCACACAGAGTCTCGTTGGTCGAGTGCTAAGATGGAGGAGGATGGCTTGTAGAATGAAGGTACAGGCTTGGCGATCGAGCCTCAGGGCTGCGGTTCTGTGGCGGGAGGAGACCAGCGGCTGGAGCGCCCTGAGGCAGTTGGGTCTAAGGCTGGAAAACTTAGGCTACCGACTTCTTGCCAGAACCTCGTTTACTTCAGGGCTTCCCGACATTTGGCTTAGCACCTTTGAACCCGCTTCGATCAGTATCTGGGCGCATTCGGCAAACGGGGCGTCTCGGTACCAGCCGTTGATTGAGCCGTAGCAGAGGGTTCCCAGCGCGGTGCCGCCGTAGACGTTCTTGATCTCGAGGTTGGGTTGGTGGGGAAGGACCGCCTCGATCCCCTCTTTCCAACCGTGGAAGCCCGACCACATCACCGGAGACATCCCCTCGTGGTCTTGGGCGTCTACGTTGAAGCCGAGTTCGAGCATGAGCTTGACCAAGTCCAAGCGGCGGGCGCGGGCGGCGTCGCAGATTTGGGCAGCGTCTTCGGGGGAAAGAGACTGGACCTCGGATTGGTACTGGAGGGCCAGTTCTCGATCCCCTTTCCAGGCCGCCGCCAGCAGTCTGGAGGCCGGAGGCGACTTCTCAAAAAGGAAATCGAATGCCTGGGGCCGGTCCAGATTGGCCGCGACCTGGAGCGGACGGACGAAGCCTAGCTCGTAGATGTAGATCGCGCCGCCGGGAGCCTTATCGCGAATCATCGGATTGCCGGGTTGCCCGACTTTGCGCGTGAAGCTCTGAGGATCCTCGCGAAGGTGCTTGGCGATCAGGTCCGGGTCGTCCAGGGCGACGGCCATAAAGATATCCGTGCCCGCGCCCTGCTCGACCAGCCGCCGCAATACGTCGAAGTTTTTGATCCGCCATTGGGCAGCGGTGGACTCATGGTCGATATCGCGGGCGTCCAGATCAGCCCCGGCATCCGCCAGGATGTCCACAATCTCGGGAGTCTTGGCGAAGTGCAAGGGGAATTGCCCGTCGCCGCCCCGCTGGTGAACGACATCGGGATTCGCCGCGATCATGGCCTTCAGTTCCTTGGCCATCCCCAACCGGGCGGCGGCATGGGGGGTGAGGGCCGCGCCTTTCTTGAGAAGGTATTCCGAGGTCTTCTCGTCGGCGTGGTCGAGTGCGCCAAAGGTGCCCGCCCACCAGTCGCTGCGGGCATCGATATCCGCCCCCGCCTTCAGGAGCAGATCGATCATGCCGGTATCGCCACGGTTGGCGGCGGCGACGATGGGAACCTGTCCAAAGGCTTGGGGGTCGTGAGTGCGGATGAGGCCGGGAGCTTGGTTCAGGGCCTGCTGGACCCGATCCTTGTCTCCGGCGCGAATCGCCGCGAAGAATTCATCCCGCAGGCTGTCGTAGCCTTCGACATGCTGTTTCAGCTTGGCCCAGCTAGGGAAGCCGTACTCTTTGGCGACGGCGAATTGGGCCTCAGATAGCTTGGCCAGACCGTGGGCTTTCTTGAGGGCCTTGGCCTCGTTCTTCAGGTGTTCCAAGCTTGGGCGCTCGGGGAGTTGTTTTGACATTTCGAACCTCCATGCGATCGCCTAAGGTCCGCTGTTAGGCCGCATTTTGGTTTGCGTTCTGTATTTGGTTGATCGGTAGGCTAAGCCCTCTCCGCGGACCCGGTTGCGCCCGACGCGCTGGGGTTATTATAGCGGAGTCTATCAATCGCAAGCTGCCTTACCGAGAATTCCTGTAATATGAATCGCACCTCTTGGGGCGCGAGCGTCAGCCTGTAGATACCGACGCCGCGAGATTCGATTAGAGCGGTGATTGCTTTGGGAATCGACCCCAAGTGTGCTGGGCAGGTAGATGGGTATCAAATCTAGGATCAAAGAATCGGTCGTTTCCAACGTGCAAAAGCAAGCCGGCAAGCATGGCGCGAGGCTGACCGCCAGTATGATAGGAGATCGCTGCGCATTTCCCGATGCGTGGACTTCGCATTCCCTCGACTACGTTCGTTACAAGACGCTCCAATTGGTTGCGAGGGAGATTGCCGACCGCCAGGTGCCAGGGGCCATTGCGGAACTCGGCGTCTATCAGGGAAAGTTTGCCCAAATCCTGAATGAGGTTTTCCCAGACCGCGACTTTTACCTCTTCGATACCTTCGAAGGTTTCTCCGCCGATCAAGCTACCGCGGACCAGGCGGCTGGATTCACCGAAGGGCCAGTGCAGCAGTTTACGGATACGAGCGTCGATCAGGTGCTTGCCCGGTTGCCTCATCGAGAGAAGGCGATCATCCGCAAGGGATTCTTCCCTGAAACTTTTGAGGGTTTAGAGGATGAGAAGTTTGCATTCATCAGCTTGGACCCCGACTTGTACGAACCGGTCCGCGATGGCCTGAAGTGCTTCTGGCCACGCCTCTCGGCGGGTGGTTTTATCTTTGTCCACGACTACAACAACGAACACTACAAAGGCGTGCGCCAAGCCGTTCACGAGTTTTGCTCTGATAGTGGCTGTGGTTTTGTGCCGATCCCGGATAGTTGCGGAACTGCCATCCTCGCCAAGCCCTCTTGATTTTTGGGCATTGGATTCAGAGTCCAAGCCTGCTGCGCCGAATGAATTCGGCGATCCCAGGGGCTACACGCGAATGAACTCGCCAACCCCTTTGTTCTGACCCAACTCGGCTACCTGCTCTGCATCAGGTCTCTGGGGACGATCACGATCGACCGCCACCACGCACAGGAAACCCAAGGGTTCGCCGTTCGTCGCGCGGAATTGGTGCCATGTCATGGGGGGGATGTGGACAACGTCGTTTATACCGACCTCAGAAATCTTGTCTCCCACCAGCACCCGCCCTGAGCCGCGATTGATGACCACCAGGTGGGCGTGCTCATGTCGTTCCAGCGTAGAGTGGCCGTCGACTCCCACCTCAAAGTAGCGCAACTCAACGGGCAGGTTTTCGATCCCATGGAAGAGGACTTGGCGGGTGACGCTCTTGAAGATCGTGCCGTCTTCCTTGTAGGGCAGCACGTCCACGCCTTCCCATCGGAACTCGTCCTGGCTTTTCAAAAACGGGGGGTGGGCCACTGATAAAGCATACCAAGGGGTTTTTATTTATCAGGGCCGAATGCCATAACGCTAGCTATGAATCCCGAGATTTGGTTCGTTACCGGCAGCCAGCACCTCTATGGCCCCGAGACTTTGAAGCAAGTGGCGGAGAACTCTCGCCAGATCGCCGAGGCGTTGGACGCCGCCGCCCAGATTCCGGTCAAGGTCGTCTTCAAGCCGATCCTCACCGATCCCGAGATGATCCGCAATCTTTGCCAAGAGGCCAATGCGGATAAGAACTGCGCGGGGCTGATTCTCTGGATGCACACCTTCTCCCCCGCCAAGATGTGGATTGGGGGACTGACCAAGCTGGACAAGCCCGTGTGCCACCTTCACACCCAGTTCAATCGCGACCTGCCCTGGGATGCCATCGACATGGACTTCATGAACCTCAACCAGGCGGCGCATGGCGACCGGGAGGCAGGGCATTTGCATACTCGGATCGGGCTTCGGCGCAAGGTGGTAGTTGGGCATTGGAGCGATGCTGAGGTTTTGGATCGCGTGGGAGCCTGGAGTCGGGTGGCGCGGGCTTGGCATGACCTTCAAGGCGCGAAGTTCTGTCGGTTCGGGGATAACATGCGCCAAGTCGCGGTGACCGAGGGGGACAAGGTCTCTGCCGAGATGGTCTTTGGGTTCTCGGTGAACGGCTATGGGTTGGGCGACCTGGTGAAGGTGGTCGATGAGATTTCCGATGCGTCCGTCGAAAGCGCGATCAAGGATTTGGCGGATGAGTATTTCATCGCTTCCGATGTGAAGAATGGTCAAAGTCTGAAAGACGCCACCCGCATCTGGCTGGGGGTGGAGGCTTTTCTCAAGGATGGTGGGTTCAAAGGGTTTACCACCACTTTTGAAGACCTTCACGGGCTCAAGCAGCTTCAGGGTTTTGCCGCCCAGCAATTGATGAAGAAGGGTTATGGGTTCGGGGCGGAGGGGGACTGGAAGACGGCGGCCCTTTTGCGATTCATGAAGCAGGTGGATGGCGAGGCTGGGGCGACCTCTTTTATGGAGGACTACACCTATCACCTTGATCCCCAACGGCCCCTCGTCCTAGGTGCCCATATGTTGGAGATTTGTCCCTCCATTGCCGCGACCAAACCAACCGTGGAAGTCCATCCTTTGGGAATTGGCGGCAAAGAGGATCCCGCGAGGTTGGTGTTTGACGCGAAAACCGGCCCGGCTCTGAACGCCTCGTTGGTCGATCTAGGGCACCGATTCCGTTTGATCGTCAATGAAGTGGAGGCCGTGGATGTTCCCCCGATGCCCAACCTCCCGGTCGCCAGAGCCGTGTGGGAATGCAGGCCGGACTTCAAGACCGGGGTGGCGGCGTGGATTTATGCCGGAGGCGCTCACCATACCGGGTACAGCTACACCGTCACTACCGAGCACCTGCGCGACTTCGCCGAGATCGCGGGGATCGAGATCGCGGTGATCGACGAAGACACCCACCTGCACTCCTTCAGAAACGAGCTACGATGGAACGACGCGGCCTTTCGGGCGTGACTTAGGGTCCAATCTGGCCCTCTCTGGGAAACCGGGCGTCCAAAGGGAAGTCAAACAGGGAGATACATGAGACACAAGTTAGCTTTGAGTTCGGCATTGGCGTTGGCGATTTCGGGAGTGGCGATGGCGGGCGAGATCACCGGAACCGTCGCCTATCGAGAGCGGATCGCCCTGCCGCCTAACTCTATCGTCACCGTTCGTTTGGAAGACGCAACCAAGGCGGATGCCCCGGCTGGCCTGATCGCCGAATCCAAGTTCGTCAGCGGTCGGAGCCAGGTTCCCCTGAGTTTCAAGCTGAACTATGTGGATTCCGCGATCCAGCCCAACTACCGCTACTTCGTCCGCGCTACTATCCACTCCGGCGGCAACCTGATCTACACCTCCACCCAGACCTACCAGGTTATAAGCAATGGGGTCAAGAAGGTCAATGTGCAGTTGCAAAGGGTCCAGGTTCAGGCGGCCAGTTTGTTTGGCGTCAAGTGGAAGTTGAGCGAGGTTGGGGGGAAGGCGGCGAAGCTGAACGACAACGGCGCGCCGTTTGTGGAGTTTGTCCAGAGAACGGGCGGGATTCGGGCGCATACCGGGGTGAATACGATGGGCGGCGAGTTCACGGTCAGCGGCTCGACCATCAAAATCAAGCCCGGCCCCCAAACCCTGATCGCGGGATCCCCCGCGATGATGGATCAGGAGCGGGCTTTCAATGATGCTCTCGTGAAGGCGACGTCCTACAGGCTGACAAGTTCAGGTTTGGAGTTGTTGGCCGGTGGAAAGGTCTTGGCAAAGTTTGTGAGAGCGTAAAGTTTGAGCCGCCGACCTCCAGATCGGCATTACACCTACGAGGGGCGGCTGGGTTTCTCCACCCCCAACCCCCTCCTCATTTTTTCACGTTGCAATCCGGTTTTCGGGACTATCCAGCAACCGCGAAAAACGAGGAGGGGGCTTTAGCCAGCGGCGTTAAGACCACCTTTCTGAACTCTACTTCTGATCCCTCGGCTTGAAGGGCGATTTGGCCTTTGGATGCGGTGGCATTGCGGCCGTGGTTGACCAGATCGCCGTTGACCCAGACTCGGATCTGGTCGCGTTTGCACTCGATGACCATCCGATTCCATTCGCCGACTGGGTTTTCGGAGTTGTCGGTGAGGTTTTTGATACGGCGGAGTTTGTCTCCATCGACTCCCCAGCGATCCTTCGGGCCGCGTCTGGCTTCCATATCGGGGACGTCGATGTTCTCGCCGATGCACCAGAAATCCCCAGCGTCGCCCGATTGCATCTGGACCTCGATGGATTGGGGGAACATGTCGTAGAGTCGGCGGGGCTTGGAGGCGTGGACCAGGACGCCGCAGTTGCCGGGCTTGGCGGAGAAGCGGTACTCCACCTCTAACTTGTAGTGTTCGTAGACCTTGTCGGTGATCAAGTGGCCGCCCGGAGTGGCCAGGCTGACGAGGACGCCATTGCGCACGACGAACGGCTTGGCTCCGACGGGGTCTTTGTCCAGGGCCGGGACATCCATGTGCCAACCGGCCAGGTCCTTCCCGTTGAAAAGGTTGACCGGACTATCGACGGGCGGAAGGAGGAGGACGGCGGCGAAGATCGAGATCATTTGCGGAGTCTATCCCAAGAGCAACTTCGCCAAGAAAACGCCGTCCTCGAAGTCGTCTGGCAAACGCACGGGGGCCTGCCTTACCACTACCAATTCTCGCGAAGGGATGACATAGAGCCTCTGGCCCCCCGCGCCACCGGCGGTATAGATGTCTTTGGGCAGGTCGGAGGGAGTATTCCATCGGCGGAACCCATCGGGGCGGAGGCCATTGGCGGTGGGAAGCCACCAAGTGAGGCCGTAGGAAGGGTTGGCTTCGGTGGCTTGGAAGAGGGCTTTGATTTGGCGGGGTTTCAAGACGCCTTTACCGTCCAGACGAACCATCTCGCCGAATTTGGCCCACTCGCGAGCCGTCAGGTGGGCGCCGCTGGGGAGGTGGGGGTTGCCGTCTTTGTCCTTGCGCCAAAAACCGTGTTGGAGCCCAATGGGTTTGAATAGGCGGCGCTCCATGTATTGGGCGACCGACTCCTTTTTGGGCTCTAACTTTCTCCTCAGGACCTCGCCAAAGATCATGAAGGGGTTGGGGCCGTATTGGAATCTCGCGTCCGGTTGGCGAGTGGCTTTGACCAAGATGGCCTCTTTGTAGCTGGGCACCTTGCCTCCCGCCAATGCATTTTGCCCGCCGGGGATGCCGGAGGTTAGGGATAGGAGTTGGCGGATGGTGATGGTTTTTCGGGTGTCGTCGCGCCATTCGGGGAGGGTGTCGGAGACTTTCTCATCCAGCTTCAGCAGGCCATCTTCCTGCGCACAGAGGGCGAGGACTCCCGAGAAGCTCTTGGTACCGCTGGCGAGTTCGGTAGCTCGGCTGTGATTCTCTTGCGCGATGACCTTGCCGCGGTGCATGACCAGGTAGCTGAAGCCGTTCTTAGAGGCGCTGTAGTCGGCGGCCGCTTTGATCTGGGCGGGATTCGGGGCCTCGGCAAGAGCGAGCAGGAGAGCGATTGCGGTAACCATGGGCGGTCCTGACGCACGGGTGGGGTGATCGTTCAGTTGGAGACGGCGTTTCGGCATTGGGGTGTTTGGGGATAACCACAACGGCACGGTGGCACAATGAAGCCGGGCCCCACTACGACGGCCTACTTGACAGGGAGCTTTTCTCGCAGGCCGAAGGTGGCGGCCAGGTCTCTTATCCCGCTGACTCCGACGCCGATGGCGATCACAGTCAGAACCCAACTGGGGAAGCCGTGGGACTTGGGGCCGAAGCCGAAGGGGAGTTCAAGCCACTTCATCATTTCCGGAATCAGCAGGGCGAGGAAGGCACCGTAGACGATGCCCATGATGGAGTGCATGATGCGTTCGCCCGGAGGCAGTTTCCGCACCCGATCCTCCTCCACGAAGTCCCATAGCGTGATCGCGATTTCGGCCAGCAGAGCTCCTGCCAGGATGTAGACCGACCAACCGTGCCAGGTGACCCAGGCGAGGGAGCCGATGATGAGGGCGTAGAGAAAGTCGCGGGTGGCGTGGAGGCGGAGCTCGGTTCTGGTGTGATCGCCGTGGGGGAGTTTGAGCTTGTACTCGTGATAGTAGAGCGTGTCGAAAGCGCCCAGACAAGCTTGTACCATCAAGACCCAAATCGCCGCATTCATTCCGCCCTCATCATGCCATGGTAGCGGCAGATATCGCCCAGCCGGTCGTGGCGGACGAGAATGTCCACATGCCAACTCCGATCATCCGCCCCCGGCGAAACCTTGCCGGAAACCTTTGGACCAAGCCAGAGGGGAAGGGGTATCCCGAACACCCTCAGCCCTTTTTGCTGGAGTACGATCGAGTCTCCGTCGGCGTGCATCGCGAAGAGGATCGCCAAGGGACCTGCGCGTTCTAGGACGCCTGACGGACCAAACGTGTGGAGCGTGTCCATCCGCTGGGAGCCGAAGGTTCTGGCCCAAAGAATCCCTCTTGGCGTGCGCTCCACCATGACTCGAACGGGCACACGGTCGCCGGTGGGCGGGAATTTGAGGCGTCGGGATACGAACCCAGCCAACCCCTGGGCAGCGCGGAAGATTTGCAGATGTCCGGTGGCGATCAGGGGCACTTGGTGGGAGAGCCTCACCCGCTCAGACAACCGCGCCCAGTCCGCCCCGATCAGAGTTTGGTAAGGGTTGTCTGAGGCCACGGTGTAAGTATGAGCATAATCCTGACCGTGGACGACTTTCGGATATATCGGTGGATCTTCTACGCGGCGGCGGTTTATAACGCGATCTGGGGTGTCGTGATAGTGGCGATGCCGAATCTGGTATTCGACCTCTTGGGGATGGTCCGCCCAAACTATTCTTCGCTATGGCAGTGCATCGGGATGATGGTGGGAGTTTTTGCCATCGGTTATTGGTTGCTTGCGCGCGATCCGGTTCGGTATGGGCCTATTGTCTGGATTGGGCTGCTGGGGAAGGTGTTTGGGCCAGTCGGCCTGCTGATGTCGGCGTCGAGTGGGGAACTGCCATGGAGCTTCGGGTGGGTCTGCCTGACCAACGATGTGATCTGGTGGATTCCGTTTGGGATGTTCTTGTGGCATTTCTATCGAAAGGAATCTTGACTATCTCGTCAAGATTCAGCCATAACCCGGAGGTGAGTTTTAGCAGGGAAGAGATCGAGACACTTTCGCGGGCCATTGCCCACCGCCGCAGCATGGGATTGGCGCGACTTTCCGACCAGGAAGTGCCCAAGGAGATGGTCGAGCGGATGCTCCAAGCCGCAAATTGGGCGCCCAGCCATGGCGACACGGAGCCTTGGCGGTTCGTCGTTTTCACTGGGGAGTCGCGCGCCGAGTTGGCGGAGATGTACGCGGCTGCCTATCGAGCCGACCACCCCGGCGACAAGTTCGATCCGGTCGGAGAACAGGGCTATCGCGACCGCGCCTCCTACGCCCCAGTATGGATCGCCATCGGTATGTCCCCAGCCCTGAAGGAAGACGGCTCCCTGGTGATGACCGAGACCGAGGAACTGATGGCGGTCGCTTGCGCCGTCCAAAACCTCCACCTCATGGCCAGCGCCCAGGGCTTAGCGGGAATGTGGCATTCCAAAGGTGTCTCGGTCCATCCTGCGGTGGCGTCAGCGCTGGGCTGGGAGCCTCCTTCAAAGCTCCTCGGCTTCTTCTTCTGCGGATACCCGAACTGCGAATGGGCAAAGGGCGAGCGCAAGCCGTTGGAAGAGAAAGCAACCTGGGCTTAACGAGGTGTCGGCAATCCTTCGGTGGTTCTCAGCGGCCCTCGGTGGTTTCATTCCCGCCCTGATCCGGAAGAACCACCGAATCACACAGAGGGCCACCGAAAGAACGCGGTCGGTCCCAGTTGCTCATGTACGAGGTTGATAGTGGACGAAGGATTTGATTGGTTCTGGCCTTTCGGTCGAGGTAACCACCGGCGTGCACAAGCCATCTAAAGTGTCATGACCCTTGCCACGCTTGCCCTCTTGGCATCCGCAATGATCCAAACTCCGGCCCCGGGCGTCAAGTGTGTGCTCATCCTCCCTCCCGGCCAAAACCCAACGCGCGGCATCGAGGAAAAGCTGGATACCGTTCTGAAGGACGTTCAGTGGTGGTACTCCTGTCAGATGGAGGGCCATGGCTTTGGCGGCAAGACCTTCTCCTTGGAACTGGATGAGAAGGGCAAGGTGGTCATCCACATCGCTCGCTTGCTCGATTCCGTCACGCCGACGATGAATGCGGAAGGACACCGGTCGGCGGCGATCATCGAGGCGGAGAAGGTCGTTGGGAATCCAGCCGCGCGTAAGGGAACCGTCATGGTGTTGGCTTACGACGGTTACTACTGGACGGATCGCGACAAGTATCAGATGAAGCCGATGGGATGGGGGCTTAACGGGCGCTGGGCTCACCTCACCGGGTGGCATATCTACGGCATCAACCCCAAGGCTTTCTCAGAGACCGCTCCCATCCCGTCGCTTCCCGAGGCGAACCCCTACCTGTCCCCGCTGGCAACCAAGACCTTTCAGGCTTACAGCGGCGATGGCAGCCGGACGGTTGGGGAGCGCGCCTCCTGTAGCCACGGAACCTTCATCCACGAGATAGGGCACAGTTTTGGACTCCATCACCCGGAGCCTGGAGATCCCAAGTGGATCGGCGACCTGATGACGGGCGACGGCTTTTGGAATACAAGGGGCAACTTTGTGCCCGGCAGGTCGGATTGGTGCAGCCTGCCGCCCGCCCAAGCCGCCATCCTGAACAAGAATCCCCTTTTCCAGGTTCGGACGGTCGGTCCTCCCTCGACCGAGGCTTCGCGGGCGGTGGGGATGCGGGGGGCAGTAGAGACTTCGATCGTGGCCCGAAACTGCGCCCAGATCGAGGCGTTGGGCACTGGGTTCACGGTCGAGGTCCTCGGCAAAGGACGGACTTCCCATTCCAATCGCGACTACGTGTGGCGGAACCTTCCCGCAAGCTTGGAAGGGATGAGGTTCACGCGGGTTGGAGGCGGCGTCTCGGCGAAGATAAACGTGGTTGCACAAACGGCGGGTCGAGTCTATGTAGCCTGTGCGGAGATCGGATCGGAGACCCTGAGGAATGCCGGATGGCAACTGATCTCGCCAACCATCAGCTATGCCAGCAAGGACGGAAAGCGCGATTTCCCGATGGCTTTGTACTATCGGAACTTTCGGCGCGGTGAGTCGTCAGAGATTCCCCAGCGGGAATGGGCCGGGACAATTGTGATCGCTCCTGGCCGGTGATTTGTCGCCCTCTGCGCTCAAGTGGAAAGCCACAAGAGACGTTGTGCCTCCGTGCCGTTGTGGTTAAAAACAAAAATCTCTTGAACCACTTGGAGCCGCCGAAGCACTCACCGTGCAAGATGGCCAAAGAACTAAGACTTCTGAACCAGGTGAACGTCGCCGCCCCCTGCCCCGCGGATTGGAGCCAGATGGATGGGGACGATCAGGTGCGCCACTGCTCCCTGTGCCGCCTGAACGTCTACAACCTCTCCGAAATGTCGAGCGAAGAGGCGGAGACTTTCCTCCAAAAACAAACCGGCCGGGTCTGTGTCCGTTACTACAAGCGCACCGACGGTAGGGTGATGACCAAGGACTGCCCCAAGGGCCTGAAAGCCTTGCGCCAGCGGGCGGCGAAGCGCCTGGCCCTGGCCGCTTCACTCGTCCTCACCTCCCTGGGATGCGGCACTCAGGGCGAGAAGATAAGGCAGGCCACCGGCCTCAGCATCTTTGACAAACCGGAAGTAATGGGGGACGTCGCCCTTGGCGCGATAGCGTGTCCACCGACCCCACCGCCCACCGGATCGGGGAGTTCGACTGGTGAGGAGCCACCGATCCTCATGGGCGAGATCGCACCCGAAAAGTAGATCCCGGATGGTTTGGGGTTGTTGCATTGTGTGTTCGCCGCCCATTCCTTCTCGGCTCTTTGCGTCTTCGCGTGAGTTCAAAAAGTTCTCGCAAAGACGCAAAGCCCGCAAAGATTCGCACGGCAACAACCCCACGCAACAGCCCCGTTCGTGCTGGGGCGGGAGCCGCAAACCCCCTGTCGTTATGGCTCCGTTCAACGTTGGGCGACGGATGATTCTTGAAAAGGCCTCAGCCAATTCAGAAGCCTATGAAAGGGTTGGTGGTGTAGGTCAGATTCGAACTGACTAAGCACAAAGGCAACAGGGTTACAGCCTGCCGAGACTCTCTAACGTCCGCCGCTACACCGCGTGATTCAAGTTTATCGAGATGGGCTTGCCCGCCCACCCAACCGATCACCGGTGCAGATGGGAGAACTCGCCCGAGATATAGCAATAGTCGCTGATCATAGGGTTCTCCTTGACTCCCAACCATACCCCCGCATTCAGGCGATAGATAGCAGGTCCTTGGTTCGACTTGTGAAGATATCCCAAGCTTCTAGATCCAACAACTCTCCCGGGCCACCCGGGGAAACGGTCGTGAATATTCCTAAATTGTGCTCGCCGGGAGAGATAACCGGCCAATCCGGTTGAGCAGAGCCTTTACTATGCCGTCGGTCGGAGCGAAAACTGTGGGTAAATGAACGTGAGTCAACCACCCTGAATCGAACGGTTGCATCGGGCTGAGGGAAATTGGCTTGGGTCCACTCTGGGCAAGACAGGGAAGTTCCCGCCGTACAGTCTGGGTCCCAGACCTGAAAACCGTCGGAAGTCTGCTCCAGCATCACGACGTGGTAGTCCCAAATGACGGGCGTGATGCCGTTTTGTGTCCGCTGCGCCCACATCGTGCACTTCTGATCCTCCGTGGAAACGAATACCGCCCAGCGAGGGTTGTCGGAAGGGTCCTGAAGGTGCCGCCAAACATTCTCTTCGCAGAAGTTGGCCACAGGGGTGAAGGTCACGGGGTGATTATGGATTATCACGAAACCCTGTAGGCGGCGGATGTATTGTGCCGCCGTCTTTCCGAGAGTTTGGGTTTAGATAGCCCGGGCACGAACCATCCGGGGGTACAGAATTCCTTGCTCACTACAGGTTTGGCGGCGGCACAATGCATCCGCCGCCTACATATATCGCACTGGTGCTAATCCTTATAAGGATCAACCACTTCCGACCCCGCCATCGCCACCCCGATTGGTTTCAACCGATGCAGGACCCGGATGGTATCGCCGTGGTGTTCTAAAACCTCATCCAGCTTCTTGTAGACCTCCGGAGCCTCGTCAGGACCAGCTCCCCTCAGCTCAATGCCCTTCGACATCATCTCCAACTGCACCCGCTCCCAATCCACCAGGCCCTTGGAAACCCGGTGGGGAACGCCTTTGATCCACTTCTGCTTTCCAGCGGCTTGAGTTCGGGACATCACGCGCCCTGCGCCATGTACCGTGGAGTAAAGCCCTTCCTTGGACTCTATCTTGTCCACCCCTTCCAAGATCACCGAAGTGTCGCCCATGGTCGCGCCTACAAACCCCTTCTGACCGGGAAAGGCCGGGGTGCAGCCCTTGCGGATGACCCACACCTTCTGGCCATGATGCTCCTCCAGCCAAGCGAAGTTGTGATGGTTGTGGATGTCCTACAGAACCCGACACCCGATGATGTCCTCCACGATCTTAGTGACCACGACGTCGCGGCCCGCATAGGCATAGTCGCCCGCCAGGTTCATTGCATTGATGTAGTCCTGCCCAAGCGTGGTGTCGATCCGGATCAAGGTTGGATCGGCGTCCATCTCCCCATCGGGAGCCTTGTCGTCGAAGTTATTGCCCTTCGCCAAGGCCAGGAAGCCCGACGCGGTTCGGTGGCCAAAGCCCCGCGACCCAAAATGCACTCCGATCCACAGCCGCCCCTGCTCGTCCTCGAACAGGTCCACATAGTGGTTGCCCGAGCCGACCGTGCCAAGCTGGTTGCTCGCCATCTGGATCATTTTGCGCTGGGGCCGAAACTCCGCTTTGAAGATGGCCTCCAGGACGGGATGGTCCACCGGCTCGGGATTGGGACGCCCCACGCCGAAACCGATCAGCCGCTCGATGTCGTCCATCACCTGCTTCACATCGATGTCAGCCGCCATCACATCGGTGAGGACGGCCTTGTTGCCGCAGGCGATGTCGTACCCCACCCCGCTCGGCGAGATGTGCTCGGCATAGGCGAGCGCCCCCGATAGGTTGCGAGTAGCCCGGATGGTGGTCGGCGCAGAGGACGGCGAATTCTGCCTCTTGGGCACATCGTTCGATCTGCTGCTTGGCCCGCTCATCAACGGGGCCAAAGGTTTTCAGCTTCATGATTCTCCTTAAGTTATAAACGCCCTTGCTTGCCCAATGCAGGACGGGATGGAGATTTTGACGGAAGTGCGACAGTGGGATAGTCCAATAGTCGGATCGGCTATCGCGGGATCGCGGGATCGCTGAATCGTGAGGGATCGTAGGATAGCAGATAAGTAGTTCACACCATCACGATCTCACGTGTTCACGTGTTCACGTGTTCACGATCCAACGATCCCGCGATAAACGATTCAGCGATCCCGCGATACTCCCCGCATCCTCAACCAGCAGTACCCGATCACCGTCAGGTTCCAGATGATCTCCGTGATCGCAAACCTCGGCCCGCTGTAGGCAAACAGTGCCAGGACCCCGACCAGCCGGACGACGTGCAACGCCAGCGCAAAAGGAAAGGCCTGAGGTTTGCTCGTGATGATCGCTCCAATCCCAACCAACCCCAACCCAATGAGTGCCACCCGCGCAGGCTGCACCCAAGTCGGCTCACCGACGGGAAGATGAAACAGGCGATAAACCGCAACCCCCAAGATCGCCAGTCCGCAGACCAGGCAAAGCCACCCCAGAACCCGGTCCAAAAAGACGTCGCCGGGGATAGGGTTGATTTCATCCTCATAAGTCCCGGCGGGCATAAAGGGAGCTTACCCAGCCGTGGCATGGGCAGACCGCCCATGCGTCCCATGACCTGCTTGGTCATGGTTGCCGGCTTGTATTTAAAATTACAAGAGCAGGGGCAAATACAAGCCTCCTCCCGGCGGGACGCCGGGGCTCTCAGGGGAAGGCTCGTAGGAAGTCTAGGCCGCGACTCTCTCCGCAAACGGTTCCAGAACCCGGATCACGTTCTGGTACTGGCTGCTGGTAGAGAGCGCCACATGGTGGTCGGCAGCGATGAGGTTCACGCTGGCCTGTCCAACCGTGCCAAAAGTGGTCTCCTGGCCCGACTTCGCGTCGATCATCACCAGTCGCCCGCCCTTCTTGCCGCTGTCCGTCGTGATCACAAACAGGTCGTGTTGGGACTTGTGTTGGATGCCGATCATCCGGCGGATAGCGGAGACTCCTTCAAAGCATGTCGTCCGAGAACAGGACATCTTTTTGAGGTTCACCGTGACCAAGCTGGAGATCTCCAAATCCGCAAGATAGAGCTTGGTTCCCAGGACCACCGGTTTGCCTGACAACCCCTGCATCCCCAGGGACATTGAGCGTGCTTCACCATCCAGATGCAGAAGCTGCAAGTCTTCGCCTACTTTCAACACCGCGATCAGCCCTTCGCCATAGGCGCCCATGTAGACGAGTTCGGCCCCCTCGGGACCGGAGCCAAGAAGCTCGGTGCCGAATTCAGAGACTTCGAAGAACCGGCCATCGCGCGAACCGGCGAACATCCGCTGCTCGGAACCCGCCAGGTGGAGGCCCTCCATTTCCATGTCGAGCCGCACGCCTTCCGCTGCCATCTGGCCCCGCATATCTCGGAAGTCCACAACGGGCCCGTTGTCGTTCCGCAGGCCCGCCCAGCGGCTGCCGCTCAGTATCTGATCTCGGTACTCGCCCTTGAACTGTTCCAAGACGTACCAACTTTGGATCGAGACGATCTTGACTTTCTTGTCTTCAACCACAAACAGGCTTTGCCCCTTGAGGGCCAAACGCCAGTCTTCGGTGCCGACCGGGAAGTCCATCGCCACATGGCGATCCTCCCGCCCCGGCCAGAATCCGTGGACGTTCTTGCCGCAGGCATAGACCACGCGACCCATTCCGTAGACCATCGCGCCGATGGTGTCGCCGATGGGAGCCGTCTCGATCGGGGTCAGAGGCTTGAGTTCGCCCTCGAACCGCACCAGTTCCAAGGGGCGAGAGGACTCGCTGCCCCAGGTGCGAGAGCCAGACCCGCCCATGGCGCCCCAGTGTCCCGCGTGCGAGTTGGCCTCTTCCTCCGGCTCCGAGTCGAAATCAGCTACATCTTCATCTGCCGATTTGGGCTGGGTCAGCGTCATCAGCACGACTTCGGCCTCCTCGTTGCCGCTGCCTTCGTAGTACTGCTCGTTCTCTTCGACCTGCAAAGTCTGCAGAACGGCGTCGGCGCCGGAGTCCTCGAAAGTCTCCAGATGGTCGGGAAGCTCATCGAGTTTGAAGGTCAGGGGGGCTTCCTGCCCGGCGTGCTGATTTTCGTCTTTAATCAGCATCTCTTGGACCCGTTCTTCAACCATCTGCTTGATGGCATTGTTGAAGTGGAACTCTGGGTAGACGGGCGCTTCCGGATCGGCGTAGCGGTATTCCACCTCCTTTGCCTTAAACTCGGGCAAGAGCTCTGGGTCAGCCTCTGGCGTCTCCTCGATCTGCTCTTCCCGTGTTGCTTCGGGAGCCTCTTCGACTGGCTGTTCCTCAATTTCAGGTGCCTCGAACGATGGTTCCTCAGGTTGAATCTCAGCCTCTGCCTCGGGCTCTTCTAGGGGAGCTTCTGCCTCAGGCTCAATTTCAACCGCTTCGGGGAATTCCGCCGCCAGTTCTTCCGCTTGGACTTCAGTCTCGATCTCTACTTCGGCTTCGACTGCCTCAAGCAGGGCTTCCTCGACGAGTGCTTCTGGCTCCTCAAAGTGAACTTCTGCCTCTGTCTCTGGCTCAGGTTCGACGCTTACCGCTTCGGGCTGGACATCTTCGATCATCGCCTCGGGTTCTGCGGGGGGTTCTTCAAGCTGCAACTCGGGCTCCGGAATCGCTTCTTCGATGGCCGCCTCGAATTCAACCAGGGGCTCTTCGACCTGCGCTTCCGGCTCAGGGATCTCTAGGTGGTCTTGAACCTCCTCATGCAGCTCTTCCGAGATCGCTTCGATCTCCGGCTGAATCTGTTTGCCCCTCTTCGACTTTTTTACCGCCTTGGGCTCTTCCTCCATTTGGGCTTCGATCTCGGCTTCAACTTCGGGAGTCGGCGGTGCGAAAGAGTGGGCGGAGAAGAGGTCGCTCAGGTGGGCGCTGGAGTCGTCGATCTTGCCGCTCAGCGACTCGATCTCTAGCAACAGCGACTCATGAATCCGATTCAGCTCTTCGTCGTTCTTGGGAAACTCGGTGGGCAGGGCGTTCAGGCTGTTCTGAATCTCTGGCAAGGCGTTGAGCTGGTCCGAAATCCCGTCGAACCTCTCCCCAAATCCTGAGATATGATCCAGCTTGGAGCCGAACTCAGAGATGCCGTCCAGCCGAGCTTCGATGCCATCCAGACGAGGCATCGCGGACCGCACCGATTCGAACTCGGTGGGCATATTGGCGATGTTGGCCGACACCAGTTCCAGCTCCTTTGGCAGAGCAGAGAGCGCTTCCTGGTTTGCGCGCATCGTGGCGAGTTCGCCTTGAAGCTGTTGCAGCTGCTGGAGGTGTTCGGCCTGGGCCTTGAGGATCGCGGCTTCTTGGGCCGACAGCATGGACTCCAGATGCTTACCTTGTTCAGAAATCTGCTTATCGGAGGCCTTCAGGTCGTCGAGGGCGCCCAACTTGGCGGTGGCTTCGTCTTGGCCCTTGAGTAACAGCTTCAATTCGGCGCGAAGGCCATCGGCCTCCTGCTTGAGCGTGGACTGCGTCTTGCCCGTCTCGGCCTTGGTCGCGTCGATTCGCCCGACCAGGTCCGTATGCCGCTTGTCGGTCTGGCTCAGTTCGGCAGAGGCTTTACCGATCTCGTCTTTGGCCTCTTTCGCCAGCTTCTCGATCCGCCCAAGCCGGCCCTCAAAGTCCTCGATCTGGGCCTTGAACGTGCGCACCACCGGCGGGTTCTTGACCAGCCTCTCCTGCGTCGTTTCGATCTTCTCTAGACGCTCCGTAATCCGCCCGACCGTCTCCAGATACAGGTTCTTGGCCTCCTTGGACATAGAGGTCGTGAACTGGAGCGAGCGGCGGTTCATGAGGGCGGTGATGCCCAGGAAGATGCCGACGCCGATCACGATATACAGCCAGGGGATGTTGTTGACCTGCTTGATGATGGGCTGCATCACCGATCCGAGTTTCCCTTCCTTATCGCCGATCGTTACCGGCACATCCACCGCCAAATAGGCTGGGATGACTTTCTTCGTCGGCTTCGTGCCCGCGATCATCAGGTTCCCCCCGAAGACCTCGACATCGGGACCGAGGGAAAGCGGCGATTTACCGCTTGCCGGGTCCAACGAAACCACGCAGTTCGGTTTCAAATCTGCGGCGGCGGAGAAGGTGATCGAGGTGATCCGGTCCTCCTTGGTCAGCTTCCCAGTCCCTTCAAACACCACCATGGTGGCGGCCTTCCGCACACCCGGATCGTCGGAGGCGATCACCAATCGGTAGTCGACAGAAGCCTGAGAAACAACCGCGCTCAAAAGGAGCGCAAAGATAGCAAACACGCGTAAGCGGCCCATACCCGTATAAATTCCGCCTCTTGCTGCCCCTGCGAACCAGTAAGATTACGGGGAGTGGCCTGGGGGCTGTGGGATGTGAGATGTGGCCTGTAGCCTGTGGCTTGTTCTCGGGATCGGACCTATCTGACCTATCAGGCAAATTCGTCTGATAGGTCAGATTCGTCAGATTCGTCAGATAAGCCAGGACAGCTCACATTCCACAAGCCACAGGCCACATCTCACAGGCCACACCTCACCCGCCCGGTAGCTCATCGTCCCGAAACGGATTAAGCCCAAGCTCCGAGAGAACAACCCGCACGTCGTCGGTAGTCCAGAGGACGCAGGCGAGAAAGATGTCCTCCGCCGTAGCCTCCGCCCGTCCCGCCTTAGCCGCCAGTTGGTGGGCATCGGCGAGGACGACGGATAAGCAAGCGCGGTCTTCCTGGCTGGTCGTCGCCATCCGGGAAACGATGGCGGGAAGGAGTAAGTGAAAAGGCGGTATGTCGCCGCGAATCCGATCTGCAAACTCACCATCTTCATCCGTGAGCACTGCCAGAAGCATTTGATCCACCGGGTGGAGCGTGTGAAAGTCGATGCGGGTTTGAATGCGGTAGATAGATGCCCGAGGCGGGGAAGTGGGAGCGGCTGATCCCAGCCCTAGTTTTTGCCTCACACGTTGAATGAACGACGGAGATTGGCTGCCTTCTCCTTGGTAGTCCCCTGAAGCGTGCAGTTCCAGGATCGCCTTGCGTACCGCTTCGAGGGAGATGCCCACCTTGGCAAGGACTCTTCCCGCCAAACCGTCTCCCTCCCGGACCAACCCCAACAGGAGATGCTCGGTGCCAATGTAGTTGTTGCCCAGAGCCTTGGCTTGATCGTAGGCAAGGTCGATCACCCGTTTAGCGCGAGGGGTTAGGGTCATGCCTTGAGCGGGCTGGCTCGTCTCCTCCGGCAACTGCTTCTCGACTTCAGCTTTTATCTGACTCCAAGAGCCACCCATCAGGGCCACTGCCTTGCCAGCAGTGGAGTCATCGTCGCGGCAAAGTCCAAGCAGGAGATGTTCCGTGCAAACATAGTCGTTTCCACAAGCTACAGCCGCTTCCTGAGCGTAGAAGACCGCCTTGCGCGCCGCTTCTGTAAATCGTTGCCACATGATCAACAATAGGTTCTAGGCCGATTTGGCCAGTTCCTTCTGCAGAGATACGTGGGGCCGCAATATTCGTTGCGCCACTCTCAGACAACCCCACGATCAAGATTTCGTCTGCCTCAGGGCGCGCAAGCCACTGGCTCCACGCTCGCCACAGCTTTGCAGCCCTAAGGCTATCTCCCCAGACCAGCCATCGAAATCCTCAAAATCGTTGGTTGACAAAACCCGCTTTTCCGCCCTATATAGTGAGGGGCGCAGAAATTGGAAACCTGTAGCCGTCTCTCCGTTATCCCTCGTTGTGTCGCTGTGCCGTTGTGGTGAAAGCCTGCCATCCCCTTTGTGCCTTCGTGCCTTGGTGGTTTTGAAAAGATCGTAGCCTGGAAAAAACCTCCCACAACTGCAATGCCGCAATGCCGAAAAACCGCCATGTACGTGACTTGCAGGAAAAAAAGCACGAAAACCCCGGTTCAATTGAACCTGAGCCATCTACGGATTTTTGAACCTGAGTTTGGTCGCGTTTTCTGAAAACTTGAACCTAAAAATCCGTAGCTGCAACCGCATTTGCCCAACCAATCCGAGGGCTTCTTGAGGAAACGACTGGGGTTTCACGCAAAGACGCAAAGATCGCAAAGGAAGAGGCTCTTTGCGATCTTTGCGTCTTTGCGTGAAAAACTACTCCACAGTTGCAGTGAAAGTCCCGGTCAGAAAACTCTTCGCCTTGTCTGGCAACGACAGATAAACCTTGCCCTGAAGCGACTTCCCAGATTGCTTGATGAAGGAAAGCTGAATCGAGTACCGGTCGGAGTGGCTATCCGAAACCGATGGGTTCGTGCTGGTCGTAAAGATCGCCGTCACCCCACGAGGCACCATCGTCCCCGTCCGGTCTCCGTAGCTCTGGCGACGATGCTCCTCAGTGCCAAAGGCATAAGGCTTCATCGCCATCGACTTCCCAACCAACTTCTCCCCCGGGTTGGTAGAGAACCAGACCGACACCTCTTGGGCAGGGAAGAACTCCGAGTCGCTGGCGAAAGAGAGGGCGTAAGCCTGGGCTCGATCCTTCACCTTGCCGTCCTGGCTGGCCGAATTGAGCCCCAGCTTCTTGAGAGTCACGACTTTGGGAACGAACGACTTTCCGAGAAGGGCTCCCGACACCGGTTTCGCCGGGATGGGAGCGGTGGTGACGTCCGCCCGCCAGGAAGCTTGCGCCACCACGGCGAGCACGAGGGCGACGATCGCGATTTTGGCCTTCATCAGTCTGGATTGTCGGGACCCTCGGGCAGGAACCGGAGGAACTCTCGTAGACTTATCGCAGATGTCAACCGGGCGATTGGTAGTGGGAGTAACGGGCGCGAGCGGGGCGATCTATGCCCAGCGGTTTCTGCGCGAGGCCGCCAAGCGATGGTCCGAAATCTATCTGATCCTCAGCGACCAGGCCATCCAGGTCGCCGCCACCGAACTCGGCGTCGCCCCCCGCCGGGAGAACTTCTCCACCCAAGAATGGCTGGGCCAGGACTACTCCCAGATCAAACTCCTGGACTCCAAAAACTACTTCACGCCCCCCGCCTCAGGCTCCTTCCGCCACGACGGCATGGTCGTCGTCCCCTGCTCGATGGGCACCGCCGGCAGAATCGCCCACGGAATCAGCGACGACCTCCTCACCCGAGCGGCGGACGTGTGCCTAAAAGAGAGAAGGAAACTGATCGTAGTCCCCCGCGAGATGCCCATGAACGCCATCATGCTCCGCAACTTGGCAACTCTCGCCGAGTCAGGAGCCACGGTTCTTCCGGCTTGCCCGGCTTGGTATTACAGACCCGCGACGATTGAGGAACTGGCCGATACGGTGGTCGCGAGGATTCTGCAGTCATTGGGGGCGGAGCAGGACTTGATGAGAGAATGGCAGGGGTAGCCGAGCGCTAAAAGGCCCCCTTGAGGGGGTTGGGGGTGTGGCCAGGCTCTCCGCTTGTACTGGAAACTGCACTTTTCAGAAGGATTCCTGGGCGTCTGAATAGAAGCAACCAATATGCAACCCGAAAAGCTCTCACCCACGGAGTTCGCCAGGGGTTTGCGACAAGGGGCGACTCATGCTGAACGTGAACTTTGGGAGCAGTTAAGGGATAAGAAGATCGACGGGCACAAGTTCGTTTTCCAGTCCCGGATAGGCAAGTACTTCGCCGATTTCTGTTGTCGATCCCACCGCCTGGTGGTCGAGGTCGATGGTTTCTCGCACGAGTTCAGCAAAGAGTAAGGATGCGGAACGGGACGAGGCGATGCGGGCTATGGGATACGAGGTTCTGCGCTTCACAGATGAAGAAGTTTTGCGAGATATGCCCGTGGTTCTGATGAAAATCAGGGACGCTTTGGAACGTAGGCCACAATACCGGTATTGACCTACAAGTGGAGAGCCTGGCCACACCCCCAACCCCCTCAAGGGGGCTTCAGCGCTCTTAAAAAAGGTAAACCTCCGCAGTGCGATCATTCCGCCGCACTCTGAGCTTTCTGCAACCCTACAAGGGGCGGGTGGTCGTGGCGGTACTGCTCACGCTTTTAGTCACTCTGCTCCAGATCGTGCCGCCCCGCCTCTTCCAGGTCGCGATCGACGGCGGCATCAAGCCGACGCTAGACGCCCGAAAGCAACTCCCGGAAGCCAGACTCGCCGCCGCAACGGAGGGACCGGATCAGGTCGCCGCCCTGGCAAAGGTCCAAGAACTTGAGATCACGGAGAAGCGCGGCCCCGATATCATCCTCTGGACCGCCATCGCCCTCTTCGGCGTCATCCTCCTCCGCAACGTCTTCAGCTTCATCAACAGCTACACTCTCACCTGGATCGGCCACCGGTTCGTCTTCGACCTCCGCTTCGCCACCTGGAAGCACCTCCAGCGCCTGAGCCTTGCCTATCACAACCAGACCCAGACCGGCAAGATCATGGCGCGGGTTACGGGCGATATTGAGCTTATCCAGGGCCTGATCCAAGGCCAACTGGTCACCTTCATCAGCGACATCGTGACCCTCATCGCCGTCATCGGAATGCTTTTCTTCCTGGAATGGCGGATCGCACTGTGCATCGCCGGGCTGATTCCGTTCTACGTTATCAGCTACCTCAGCTTCCTGAAGCACATCCGCGAGGTCAGCCAGGAACAGCGGCGGCTTTGGGATGAGATGCTGGGCAAGCTGGCCGAGAAAATCGCCGGAATTGGGGTGGTCAAGGCGTTTGTCAAAGAGGACTACGAGACCCAGAACTTCATGGGCTCGGTCCGGGCCAAGTTCGCCGTGGACATGAGGCAGGTCCACCTCAACCGCCGCCTCGGCTTGGTCTCGGGAGTGATCTCCGCGGTAGGAACGGGCTTGGTCTACGCCTACGGGGGCTCCTTGGTTCAGCAGGGCCAACTCACGACCGGCGTCCTCGTCGCCCTTACGTTCTACATCGGCTACGTCTTCAACCCCGCCGTCCGAGTGGTGGACTTCAATAACTCCCTCCAGTGGGCGCTGGCGGCGATGGATCGCGTCTTCCAAACCCTGGACACCCGCCCCGACATCGAGGACAAACCCAACGCCCTGCCCCTGTCCGACGTGCGAGGCAAAGTGGAGTTCGACCATGTGTGCTTCAGTTATGTGGAAGGCAAAAACGCGATCGACGACGTGTCGCTGGTTGTAGAGCAGGGCGAGATCGTGGCGTTGGTGGGGCATAGCGGAGCGGGGAAGAGCACTCTGATGAACCTGCTGATGCGCTTCTACGACCCGACCGAGGGCTCGATCAAGGTGGACGGCCACGACCTGCGCGAGGTCCGCTTGGAGTCTCTGCGCCGCAAGATCGCGATGGTGGCCCAGGAGAACGTCCTCTTCAGCGTGTCGATCCTGGAGAACGTGAAATACGGCAACCCCCAGGCCGACGACAATGCCGCCATCGAAGCCTGCAAAGCCGCCGACCTGCACGACTTCATCATGGAACTCCCGGACGGCTACGAGACGATGATCGGCGAGGATGGGATCAAGCTTAGCGGCGGCCAAAAGCAAAGGCTGGCCTTGGCCCGAGCCCTCCTCACTGACCCCGCTATCCTCATCCTCGACGACGTAACCTCGGCCCTGGACGGCGAGACCGAAGCCCGAGTCCAAGAGGCCCTATCCCGGGTCATGCAAGGCCGAACCACCTTCATCATCGCCCACCGCCTTTCCTCAGTGGTGGAGGCCCACCGCATTTATGTGATCGAAGACGGACGCATTGTCGATGTCGGAACCCACGCCGAACTCGTCGCCCGCCCAGGGATCTACCAGAACATCTATCGCGAACAGTTCAAGAGCGCACTTGAACTGAGCGCCTAAGCGCAGATCGATCTGGGTCTGCCCCAACCTGTACATGTCCCCCAAGTGGTGGTAGTGAAGGAAATAGTAGACATATGATTCAATAGTAGTGGAGATACAATTCTTTTTAAGAAAATTCCCAAAAAAACCCTTTTTTTCCCAGAAATTCCCTGTATCATCTTGCCACTGAAGACGCGGGCCAGGGAAAAACCCAAGGCTTCGGGGGCAAGGGCGGGGTGCTCTAGCCAAGTTTCCATCGGGCGGCTGACAAAAGGATTTGGAAGCCGCCCGAAACTATCAAGAGGCGAAGGAAGTGCAAGAGGATGGCGGACACACAAGGCAAAACCCCCATGCGCTTCTATGGGTACGCGGAATCGGCGCTCGACGACAAGGGTCGGGTGATGATCGACAAGAAGAACCGCGAGCGCCTCGGGAAAGATTTTGTGGCGGCGATGATGCCCAACGGGTGTCTGGGGCTTTATCGGGAAGAAGTCTGGCGGGAGCTGGAAGACAAGATTCTGGACGCCCAGTCGGACAATCCTGGCTGGGAACACTACACACGACTGATGGGCAAGAACGTGGCCGACGAGTTGAACTGCGACTCGCAAGGGCGGTTCGTGCTTCCTCAGAGACTGCGGGAAAGCGCCAACTTGAAGGGAGACATCGTTCTCCACGGCGCGATCAATCGCCTGGAGCTTTGGAATGCGGAAGAGTTCAAGAAGTACGAGGCCGATCCCTACAGCTACGGGGCGGAGCGGCGAGCGTTGATGGACAAGGCCCGCAAGATGATGCGGCAGGACGAGGATTCGGAAGGCTGGGGGATCTAGCGATGGCGGAAGCCAGGCACGACCCGGTGATGCTCCGCGAGATTTTGGACCTGCTTCCGTTGTCGGAAGGCGGGACGGCGGTCGATGGAACGCTTGGTTTGGCTGGCCATGCGCGCGAGATGATCGCGCGGGTCGGGGCGACGGGGCGATTTCTGGGGATGGACTGGGACGAGTCGATGCTGGCAGCCGCGCGAGAGAGGATTGGATCGGTTGGGACGCAGGCAGAGTTGGTCCACGGCGACTATCGGGGCCTTCCCGCCGAGATGAAAAGGCTGGGTTGGGAAGCGGACGGCATTCTGCTCGACCTGGGTTTGAACAGCGCCCAGATCGAGGATGCGGAGCGGGGGATCGCCTTTAAGGAAGAGGGGCCGCTCGACATGAGAATGGATCGAAGTACCGGGGAACCGGCTTCGGCGATGCTCAACCGGATGTCGCTGGACCAGATCGAACGAATTCTGTGGGAATACGGAGACGAAAAGTGGGCGCGAGCGATTGCGCGGAAAATCGTCGAGTGGCGAAAGGAGAGTCCCTTGCGCACTACCCAGGATTTGGTGGACTGCGTCTTGGCGGCGATCCCGGTGCGGGCGCGAGACAAGCGCATCCACTCCGCTACTCGCAGTTTTCAGGCAATAAGGATTGCCGTGAACGAAGAGTTGGAAGGTTTGGATGAGACGATCGCCGAGATCGGGCGATGTCTGAAGCCGGGGGGCGTGCTGGCGGTGCTCAGCTACCACTCGGGCGAGGACCGCGCCGCCAAACATGCCATGAGAGAATTGGCCGCCGAAGGGTTTGAGGAGCTTTACAAGAAGCCGGCCCAGCCCTCGGCGGAGGAGATCGCCCGCAACCCTCGGAGCAGGAGCGCGAAGTTGAGAGCGGTCAGGAGACAGAAGTCAGGATGACGACCCGGGCCATGGATGGCCCACACACATATATAGAGAGAGGAGCCACGGATGAGCGCAATACCAATCAGCAGACCCCATATCGACACTCGACCCAACCTGAGGGTGGTCACCGGAGCCCGGCGGTCGGTAGCCAGTCAGTGCATCAAGGGCATGATTGCCTTCTCCGCGATCACGGTCTTGACCTTTGGCGCAAGCAGCCTGGGCGGCCATGTGATGGTGGAGAAGGCGCGACGGGACGGGATTCGGGCGAACCAGCGGCTGAACGCGGCGAGAGGCGCCCAGGCCACCCTGGTCCGCCAGATCGAGGCCCTGTCCTCAGAGAAGGATTTGATCGTCTGGGCAAAGCGAAACGGATTTGTCGCTCCAGATATGGCTCTCAAAACGTCTGGAAATAGCCGTGTCGCAATCGTCGCCAGCCGATAACAAAAGACGCCTCCGCTTCGTAACCATGGGAGCGGTGGCGTTTTTTGCCGTTGCCGTCTATAGCCAGGTCAACGTTCAGATTCTGAACAGCCGCGAGATCAGGGCCAAGGCGCTCAAGT
Source organism: uncultured Fimbriimonadaceae bacterium (assembly GCA_964501275.1). GTDB lineage: Bacteria > Armatimonadota > Fimbriimonadia > Fimbriimonadales > Fimbriimonadaceae > 55-13. The sequence goes on along the minus strand of CAZCSP010000001.1, from coordinate 69,745 downwards.
CCAAGCGGTTCGTCGTCACCCATGTGGACTATCCCAAGCGGGGTGAGATCAAGTCTTCGGATGGACAGACTTTGGCGCGAGACGAGGGCGTCTATGCGCTCCATATTAATTTCGATAAGGTGCCCAAGACGCCCGGCTTCTATCTGGATCTAGGCGAAGCGGCGGGGATGTCGGGGGCGGAGATTCAGGAGTTGGCGAACCGGTCCAAGGGCGACGTTCTTTGGCCTGCCCGCCTGACACCTGATCAGAAGAAAAAGGTGGAATTGGTGAAGACGCGCTGGCGGGCCGACGGTCTTTCCGCGGATTCCTCTGGGCAACGGCTGTACCCGATGGGTCCGGCGGCAAGCTCTATCGTTGGGCTGATGGGCAGTTCGGAGGTGGCGAAGGGCATCGAGAGGACCTTTGCCGAAGAAATTGCGGGGGCGCCGGGGCAGGCAACGGGCTTGGTGGATCGAACAGGGGCCTTCCTCCCGATGCGGATGGAAGGCGACAGTGTAAAGCGAGCCGATGGCGCGGAGATCGTCCTTACCATCGACAGCAGTCTTCAGCAGGTCGCCTTCGACTCGGTCAAGGGGGCCGTGGAGTCCAATCGGGCGGAGAGCGGGATCGCGTTGGTGATGGACCCCAAGACGGGGGATATCCTCGCGATGGCGAACTGGCCTACCTTTGACCCCAAGACGGGTCAGGGGCCGGACGGGAAGACGGCCGACTTTAACCCCGCGATCATGGACTATCTAGAGCCAGGCTCCATGATGAAGATTCTCACCCAGGCCAAGGCGATCGAGGATGGGAAGGTCGGCTCCGGTTGGACGTGGAACTGCACCGGCGTTTTGAAGAAAGGGCCCTATCAGATTCACTGCGACCTGCATGGCGGAACCCGGGCGCATGGGCCGGTGAATATGGAGAAGGCGATTGCCGTCAGTTGCAACGTATCCGCCGCCCAGTGGGCGTGCGCGATCGGATACGAGCCGTACAAGCAGTTTATCTATGATCTGGGGCTGATGGACCCCTTGGGCATTCCGCTGCCGAATGCCAAGCGCGGTAGGTTGCCAGTTGAGAACGTGGCCAAAACGCACGATCTGATGTGCTGGGCATTTGGCCAGTCGATGGGCGTAACTCCCCTGGCGATGGGGGCGGCGTTTTCGGCGCTGGGGAATGAGGGGATCTGGATGCGGCCTCGGCTGGTAAAGTCGATTGGGGGGGAGGAGACTCCGATCCAGGAAGGCAACGACGTCTTTTCTCCCGAGACGACGGCGCAGGTGATGCGTTACATGGAGGCAGTTTTCGACTCTGAGCGAGGCACCGGCAAGTCGTTGCGCATCCCCGGTTATCGTTTGGCGGGCAAGACGGGGACGGCGGAGCGCAAGGGCCGGGCCGGAGGTGGCCACGTCTCCAACTTCGTTGGTTTCCTCCCGGCGGACGATCCTAAGGCGATGATCATGGTGATGATCAACCGACCCTCGAATGGCCAAATCTACGGCGCCACGGTCGCTGGGCCAGTGTTCTCAGATTTGGCCCGAGCGGTGATTCGGAAGTATGGGTTAAAGCCCTCATCTGGTACACCTGGGGGAGAGTGAGAGTGGTTTTAGGTTTTAGGTTTTTGGCTTTAGGTTTTGGGAGAGAGCCAGGCAAGCACGCCTGCGCCAACCTAAAACCTAAAGCCAAAAACCTAAAACCCAAGAGGTCCCCATGACCCTCTCCTCTCTGGTAGCCGAATCGGGAATCCAGCCTATAGCGGTGACAGGCGATGCGTCGGTTGGGGCCATCACCCAAGACTCCCGCCAAGCCATCCCAGGCTCCCTCTTCGTCTGCAACCCCGGAACCACCAACGACTCCCATGCCTTTATCGCATCGGCCAAGGAGAATGGGGCGGCGGCGGCGGTGGTGTGGTCGCCGGAGGGGATGCGGTTGGCGCAGGCGAACGGGATTGCGGCTATCCAGCTACCCAAAGACCGGATCCAGTTCAACGACGCGGTGTGTCGGTTGTGCAACACGTTCTTCGGCTACCCGACTCGGACGATGAAGGTGGTCGGGGTGACAGGAACCAACGGCAAAACGACTACCGCTTGGTTGATCCGGGATATGTTGGCGTCGTTGGGGCTGAAGGCGGGGTATTTGGGGACATTGGGGTTCCAGATTCCGGGGGAGGAGAGGGAGCTTGGGAACACCACGCCCTACCCGGTAGAGCTTTGGTCGCTTTTGGCGGAGGCTCGGGACAAGGGGGTTGAGGCGATGGCGATGGAGGTGTCTTCTCACGCCCTGGCGGAGCATCGGTGCGAGTATGTGGAGTTTGATGCCGGGGTCTTTACCAATCTAACCCAGGACCATCTGGATTTCCATGGGTCGATGGAGGAGTATGAGGCGGCGAAGCTGAGGCTGTTCACTGAGCTGCCGTTGCAGACGGAGAAGCGGTTTGTGGGGGCAATTAATGTTGGAGACGGCGTAGGGGCCAAATGGATGGCAGGTGGCGACCAGGGAAGTCTCTTGGGCTTTGCCGTAGATTCCAAGCTGGAGAATGGGCTTCGGGTGGAAGCGACTCGGGTAATGATTGAACTGCTTGAGCTTAACCTCTTCTGGGCCAGAGATGGAGCCCAAGAGTTATTTGCCCATTCAGTTGTCTCTCTTGGCGGGACTTACAATATTGAGAACTCTGCGGCCGCAACTGCTGGTTTGTTAGCCTTGGGCTATTCAAAGCGAGACTCAGCTATTGCATTGGAGTCGGCAAAAGCGGTGCCTGGTCGGTTCGAGGTGGTAGTTGGTAAGCCCGTTTCGGGATCCATTGTCCTGGTCGACTACGCCCACACTCCCGATGCATTGGAGAAACTCCTCGACGCTGTTCGACCCCTCACCAAAGGTCGAGTCATCACCGTCTTTGGCTGTGGCGGAGATCGAGACCGGACCAAGCGGCCCAAGATGGCCAAAGCCGCGAGCGAGCGGAGCGACATCACCGTGATCACCAGCGACAACCCCCGCACCGAGGACCCGGTTCAGATTCTGAAGGATGTGGCAGCAGGGATTGCGGGCGGCGTGGCGTGGCATCGGCTTCCAGCCGATGCGTCCCATGACCTTCCAGGTCATGGACAACCGGTTGCGCATGCTACGACCTTTGGGGCTACTACAAGCGGCCAAGACCAGGATGGTCTTGGGACGCATCGGCTGGAAGCCGATGCCACGGCTATTATCGACCGGCGAGAGGCTATCGCCTACGCCATCCAGATCGCCAAGCCGGGCGATGTGGTGGTGATTGCGGGGAAGGGGCATGAGAACTACCAGATCATCGGTCGCACCAAGTACCCGATGGACGACCGACTGATGGCGCGCGAAGCCCTGGAGGCGCGAACTGTTTAGAGTGCGGCAATTTATTGCCGCTTTCACCCAGCTTCCTCAGGCCGAGCACTCGGCGGGCGAAAGCGGCAATAAATTGCCGCACTCTAAACAGTGGGGGCTTCTATGACTCCTATCTCTCTGCAAGACCTCGCCCAGATCGTCGGCGGAACCCTTAGCGCCGAAAGCCCAATGCCCAACGCCTTGATTACCGGCTTCGCTACCGACTCGCGCGAGGTTGGGCCGGGCGACCTCTTCCTGGCCATCAAAGGCTCGAAAGTAGACGGGCATGACTTCGACGAGCAGGTGCTGGCCCGAGGCGCGACCGGCATTCTAGCCGAACGCCCGGTCATGGGGCCGCATATCCTGGTGCCCAACCTGGTCGATGCCCTTGCCAAACTTGGGGCCCACTACCGAGACCGCTTTCATGGCCCGGTCATCGGCATTACCGGGAGCGCCGGGAAGACGACGACGAAGGAGTTTCTAGGGGCGGCGCTACATCCCTTGGGGAAGGTACTGAAGACCGAGGGCAACCGGAATACCGAGTACACCGCCCCGCTCCTTTGGCCCGAAGTTGATTCCGAAACTCAGGCGGTGGTGGTGGAGATGGCGATGCGGGGGGCGGGGCAGATTGGGCATTTGGCGTCCTTCTCCAAACCGACGGTGGGCGTGGTTACGAACATCGGATGGTCGCATGCCAGCGAGGTAGGTTCTCGGGAGGGGATCGCGGCGGCTAAGTCGGAACTGCTCCAGGCGCTCCCGGCAGATGGGGTCGCGGTTTTGCCGAGCGACGACGAGTTCTTTGGGACTTTGGCCAAAGCCGGTGGGGATCGGCAGATCTACACCTTCGGGGCTTCCGAGTCCGCCGATTGTCGAGTCATCGGTATCTACTCGGAGGGTTGGGAGGGGTCTACGGTCAATGGCTTTTTCGCCGATATCCCTTGGCAGGCCCACATTCCGTATCTTGGGAAACACCTGGCCGCTAACGTCGCCGCCGCCATTTGCACCGCTGCATCGCTCGGCCTGGCCCCGCAGGAAGCGGCGGATGCGTTGGGCGATGCGGAGGTTCCGCCGATGCGGATGCAGGTTTTGGAGCGGGATGGGGTGAAGATTCTCCTCGACGCCTACAACGCCTCCCCATCCAGCATGATGGGCGCAATTCAGACGTTTATGGAACTGCCGGTAACCGGCAAGCGTTGCGCGTTTCTTGGACAAATGAACGAGTTGGGGGATCAATCAATGAGAGCTCACTCAGACTTAACGGAGTATGTTCAATCTCTTGGTTTTGACTACGTTGCAACCTACGGTCCATTGTGGAGCGAATTCGCTTTGCAAGATCCGGCTGAGTCCATTGATGAACTTAAAGAGTTGCTTTCAGACCTGCAGCCCGGTGATGCGATTTTGATTAAAGGCAGTCGGTCGTTGGAGTTGGAGAGAGTGTTGGAGTGAGGATCGAACCCTGGGTGCTGACACAACTCTTGGCGCACTTCTGGATCGCCTTCGGCGTCTCGGCGATTCTGGCGTACCCAGTCTGGCGTTTACTGCTCCTTACCAAGTCCCGTCAAACCGTCAGCCAATACGCCCCAGAAGGCCATCAGGCGAAGCAAGGGACGCCCACCATGGGCGGGCTCATTATCGTTCTGGGCTACATTGCGACGGTCATCGCCTCCTTCTTCATTCCTGTACCGGAGCATATCGGCTACATGGGCGACGTGAAGCCCGCATTCCTGGTGTTGGCCGTCGGGTTCGCGTTGGTCGGCTTTATCGACGATTTTGTGGTTCCGCGTGTGTTCAAAGGGAAGCGTGGTCTGGGCTGGAAGCAGAAGATTATCATGCAGTTCGGACTGGCGATTTTGGGCGCGGGGCTTTGCTATGGCTGGGAGTTCGATTTTCCTTTTGCCGCCTGCGTTTTCCTCATCCTGTTCTTTTCCAACGCATACAACTTTTCCGACGGGCTGGATGGGTTGGCTGGAACGTTGTTGCTCGGTTTGGTACTTGGGCTCGTCGGGATTGGGTTGTTGACCGCTTGGATGGAGCCAATGGTCGTCATGGTCGTGCCATTGGCGGGGGCGGTGATTCCGTTCCTTTTCCTGAATTCTCCTCCCGCCAAGGTCTTCATGGGCGACGTGGGGTCGTTGCCTATTGGCGCGATACTCGGTTTGGCGGTGTCATGTTTGACCTTCGCACCGAATTGGAGTCTGATCGATGCCGTCACGACCTTGCCGAGCGCGGGGCATTCGCCGGTAAACGCGGCCTGTATCGTGCTTTCGTTGATGATGCTGGTGGAACTGGTGCCGGTTCCACTGCAAATCTTGTCGGTCAAGTTGCGTAAGAAGAAGCTGTTTCCGTATACGCCGATTCACCACGCCTTTGAGAAGGCTGGATGGCCCGAGACTCGTGTGGTTGGGATGTTCTCTCTGACGCAGACTTTGCTCTCCGCTCTCGCGATCACCATTGTTGGTCTGAGGCTGAACGGGGTGCTGTGATGCACATTCGGGTCTTTGGTCTTGGGCGGTCTGGGTTGGCGATTGCCAGGGCGGCGATTGCTTTAGGCGCGTCAGCGACCGTTTATGACCAATCGAGCCCGGACAAGTTGGCCAAGCCAGAGATTCTCGACGAGGCACGGGCGTTGGGGGCTGTGGTGGTGATGGGGTGGGATGGGGTGTTGCCGGAGTTGAGCCTCCTTGAGGGGGTTGGAGGTGAGGCCGAACTCTCCGCTACGGGATTGGGAGGGAATGTTGCTGATGCGCCTACGAGCGGAGAACCTGGCCTCACCCCCCAACCCCCTCAAGGGGGCTTTGAGTGGCTGGTTGTTAACCCCGCAGTCGACATGCGCAACCCTATCCTCAAAGCCGCCCAAGACCAAGGTTACGAGGTGATCTCTGAGATCGAGTTCGCCTATCGCATCTCCAAGGCCCCGATCATCGCCATCACGGGTACCAACGGGAAGAGTACGACGACCGTCATGACCTATCTTTGCCTCAAGCAATGTGGGATCGAGGCGGTGCTTTGCGGGAATATTTTTGGTTCCGGCTATCCCGAGGTGCCGTTGACGGATGCGGCTTTGAACTCCACACCCGACCAAATCCTGGTGGCCGAGATCAGCTCCTTCCAACTGGAATGGGTGTCGTGCTTCCGGCCGATCAGCGCCGGGATCACCAATATCTGGCCCGACCACTTGGATCGTTATGACTCCTTTGAGCAGTATGCGGCGACCAAGCAGCGCATCTTTGCTGCGCAGACGCCTGACGACTTTGCAGTGGTGAAGGCTCATGATCCGGTGGTGCGGGCTCCGGGGGCAACTGTCTCATCGCCACGCACTCGGCGCGCCCCCTCACCCCAACCCCTCTCCCGCGGGGGGGAGAGGGGCTTTTCCTGCCTACTCACTTTCGGCGCGACGGGGGAGCATGCTAGAGTTGACGAGCGGTTCCTAACAGTCCTCGACAAACAGATCAAACTCGACGAACTTCACTTCGCGGAGCACCACAACCACGCCAATGCCTGCATGGCCGCTCTCCTTGCTTATGGAGGACTCAAGGGCGCGGCGAGAAAGAATCCGAAAGCCAAGCAGATCATCGAGGAAGCTGAGCGGGAAGCCGACCAGAAGCGAGCCGCCAAGACCAACGCCTATAACCAGCGGCTCCAAGAAGCCAATAAGCCTAAGCACGTTCTTCCCGCTTGCATCTTGGAGGGCTTGAAGGAGTTCCGGGGGATTGCGCACCGGATGGAGTTCATAGGTGAGAAAGGCGGGGTGCGGGTGATTAACAACTCCATGTGCACCAACCCCGATGCGGTGCTGAAGTCGGCGACCAGTTTGAAGGGGCCTAACCACGTTCTCATCGGGGGGCGCAACAAGGACCTCGACTTCCGGCCCTTGCGGCACTACTTTTCCAATGGGATGCACCACGCCTATGTCTATGGCGAGGCAAAAGATCAGCTTTCCGAACAAATCGGCACCGACTTGGTGTATGAAAGAATGGAGGACGCGGCCCGCGCAGCATTGGAGGCCGCTCGAAGCGGGGAAGTGGTGATGCTTGCGCCCGGATGCGCCAGCACCGACCAGTTCCGAGACTTTCGGGAGCGTGGGGACGTCTTTAAACAATTAGCCAAGGAGTGGCTTGAGATATGAATCCAACACGGAGGTTATCGGACCCGACCCTTTTCTGGTTGGCGCTTGCGCTTACCGGAGTGGGGATGCTCTTCATTTTCGACGCCGGCTATGCGCGGTCGATGCGCGATGGCCGAGGCATGATCCCTCGCGAATTCTTGATGCAGATCCCGTTCCTGATCTCGGGACTGCTGATCGCTTACTGGGTGGGACGGATCAGCCAGGTTAAGCTCAAGAAGTGGTCGATCGGCATCTTTCTGCTCGGGATGATCTCCTTGATCGCGGTGGAGATTCCGGGGATCGGCTATGAGATGAGCGGCGCGCAACGCTGGATTGGGCGTCCGCCTTTCCTACTCCAACCCGCCGAGTTCTTCAAAGTGGCGGCCATCATCTACCTGGCGGGGGTCTTTGCAGATCGCAAGGCCTGGCCCTCCAAACTGCCCCACTTCAGCAACTGGGCAGCAAAGATGGACGCCTTGGCCTGGCCCAAGATCAAGCGGTGTCTCCCGGCCCTGTGGGTGCTGATCGGGGTCTATCTGATTGAGCGGGAACCTGACCTGGGGACGGCGGCGGTGGTGGCGGTGACGGCCTTTGTGATGTTCATCCTGGGTGGCGTTTCCCGATCCACACTGATTGCTGGCGCCCTGGTCGCGGCGGGTGGGACTTGGCTCATGGTGAAGGCGCAGCCCTATCGCATGGAGCGCATCGAGAACCACGCCCATCGCTGGGAGCCGAAGAACGTGGACGACGTGGGCTACCAGACGGTCCAATCCGAGCTTGCCCAAGCGACCGGAGGTTGGATCGGGGTTGGTGTAGGCGCAGGGCGGGCCAAGCACGTCATGCCAGCCACTACCACCGATTTCATCATGGCGACGGTGGCGGAGGAGTTCGGATTGCTGGGCTCGGTGACGGTTTTGGGCTTGCTGGGGTGGCTGGTGGGTCGGCTTTTGTGGCTGGCGAATCGGGCGCATACGCGGTTTGCGATGCTGGTCCTGAGCGGGGTGGCGACGTGGATCGGGGTGCAGACCTGTACCAATGTGATGATGGCGAACGGCTTTGTGCCCGCTATCGGCATCCCGTTGCCGTTCATCAGTTCGGGCGGCTCGTCGCTGATCGCGCTGTGGCTGGCGATGGGCGTTTGTCAGGCGGTTTTGCGACCCGTTCCGGTGGCAAAGGAGGCGGTGGTTGAAGCTGATCGTGACCGGGGGCGGTACGGGCGGACACATCTATCCCGCGCTTGAGGTCGCCAAACATGCTCGGGATCTCGGGGACGAAGTTATCTACTTTGGATCCCTGCGAGGTCAGGAAGGGAAGGCCAGCCAAGCGGCAGGGTTTCCCTTCCAAGCCTTTCCCTCTCAGCCTTTGTATTCTCTGAAGTCTCTGCGCGGAATGAAGGCGGCAGTGGCGCTGTTGAAGGCGCGGGGATTGGCGAAAGCGGCGTTAAGGTCAGCTTCCCCGGATGCGGTGTTTTCGACCGGCGGCTATTCGGCGGGGCCGGTGGTTTCGGGGGCTCGTTCTTTGGGCATTCCCTATGTGATCCATGAAGCGAACTCGGTTCCGGGGCGGTCCAACCTAATCTTTGCCAAGGAGGCACGGGCGTTTACGACGCTTTTCAGGTCGACGGAGAAATATGCGCCCGGGGTGCGATGCCAACGGGTGGGGCAGCCGATTCGTCGGGAGCTTCGGGAGGCGGTTGCTTCGCGTGCGGCCGAACCTGATTTGGTCTTGTGCATCGGGGGTTCTCAGGGGTCGGAGTTTTTGAATGGGTGCGTGCCTCGGGCCTTTGCCGGGGAGCTACTTTCTGGCGTTCGTCTGCTGATCGCGAGCGGTCCGAAGAACTTTGAGACGACTCAGAAAGTGGTGGATGGCTTGGGTATCGGGGATCGGGTGACGGTCAAGCCCTATCTGGAGACCTCGGAGATGGTTGATGTCTACTGCCGGGCGGCCTTGGTGATAGGTCGGAGCGGCGGGACTCTGGCCGAGTTGGCGATGTTTGGAATCCCCTCAGTCCTTGTACCCTTGCCCAGCGCGGCGGGCGACCATCAGCTTCATAATGCAGAAGAGTTCGTCGCCATGAAAGCCGCCACCCTTTTGACCCAGTCCAACGCCACGCCGAGTGCCATTGCGGAGGCGGTTGGGGAATGGCTGGGGAATGAGGGGATGAGGGAGTCGGCGCAGGCGGCGTTGCAGGCTTGGGATTTGCCGGATGCGACGGGGACGATTTATGGGCTGTTGGGTGATTGCTCGATTGTTTGATTGCTCGATTGCTGGATTGGGGAGAATACAGGCGAACCGCCGACGCGAAGCGTGTAGCCGTGGGCAGGGACCCGCGCATCAGGGTTGCATGTCGGCGGTCGCTCGCGGTGAACTTACAAGCTTCATCGTGGGTCCCTGCCCACGGCTACACGCTTCGCGTCGGCTGGAGATAGGGGGATTGCTTTGAGGAAGGCGGCTGAAATAGCCTCCGCTTTCGCCCCGCGCGAGGCTCTGGACGGCAAGACCTCCTTCTTCCTCGTCGGTATCGGCGGAGCCGGGATGAGCGCCCTGGCGCGGATGCTGAAGCATCGGGGCTTTGAGGTTCGGGGGACCGATTCCACCTTATCCCCTGAGGTGGATCGACTAAGGTCCGAGGGATTTGAAGTCACGGTTGGGCATACGGGCGAAGGGATTCAGGCCGAGGATGCGGTTGTCCTGACGGACGCCATCGACTTGGAGAACTCGCCAGAGGTCCGGCGGGCCAAGGAACTGGGGATTCCGTTGTTTAGGCGGTCACAGGCTTTGGGCTGGCTGTTGAAGCCGTACAAGGTGATTGCAGTGACGGGAACCCATGGGAAGACGACGACGACCGGGATGGCGGGGGCCGGGTTGATCGCGGCTGGTTTGGACCCTACGGTTGTCGTTGGGGCGAGCATTCCGGAATGGGGTGGGCCTGTGCGGGAAGGAAAGAGCGAATGGGCGGTCGTGGAGGCATGTGAAGCATATGACAGCTTCCATGACATCGATCCCCATATCGTAGTTCTCACAAATCTGGAATTGGACCATGTGGACTTCCATGGCAACTATGAAAGTTTGGAAGCCAGCGTTTTACGGTTTGTAAGCCGGATGCCGGAAAGTGGAACACTGGTCTACTGTGCGGCAGATGAGGGTGCTCGGCAGATCGCTGAATTCAGTGAGCGTGGACCATGGGGCTATAACGCGGACGACCTGCATCCAGATCAGAAAGTCGCTTATCGATTCGATCATCTTCGGTTGCCTGGCAGGCATAACCGTCAGAATGCGGCGGCTGCTCTTACGGTGGTCGAGGTGATTGGAGCAGATATGGAGTCCGCCAAGAGCGGTATTGAGCAGTTTGTGGGAGCTGAGAGGCGGTTGCAGGTTTTGTGGGGAGACGATGTAATGGTCATCGACGACTATGCCCACCATCCGACCGAGATCGCGGCGTCTTTGCAGGCAGTGCGGGAGCGGCATTTCTCCACCCCCCAACCCCCCTCCTCATTTTCTCGCGATACGATTTTGCAGAAGGACAATCCTGGGGCCGCGGAAAACGAGGAGGGGGGCTCCGGTCGCCTCCTCGTCGTTTTCCAACCCCACCTCTACTCTCGCACTGCCGACAACATTCCTGAGTTCGCCAAAGCTCTGGACGAGGCCGATGTGGTCTTCATCACCGACATCTATCCCGCCCGAGAGGACCCGATTCCGGGGGTTTCTAGTGCGCGAATTGCGGAGTTGGTCACCAAGGAGTGCCACTACGTTCCGAGTCGCCATCTTCTCCCCCGAACCGTCGCCGTTTTTGCTTGCGAGGGGGATGTAGTGGTGGGGATGGGGGCGGGGAATATCAGTGAATTTGCCCCCGACTTCATCAAGGAGTGGGAGCGGCGTAGCATTGGCTTCCAGCCGATGCGTCCCAAAGGCATCCTGCCTTTGGACTCAGGCCAGCCAGACGTTGGTGAAGGCCGGAGCCAAGACCAGGATGGTCTTGGAACGCATCGGCTGGAAGCCAATGCTACGGCCGAGAGTAATGTTAATACAGGTTTTGTAGCGACTACAAGTGGCCAAGACCAAGATGGTCTTGGGACGCATTGGCTGGAAGCCAATGCTACAGCCATTGCGGTGATTTATGGGGGGGATAGTTCGGAGCGGGAGGTGTCTCTCTTAAGCGGGCGTGAGGTTCATGCTTCATTGATTAAGCAGGGCTTCAAGGCGGAACTGGTGGACGTTTCAGATCTCCTCCTGAGCAAAGGCGACTTGGCCCGGTTCGCGGGGACCAATCGGCCTGATCTTGCCTTTCTCGCCGTCCATGGAACCAACTCCGAAGATGGCGCCTACCAAGGGCTCTTCGAACTCCTTCATATCCCATACACGGGCTCCGGCATTCAGGCGAGCGCGTTGGCTATGGATAAGAACCTGACAAAGCAAATCCTCTCAGCGAACGGCATTCGGGTTCCTGGTGGCCGGCTTGTGAGGAGTCTGGAGGCAGCTAAAGACCTGAAAGCCCCAGCAGTGGTCAAGCCAAACGCCGAGGGCTCGACCGTGGGCCTCACCTTTGTAGAGACCCAAGACCAACTGGAACCGGCGATCAAGAAAGCCTTGACCTATGGCGGCGCTTGCCTGGTGGAGGAGTGGGTTCGGGGGATGGAGATTTCGGTTCCCGTTCTCGGCGACCGTGCGCTTTTGCCCGTTGAGATCGCCCCGGTCAGCGGCTTTTATGACTTTGCCTCCAAATACACGCCTGGCGCGACTGAAGAGATCGTTCCGGCCCGACTTCCAGAGGCTGTTCTGAAGCAGGTTCAAGAAATCGCGCTCCAAGCTCATCGCCTACTGGGATGCCAGGGCGCGACGCGGACGGATATGATCGTGCGGCTTACCTCCACCCCCCTGCCCCCCTCCTCCATTTCCGTGGACGCTTCTTCTAGAGCCAATTTGGGTACCCGGGAAATGGAGGAGGGGGGTTCCGACTCCGCGCAAAACGAGGAGGGGCGGGCGGAGGTCTTTGTGCTGGAAGTTAATACTCTGCCCGGCATGACCAGTACCTCGCTCTTGCCCAACAGTGCTAAGGTCGCCGGGATCGACTTTGACGCCCTTGTCCGATGGCTGGTGGAGGACGCCTTGCGGCGGTATGCGGCGAAGACGTAAGCGCAATCCGATCAACTGGGGGCCTATCCTCACTCTGTTGCTTATCGGTAACCTGGTGGCTGGCGTTTTCCACAGCCGGATCACCTCCATTGTCAAGGTGCGGGTGGAGGGGGCTCAGCCGGATGATGAGCACCGGGTTCGCGCTTTACTCCAACGCATCCACAGCCAACCCGCTCTCCAACTCAATAAGCGAGTCACCGAATCGGCCCTATTGGAGCGAACCGCCGTGTCCAAAGTCGAAATGACGCGGAACATCTTTGGGCGGGCTCGCGTTAGTCTGTCATACCGGAGACCGGTGGCGAAGATTGGGGGAATGGCGGGGATGGCGTTGAGCAGGGAAGGGGTGTTATTTCAAACCAGCCAAGACCTCTCGGGTTTGCCCATACTGGTCCTGCCCGAAGAGGCCCTCAAGCCTGCCCTCACCATCGCCGGACCCTGGAGGCCGAGCGAGGTTGGGGGATTGGCCAGCGAATTAGCCAACTTTTCGGGACGCCAAGTTGTTGAAATCAGCGTGCTTGCGAACGGCGGATTGTGCTTAAATATAGGTTCAAAGTTCGCGGTTGAACTGGGTCTGCCCGAAGCTCTCGACGACAAGGTCGATTACCTTAGGCGGCAGATCGAGAACGACCCTGCGCTCCTTGTTAGTGGACAGACCTTGAACTTGGTTAGTTTGGATAGGCCAGCCCTTCGAATGGGTATTGGAAAGAAGAAGTAGATGAACCCGCTTGTCAGTCGAATTACAGGAAACTCTTGGATCGCCCCGGTAAGCGTGATGTGCGTGGTGCTGGGCTTTATGATTGCCACCGCCTGGGTCACGGACAAGACCCGTGCCACCCGCCTCAGTCTGCTCAGCCCCGCCCAACGAAATCGCGTTCAGAGCGGAACCATCGACATGGAAACCGCGATTCAGGAGACCCAGGCGGAGGTCGCCAAACTTCGGGCCGAGAAGACCAAGCTGGAAAACGCGATGGCGTCCCAGACCTCCTCCACCAAGGCGCTGAACGACAGCCTTCAAGAGATGAAGATTCTGGCCGGTCTGACGGACATCGAAGGCCCCGGCGTGCGCGTGGAACTGCGGGACAGCAAGAAGCCGGCAAGCGGAATCTTTCCCGCCGACCTCATCATCCACGACGTGGACGTGCTGAAAGTGGTCAATGAGCTTTGGAATGCGGGCGCAGAGGCGATCACCGTAAACAACCATCGCGTGGTGGGCGGAACCAGTTTCCGGTGCGTCGGGTCGGTGATCCTGGTGGACGACGTAAAGATCGCTTCGCCGGTCATCATCCGCGCTATTGGCGATCCCGATACTCTGAAGGGCGCCCTCGATCTGCCCGAGGGAGTTTTGTCTGATTTTCGAGAGATCGATCCTGCGATGGCCAATGTTTCAAAAGTCGATCAGCAGCGCTTGCCCGCTTTTGCTGGGTCCACGACGAAGCGAATTGGAATTGTGCCAAAGGATGCGAAGTAGTTGGGCCTGCTGATTCCACTTGCCGCTCTTCTCATCGGCGCCGTCCTGGCGATTCTGCTGAACAGCCCTCTCGCCGGCATCACCGGGCAATACCTCGCCGTCGCCTGTCTGGCCGGGTTGGACAGTGTCTGCGGCGGCATCCGCAGCGGGCTAGAGGGGAAGTTTCAGAATGACGTCTTCATCAGCGGGTTCGTTTTCAACATCCTCATCGCCTTTGGCATCGCCTGGATGGGCGACCAGATTTACATCGACCTCTTTTTGGCGGTAGCCTTAGTGCTCGGTTGGCGCATCTTTAACAATCTGAGTCTCACCCGTCGCATTTTGTTAACACGCTTGCAGGATTTTCGTGAGCGAAAGCGAATGCAGGAGATGGTCCAATCGACCAGTCAGCCGGAGTCCGTTCAATGAGAGGCCACCCTAATGGTTCAACCCGCCACCTGCCCACGGGCGAACTTGTGGCCGTACTCGACATCGGCTCCTCCAAGGTCGCCTGTCTGGCGGCGATGGACGATGGCGAGGGCGGTTTCGATCTCCAAGGCTTGGCCGTCGCCGAATGTAAAGGCGTGAAACGTGGAGTCGTTACCGATCTGGAGGAAACCTCACGTGCTATCGACGCCGCTGTACGTCGAGTGGAGCAACAGATCGACCAGAAGATCGATACCATTGTCGCGACCATCAGCGGCAGCCACCTGGAAGGGCACAACGCCATGGGCCTGGTGCCCATCTATCCTCGTTCCCGCCAAATTTCTCGCGAGGACGTGCTCCAGGTCATCAACCACAGCCGCCAGTTCATGATCCCCCCGGATCGAGAGATGATCCAGGCTTTGCCGCGAGAGTTCAAGATCGATGGCCAGCGCGGCATCCAGCGGCCTATCGGGATGAATGGCGGCAAACTAGAGGTGACCACCTATATCGTCACCGGCCAGACCACCCATATCCAGAACATCGAGAAGGCGGTGGCGATGACGGGGCGCAAAGTCGATCAGATGCTGGTCGCGTCCCTTGCCTCCGGGCTCGGCGTCTTGACGCCCGACGAGATCGAATTGGGGGCGGCGGTCGTGGATATCGGCGAAGGAACCGCCGACATCGGCGTTTTCCAGGGCGGGTCGATCAGCTACAGCGCGAGCATCCCCATCGGGAGCGGGCTGGTCACCTCCGACATCAGCAAGCTTCTGCGAACTTCGCCTGAGGAGGCGGAGCGGCTGAAGGTTTTCCAAGCGATGGCGACGTCGGCAGGAGTCAATGAAAACGAGTCGGTGGAGATCACCCAGCTTGGCCACCCCGAACCCCGGGCCTTGCAACGCAAGGTACTATGCGAGATTACCGAGAGTCGAATGCGCGAATTGGCGGTGATGGTCCGCCAGCAGATCGAGAAGAGTGGACTCTACGCCGTCCTGCCGGGCGGAGTGGTTCTGACGGGAGGCGGCAGCCTCTTGGCCGGGACCGATAAGCTCTTCGCCGATGTGCTGAAGCATCTGCGCGTTCGGCGAGCGGAGCCCAAGCTCTATGGCGGGCATGGGATGGACACGGATCGGGCGGGATTGGCGGCTTCGGCCGGCGCCGCAAGGTTCGCGCTCCAATGTTTTGAGGATGAATTAGGACCAGTTTCGGGCGGAGGCATCAAGGCCACTATCCGAAGCATCTTTTCCCTAATCAGCGGGAAATCATGATTAAAGTAAACGGAAAAGTAGTCGAGAAGAAAATGGCTCAGCAAACAGCGGCGATCAAGGTAGTTGGCGTGGGCGGGGGCGGATCGAATGCCGTCAACCGCATGATCGAGAGTGGCATCCAGGGAGTCGAGTTCATCGCGATGAACACCGACATCCAGGTCCTGGACCTTGCCGGAGCTCCCAAGAAGGTTCAGCTAGGCGCGAACCTTACCCGGGGCCTTGGCGCGGGTGGAAATCCCGAGATCGGCAAGAGCGCCGCGGAAGAGAGCAAGAACGAGATTCGCAAGGCTCTGGAAGGCGCGGACATGGTTTTTGTCACCGCCGGCATGGGCGGCGGCACCGGTACGGGCGCAGCTCCTGTGATCGCCGACTTGGCGCGCGAGATCGGCGCATTGACGGTGGCGGTGGTCACCCGTCCGTTCAGCTTTGAGGGACCCCGCAGATCGCGACTTGCCGAGCAGGGCGTTACCTCGCTCATGGGCCGGGTGGACACGATCATCACCATCCCCAACGACCGGCTCCTGAGCGTGGTCGAGCGGAAGACGACTTTGATGGATGCCTTCCGCGTAGCCGACGACGTGCTTCGCCAAGGCGTCCAAGGCATCAGCGACATCATCACCATCCCCGGCCAGATCAACGTGGACTTTGCCGACGTGCGCGCCGTGATGTCCGACGCTGGTCCCGCGCTGATGGGCATCGGCTATGGAGTCGGCGAGCAGCGCGCTCTGCAGGCAGCCCAATCCGCCACCAACAGCCCGCTCCTGGAGCAGACCATCCACGGCGCCAAGGGGCTCTTGGTCAATGTGACCTCGGGTGAAGACCTGACCCTCGCCGAGGCGAATGAGGCCTTGCTTTATATCCAGAGCATGTGTGACGAGGAAGAGGCGAACATCTTCTTCGGCACGGTGGTCGATCCAACCATGGAGGGCACGGTCCGCGTCACCGTCTTGGCCACCGGATTCAACCCCTATTCCAGCGAGGGCCGCAAGGTAGCCGAGGCCACCTACAGCATCCCCCAAGCCGAACTCCCGACCCAGTTGTTGCCTGGCCAAAAGGATGTCGTCACCCAGGCGTCTCCTGCGGCCACCGTCCAAAGAGTCGATCCCAAGCCTCTTTTCAACCAGAACACCGCTCCGGCAACCCGGGCCAAACAGTTCGACGCGTCCCAAGTCTTCGACGAAGCCGACCTGGACATCCCGGCGTTTATCCGGGAGCACAAGGGTAAGTCGTAGGCTGACTCCCCTTTCTTCCCGAAGGCCGGGGAGAAAGGGGCCGGGGGATAGAGGGGTTTGAACTTGTAGTCAAAGAGAGACTTGTCTTGTTTCCTCCACCTCAGGGTGCGATCTCCCCTCAAGTCCATTGGCTCCAACCCTGAGGCTTCTTCCCCGGTGATAAGGCCCACAAGACCGGATATTCTCCATGCTTTCGTTCGCGCCGTGCGGTACGCCGATCCACGCCGGATAGGGAGAGATGGCTTGGAATACCGTTGGTCCAGTGCTATGATGTGGGAGGATGGCTTGTGGAATGAGGAGACAGGCTGGGCGGCCTAGCCTCAGGGCTACGGCTTTGGGGCAGGCGGAGTCCAGTGGCACGCGCGCCCTGAGGAAAAAAACCACAGGCGGGGCTCACGGGGGAGCTGGCATGCCGCCGACCCTGCAGGGCTGGATCACACAGGTTTCAAAATGCGTCTGTGAGGTTTTATATGGGAGGGGCAAATGCAATTGTGGTGGAGCGTAATTTTTGCGACTATACTGTCTCAAGGAAAGGCTGTCTCGACTGAAGTTAGTTTTCAGAATGCATCTCGTGCATTTTGGGCTAAAGACGGAAGTATCTATGCGCAAGGCCCTCAAGGCGTCTTTCACATTGCGGTCGGCGGAAATAAAAATAAAATTACCACGACGTCAAAGGATACGTTGATTGGCATCAATGGTGATGTGCTACTATTTCACGATCAAAAAGCTTCTGTTGTCTATGGCTGGCGTGATAAACGAGTTGCATTAGATCAGCATCTTCCTCCAGGAACAGATTCTATTCTACAGTTTGACCATGCAACGAAAACACTGTGTTGCATTGTGAAAACTGATACGCCGGAGGAAACCTCGTACTCAATGGTCGTCGTGAAGGGAGAGAAGATACTCTATCAGTCGCAGAGTAGAGAATATATTTGGGATGCTAGATATCAGGCAGGAACCGGTTTTCTCTATTTCTCATCTCGTGGCTTTGGGCTGGCCGGGACTTCCTTTGGGACAGTCGTTGAACGAATAAGGAACAGTGACAAGGTTACGCTTTGGAATCCGGTCGACTTAACCATCAGCAATCGTTCTTGCTTCCCACATATATATCCCCCCTCTAGGACTGCTTTTGTTGGGCAATCACAGGTTTTAAGGTTTTTGATTGTGCCAGGGGCTAATTTTGACAAAGTGCGCATTCTAGAGGGGTTTCATGAGTCCAGTCTAGTGTGGGGCCGTATTATCGGACCACGTTCCTTAAGAGAGACCACCTTGGAGGTATGGCTTGCAAATATGGATTTCTTTCCATTGAAGCTGCAAGTAAAAGTGCCTTCGGAGTTTCCTCCTCACTGGATTGATTACGAAGAGAAGTCGAATCAAGTTTTAATGGTTTTCTCGAGCAAAATTATTACGTTTACTTTGCGTTAGATAAGGACTGAAAGATGGGAGTAGCGAACTACTACAGCGTTGAAGGCGAGATACTGGGCGACAGCCATGCGGGCGACTACATGCGCGACGCCCTGGGCTCCGTGACCGGCACCTGCAATCCGGACGACGGCGCAGTGCAGAACACGTACCGCTACAAGCCCTACGGAGAAAGGCTCACCAAAACCCGCTCCTCCCCCGACCCCAAGTTTGTCTGCCTCAGGGCGCGCAAGCTACTGGCTCTCGGGCGCCACAGGATTGCAGCCCTGAGGCTTCGTCCACGGTGATAAGGCCACAAGGCCAGACCTCATCCATGCTTTCGTTCGCGCCCCACGCCGGATAGAGAGAGGTCCCTTGGAATACTGGTGGTCCAGTGCTATGATGTGGGAGGATGGCTTGTGGAATAAGGAGACAGGTTTGGCGGCCTAGCCTCAGGGCTACAGACTTGCGGCAGGCGGGAGTTCAGTGGCATGCGCGCCCTGAGACAAGAAAAACCGGAAACAGCCGATGCTTGGGAGCGTGACACGATGATCGCTTATTTCGCATGCATGATGATCATCGGGCAAAAACGACCTGATCCTCCGAAGCCTTGTCCTCCTCCGTCGAATCTCGTCGGATCCCTTAGCCCGAGCGGCACGAAGTCTTACAAGCGGTTTAGAATCGCGAATGCCATCTTTGTCAATCCAGGCCCAAATTACGTCTCGATCTCGGTTTCTCGAACGATGCGTCAGGAGGGCGAGTTCGGTCTGACGAACGACGATTCATTGAAGTGTGAGGTTGTTGGTTATTCAATATTGGATGCGGCAGGCAAAAAGGCCGCCCAATCTGCGAAAAGTTCGACAGGCTGGAAGAAAGTTTCGTACAAGCGGTGGAACGGCGAAGTCAGTGGGTCTTGCGATTCGCCGGGCAAGATCATGGTCGCATTTGTTTTCCATTCCGGCAATCGGGAGGTCGGAATTCGTCTAGTGTTTGCTTCAGGGTCGCGGGCAGTTAGTGTACAGGCATCCGATCTCGTCGTCGACATTCTCAATTCGATAAGAGAGTCTAAATAAAGGACCTGAGGTGGAAGAAGCAGCCGGACTAGGCCGCCAGGCCTGGGATGTTTTTTGCTTCCGGTCTGCGGTCTGGTAGCAGGTGAAGTCCAGCGGCATCAGCGGGCTGCGGCAGAAATGTAACGTTTCGACGCGCTCCTCCCGTCTGTGTGATAGTGAAGCAAGTTTGTTTAGCCGCGATTCTCTTGGTTGCCACGACTGCGCAAGCGTGCATTAACGACCGCGATACTCTCGCATTCGAGCTGCGGAATGTCGATGCCATCAAGCGGGTTCGCCAAGAGACGGACCGTCGCAAGAGATCAGAAGCGGCGCAGGAGATCGCGCTCAAAGCGATCGGCGGACGGTTTGAGCGGTTCCCGCCCAAGTACTACGAAATGCGGATTGCACGCCTGGAGGCAAAGCAATCTCTCACCGCTGTCGAATATGACGACCTCGCTGTAGCTTATGAGCGGCTAGGAAAGACCGCTCAAGCGATCGACATTCTGCTCAAGAGCAAACCTCACCGCAAGACAAAGGACGATGACTACCGCTTTCACGCCAACTACGGCACGTTCTTGGTTCACAAGTGGTTGGCGCAAACGGATCGAGAGGATACGAAGGCCCTTGAACAAAGCATCGCCGAGATTGAGAAGGCGCTCAGGATCAATCCCAACTCACACTTCGGCCGGGAACAAGTTCAACTCGACCTCGAACGACACTGGCTGAACGGAAAGAAGCTTAGTGTGATCGATGATATCGAACAGGTCGTTGGATTATCGGGCATCGTCATGATGGGACTCGCCTATGAACTGCCGGATGCCTACGCTCTGATGACGGACCTGCACTTGGGCGCCGAGATTACGCTATTGGACGACCTCGCTCTTTCGCGTGCACGGGAGCTTGTGACGAATGGGAACGCCTTCGTTTCGCAGATATTTGAGCCTACGAAATTGAGCCGTGAACCCCGTGCCGAGATCAAAGACGCTTACGTGCAACTTCGGCTCGATGGGGAAAAGGTCCATCAGAATCGGTTGGCTTATATCGAGCAGAGGCTGAATCGCGGCGAGCACCCCGATACCCACTCTGACTTTTGGCAGGAGTGGCAAGAGCCGCCCCTTCCCGTTCTCAAGCGAATCCCTGACCCCGTTCATGCGGCAGCGAGACGGGCACCTGTGGTTTTGATCATCGTTGGGATTGGGGCATTCCTTGCTGCTATTGGCGTGTTTATCTGGAGGCGAAGAGCCAAGTCTGCGCCTCATAGCGCCGTGCTCAAGAAGTGATTTTAGGGCTTCCTCGATTGAGTCGCCAATGCTCCGGCGAGGGGGGCAACACGACGGTGACAGTTTGTTTCCTCCACCTCAGGGTGCGATCTCCCCTCAAGTCCATTGGCTCCCACCCTGAGGCTTCTTCCCCGGTGATAAGGCCTAAAAGACCGGACATTCTCCATGCTTTCGTTCGCGCCGTGCGGTACGCCGATCCACGCCGGATAGGGAGAGATGGCTTGGAATACCGTTGGTCCAGTGCTATGATGTGGGAGGATGGCTTGTGGAATGAGGAGACAGGCTGGGCGGCCTAGCCTCAGGGCTACGGCTTTGGGGCAGGCGGAGTCCAGTGGCACGCGCGCCCTGAGGCAAAAAAACCCATCTCAGACCGTGCCCAAGGCGAGACGAAGATGATCCGATGCTGATGATCGCGTTGTTGGGAGCCTTCACTCATGGGATGCATTCATTCGACAATGATTTGACTCATCGTTGGAAGTCTCATGGGCGCGACTACTCTCTCCAAGCGAATCTGATCACCAAAAAGGACGGTTCTGGCGGCAGTTACTTTGTGAGAATGTCCATTGACAATGATGAGAATGTTACATTCAGCAAAGATATTCAAGATATCGGGTTCGAGCCAGTGAAACAGACGCTGATCGACTTGGCAGAAAAGGGAAGATACATCGTCTTTGAGTTCCGAATTTCAAACTACCTGCAAATGGACGTAATTGGTGTAGGTTTACGCGAGGACTCGATTAACTGCGTCTTCTTTGGGCGATCACGCTATGGACATATCCTGTGGTCGTTTAAACCCTCCGCTCAAATCGCGGTACTCAACGATTTCAGAACGCCAACCGACACGGACAACCGATTTGAATACGAATTGTTCAATCTCAATCGAACTGGGTTATGGTTTGACAAACAACCTTCCGTAAAGTTCGGTCCATCACTTGAAGACGCGCTGAAATGGACTCTTAACAAGCCAAAACCATCGCGAGGGTCTAGCTGATGTCCATGTCTGTGGTGTATGCGACGGTGAACGGACGTCTGGTTTGCCTGCCTCCGGGCGTGCAACCTACTAGTTCCCGCTCGCCACAGAATTGCAGCCCTAAGGCTTTAAATGCAATTCTACTGTTGGCGGGTTCAGTGTTGTTGATGATCCGTGCTTTATAGACTGCAATAATTGCTATAGTTGGCCATAATATGCTAATGTTTCTAGAATCTACAGACCAGGATTTTGAATCTATTCGACGGAATTTGCAATACAGCTTGCCTATGCAGGTAAAGATTCAAGAAATCTGGCCCGTAGATTCTCGTCGCTGGGTATTGCTCGTTACCCAACCAGTATGGGACTTATCCCCAGACCCCTCACTTGGGAAATTTGTCAAGTATGAGCGGGCCTCTGTAGAGGTTTGGGATGTCTCACCCACAGGTCTTAAAAGGCTTAATAGGCGACCTCTGGAGCCGCAGGTGGGATGGTGCAAAACTAAGTCCGAATGGGTACCAAGCGGAACCGGTACACAAGCTTTGCTAGCACTTGCTCCACCTTCTGCTCAGATCCCTCGGTATCAGTTCTTAGTTTTTTCCAGCAACGGTGCTCGAGTAGTTGAGGCTGGACGCGGTTTGGGTAAAACTGTGAATATTGTGGCAACGAGTAGCCATTGGCAGATCACGATAGAGCGATACGTTGAAATACCAAGTACTGCGGGACCTGCAAAGTTAAAACGCTCGCGAGTCACAGTACGGATTCGATACTGAAAGCCTAATCTCAAGGCTCTATAGGCTTTTGCATGGGTCGGACTTGGACGCCGACATTGCTCGCCACAGGATTACAGCCCTGAGGCTTCTTCCACGGTGATAAGGCCACAAGGCCAGACCCCATCCATGCTCTCGTTCGCGCCGTGCGGTATGCCGCCCCACGCCGGATAGGGAGAGATCCCTTGGAATACTGGTGGTCCAGTGCTATGATGTGGGAGGATGGCTTGTGGAATGAGGAGACAGGCTGGGCGGCCTAGCCTTAGGGCTACGGCTTTGGGGCAGGCGGAGTCCAGTGGCATGAGTGCCCTGAGGCAAAAAAAGTCTCCGCTCACTGTGTCCAGCATATGTATTGCCTCTCATGCCCAAGACGCAGGTGCTCCCGTCCATCTCATTCATGTCTTACTCGCGACAACAAGCCGCTATGTCTATGCAAAACCAAGCGACTCCGGCGGGCTATACTTAAATCCTTGATCCCCGATCCATGAAATCCGAAGCGATGAGCAAACATAGACAAGAAAAACTCATTGCCATTGACTTGTTCAGTGGTTGTGGTGGGCTTACTCTTGGATTGAAACAGGCTGGCTTCTCAGTGCTCGCCGGAGTTGAACTTGATCCACTAGCCGCATTCACATATAAGCTCAACCATCCCAGAACCAAGCTCCTGGAAGATGACATCAAAAACGTAAAACCAATTGAATTGCTTAAAGAACTTAGCTTAAAAAAGGGCCAGTTGGACTTACTTGCTGGTTGTCCACCTTGCCAAGGCTTTTCCTCTATCAGAACCCGCAATGGCAATCTTCAGGTTGACGACGACAGAAATTCGCTTACAGCATATATCGGTACCTTCGCCAAGACGTTCCTTCCCAAAGCAATCCTTATGGAGAATGTGCCCGGTCTTCATGGAAGACCAGAATTTGAAGCTCTAAGACACATGCTTGAAGTGGAACTAGGCTATTCAGTATCTGCTTCAGTCTTAGACGCCGCTAAATATGGCGTACCACAACATCGACGCAGGCTAATCTTGATCGCACTGCGAAATGGTGATCCAGAGTTTCCGCCTGCATCTACCAAAGTGACGACGGTTCGGATGGCTTTTCGTCGATTACCAAAAGCAGTAGATGATCCACTCCAAAATTACGATGTAAATCTTTCAGAGCATGTCAAGAACATTATTAGCCACATCCCGGTCAATGGTGGAAGTAGATCGTCATTGCCACCTGAATTGTGTTTGCCATGCCATAGGTCTCAGCCAGGATTTAAGGATGTTTACGGCCGGATAGCGTGGGATCAGCCCTCAAACACAATAACGGGAGGGTGTATCAATCCTTCTAAGGGGCGGTTCCTTCATCCCGAAGAGGATCGTGCCATTAATTTGAGAGAGGCGTCGTTGCTTCAGTCATTTCCACCATCTTACAAATTTTCGCTTCAAAATGGTCGCTATCCCGTTGCGCGTTTGATTGGAAATGCACTCCCGCCTGCATTTATTTGTGCTCAGGCAAAAATGATTGCATCTCACTTGCTGTCATGACAAAAACACTCACTCTCAACTATCACGGTCGCGTACTGGAGCACTTAGGACTTCAACTCTATCAGAAGCCCGAAGCCGCTATTTCCGAGCTAATTGCAAATGCATGGGATGCTGATTCTTCCATTGCACATGTGGTTGTTGACAGAGATGCAGACGATGCTCCAGACACGATCTCCATAATTGATGATGGAATCGGGATGAGTTTTGATCAATGCCAAGAACGATTCTTGGAAGTGGGTTACGAGAGACGAAAAGGAAAGACCAAAGAAAAAACCCCCGGAGACCGCACGGTTCTTGGTCGTAAAGGGCTTGGGAAGCTGGCTGGCTTTGGTATTGCGAAAGTTATTAGAATTTCGACTGTTAGCAAAGAAACTGGTGAAAAAACAGTTTTTAGGATGGATTTTGACTCGCTCATGATTTCTACCGACGTTGAAGTAATAGAGTATGTGGATAAGATTGAGGGAGTACAAAGTGGAACTACTATTACACTGAGTAGCTTAGTTAATCCCTTGGCACTTGACTTTGATGCAATTCGTCTGAGCATCGCGAGGAGGTTTCTTACTGGCGTCTATTTAGGCGGATTTGAGGTCAAGATCGATGGACAGTTGCTTCCCGAAGCAATCAACTCTGAGGAGGTTGAGTTTGTATTCCCTATTGAATCTGGTCCTAGAGGGTTGTTAATAACCGATGGTTGGGGTATGGAGCAAGTGAGTGGCCAAACCGTCTATTGGAAGTTTCAATTTTTCAAGGATCCTATACAGGAAGAAGAACTTAGGGGTGTCTCAGTTTTTGCAAATGGAAAGATGATTCAATCACCTTTTACATTCAACTTGCGTGGCGGCATCAGTGGTCAGCATGGCATTGAATATCTCTTTGGCCAAGTTCGTGCTGATTATTTAGATGAGTTTGTGTTTGATCCCATCGGCCCAGAACGACAGCGGGTCAACTGGGATTTGGTTGAAACTCAAGCTCTTGCACAATGGGGACGCGAACGCATAAAAGAAACTACTGCTGAATGGAAGCGGCTGAGGGCGGAAGAGCGAACACGAGAGCTTGAAAGTAGCCTCGAAGATTTTGCTAACAGACTGAATGCTATTCCGAAGTCGGAACGAAAAACAGTCAAAGGTGCCCTTCTAAAGCTGGCTCAAGTCCCTAGCTTAAGCCAAAAAAGATTTAGAGAAGTAGGAAATGCAGTTTTGACAGCATGGGAACAAGGACGTTTAAGAAACCTTATCGCTGAGATAGAAGAACTAGATGATCCATCAGAAGAGTCGTTGATTGAAATCCTCACTGAAGCAGAAGTGCTTACCAATCTGCAACTTGCCGAGATTATTCGCACCAAAATTGAAGCGATTAAGACGTTGAATGAGCTTGTTGGCAAGCGGGAGCTTGAAAATAAGCTGAGGGATCACATTGCCGACAAGCCCTATCTTCTTAGCCCGCAATACGAGACTTTTAAAGTCGAAACTAAAGTGACTTCAATATTGAGTGAGGCCGCAGATAAGTCTGGGCTCGCTGGAGATGACTATAAAGGGCGAATTGACTTGGCGCTCAGTTCAGGTAAAGAACTCCTGGTTGTTGAGTTCATGCGCCCTGGTTTAGCTTTAGATTACGACCATGTTGGACGTTGCGAACGCTACATCGCTATAATAAAGGAAAAGGTTAAGGCTAATTCAAATCTGGGGTTTGAGAGCGTGGCTGGGCTTATTGTGGCAGACAAACTCACTAATGCTGATGGAATGTCAATTAAGATTGAGGACATGAACAAGGTTGGCATCAAGGCCACTGAATGGAAGCCCCTTTTTGATACGGCAGTTGCGCAGTGGCAAGAATTTTGGTCAGTTGTTCAGGCCCGTAGCCCAAAGGATTCTCGTATTGATAGCATACCTAGTCTTGACTAATCTAGTTATTCTAAAGTTAAATGTTACTTGTCAAGAAAGTCTAGATTGACTTTCAATTCGCCCCACAAGTCATTGAACGCGTAAAATTGGAACATGGACTACGTCATTCGAACGACCGGAGTTGTGGGGCCTGACCGGGTTCTGAACGTGTCCATTCCGACCGACTTTCCTCCAGGCGACGTTCGCGTCACGGTCAAGGTTGAGGATTCCTCTGCTCCGGCGATTCAAACGTTGGGCGATTTGCTAGACAGTGGACTGCTCGGTATGTGGACAGATCGAGATGACTTGCCCTCCACGAACGAGGAGTTCTTGGAATGGCGCCGGGGGCTTTGGGAGCGTCGAGCTTCGTGAACTTGCTTGACGCCTATGTCCTGATCACCCCTTGAACATGCTCTTCAGGATAAAGAACATATTCGCCGGGCGCTCGGCCAACCGCCGCGTGAAGTAGGGATACCAGGAATCCCCGAAGGGGATGTAGACGCGGACGTTGAAGCCTTCTTTGGTGAGCCCTTCTTGGAGGTCTCGGCGGATGCCGTAGAGCATTTGGAACTCGAACGACTCTTTGTCGATCCCTTTCTCAGCGACGTAGCGTTTCAGTTCGTTGATGATCTTCTCGTCGTGGGTGGCGATGGCGGGGTAGAAAGCGGCGTCCAGGAGGCGCTTGGCTTGCCTCACATACGCCTCGTCTACCTTGGCCTTGTCCTGAATCGCGACCTCAGGCGGCTCCAGGTAGGCGCCTTTCACCAGGCGGACGCGGGCTTGCCACTCGATGATCCGCTCCACGTCTTCGTCGGTGCGGGTGAGATAGCTTTGGAGGACGGTGCCGGTGTTGGGGAAGTCGCGGAGGACCTTGCCGATGATGTCCACCGTGCGCTCGGTGTACTCGCTGGCCTCCATATCGACCCGGACGAAGTTGCCCTTCTCGGCGGCGGCCCACAGGACTTCGCGGAAGTTGTTCTCGGCGAACTCCCTACCCTGGTCCAGGCCGCATTGGGTGAGTTTAATGCTGATGTTGGTTGCTTCAAGTTCTCCCGTCTCCGCGGGTGGCTCAGGCGCTCCGGGAGCGACCAAGACCTTCTTCTGGCGAAGCTTCACGGATTTGGGCGGGGTCGAGCACTTGCTCGTCGCGATCTCTTCCAGCATCCGAATGTAGGTGGCTTTTGCCGCGAGGGCCTCGGCTTCCGACTTGGTGTTCTCACCCAAGAAATCGAGCGACACGAACATCCCCTTCTCGATCACCGCGATGCTTGCCGCCATCGCCTCCTCCAGGGTATCGCCCGCGATGAACCGCTTAACGAGGGGTTTGAAGAGGAAAGAGCGGCGGACCAGGCGTTCGACGGGTCCCCAGGCAGAGGTCTTGAGAATGAGATTGCGAGCCAACATCGTTGAAGAGTTAAGAGTTTACTTTGCCGGAGCTAAACTATTCTGATGCCGCGAGTCTCGGTTTGCATGGGGGTTTACAACGGCGCGGCGACGATTCAACTCGCGCTGGAGAGCGTTCGGGTGCAAAGCTATCAAGACTACGAGGTTTTGGTCATCGACGACGGCTCCTCCGATAACTCGGCAGATATCGCCGCTGAGTTTGGGGCAAGGGTGATTCGGCAAGCCAATGCGGGCCTGGGAGAGGTGCGGCGGCGGCTGGTCGAGGAGGCCACGGGAGACACCATCGCCTTCCTCGATCACGACGATGAATGGACTCCTGAGAAGCTGGCCACCGACATGGAAGCCCTCGACCGAACCGGCGCGGTGTTGGCCCACAGCGACTGCTGGTTCCTCTATGAAGATGGCAAGATCGTAGAGCGGAACCTCGACCTGAGCAAAGCCCAAAGAAACTGGGACCACATCCTGCCCGACAACCTGGTGATCGCCAGTTCCGCCGTCTTCCAAAGGGAGGCGATGCTGAGGGCAGGGAACTTCATTGCCGAGACGGTCCGGTGCTCAGACTGGTATGGCTGGTTCATCCTGGCTCCGCATGGCGACTTCGTCCATATCCCGACAAAGCAGGTCCGATACCGCGTGCTCTCCACCTCACTCGCCAATGCGGGCTACCGTTTCCAGGCCGCAAAGCGATTCCTGCTCAAGGATGTGATCCGGCCTCGTGCAGACGAGCTTTTCCGGGAACTCGACCAGGGTCGGCGGAGGGAATATGTGGCAATGATCGACCAGAACATCGGCATCGCCGCCTCCACCATGGCCAAATATCTGGACTCGGAAGGGAAGTCGGGCGAGGCCAAAGAACTGCACGAAGAAGCCCTGCGCCTGGCAAAACGCATCCCCCGAGTCTGGACCAGGGCCATCCGCTCAAAGCTGGGCTTGCGTTAAACCGGGAGTCGTCTTAGAATAAATCGGAGGTGAATCCTCATGAAAAAGCAAGTTGGAAGAGCGTCGCTTGGTTGGCTCTGCATCCTGGCCGCCGCCCTTTGGATCGTCTATAAGCACGAGTATTTTTCCTTGCTGATCTCAGCATGGACCCAGCAACCGACAGGCGACTTCGATCGCGCAGCCGAGATCAGGCTACTGGTCTTCATCCTCAGCCCCGGCATCATCCTGTTCCTGGTCGGCCTGCTCATGATCATCCGCTCCCTCCTCAAACCCCGCAACCCATCCCCGCCGAGCAGTGGTGTGCCCACGATGTGAGAGTTTGTGTGTGAAATCAAGCAAGGCGAGTTGAATTGACAAGTGGGTGAGGTCCTTCGACTCGCGACGAGCAGGCGGCGTTGCGTCCAGACTTGCCTATGCTCGCTCAGGATGACGCCGTGCTAGCGATGCAGGGCCTTTGAGGTTGAACCCAGAGCCAATTGACATCTCTCTCCCCCGCAATTCGCTCGGCTAGCAAATCTTCCATCGGTACTGCGACCAGTTTCTAGGCGGCTTGTTGGAATTACCAGGACGTGGAATATAGCAAGCAGGGAAAGAGCGTTGTGGAGGTAGGGAGTCTGTCCCTAGCGTAAGGAATGTATCTAGTTACAGTTCAAGAAGACCGCGCGATTGTCGAAGCAAGTCTCGGAGGAAGGATCGACTCGTTGGAGATGCGCGCGTTTGCAGAAGATTTGGAAGAGGTGTTGGAGTCGCTTGGCCCCAGCAGTTTCTACCTTTTAATCGACCACTCGCGGGCGAAGAATCTTGATGGCGAGGCCTCGATGATTCTGTCCGACATCAAGGACAAAGCGTTCGAGTTTGGCGCGGAGAAGATTGTGACGATGGCCGGCGATGAAGAAGACGTCGCTCGCCACACGACCGCCCGATTGCAGCAAGTTTTGGAAGGCAGAGAGCAGTTCTGCCTGGAACTTCCCGTCATGCAGGCTCCTGCCTGGCAGCGAACAGCGGCGCTTCGAGCCGCATAAAGAGGAACAAAGGCGTTCGTCTTTTTCGGAAGGCGGGCGGGCAGCCCCCGACGGATATCCGGACGTCGGCCTGGGTTGCCCGCCCGCCCCGTTTTTGGGGGTTAGCTGGGGTACTCATGGGTCAGTCCCCGCCAGTCCCCAATCGCTTGGTCGTCGATAATGAGGTTTGGCTTGGGCAGGAAGCCTTGGAAGAGATCGGCGATGCCTAGCTCGTGGGCGGTCTCCTCAGCATAAACCGATCCGCCGGTGCTCCACAGGTAGAGCGTATGGCCTTGGGCATGAAAATCACGGACTCGGGCCAGCGTTCTAGGCATGGGGATGCGCTTGGTCCCCGCTGTCCGCACCAGCGTATCGTCGATATCGATAAAAACCACCATCCTGACTGGAAGCTACCCAATTCGCTGTTTTTGGGCTGCGTATGTCAAGCCAGTTTGACGCCATCTTTGCGACCCAACCTAGCTCGGCTTCACTCGGCTGAACGGGCGGCCATTCAGGAGGATGTGGCCGCCGCTTTGTTTGAGCTCCATGCGTTCGGTCGGTTTGCCAACTGGCTTCAGGATCAGATGGGCCTGTTTGCCGTCCGACTCGATCGACCAGGTTCCGATGGCTTCGTCGTTGCTCTCGCTGCTGCCGCTGAACTCACCCGCGCTGATGAAAGTCATGGTTCGGGAGGCGAAGCGGAAGGTGCCGTCGGGGAGGAAGACGAACGACTTTTCTCCCGCATCCCCCGCCGAGCCGTTCAGGCTGCCGCTGTTGGAGGCGGTGGATCGCACCAGTCGGTAGCCCGCCAACATCTTGCTCCAAGTCTTGGCGTGGTCGTTGTTCGCCGAGACTTTGCGGTTGGGATCGGGGCGCAGGCTTGTTGCGATGCTATAGAAGTCAGCGTACCGCTGGGTCGCCTGCTCGTTGGGGAAGATCGCGAGAATGCCGAACCGCTTCTTCTCCGTGAGCAGCGACCAAACTTGGCCGTGGAAATCGACCCCTTGGTTTGCGCCCGTGAAGAGCATGTACATCCCTTTGCCACCCTTCGCCTCAAAGCTCTGAACCTCGCCGCTTAGCGACCATGGCCCGAGCTGCTTCATCATGGCGATATCTTCTTCCTGTAGCTTCTTGTCCCAGGAGGCTTGCGCTTCAAACTCAAACGCGCCGCCGATCACGAACAGCTCATTCTCGGTCTGTCCTGGGCGCTTTAGAACCTGGTAGCTTCCCTGAGCCCCAACTACTGTCCATCCTTCGGGTAGATCGTAGAGGAAACCGAGCGGGTTCTCGATGGTCTTGGGTGCAGTTGCCAGGCATAGCGAGACGATCAGCAGGGCATTCATTAGGGATCATTATAGGGGTTTCTATAACATTGCTGGACCTAACTTTTGGGAGCATTGCGGTGTTTCGGCATTGCGGTGCTACGGCTTTACGGGAAAGCTTCTGCAAGACCTTCAGTGTTTCCGCATAACGTCCGCAAAGCCGTAACCCCGCAATGCCCCAATTCCTTCAACCACTTTCGAAATATCGAATATACTTAACCCATGCCCCGTTCGCAACCCGATGATCAGCAGGTGGCGCTTCGGCGTTTCAAGGCGGATGTCTTTCAGGTTCTTGCCCATCCGACTCGCATCCACATCGTTGAGTGCCTGCGGGATGGGGAGGTGGCGGTGGGGGCGATTTTGGAGCAGATCGGGGTGGAGCCCGCTAATGCCTCGCAGCATCTGGCGGTGCTTCGAGGCAAGGGGTTGGTGGTGAACCGTAAAGAAGGGAACCAGGTGTTTTACTCCCTCCGCGATCCACTCCTCATCGAGGTCCTGGATACGATGCGGCAGTACTTCAAAGCCCACCTTGAAGAGGCGATGGCGATGCTGAGAGGGATGGAGGTCGAGTGAAACCCCAGGCGGCGTCCAATCGCGAGGCGCTGATCCCAAAGTCCGTCATCGCTCTGCGCGACTACAACGTCCGCAAGTTCGTCGCCGACCTGGTGGCCGGAGTCACGGTCGGCTTGGTGGCGTTGCCGCTGGCGATGGCGTTCGCGATCTCGTCCGGCGTCTTGCCCCAGGCGGGTCTTTATTGCGCGGTCGTCGCTGGGTTCCTCATCTCCGCGCTCGGCGGCTCCACCACCCAGATCGGGGGGCCAACCGGCGCTTTTGTGGTGGTCGTTGCCGGGATTGTCCAGAAGCACGGTATGGACGGCCTCTTCATGTGCACGCTCATGGCGGGCGCCCTTCTCGTATTGTTGGGCGTGACCGGGCTGGGGACGGCAGTGAAGTACATCCCTCGACCGGTCGTCATTGGGTTCACCAACGGCATCGCAGTGCTTATCGCAAGCACCCAAATCAAAGACTTCTTCGGGCTGACCATCGAGAAGGTCCCGAGTGAGTTTCCCGAGCGGATGCGCTCTATTGCCGAACATTGGTCCACCCTCTCTCCTCAAGCGACTCTCGTTTCTTGCGGCGCCTTGGCGGTGATCCTTCTGATGGTGAAGTTTGTCAAGCGGGTGCCGGGGTCGATTGTGGCTTTGGTGGGCGGGACGTTTCTCGTCTGGATTCTTCACCTGCCCTTGGAAACCATCGCAACCAAGTTCGGTGGCATCCCAAGCGGTCTGCCCAAATTCGAAATCCCCACTTTCCGCCCGGACCTCATCCTTCCCCTCCTGTCGCCCACCCTCACCGTGACGATGCTGGGCGCGATCGAGTCATTGCTGTCGGCGGTAGTGGCGGATCGGATGTCGGGCGACCGGCACAATCCGAACATGGAACTGGTGGCCCAAGGCACGGCCAACCTGGTCTCTCCCTTGTTTGGCGGCCTGCCCGCAACGGGGGCCATCGCTCGCACCGCTACCAATATCCGGTCCGGCGCCAAAACTCCGGTCGCGGGGATGATCCATGCTTTGACTATCCTTCTGGTCCTCCTGGTGGCCGCGCCTCTTGCCCAGCACATCCCGCTCAGCATCCTGGCCGCGATCCTGTTCGTGGTGGCCTACAACATGGGCGAATGGCGGGAGATTCCGGATATTCTGCGGCAGAGCAAAGCCGACGTCGCTGTGTGGCTCATCACTTTTTCCCTCACCGTCTTTGCCGACCTGACGGTGGCGGTGGAGGCGGGGATGATCCTGGCGGCGTTGCTCTATATCCGCCGGGTTACGACTACTACCACCGTTGCCCGCGTGACTCCGGAGTACATCGAGGAGGGCCGGGCGCATAGTCTCCAGGTGAACGAAGTTCCCGAAGGCGCTGCGGTCTATCGCATCCACGGCCCGTTCCTGTTTGGAGCGACGGACAAGATGTCGGTGATTGAAGAAGAACTGGAGAGCCTGCCGCCAGTGGTGATGATCCGCCTGCGCAACATGACCGCCATCGACGGCACTGGCCTTCACGCCTTGGAGAGCCTTGCCGATAAACTCCACCAATCGGGCCGCCACCTCATTCTTTGCGGCGTACGAAGCCAACCCGCCAAGCTCATGGACCAAACCGAGTTCCATCGCCACATTGGCCAAGAGAATATCGTGACGACGCTGGCGGACGGAGTGAGTCGGGCGAGGGATTTGTTGGATTCCTCTGGGAGCCCCGGCGTCCCGCCGAGTAGCTAACTTGTATCCTTGCAAGAGAACTTGCAGCAACTACGAGCCGATCAAGGCCGGGACGACCTTGAAACCTTGGGCGGGACGCCCAAGCCACAGTTCGCCCCGCGCTATGATAGGGCCATGTCAAACGTCCAAGCTATCCCCGAAGGTTTCCATACTCTCACTCCCTATCTGATCGTAGACGGCGCCAACGCGGCCATCGAGCTCTATCAAAAGGCGCTGGGCGCGGAAGTCGTCAGCGTCCACAAATCCGGTGATGGCCACGTCATCAACGCCCAACTGAAGATCGGCGACTCGATGCTGATGCTGAACGACGAGTTTCCCGACTGGGGCGCGATCGGGCCGAAGAAGATTGGCAACACCGCCGTCACCATTCACCTCTACGTCGAGGACGCCCAAGCCGCCTGGGATCGCGCCATTGCCGCTGGGTTCGAAGCCAGTATGCCCATCGCCGTCCAACCCTGGGGCGACCTCTACGGCAGCCTCAAAGACCCCTTCGGCCACAGTTGGTCCATCGCCAGCCACGTCGAAGACGTCTCCGAAGAGGAGTTCGAGCGGCGCATGAAAGAGATGGGGATGTAGCTCCCTGGGAGCTCCGGCGTCCCGCCGGGAAGCAGGCTTGCACTAACATCTAGACTTATTTGTCTTAGTTCCAAGCTGTATCCCAATCCCACGTAGTTTGTGGGCAGGTGGAAAAGTTACAAGCTTCTCCCACGACCGGGGCGGTCGTGGAAACCATGGGCAGGATGCCCATGTCACGTCGGCGGTGTTATAATCCGACGCATGTTATCGGTATTCGTTGCTGCCGTCGTTCTGCAATCCCCTGCTCAGACTGAGGTTCAGGCGGATTGGGTTCGGAAGAACCATGTCGCTCGGATCGCGGGGAAGACGGTGAAGTACGAGACCACCGCCGGGATGATGCCGATTCGGAGCAAGATCGGAGACGTCGACGGGCGCATCTTCTTCACCTACTACAAGCGCACCGACGCCCAGCCGGTGGGGAAGCGTCCGATCACCTTCATCTTCAACGGTGGCCCCGGCAGCGCGTCCTTGTGGCTGCACCTTGGCTTTGCCGGACCCAAACGGCCCAAGATGGGAAGCAAGGACGGCTTCATGCCCGCCCCGCCTTATGAATTGGTTACCAACG
Source organism: uncultured Fimbriimonadaceae bacterium (assembly GCA_964501275.1). Taxonomy (GTDB): domain Bacteria; phylum Armatimonadota; class Fimbriimonadia; order Fimbriimonadales; family Fimbriimonadaceae; genus 55-13. Next base: position 35,849 of record CAZCSP010000001.1, on the reverse strand, counting down.
ACGAGAGCATCCTGCCCGAGTCCGATCTGGTGAATATCGACCCCGTCGGCACTGGCTACAGCCGCCCCAACAAGCCCGAGGACGGAGCAAAGTTTTGGGGGGTGGATGTGGATATCGCCAGTGTCGGCGAGTTCATCCGCTCCTTCCTGAGCACCGAGAGCCGCTGGTTGAGCCCGATCTTTGTGATGGGGGAGAGCTATGGCGGGGTTCGGGGTTCGGGACTATCCAACTGGCTCCACCGCTACGGAATTGGTCTGAACGGCTTGATTCTGATCAGCCCTCTTATCGGTCCGGCTGTCGCGGACACGACCCGAGGCGCGGATGGGCGAACCGCATACTCCTTGCCCACGATGGCCACAACCGCCTGGTATCACAAACGGCTTTCGCCCGCAATGCAAAGCAAGACCGTCCATGAGGTGTATGAAGAGGCGCTCCGATTTGTCCGCCAGGAGTACTTCCCGGCCCTCGGCGAAGGCGACCAACTCTCCGCCGAAAAGCAGAAAGAGATTGCCGCCAAGCTGTCCGCGCTCACTGGCCTGACCGCTGAGATGTGGGATACCGCAAAGCTTCGAATCTCTACCAATCGTTGGTACAAGGAGCTTCTCCGATCGGACAAGCGCCTGATCGGGCGCTATGACTCGCGGTTTGTCCATTTCGACCTGTATCCCGATTCGGATCGGGGCGGGGAAGATCCCTCCTACACCCAGGTTCAGCCGCCCTACACGTCCGGCATCAACGACTACTTGGCTAACGATCTGGGTTACAAAACGACCCTCAAATACTACATCCTCGGCGAAGGGATGGGGGGACCTTGGAAGTATCCAGAGGGTGGACCGCTCGATATGAGCAATCCCTTGCGGCAAGCGCTGTCCAATAACCCATACACAAAGGTTCTGGTAGCGATGGGCTACTACGATGTCGCTTGCACCATGGGCGTGAACGATGCCTTGTTGGATCGGTTGGCGATCGACCCCAAGCTCCGCGGTAACGTCGTCCGCACCCGCTATGAGGCCGGGCACATGATGTACCTGGACGACGAATGTCGCAAGCAGTTGCGCGACGACGTCGTCAAGTTCATCAAAGATCAGAGCAACCCCACGGCACCGAGCGGGAGCTTTAAGCGCGGCGGATAAATGGACACGACGGAGGTCCTCCTCGAATCCTGGCGGCGAAACGGTCGGATCATCGACAACATCGCGGCCTCGCTCGACTCCGGGAAACTGGAGGTGAAGCAGGATGAAGAGGGCTGGCCCATCGCCGAGCATCTGGCCCACATCCACGATTGCCGTTGGGGTTGGCTGAATAAGGTCTCTGCCCCTCACGCAGAGGGAATGAACGACCTGTGGACCAAGGTTGACGAGAACTGGGTGGCAAGTCGGGATGTTGAGGCGATCCGTGCGGCGTTGGCCCAGAGCGGAAGGGCGGTTGGGGAAGCCGTGAAGGATCTGGTCGCCGTCAATGCCACCCAGGTTGGCCCCTATTCCCACCCGATCTTCTATCTCCAGCACATGCTCTGGCATGACGGCTACCACGTCGCCCTCATCTTCCTCGCCTTGCGTCGAGGCGGATTCGAGGTGGCCGAGGATTGGGAGGAGGAGCAGGTCTGGTCGTTATGGCGTTCATAGCCGGCGGAGAAGAGTATTCGTCCTGTGCCCGGATGATTCATGATCAGGTAATCAGGGGCCGATCATTCTTCGGTGGTCCTCGGCGGCCCTCGGTGGTTTCATCCTCAGCCAATTGAAAGAATCACCGAAAAGCGCACAGAGGACCACCGATAAGAGAGTGGTCAAATCCTACGCGGTCCGCTCCACCACAAAGAAGGGCAACACGACTCGCAATCTGAACCCGAGGCTGTCGTAGATTCTTCGGGCGGGCGCGTTGTCGGACTCAGTGTGGAGAAACGGCGTGTCGCCTTGTCTCTGGATGTGGCAGATCAGGTGGCGGGTGAGGCGTCTGGCGTAGCCTTTACCGCGATGGTCGGGGTGCGTGCAGATGGCGCTGATCTCTTGGTAGCCGTCCAACGCCATCCGAATTCCCGCCATCGCACAGAGTTGGCCATCTTTGATGATTCCAAAGTAGTCGCCCAGTTCGGCGGTGCCTTTGCGGAAGTAAGCCGGATAGGCAAGGGCTGTGAGTTCCAGCATATGGGGATGGTGAGAGGCGTTAAGGAGTTCGGCGCTCGGGTCAGATTCGGTGGAGCCTGGGTTTTGGTCCCAGACGTACTGGGCGATGTCGAAGCTTCTTTGAATGTCCCATCCCTCCCAGGAACTTGGATGGATATTCAAGATGCCGACGCGTTCCTGTGCTGGGACCAGGTCGAGGAGATCTCTTACACTTTGATCCGAGGCGTTGGGGATTGCCGCAAACGGGGCGATCTCGGCGGGATAGCGTCGGGCGTCTCCTCTTGCCAATGCCAAACTGGCATGGCGGGAGTTGAGCGAGTTCCAGATTGGGTTGTCGAGTGGCGTGGGCAATTTCCCCGAATCTACCTTCCGGTCGGATGTGAAGTCAGGTCTTGGGAATCGACGGCATGGCCATCAGTTCCTTCTCGATCTTCTCGCCGTTCGCCTTCAGCCATTTGCTCATCGCATCTCCGGCCTTCTTCCCATAGATGCGGTGGGAATACACAATCGAAGCTCCGGCGCCATTCTTCAGCACGAAACGCGCAAAGGCGGCCTCGATAAAGTCGGGCTGGGGGAAGAGGACAACGATCAGGTGCTCAGCGGGCTTCTTGTCGGTCCGAGGCACAGAGTTCGTCTTGGCCACGATCCCCTTGTTGGCCTTGTAGTTCTCCAAAACCGCGTTCGCCTTGCCTGCCAACGCGTCGCCATCCTTCGCGCCGGGATAGTGGTTGACCGTAACCATGTCGGTCCACTTCTTCAGATCGGGCTGAGCCTTGGGCGTGAACTCGTGAAGATTGTCCTTTGAGTAGCGATGGACATAGGTTTGCTTGGCAAAGGTGAAGGTTGGCTTTGCCTGTATGGGGCTGAATCCGAGAGGTAGTAAGGCGAGAACTCCGGCGAGCAGGACCATGTTCAATATTCTGACTGAAGCTGACGGCTTTTGGCGATCTCGTCGAGAATTCCGGCACAGGCGGCTTCCAGCATATCCGCCACATCCTCAAAGTCCCGTGAGTTCCCGTAGTAGGGATCGGGCACCGTGTCGTCGGTGGCATCGGGGTCGAACGATCGGGCCAGTCTCACCTTATCTGGAATCGCGCCAGACCATCTGAGGATGTCCCGCAGGTTTGCCTGATCCATCGCGACGATCAGGTCGAAGTCTTGGAAGTCGGAGGACCGGAACTGCCGGGCTCGCATCGTCATCTCGCAACCCCGCTTGGTCCCGACGCGCTGTGCCCGATGGTTCGGCAGTTCGCCGATATGGTAGTTGCTGGTCCCCGCCGAGTCCAACTCAACCGCCATCCCCCGCTCCTCCGCCATCCTTCGGAGGATTCCTTCCGCAAGGGGACTGCGGCAGATATTGCCAAGGCAGACAAAGAGAACGCGGGTCACGGGCTATAGGGTACTCAAATGGTGGTCCAAACGCCGGTGCGCAAGTTGAGTTCGAAAGTCTCTTGGTTGTCGGCAAAGCGCTCTTTGAACGACTTGCGGTCAAGAGTTTTGCCTCCCCAAACCCGAATGGTTTCTTCATCGATTAACTTGGATTGATGCTCGTATAGTCGTCCTGGCCCGGTGCCAGAAGTGGGGAGGACTTCGATGTGGTAGTCGCGGGTGTCTAGGCGGTAAATCGGGAGAGGCTCGTTCCTGCGCTCTTGATATCCGAGCGACCCTATGATGTAGATATAGTCGCCGACCAGGGTTGCGCTGTGGAAGTCGGTGGGCGGGAAGACGGAGTATGGGTAGCCGAAGATGCGGATGACGCCATCGGGCTCGACCACGGTCACGTCGTTATAGATGTAGAAGTCTGGGTCATAAGAGTCTTCATGCTCGCCCGCAATGAAGATGACCCGACCATCCGGCAACAGTGTTGTGGACTGTCCGAATCGAGCAAAACACCACACCGCCGGTTCGCGCTGACCTCCGACACTGCATGAAAACGTGGGTTCATCAGCGAAGCGCATTCGTGCAGAGTAGGCGTCCCGCCCATCGCGAAGCATCGCCAACCAGAAAGGGTTGGTCATCTCTTCGGGATTGACGGCGCCTTCCCTTGGATAGCGATGGGCCATGTACTGCTCGCGTGTAATCTCATCAAGGGAGCCGACCTCATCTTCAAGTCCGATTAGCAAGTGCCGACCCATGTCATTCAAGTTGTCGAGATTGGCTCCGTTCTCTGCCAACAGGAGGATGGTCTCCCGATCTTCGACCTTCTCAATAGCTCTATTAAACATCTTGCCAGCATTTGGATCGGCACCTAAGTCGAGCAGAACTTTAACCATTGCGTGGTCTTTCCTTTGAACGGCGATCGCCAGGCAAGAGTCATCCACGAGATTCAGTGCCTCAACAGAGCAACCCAACTCAACCAGATGTTGGACAAGGGCGATGTTTCCGCTCTCCACCGCCAGGCAGAGGGGCGCAGTGTCGTTACTGAGCGGTTCGCTGAGGCTCATTCCCGCTTCCAAAAGCAACATGGTGATCGGCAGGTCGCCGCGATGGAGAGCCACATGAAGCGCGGTGCGACCGCAAACGTCTCGTCCGTCCAAGCTCTTAGCCAGTGCCAACTCGTCCCGAACATCAACGGCTGTCCCTATCGCCGCCGCTTGAATCAGAGGGGTCCAATGGAGAACGAAGTCTTCGGCTCCTGCTTTCAGAAGTTCAGCCACAATGGGAAAGTAGCCACGCATATAGGTGCTCTTCAACGCGGTCTCGTTATAAACGGAGGTCGCGTTGATGTCGACGCCCAGGTCGATCAGAAATCGAACTACATCAAGTCGGTCATGGGGACTGTGGATTGCGTCGAGCAAGGCGGTGTACCCGTTCGAATCTTGGTACAAGAAGTCGGCTCCATGTCCGTGGAGACTCCGAATAACCGCAAGCGGGGCATTTTTGAGAGCGATTTGAAGGATGGGCTCCGGAAGGACGCGACCCTCTCGAACAAAGCGATAGTCTGCGCCTGCGTCAAGGAGAAGATCGACAATCCTCGGGTCGACGTTTGGGTTCTCCACGGCGAGGCAGAGGGGCGTACTGCCACTGGAGTTCGTCTCGTTGGCGAGTTGGAGTGGGTCGTCTGAGAGACGCAACAGTTCCTCGACCGCCGCAACGTCGTTCGCTTTTACCGCCTGATGCAACTTTGCCATCTTCCCCGATAGAGTAGCGTATGCTGGGTTGTATGCTCCGCTATTCTGATTCCGAGCGGCTGGAGTTTGAGGAGTATCGCGAATTCCTCACCCGCACCGACCTCGGCTCCCAATATCCCAAGCAGAACTTCGAGAGCCGGATTCGTCAGGTTTTGCGGAAGGTGGATATCTGCATCACCGCCCGGAATGAGGATGGCCTGCTGGTCGGCATCTGCTTTGGCCTGACCGATTTTGCCTACTTCCTCTTCCTCACCGACCTGGGGGTGGACCGCAACTATGCTCGCCAGGGGATCGGGCGGAGGCTGGTCGAGATGACGGTAGACAAAGCGGGCGGGCCAGACGACATCACGGTGACCACAATCTCCAACGACAAGGCGATCGACTTCTACGCAAAATGCGGGATCAAGAACGAGGATAACCTGGTGGTTCGGTATTGCCGGGAGTGGGAGTCCTTTGTGGTGGAGTGAGTTGGATCCAAAGCGCTCATCGAGATCTCTCTGCGCCGGTATCGAAGAAGCGGTCTATGTATTCCTTCGGGGATAGGGGGTGATCCCTCATCAACGAGAAGACCTCCACTCCTTCTTCGATGGCTTCCTCGAAGATCTCAAAGCTCATCGCATATCCGAGGTACTCACAGTCTTCGGCCGCATACCGGCCAGCCTCATCCTCCGCTTTTTCAATAGCCTCATCCTGGTCCGCGGCTCGAATCAGTACAACCCTTTCCTCATACAAATTAAGTTCACCTGACGAACGGTCGGTGTGCCGATAGATGGTGCGCACTCCGAACCACTTGTCCTCTGCCATGCCTCAGTCTAGCAAAGCTGTCCACTCCAAACAGTTCTAAAACTGGTAATCTGTATACCAGTATATGCGTCTGACGACCCACACGGACTATGGACTTCGACTACTTATGATGAGCGCGGCGAGTGCGGAAAGGCCTGTCTCGGTAAGTGAGATTGCGTCTCGGATTCAGGTGTCTCGACACCATCTGATGAAGGTGGCCCAGAGCCTTGTGCGGGCGGGTTTGATGAAGCCGGTTCGCGGTCGGGCAGGTGGGTTTTGCTTGGCGCGGGAGATTCAGGACATCCGTGTGGGCGAAGTGATCCGGTGTTTGGAGACAGAAAGGGGATTGGTGGAATGCATGAGGAGCCAAGAATCCGACTGCCCGATGATCCCTGGGTGCCGGTTGCCGAAGTTGCTTGGCCACGCCACAGAGGCCTTCTATCGAGTTCTCGATGATTGCACGTTGAAGGACTTGGTGGCGGAAAACCAGTCGTTGGTGCATCTGACAAAGCGGAGGACGGTATGAATACGGAAGAGGCTTCCCATCTGGCTTTAGAGAGACGGAGACTACTTCAAGAGGAGGCACGGGGGATCGGGGTTTCCGAGGAGTACATTTCGTTGCTGGTCGACGAATTCTATAAGAAGGTGCGTGCCCATCCTGAACTGGGGCCGGTCTTCAACGATGTGATTCGCGACGGGTGGCCGGAGCACTTGGACCGTATGAAGCTCTTTTGGAACTCGATCGCGCTGCGGACCGGAACGTATAGCGGCAATCCTCTACAATCCCACCAGTCCATGACGAACGCGATGCCCGAGCACTTTGTGATTTGGCTGGACTTATTCGAACAAACCCTGCGGGAGACTGCCAATGCCAAGGTGGCGGAGTATTTCATGGGATTCGCGACGATGATGGGCGAACGTATGTCCAAGGCGATGTTCTCGTGAAAGACCGCTTCGAGCCCAAAGGGCTTTGGCTTTCCCGGTTGGCCTTGCTTTGGGCGGGGATCGTGATCGGTTGCTCCTTTATCGCGACGCCGATCAAGTTCCACGCTCCTTCCCTGAGCCTATCCACGGCGTTGGAAGTTGGTCGAGTGACGTTCCGGGCGATGGCGTTGGCAGAACTCGCTCTGGCCCTCTTGGGCATGGCGCTGCTTGTCTCGAAGCGGAGGGTGCGTTCCCTATTCTGGCTGCCCATTGCGGTTTTTCTGATCCAGTGGCTGGCTGTCATGCCCCTGCTCAACGACCGAACTGACGCCTTGGTCAGTGGGCGAACCTATGGCGGAGCACCCTGGCATATGGTTTACATCTTCTTGGAGATCGTCAAAATCGGAGCGTTATTGAGGTTCGCTTTTCGGAGCGATTGGACGAGCCATGTTGCGAACTAAGCGGATCTATGGGGCGCCTTCTAAGGACGATGGCGCCAGGGTGCTCGTGGATCGACTATGGCCACGGGGCGTTTCCAAGGAGAAGGCCAAGCTTGACCTTTGGCTGAAGGAGATCGCTCCGACCGATGACTTGCGCCGATGGTTCGCCCATGATCCGGGTAAGTGGGCGGAGTTTCAGCGGAGGTACATCGAGGAACTTCGGGCCAACGAATCGGCGGTCGGCCAGCTTCGCGACCTAATGGACAAAGGGTCGGTCACCCTGCTTTTTGCCGCCCGGGACGAGGAGCATAACGAGGCGGTGGTTATTCGGGATTACTTGGCTGATAGCTAGCCACCCGCACCAGGGTGATGAGGGCTTGGAACGGGACGTCTCCGGTGTTGACGATTCGGAAGGTGCATCCGGCGGGCTCGTAGTAGAGGGTGCCGGGAGTCAGGGCGATCTCTTTGTTGCCGTTGACGGTGAGGGTTGCGGTTCCTTCTCGGGGCAACAGGGTGACTTCGAACCGGTCGTGAGGGTGAGTCGGCATCTCCTGTCCCGGCTTCAAAAACAGCAAAACCCCTTCGCTCTGCTCCCCCTTGAAAACGCCTCTAATGACGAACTGGTCGTCGTTGTACTGTTCCAGTGAATTCAGATTCCGATGCATACCACTCTCCAGAGGTTCATTCTAGACCATACGCTCTCCAACGCCCCTCGCCCGAGGTTCCCGGTAGACTCCTGCCAATGGATTCCTCAGAAGCTCGCTTTGGCATGGATCCGATATGTCGCCCGCTGGAAGCCTTCGACGTGCTCGATTTTGCGACCCGGCAAACGCCCTGGATGAATCAAACCCTGGCTCCGGTGAACAGCTGTGTGGTGCGGGTAGGCGTGTTGGAGGGGGAGTTCCACTGGCACAAACACGACGAAGAGGACGAGTTCTTTTATGTCCTTGAGGGGCGCTTGGACATTGAGTTTGAGAGTCACAAAGTCGAACTGCACCCAGGCCAATCCGTGGTTGTGCCGAAGGGCGTCATGCACTTTCCAACGGCAGTCGGGCGGACGGTCGTCCTTATGATGGAAGGCGCAGGTGTCGTGCCAACTGGCGACTAGCTCACACTCTTTGCAACCTATATGGGTCGCTTCAAGTAGTCTTTCATGATGAGCATCCGATTGATTCCTCTGGCATTGGCAGTGCTCGGGGTAGTGGCCGTTTGCCGTGCAGAAGATGGCTTCTTCGACTCCAAGGGCGTCAATATTCGGTATGTCACCGTTGGCGAGGGTGAGCCGATTGTCCTTGTCCATGGTTGGATGAGCGACTCCACTATGTGGGGAGGGGATGCGGCAGGGAATACTAAGCTGAAGCCGCTGCCGGGATTCCAAGTGATCGCCCTGGACTGTCGGGGGCATGGCAAGAGCGACAAGCCGCACGACCCGAAGGACTACGGCGTAGAGATGGCCCTGGATGTGGTGCGCCTGCTGGACCATCTGAAGATCAAGAAGGCCCATTTGGTTGGCTACTCAATGGGAGCGTTCGTCATTGGCAAGGTGGCGGCAACCCATTCCGACCGGGTTCTCAGCCTCATCTACGGTGGACAGGCGCCGTTGGTCGCGGGCACGCACCCACAGCCCTTCAGCGAGGTCGATGCCTTTGCCAAAGCAGTGGACGAAGGCAAGGGCCTGGGGCCCTACATCATCGCAGTCACCCCTCTCGACAAACTGAAGCCAACCCCAGAGCAGGCTAACGCCATCGCCAAGTTCCTGTATGACGGGAAAGACGTGAAAGCGTTTACGGCGGCGGGTCTCAGCTTCCGTGGATTGGAGGTTTCGGTAGATGACATCCGCAAGTGCAAAGCCCCGACGCTGTATGTCTATGGAGGCAATGAGTCCGACTACGTGAAGAATCGAGTCGCGGCGGTGAGGAAGCTTTTGCCTGAGTCTGAGGAGAAGACCATCGAAGGCGGCGACCACATCACGACCCTTGCCAAACCGGATTTTGGGGCGGCGATCGTGGCTTTCTTGAATGCCAGCAAAGCTAAGTAGCTGCCGGTTGGCGACTCGGCATGAGCATGACGCATATAATTGAGGAAGTGCCGACATATGCCCAATGGAAGGAGAGGCCGCGCCAGACGTGGCTTCAGGAACGGCTGGTAACTTTCAGAGCCGTGCCTGCCTGGAAGTGGACCGTCCTTTTCGCGGTTGTTGCGCTATTGGCCGTCCTACGATGGCAGAATCTTGTCGAGCGTGGCGAGCCAGTGATCTTCGTCCTCCTGCTTATTCCGCTTCACCTTCTCATCGGACTGCAAGTCTTAACGATGGGATCGATAGTCCAGCCCTCTCCTGCCCTGCTTGAGCGAGCCAAGAACGAACAACGGGAGTGCTTTTTGGTGAAGATGACGGTTCACAATGGTGAACACCCCATCGGCCAAGACGAGGGTCTGGTCTTCTTTGTAGAAGATGAACTCATCTACGAAGGGTTCTTGACGTCCTTTCGAATTGCGACGGGCGACGTGGATGCGCAGATCGACATGTACGCGGACGGCCCGTTGATGCGAGCGAAGGATGAGCAATGGAAGTTCGGCAATCTGGATGGTAAGGCCGCGTGGGGTTTCCTTCTTCGCGACCATCCCGACATTCGCGTGAATTTCTTTCCGCTCGAGGGAGGTGGCCGTTCCTCGATCTACCAGCCTCTGTTTGCATGGCTTCGGCGGGAACCGGCAATAGGAACCGCGTCGGTCTTTCCGCCGAAGGAACCCCTGCCAGGCCTTAAGCAGCCATCAATTTTGTTAAAGCGACAAAGGCAAAAGGCTTAGCCAAGAAGCCTGTGCTACGATTGCTCTATGGCGGAGCTCGAATTGCTGATAAAGGGCTTGGATGAAGCGCATTGGGAGCTAAGCGAGGCGCTGAAGGATATGCCTGATGCCGACTTGTGGCGTCGGGCAGACCCGCGGCTGCTTAGCGTTGGCGAACTTGTTGCCCACTTGGCCTACGGGGAGGCTGCCAACCTCTTGGGCTCCCAGTTGGAATCTCCTCTCACGGCGCCGCAGGTGCGGTATTACCCTTACACAGTAGACGAGCCTCTATCTTTGTCTATGGGAGCGGAGGCCGCCTACCAAGAACTGACCAGGATTCACGAAGCCTGTAAAGCCAAGCTACTGGTCGATCGCCCGAACCTGGACAGCCAAAACCCTTACCGACAGGACTGGACTTGGGGTTACAGCTTGCGATACATGACCTTCCACGTCGCCTACCACACCGGCCAAATCTACTCCGTGCGACACCTGCTGGGGCATGAGACAGTGGACAACTGAATAGGCTGCCAAATTCTTTGTATGAGGTAGGCCTGGGAACAGGGAGGAGGCATCGGGAACGCTGGCACTTGAGGGAAGTTGAAGGCCGCAACTCGTGAGTGCTTAATGCGCCCGATTCCCCGTGGTAAATGGTGCTTACCGGTCTACACAACCGGAACGTGAAGAGGGAGGGAATGAGGAGTCCCACTTCCTCATTCCCTTTTCCCTTACCGACCTTTCCGACGCCGCCGAACTAGGGCGGCGGCTCCGATGCCGAGGGCAGCCAGACTGGCGGGCTCGGGGACCGGACCCATGAGGTCTTGCGCGCTGGAAACTGTCTCCGAAATGTATTCGAAGTAGTAAGCATCCCCAGCGGGACCGGTGGGGTTCATCAGGTTGTTCAAGATCGCTTGGGCATCGGCCTTGATTGCGCCACTGATTCCAATCGTCTTGAAGTTTCCACTATCCAGATCGAAGGTGTTGTCATACCGAGCCTCCCAGATCGCCACCTGCACAGCCACCTGCTGATCCAGCGTAAGGCTAGAGTTGTGGTGGTTGTTGTAGATATAGGCTAAACGCTCTCCGACCGGGGCCGAGAGGAACGTTAGGATCGACTCGCGGTTGGCGGTGTAGGAACTGTTGAGCGCCGCTCCCGCCGATAGGTCCACGCAGTAGGCGATGAAGTCGAAACCGTCAACGCTTGCGTTAAACGGGGTCGCCGTCGTCGTCTGTGGCGCATTTCCCATGAAGCTATACATCACCGTGCTCGTGGCGTTCGTTCCCGTGTGACCTCCGAGGTCCACGGTGACGATCTGAGCTTGGCCGACGGCCGCCACCATGGCGGCCGTCGTGAGTGTGAAGATCAGTTTGCTTTTCATTGATTTCCCTCAGGTGCGAGAGACGGGGGCATCAGCAGCCTTTGCCCTTTCGCTTGCCCTTTCCTTTCTTCTTGTCTTTGTTTTGCTTATCCTTGCCTTTCTTCTTGTCCTTGTCCTTGTCCTTGTACTCGCACTTGCCCTTGTTCTTATCCTTGCACTTGCCTTTATCCTTGCCCTTGCTGCACTTCTTGTCGCAGCTGCAATCGCAGTCGCATCCGCTCCAATCCTTGTTGTTCACGTACTCGACCCATTTGTTGAGGTCGCTGACACTGACGCCATTGGGGAGGAGGTTGGTTTGGCCGCCGAGGACGAGGTTGGCGAGTTCGGAGAACTCATCGAGGGTCATGTCCTCAAAAGGACCGCTCTCAAAGTAGTTGTCGCCCAGGCCTTCGCCGGTGATGCCTTCCTCTGAGAACTTGAGATTCAGAACCAAGGCGGTCACGTTGCCCGCCAGTTCGCTCTCAGCGTGAGAATAAGGATCGACACGGGAGGCACTCAGTTTCTTGGGGCTGCCGCTGGCGGGAAGGAACTTCTTAACTGCGTTGGCGCCTGTGAATGTGATCGTCTTGTTGCCGCCGACGACGAGGCCGTTGGGGAACAGCGTATCGAAGTTGTCTTCGAGCAACTCAATCGGACTCTTGCCGTAGCAGCCGCTCTTGCCCCACTCGCACTGATTCCAAGTCTTGCTGCCGCAATCGAGGAGAAAGTCGTTCGGGTAGTAGGTTGCAATTTGGCTGACAACCAGGACAGAGATTCGCGATTTGTTGATTCGGACGGCGTTGGCGGAAGGGAAGGATTGAATCACTTCCTGACCGATGGCGCCGTTCACTTGAACGATGTACTTCTGACCGACCACTAGGTTGGTAAAGATGTAAGTGCCGCCATAAACTTCGGGGGTTGTAACCTGGAGAACATTGCCGTTTTCATCCAAGAGTGAGACTTTGGTCTTCATCAACAGCTCGTCTACATCGGGATTGATGAGGCCGTCGCAGTCCGCGTCGCAGAACACTCGTCCAGCAATCGCCGTCGTTACATCAGTCGCACTTGCAAAGGAAGCCATCAAGGTGCTTCCTAAAACAGTCAGCCCAAGCAGGCCCTTTCTCAATAATGAAATAGAAGGATTCATAAATATCACCTTAGTGCGGTGATATGGCAATTATGCGACCAATAGAGGGCGCTGAAATGGAAAATGAGGATTTGCCTATTGGCGTGAAATGAAAACCGGTAAATGTGCAGTAGAGAGGTAGTCTGTGGTTTTCCTGTTAAAAATACAGGTGGATTCGAGTAGTTCTTTGACCACGAAGTAACCAAGAACGCAAAGGGACACAAAGGTCTTGGCTAGTTCTTTGCGTCCCTTTTTTTCTTCGCGGTTACAAAGCAGGAGTTGGCAGAATCGCCTTTACTAGCTGCGGAGCGCTACCTGCCCGGAATACCGGGCTCGGTCAGCAAGGCAGGATCGAGGGCTTTTTGGAGGGTTTCTTCATCCAAAAGCCCCTTCTCTCTCACCACTTGGGGAATCGACTTCTTTTCTTTCAGCGCCGTCTTCACCACATCCGAACCAACTTGGTAGCCAAGGATCGGGTTGAGAGCGGTGGCGAGGGAGGGGGAGGTTTCGGCGTAGTGGCGGCAGGTCTCCTCATTCGCGATGATTCCGACGACGCAGTTGTCGGTGAAGGTTTTGAGTGTGTTGGTGAGAATTTGGATGGCGAATTGGGCGCTGAAGGCCATGCCGGGCATCATCACGTTCAGCTCCAACTGGCCCGACATCACGCAGTTGTCGATGGACTGGCACTGGCCGAGGACCTGGTAGAGGACGATGTTCAGGTTTTCCGCCATCGACGGATTGACCTTGCCAGGCATGATGGAGGAGCCTGGTTGGACGGCAGGCAGGACGATCTCGGCGATGCCGGTCAGGGGGCCGGAGCAAAGGAGGCGCAGGTCGTTGGAGATGCGGGTCAACTCTTGGCAGAAGATGCGCAGACCCGCCGCCAAGGACGCCATCGCGAGGTTGCTCTGCATAGCTTCTCGCAGGTCGGGAGCGTTGCGGAATTCGATACCGGTAGCGGTTCGCAGATTCTCCACCACCATGGCCCGGTAGTCGGGATGGGTGTTGAGCCCCGTTCCCGCAGCTGATCCGCCGATTCCCAATTCCTCAAGCTCAGAAGCGGCCTGCTCCAGCCAGCGGCGGGACTTCTTGAGGGCGACGGCGTAGGCGGCAAACTCTTGGCCCAGCCGGATAGGTACTGCGTCTTGCAGGTGGGTGCGGGCGGATTTCAGGATGTGGTCGAACTCCACGCCTTTGGCGGCAAAGGCCTCAATGAGGCCATCGATGGCGGGGAAGAGGTCTTCCAGCATCAGCCGGGCCATGATCCGCATGGCGCTGGGGAAGGTGTCGTTGGTGGATTGGCCGTAGTTGGGGTGGTCGTTGGGGTTGACCTTTTTGTAGTCCCCGAGGGCGCCGCCCAGAATCTGCTCCGCCCGGTTGGCGAGAACCTCGTTGCAGTTCATGTTGAAGCTGGTGCCCGCGCCCATGTGGAAGACATCCACCGGGAACTGGTCCCGGAACCGCCCGCCCAGGATTTCGTCGGCGGCCTGGACGATGGCGTTGCCGATCTCTTTGTCGAGCAGGCCAAGGTCGGTATTGGCCTGGGTGCAAGCCTTTTTGAGAAGGATATAGGCGTCGATCATCTTCGGATGCTCGGTCAGCCCGCTGATCTGGAAGAGGTTGCGGGTCCTCTCAGCCTGAGACCCCCAGTAAGCGTTTGCGGGCACTTTGACATCGCCAAGCGAGTCCTTCTCAATTCGGAATTCCATGCTTGGATTGTACCGGGCGCGGAATTGCTGAAATGCTTGATTGCTTGATTGCTGGATTGTTCGGAAATCGGAAGTCGGAAATCGAATCGGTTGGGGGAACGTCGCTTGAACCAAGCAATCAAGCAATCCCGCAATTCCCCAATCGTCCTATAGAACTATCCGACTATCGCCTGATCCAACTATAATCCGCCAACCATGGAACCGATCCGTTATAAACCGGGGGAGGCGATTCGTTGGCTGGAGACGGCGGCGGACAGCTTCCGTAAATCCGCCAAGGTCAAGGGCAAGGAGGCAGTGGACCTGAAGAGGGACCGGAGCGACTTTAAGAAGGTCGGAGCGAATGTGGCGGATGCGGCGGGTGCAATCTACGACTTGGGCAAGAGCGCCTGGGCCGATATGCTCCATCGCCAGGCCGAGGCCAGCCAATATATCCTTCAGGAGAAGCACCTGGACGTGGTGAGCGGCGGCTCGATCAAGATGGTCGAGTACAGCCGGGTGAAGGAGATTGTGGCGAAGGGGGATGCCTACATCTTCAAACTCGACAAAGGCGGCATCACCATCAAGCCCTATGCTTACATCGTCTCGGGCCGGGTGAAGGTCCCGGTGGGTTGGAGCCGCAACGGCATGGAGGTCCCCTATGAACTCCTAATCGAAGAACTCGCCGCCCGCTGTGGGGTAAACCTGTCGGACTCGTGAGCATTTGGCACTTACCCGAACCTTCTAATTGGCAAGAGATCGTCGATGTGGCGATGGCGGAGGATGTGGGGTTTGGGGACGTCACCGGTGGCTGTCTGCCTCCTGACCTGTTGTCTGACTGGCGTATTGAGGCTCAGGCCGACGGCGTTCTCTGTGGAACTGGGATCGTCGAGTACCTCCACGCTCCGATGTCGGGCGACCCGGACGACTGCTATCTGGATATCGAGATGGCGGATGGAGATCGTGTGTCTCGCGGCTCGACCATCGCCCGGGGCCGCTCCCCCGCTGCCCGAGCCCTTCAATGCGAGAGAGTCGCGCTGAACTTCATCATGCACCTTAGCGGCGTCGCGACTTTGACTGCCAAGTTTGTGGAGAAGGTAGACGGGACGGGAGCGAAGATCGTGGATACTCGCAAGACCCTTCCGGGATTGCGGTTGCTCCAGAAATACGCGGTCCGATGCGGCGGTGGGCACAACCACCGGATGGGCCTCTACGACGGCGCGATGGTGAAGGACAACCATATCATCGCCATGGGCGGAGTCAAGCCGGCGGTGGACGCCATTCGCCGCTACGCCTCCCACATGACCAAGATCGAGGTAGAGGCGACGACTTTGGAGATGGTCGATGAGGCCGTAGAAGCCGGGGCCGACATCGTTCTGCTGGACAACATGGATCCGTTCATGATGCGAGAGGCGGTGCAGAGGCATAAGGGGCGTTGCCTGTTTGAAGCCAGTGGCGGGATTAATTTGGATACGGTGCGCGGAGTGGCCCAGACAGGAGTGGATATCGTCTCGGTCGGTGCGCTCACCCACAGCGCGGTGTCGGTGCCGTTTCATATGGAGTTTGAGTGAAATCACCCCTCGACCTCGGCATCTGGGACAAGTACGACGAGGTGGAATCCACCCAGACTATTGCGGCGCAAAGACTAGCCAACGGCGACCCAGTGGGGGCGGTTTTTGCCGGGCACCAGACTCAAGGGAAGGGAAGGTTTGATCGGCAGTGGCATAGTGAGGTGGGGCAGTCTTTGACGATGAGCCTTATCTTTCGCGACTACGCCAACCATCCCGCGCCGCATCTGGTGGGGATGGCGGTGGCCTGCGCGGTAGCGGGAGCGATCCATTGCGAGCTTCAGTGGCCTAACGATCTGGTCTTTGCCGACAAGAAAATCGGGGGCATTCTCACCGAGCTTCTGCCCGATGAGAAGGGCCGAAAGGTCCCGGTTGTTGGGATCGGCCTGAACCTTAACCAAAAAAAGTTTCCCGAGGAGATTCGGGATCGGGCGACCAGTTTGGCGATGTATCGGGGCGGGAGTTATGACCCCGAAGAGATCGCCAAGAAGATCGTCGCGCGTCTGCCTCTCCTCCCCGAACCAGATTCCTGGGCGGACCTCCAGCCAGTCTGGATGCTCTTCGACCACACACCGGGCAAGTCTTACAAACTGCTCGACGGGAGCGAAGGGATTGCTATCGGCGTAGGACCAGAAGGCAGGCTAATTTGCGCGGTTGACGGCGAATCAACCTCGGTTTTGGCTGCCGATGCGATCTTTGGCAAGCCTGATGCGTCGTAACTAGCGCATAATGAAGCGAAGGGAAACATTGAAATGAGACTTGGCACACAGGAAATCCTCATCGTTCTGGGCATCATCATCTTGCTGTTCGGCGGCAAGAAGATTCCGGAGTTGATGAAGGGTGTAGGTAAGGGGATCGGCGAATTTAAGAAAGGCGTCGAAGAAAGCAAGGCGGAGCAGTAGTAATGAGCTTTGGCACGCAAGAGATGCTGGTCGTCTTGGTGGTGGTCCTCCTGCTGTTTGGCGGCAAGAAGATCCCCGAGTTGATGCGAGGCGTCGGGAAGGGTGTGGGCGAACTCAAGAAAGGCCTCGACGAAGGCAAACGCACCCTCGACGAATCTCTCAAGACCGACGAGTAGCATAGGCATCCTGCCTATGCGTCCCAAGACCTTCCAGGTCTTGGAGTATTGTAGTTAAACCCCAACCCGAGGAGCGGGCCAACGCGAAGCGTGTAGCAGGGACCCTCGCAACCGGGTTGTAGATAGGTGCGGGTGGGCAATCTTCTCGACCACTCCGTGGTCTTGAGTTTTTAATCCTCCCTCTCCGTGGAGGCATCAGCATCAGGTCGTGCGAACTCCCTTATTCCCTCTGATCCTTCGTCGCAATGGGAAGGATCAAACCGGATCGCGCTGCTCAGAACGCAAACACCACTTTCAGGCTCATCCGTGATCGCCACTTCTCGGCGTTGGGATCGCCTACGATCACGAAATACTCGATGCCATTGCCGCCGCTGCGCCGATAGGCAAGGTAGGCGTTTATGTCTCCGTTTCGGTTGACGAATCGGCCTGAGATCGAATCAAGCGGGCCGAGTTCGTAGCTGACGGTTCCCACGGTGAGACGATCTTCGTGATCAAAGTTGAACAGAGACCAGCCAAGCCCCACGTCCAAGCCGGGCAAGAGGCGATAGGTTCCTTCGAGGAGCGTGAACCGGGTGTCCTTGCCCGCTCGAACGCCCCAGTTGTGATAGACCCCGACTCTCTTGTAGCGGTTGGAGGCATTCAGCACCGCGCGAATGCTCTGCAGGTCTTCTGCCTGACCAAGGAAGCTGAACCGCGACACCGCCCCGCCAAGGATCACATCCGACCGGGTGGTTACGTTGGCCGAGGCCTCGATGCCTTTCTGTTGCTGGTCGCCATCATACTCTTCGAAGTAGCTGGTGAAGATGCTGGCGTTGAAGCTTCTGAGTCCGCCGGTTCGGTAGGGGCGGCTGTGCTCTAGAAAGAGGTACGCGCCCCGCCGGTCGGTCCACGGGATGTAGGCGAGGGGAGAGAAGAAGGTCGGGGGTATCCACTCGTACTTCAGCAGGCCAAACCAATGCGGCACTTCGTAGCTGACGCTGGCATCTCCCGCCGTTGGACTTCCCGAGTTCCCGTGGCGAGCGGTGGCGAGGTTCAGATCGACGCCATAGTTGCCCATGCCATACGAGCCGGAAGCGCCAAACGCCGAGCTTTCCCTCCCAGGCTGGCTAACTCCCGTGTACCAAACATTGCCGTAGCGCCGAGGAGCGAAGTTGTTGCTCACGCGGACCACGCTTGCCATCTGCTCGCCGGACTCTACCGCCGCCAACGCGCCCACGCTCAGAGAGGGTGAGAGGTTTCCGTAGGCTTTTGTTCCCCAGTCAAAGTCCTCGATCCGGCGCGAGTAGAACATCTGCCCAAAGCCAAAGTCGCCGCCTCCGATCTGGAAGTGCCCTCCGCCTTCGTTGAAGAACGGCCTAGACTCGCTCAGGAATCTCTCGGTGCGTGAAAACTGGATGCCTTCGATCTGGGCTTCGATGTTCTTGAAGTCGGGGTTGATCGCCATGAGGCCGGTCATCTGGCTGGTGAAGGGATAGCGGATATCCAGACCAGACCGCAAGCCCACCCGGCCGTCGTCGTATTCCGGGGCGGTGTAGGCGAGGAAGCTGGGTCTTGGCGCTGCGGGTTTTGGAGGGGTGACGCCCGTCCAGGTACCGTTCAGTTCCTGCCTCTCCTGCATCGTGGTATCCGCCCATTTGGACTCGATGTTCCTTCGGGCGTGAAAGCGTTTGAAGTTGATGTCCATCGTGCGGTTGGCGCCACCGGGGTAGTTCAGCATTCGCCAGGGGATGCGGAACTCGGCGCACCAGCCGTCCTCGGTCCGCGAGGTCGCCGAGGTCCAATCGCCGCGCCACTCCCGTTTGGCCGCCCGTCCGCCGCTGATCTGCTCATTTTGGGTGTTCAGTGGGTTCACGCGAAAGACGCATCGCCCATCCCAGGTCTTCGTTCCTTGGGGATTGACGATGAAGATGAGGATGTCTTCGCCGTTGAACTCTGCTCCGGGCTTGATCTCCCGGCCCCGGATGTCGTGGGGCATGGAGTCGCGGGCGCGGAAGCCGACATAGATGGCGTGATCGTCATAGGCCAGCAGGACTTCTGTATCGTCGTCGATCGGTTTCCCGGTCACCGCGTCCACAAACCGGCGTCCCCTTGCCGCGCCTTCCCACTCTTCTGGCTCGATCTTGCCATCTATGACGGGCGGTTTTGCGATGCGGAATCCGGGAAGGGCGGGGCGATCATTCCCTATTGCGAAGGTTGAGATAAGGAATAGGATGGGCAAAAGCGAAAGTCTCAATATGGCACCCGCATGAATCCGCGATAGGATACCGGTCGACCGCCTTTCAAGGTTCCTGGCCTTGGAAAAACTTGCCTCATCCCAATGGGCTGAGCCCATCGTCCCTAAGGAAGACACTCACCAAAAGGAGAAACCATGTATCAACTCACCCAACTAACGGTACTCGCTTTGCTTGCCGTTGGCCTCGTTGTGAACAGCGGCTGCTCGACTGCGCTTGCCCAAGACCAAGGTACGGAGCGGACTACGCGAAGGATCATCTCGGTATCTGGCTCTGGCTCGGTGCGAGTGGACCCGGATATTGCCACGGCCATCCTGGGCGTCTCCAAAACCGCTCCCAAACTTTCCGATGCGAAGAGCGCCTGCGATGCCGCCATCTCAAAGGTTAAGGCGGCCCTGAAGAGATCGGGCATCGCCGATGAGGATGTGCAGTCGGTGCAGTACCAAATCTATCGCGTCAATCCCAATCCACAAGCGGGTATTCGAGAGGCCGTCTGGAAAGTCGTGCATATGCTCCAAGTACGCACCAAGAAACCGGATACCATCGCGAACGTGGTGGATGCCGCCGTTGGGGCCGGGGCGACCGATGTCCAGAACATCCAGTTCTCCGTGGACAGCCTCGCGAAGCATCGGACCAAGTCGCGCGAACTGGCGGTCCAAGCGGCTACAGAAAAAGCCCAACAACTTGCGGCCTTGCTGAAGGTGAACATCGGCGAGGTGATTTCTGTCTCTGAAGGCGGCGACGGCTACTACCCGATGGCCCAGATGTCGGCCAATATGAGCTTTGACGCGGGCGGCGGCTATGGCGGAGGCAGCGGTATCTCAGGAGGCCAGATCGAAGTCAACACCACGACTCAGGTGGTGTTTGGGATTAGGTAGAAAAAGCCCCTTCCTCCCCGAAGGTCGGGGAGGAAGGGGTTGCTTCCAGTCCCGCCGTCCCTGCCGAGAGTTCGGATTTCGGATTGGGATTTCTCAGGCTATCCTGCTCAAATTTCCCGCCGCCTCTTCCCACAAAGGAAAGTCGAACTGGAACCCGGCTTCCAATAGCCGCCCGGGAACCACCCGGCGACTTTTGAGGATTAACTCTGTCTCGGTTCCCATTAGCCGCGCTCCGACTTCCAGCATCCACTTCGCGGAGGGAAGGCCGATCTTCATGCCCAACGATTGGCGGAGGATGCGGTTGAACTCTTGGTTGGCCAATGGATTGGGCGATGCGACGTTGACGGGGCCGCTCAAGTCCTCGTGCTCGATGATGAAATCCAACGCCCGGTGGAAATCGGCCTCGTGAATCCAGGAGATGAACTGCTTTCCGTCTCCCGCCCGCCCTGCCAAGCCCCGACGAGCCAGTCGGACGAGGGTGTCGTAGATGCCGCCCTTTTCTGATCCCATCACCATGGAGGCTCGGACGGCGACTTTGCGTGTGGCTGGAGTGTCCGCCTTTTCCAACTCGCCTTCCCAAGCCTTGGCGATGTCGATGCTGGCGATCCACTTGGGCGGGGCGTTCGGCTCGTCTCCGCCGATGATCCCCGTCGCCTCGTCGTTGGGGGCGTCGAAGCGGTGGGCGTAAATCGTGGCGGTGCTCATCTGGAGCCACACCTTGGGCGGGTTCTTCGCCTGTTGGATCGCTTGACCGACGACCCTGGCTGAACGCACGCGGGAATCCATCATCTGCCGGAGATTCTCGGTGTTATAACGGCAGTTCACAGTGCGTCCGGCCAGGTTCAGAACCACGTCTGCGCCATCGATCTCCACTGCCCAATCTCCCAAAGTTTGGGCGTCCCAGGCCACTTGCCCCGGCCCCTTTGGCGACCGGGTGAGGACGACGACCTCATGGCCCGCTGAGGTCCAATGCCTCGCCGCCGCCCGCCCCCGGTCTCCCGTCCCGCCCGGTATGACAATCTTCATGATTGCCAGAGACTACTCGGGCGGGACGATCCGTGTCAGCTTCCCGATCCGCGCGTGTTGGCCCGAACCGGGTCGGCGGGTTGGATGGGTCGCTTGAGAGGCTTCTTGGCGGCTCGATCCAGCATCTCTTTGATAGCTCGGTCGAGCTGCATATCGACGCCCTTCACATACTGGTTTGGGTCATTGTCTACCTCGATATCCGGGGGAACGCCGGGGCCTTCCACGACCCAGCCGACGTCCTCGCGATAGTTCCCGTAGCGGGGAACCTGGACGCCGCCTCCATCCATCAGGGGCCACATCGGGGCTGAGCCGACCAAGGCGCCGTAGGTGCGGGTGCCGATCAGCGGCCCGAGCTTGGCGTAGTACCAGTTCGCCGGCCCGCCCTCGCCATCCGAGTAGCTGTCCTCATTGATGAGCATGCACAGATGGCCTTCGAAGGCGTCGTAGTATCGGGTCCCAGGCTCCAACGAGTTGCGCTGAGACCGGCGGAGGTAGGTTTTCTTGCTGAGAATACTGACGATGGTCGCGCTGATGTAGCCGCCGTTGTTCTCGCGGATATCCACGATCAGGCCCTCTTTGTCAAGCTGTCCTAGGTACTGGAGCGCGAAGTCCTCCATGTCGGGATCGACCATACCGCCCAGGTACAGGTAGCCCACTTTGCCACCCGACTTCTGATCCACATACTCGCGCCGCTTTTTCACCGCATCCCGCTCCCACAGGGCGCGTTCGATGGCGGTGGAGTGGGGCTTGACGTAGATGGTGCGGGCTCCCGAGGCACTGGGCTGGGAGTTCACCTGGATGGAAACCGTCTGGCCCACCCGGTCTCGCAGGAGTTCGCGATAGTCGATAGTCGAGGGGACGGGCTTGCCGTTGACGGCGATGATGTAGTCGCCTGCTGACACATTATTCCCCGGCTCCAAAATGCCCGGAGGCGGCGTCATGCCGTCGCCATCGTAGATGCGGGTGATGCGATGGAAGCCGCCGCTGGCTAAGGTTTCAATCCCCAGGTAGGCGGGAGTGCTGACCGGGGCGGCAGTGAAGATGGGCGGCTCCATGCGGAACGAGTGGCCCGCCGAAAGCTCGGCCTGCATCCAGCGGATCAGCTCGGTCAGTTCGTTGCGCGCCCGGACGTGAGGAAGGAAGGCGGCGTATTTGCGCCCAATGGCGGGCCAATCGGCGCCGTGCATATTCCGCACATAGAAGTAGTCGCGGCTCAGCCTCCAGGCATCCCAGAATATCTGCTCCCAATCCTTGGGCGGATTGATGTCCAGCTTGAAGCCTTGCATACTGACGGCTCCGGCAGTCGGAGGCAGGTCGCGTGCTCCAACCGGAATGACTCTCATGTTGCTGGTCAAGAGGTTCTTGCCGTCGGCGGAGACCATGAAGCCGCTGCCGTTCGTCAGGGTGCCCCCGGAGCGGGCCGAGAGGTCGTAAAAGCTGATCTGGTTCCCGACGACGTAAAGCACGCGGTCTCCCACGACCTTGACTTGGGTGATCTGGCCAGAAGGTCCGGGAACCATCACCAGCCTCGTCTGAATCCCATCCAAGTCGATCTTGACCGTCTTGTCGTCGGAAGGCTTGGCCGGAGGGGTTGCTTCCTCTTCATCGTTCCTCGGACGGAAAGGCGAAGCCACGTTCTTGGTGAGAGGAACCAGCATGATGAAGGCGGTTGGGGTGCTGTTGAGTTGGCTGAACACGTCGTCAGCCGTCATCGGGATGGAGCGGTAGGACGAGTAGGCGAGGAATCGGCCATCCGAGCTAAAGCTGGGGTTCTCGTCGCGGAATCGTCCACTCGACACCTGGTGAGACTGCTTTGTGGCGATCTCGTAGAGGTAGATGACGTTCACCAGTTGGTTGGTCCAAGGCTTCTCCAGCGTGTAGACCAGCCATTTGCCGTCGGGAGAGAAGTTGTGGGTCATGGGGCCGACATTGCGTCGCGCCTGGCTGACCAAAACATCCTCGCTTCCATCCGGTTTGACCAGGCGCAGGCGGGATTCGCTGTCGCCGACGGACAGCATGTCGGAAGTCGGGGACCAGGAGATCGAGAGGATTTGGCGTCCCGCGTCCTTGGTGACCTGCCGGGGATTAGAGCCGTCCGCATCGGAGACGTACACCTGCTGCTCGCGGGTTTCATCCGACACGTAGGCGACCTTCTTGCCGTCGGGAGACATCACGGGGATCTGGAGACGGACGCCTGGCATAGACTTCCAAACCCGAACCTCGCCTTCCTTGACCGGAACGCTCAGGATTTGGCCACGGGACTCCACCAAGAGTCGCTTGCCGGTGGGGGTGATACTGTAGGAAGACGCCGTGGCGTCTATTCGGGTGGGGCGCATATGGATGCGGTCGCTCTTCAGGTCGATATCCACCGGAGTTGCCTTGTTGGAAGCCGGGTCCAGCACCTCCAGGCCGTTGCCCTTGACATAGATGAGCCGCTTGCCGTCGGATTGGAGGTCGTAGACCACCTCTTGGGAGGCGACGCCATGCTTCCTCGCCCCGCCGCCAGCACCTTGGACCGAGGTGATCGTCCAGGTGGCATCCGTTTCGTGGACGAAGAAAATGCGATCGCCCACCCACTGGGGGTACTGGGCCTGGGTTTTGGACTCGAAGGCTTTCTTAAACGACAGGGTGTTCAGATCGCCTACCCAGATGTCGTTCCTCGACCCGCCTTTGTACCGGAACCACGCGCCTCCGGAAATGTCCATGAATCGGCAGAAGGCCAACTTGTTGCCGGGGCCGATCTGTCCCATGCCCAGTTTTTGCAGCGGGATCGGCTCTTCTGGTCCACCTGCGGCGGGAACGAGGAACGGCTCGGGCACGCCCTCAGGACCGGGGCCTCGGCAGAGTAGCTTCCTGCCGTCCGGCGTCCAGTCTTCCAGGACGGCCGAGTTCAGGCGGTTGGTGACCCGTCGGGGAATGCCGCCGCCCACAGACATCACGTAGACCTGGTTGCCCCCGCCATCGTAGGTGGCGTTGAAGGCGATTTGCGTTCCGTCGGGGGAGAATCGGGCCCGGGTCTCCAAGCCTTCGTGCCGGGTCAGTCGCCGGGCGTCGCCGGTGGCCAGGTTGCCCAGCCAGATGTCGCCCTCTCGGGTGAACACCACCTGGTCGCCATGAATATCGGGAGCCAGCATAAACGCCCCTGGCTCAGAAATCGAGAACGCCGACAGGCCGACGGCCATTGCCGCCGCCGCAAATCGAAAACCCCACATGTTTCGATACTACATGGTTCTGAGGCAAAAGAGTTTCGAGAATTGGAAGAACGTTATCACAAATAAGAAAGCGGCCCCGGCGTTGCCGGGGCCGCTTCGGTCTATGGGTAGTTAGGGCGACGAGCGCCAGACCAGGTCGCGGTCAAGTCGGACGCCGAACTCGGTGCCTTCTTTCAGGCGAACGTCTGCCGCTCGTTGCTGATTCCTTTGCACCTCGCCAAAGAGGTAGCCCAGGACTCCGCCAAGCACGGCGCCTTCAAGCGGCTTCTTGGTCAGAAGTCCAACCAAAAGGCCCGCGCCTGCGCCGTATCCGGCAAAGACGATTCGATCATCCTTTCGAGTCGACTTCGCGACGTAGGTGCCGTCATCCTTTCGCTCGACGCTGTTGTTGTCCAGGCCGATCAACGAGCCGGTGAGAGCCATCGCACGTCCGTCGGGCAGGATAGCTCGGCGGAAGTCTAGCTCAAGCATTCCGGGGTTGTTGCCTTCTTTGGGCGTTACCGAGAGCACTCGTCCTTCGATCTTCGTCCCAACCGGGAGCCCCGCGTACTCCGAGCCGTTGCTTCGAACCGTGGCGTTGAACCGGTCTCCCTTCTTGGAGTTGTTCGAACTTAGCTCCTCATCGAGGGTCACCGGGATGACTGCTCCCGTCTCGATCAGCATATCGGTCCGGCTGAGCGGCGGCCGATTGTTTTCGTTGTTAATGATCGCGCCGGTGTTGATCTCAACCGTTCGAGTCGCGGCGATCCATTCCACGTTGGCGCCCAGCGATTCGCCTAAAAAGCGAAGCGGGACCATCGTGCGTCCCTGGATCAGTCGCGCCGGGGCATCCATCACCACGGATTGCTCATCGACCCAGGCCATTTCGTCGCCAATCTTAAGCTGAACCTTGGTCTCTCCACGAGTTGCGGTGACCGTTTGGGTTTGCTGATTCCATTGCACATAGGCGCCCATCTCTTCAAAAACGCCTCTCAAGGGCACAAACACCCTGCCACCCAGCGACATCGGCTGTGCTCCCTCGAAGCCAACCGGATCGTTGTTGACGTTCACCCGAATGCTTTGTGCCGACGCAACCGCCGCCATCGTCAGCAATCCGGCGATCCATATAGTTTTTATTCCCTTTCTCATGCTAAGCCTCCTTAAAGGCGTATCTCTCCCGTGGGAGACGATAACTGATCATTAGACTCCCAAGTCATGGGAAGTCGGTGAGGTAGACCCAGCGGGAGGCCAAAGATCAAGCTAAGTCAAGCAGGATCAGGGTTCGATCCAAGCTCGGGCTTTTTGAATAAGCGTCTCCGGCACTGGGGTGGTTACCGTAACGGTCACTCCAGGTTCACGAATCCGCCCGTCGAGAGCTTCCCTCTTATCTCTACAGAAGCCGTTGCGGATCCAAATGGAAACATCGCTGTCGTTTGTCCATGAGGCGGTGTCCTTGTTTGTGTAGCCAGCTTCAAAGCCCATGCGAGTAAGTTCCTCTTGGGCTGACTGGCGTACGGTGGCGAAGTCTCCTTTCCAACGGTAGAAGCGAACTTCCTCAAGGTTGGTCGATGACTCCTCATTCGCGCCTAAGTAGCAAGTCGCCGAACGGTAGACAGCACTGGCAAAGTGGCTATGCCCGGAAAGAAACTCATAGGGGTCTTGGCTTACCGTCGGGCGCATCGCATAGGCGGCCCCAATCGCAAGACTGCTTCCAACCGCCAACAGCCAAATCGCGACCGTCATCTTCCTTGCGGGTTGCCTTGCCATGTTGTCAGTATAAGGCAACTTCCCAGCCGTGTTGAAGGGCAGGAACCACAACGAAGCCAGCCGTGCCTCCGTGGTGACTTCGGAGTTCTCAACAGGAATGAAAATCGTTGTGTCGTTGTGGTTTTGCCGATACACTGATCTCAAGATGACCGCCCTGCTCTCCCTACTCCTGTTGGCCACCCAAAGCCCGGAAATCAGAGTGTCCAACGTCGCTGAACTACGCCAAGCCGTCGCCTCCGCCAAACCTGGGACTCAAATCCTCATCCAATCCGGCGACTATCCCGGCGGGCTTCACTTCTCGAATGTGCATGGCGGTCTGGACAAACCGATTGTCATCCGTGCCGCTGATCCTGCCAAGCCTCCCCACTTCAAAGGCGGCGGGAGCGGGCTGCATTTTTCCAAGGTCAGTAACTTGGTGATTCGCGATCTAGTCGTCTCAGGGGCGCGGGGGAATGGGATCAACATCGACGACGACGCGACCCCTGAGACTCCATCTCACCATGTGACGCTCAGGAACCTGAAAGTCTCGGACCTCCCGGCGGGGAACAACGACGGCATCAAGCTTTCGGGGTTGACCGACTTTCGGGTGGAGAACTGTACGGTCGAACGGTGGGGCGGATCGGGGATCGACATGGTGGGCTGCCATCGGGGCGTGATCACGGGGTGCGACTTCCGAGATGGCGGGAGCAATGCGGTGCAGGCCAAGGGTGGGACTGCCGACATCCTCATCAGCAAGTCCACATTCCGCAATCCTGGCCAACGGAGCGTCAATATCGGCGGCAGCACCGGCATGGCTTACTTCCGACCGCCGATCGACAAGGTTCCGGCAGGGAAGAGGGTCGAGGCCAAGGACATCCGGGTGGAGGGTTGCACGTTTATTGGTGGCGTCGCCCCCATCGCTTTTGTGGGGGTGGATGGAGCGACGGTGCGGTTCAACACCATCTACCTGCCCGACCGTTGGGCGCTTCGCATTCTCCAAGAGACGAGGTCGCCGGACTTTGTTCCGTGTCGGAATGGCGTCTTCGAGGACAACCTGATCGTTTTCAACTCCCAACGATGGGTGTCAGGCGGGGTGAATATCGGCGCGGATACCGCTCCCGAGACCTTCCGATTCGCCCGCAACTTCTGGTTCTGCGAAGATGCTCCAACTCGGAGTAAACCAACCCTTCCCACGGTGGAGAAAGACGGAGTCTATGGTCAGGACCCGCTGTTTATGGATGCTGGCAAACAGAATCTAGGCGTTCGCCCAGGTAGCACGGCTCTCAAGTTTGGCGCTCATGCCTATTCGAAATAGGACGCAAAGATCGCAAAGGAGATGGTGCTTTTGCGATCTTTGCGTCTTCGCATGAAATTTCCTGCTCACGCCTACCGCAAACTATACGAACGAAATAGAACTCCAAATTCCAAACTCCAAACTCCCAACTCCAAACTTCAAGGTAACCTCCGCCCATGTTGCTTGTCGCCGCGACCTTGGGAGTGATGATGTCTACGACCGACTTTAAGCCGGAGCAGCCGAAGAAGAACATTCTGGTCTTCTCTCGGACCAAAGGCTTCCGGCATGATTCGATCCCGGAAGGGAAGAAGGCCTTTTGGAAGATTTGCGAGGAGCGGGATTGGGCGGTGACGTTTACTGAGGACCCCACCTGGTTCCTGGGCGAGAAGCTGAAGCCGTTCGATGTGATCGTCTTCCTCTGCACCACGGGCGATATCTTGGACGCGGACCAGCAGCCGGTCCTTGAGAAGTACATCCAGGCAGGCGGCGGCTATGTGGGCATCCATGCGGCGGCGGATACCGAGTACGACTGGCCCTGGTATGGCAAGTTGGTCGGCGGCTACTTTAAGAGCCATCCCAAGATTCAGGAGGCCAAGGTCATTATCGAGGACCTGAAGCACCCGATCACCAAGCACCTGAAGACCCCTTGGACTCGCACCGACGAGTGGTATTGCTACACCCACAATCCGCGCGGCAAGGTCCATGTTTTGGCGAGTTTGGACACCAAGAGCTACGAGGGCCACACCATGGGCGAAGATCACCCGATCATGTGGTGCCACGAATACGACGGCGGGCGTGCCTTCTACACCGGCTTTGGGCACACTAAAGAGAGCTATGAGGAGCCGGATTTCGTGAAGATCCTTGCCGAAGGTATCGAGTGGGCCAGCGGCAAACGGAAGGCACAGGAACGATGAAGAAGACGTCTATCGCGTTGATTGCGGCGTTGGCGGCGGGAGCCTTGGCTTGGCAGGCGGCACCGAAGCTGTTCGTGAACGGAAAGGAAGCGGCAGCGGGGCCGATCCAGTCGGGCGGTAAGTGGTATGTGCCGGTGGACGAACTCAAAAAGGCGGGCGCAGAGGTCACGCAGACGGCGGGGCGGCTCAGCGTTCAGTTCAAGCCGATGCAAGATCGAATGCAGGTCGATGCGGTGGAGGGCGTCAAGGGCGAGTGGGTTCAGAACGAGCGGTTTCGAGTGCGCGTTCTCAGCGTCAAACCGGGCGACAACCCCTTTGGCCGAGGCCCGGGATATGTGGCGACCATCGAGATTCGGAATCTTTCGAAAGGCTCGGTTAACTGGGGAACCAGTGGGTCGCCGGAGATGCAGTTCATCGACAGCAACGGCAACGTGCTGAAGTATGGCTCCCGCTCGTTCAAAGACCTCTACACCTCGCTAGCCCCCGGCAACGGCTTCACCAACGACATCACTTTTGGAGACCCTGCCAATACGCTTACGGAGGTTGGGACTCCCGAAAAGCTCGTCATCCTCTTTAAGGTCTCGGGCGGGAAAAAACTGCAGGATCTCCGGATTGATCTGAGTGAGTAACTACTCTGGGTTAACTTCGTGTTTACCCCAGGGTTTCGTTACTTGGTCGAGGAGGTTGTGTGTCCCACCTACCCGCTGGCGAAATTGGCGCGTCTTTGGCGCGTATCATTAACGATGGTTGCTTTAGCTTTGCTTGTGATTGCCTTGGCGGATCAAAGCCCAGAGCCTCAGGTCGGTATGACTTATGACTGCAAAGTGGTGAAGGTCATGACGGCGACGAAGTTCCTGGCAAAGCTGGATGGCGTTCAGGCCAAGGAGACGCTGGTCTTTTTGGATGGAGTGGAGAGTCCGCCCAAGAGTTCCTGGGCTTTTGAGAAGGGGCGGCGATTTTTACACGGCTTTGGCCCAGGAGAGGATCCCAAGTATCCGATCCAAACAAAGATCCGAGTCAACGCGGTTTCCAAGACCGGCGCTGTGGTAGGCGAGTTCTTGTATGTCGGCACCATCGACAATTTCGGAGAATTGCCTGAACCTGAGCCGTCTGACTTCCCAATCACTGATGATCTATTGCGTAGGGGTATGGCGTACCTCACCAAACCACATAAGCAAAGAAGCCTCCTTCAGGCGGAGGCGCAAAAGCAAGCCTTGGGTATGTGGACCAAAACGATGGCTCCGCCCAAACCGGGCGAGACCACCCATGGCGGCATTGTCAAGGTTCTCTCTCCTACTGAATTTGTTGTCCAACGCGCTTGGTACCAGACCTCTGTGAATTTCAATACCACTCCGCCGTTGCGCGTCAGAGTGAAGGACTTGGTTCCGCCGATCAAAGGCTCGCCAGCATATGCCTCAAGCATGAAGTACGCGAACAGCCTATGTGGAACCCTGGAGCACGATGACTGGAATGGGATGATCGACTTTACCGCCTCCTATATGGACTTGAGTGTGTTCTCGCTTGATCGCGATGGAACAGCCGTTTGTAGAGTCAGCTATACGTCGTATAGCCCAGATACGGCAGACGGTATGTTTGCTTCGTACTACAACGACTACGCCTTGGATATGCTGGGATTAGGACTTGCCCGGATCGACCCCAAGGCTCAGGATGTCAATCAGCTCTGGAGAGATATCGAGAGGAGGGCCAAGGAGGCGCGTCGGGGTATGTGGGGGCCAGATGGGAAAGTAAAGTCTTCCCGGTGAGGCGTGGCATGGGCAGCCTGCCCATGTGTCCCCTGACCTGCCAGGTCAGGGTTTGCTTGTAGTTGCTACAAACACTTATCGGTTGGTACAAGTTTGGGCAAACCTTCGTCCCTCCCGATCTTCTGCCTAGGATCGGTGGTCTTCGACTATGTATCGCCGCCTACAAGCTGCTTCCAACTACCAGTTTAAACCCCTCCATCCCCCAGCCCCTTCCTCCCCAACCTTTGGGGAGGAAGGGGAGTGGCTACCTCCTATCTACCGTCAATCCAGGCCACTGGTCGGTTCGGAAGGGGGAGGTGGGGAGGCCGGATTTGTTGATGAGGTTGACCTCGGGGTTGTTGGACCAGCCGTAGCGGACGGCGGCCGGGTTCTTCACCTGGGGGGACCAGACGATCACCTGGCTTCCCACGATCCTGGCCTGGGCCCAGACGAACTTTCGGTCTTCTCCCGCGATGGCAAAGCCTTTGATGGGTTGGCCGGAGAGGGTGGCGAGGCCGGTTTCGGCGTAGTCGAAGTCGATGGCGATTCGGTCGCCTTGGATTTGCATCGACTTATACAGCGGGCCGCTGGCGACGACGTCGGTCTGGCCGTAGTCTTTGGCCAACGCCCACCTTGCCAGCCTCTCGCCGACTGCTTCCTTGTTCACGGGGTGAATGTCGCCCGCTTCGCCCACGTCGATAGCGACAGCCATGCCGGTGTTTTTGAGCTTAAGCGCCATCAACTGGGCCTCTCGCAACTCCGCCCATTCGCTCTCCACCGGCTCGCTGTTCCGGGCCATGAAATTGGCGAGTTGGACGAAGTGGAAGGGGAAGTCGCCACGGCCCCAGGCGTTGCGCCAGTCTTTGACCATGCCAGGGAAGAGGGCGCGGTATTGGTAGGCGCGGCCCGCGTTCGACTCGCCCTGGTACCAGATCGCGCCTTTGATCGCAAACGGGACCAAGGGGTGGATCATGCCGTTCCAGAGATTGCTCGGGGCGACGGCGCTATTGGGTCCATAGGGTTGCTGGGGCGGGTTGCTGGCTCGGGGGGTTGGGCGACTGGCTTCGATGATGTACTTCCAGTCGGCATCTAGCTTGATAGGGCCGGAGGATAGGCCCTCGGGCGTCAGGGTCAAGGGTCCCTGGTGAATGCCGCCTCCGCCCATCGTGTCCACTACCCTCACCGCGATCACCGCCGTCCCCGCCTTCACGAGTCGGCCTGGAATGGTGTAGACGCGAGGCTTTTGCCAGGAGTTGGGGACGTCGGGGCCGGTGACGCCGATCTCGGTTCCATTGAAATAGGTGTGATCGGTGTCGTCGATCTGGCCCAGATTGAGGATCAGGTCTCGGCCTGCCCAATCCGCGGGAATCTGCACCTGCTTCCTGAACCAAACCACGCCGTCGATGTCCAAGTCCCGCTTGCCCGATTGTTCCCATGCAACCGGTAGTCTCAGATTGGGCCAGGTGAAGTCGTCGTAGCCGGAGTTGGCGTAGCCCTTCGCGAAGCCCTGGTTGCCGGGGTCGGCGAAGCGGGCGGTTCGGTTCCACTCCGCCAGCTTGCGCTCATACTCCGCCTGAGCCTCGCCGTAGTTGGCGGAGACGGCGCGGTAGTGGTCGGCCATCGGTTTGGTCTCGGGCATGGTGTCCAGGGCGCTGAGGCGGGTCCAGGCTTCGGCGGGGGTGCCTCCCCAGGAACTGTTGATGACGCCGACCGGAGTCTGGAGCTTGAGGTGGAGCGCACGGGCAAAGTGGAACCCGACCAGGGAGAAGGACTTCACGGACTCGGGCGTACACACCACCCACTGCCCCCGCACATCGCCTACGGGGTCGCCGCTGGCCCTTCGCGTGACCTGGAAGTGGCGAATTTCAGGAAAGTCCGCCGCACCGACCTCGGGCTTCTTGTTGGCGGCGAAGTAGTTCCACTGCCACTCCATATTGCTTTGCCCGCTCGCCAGCCAGACCTCGCCGACCAGGACGTTCTTGAACTCCTTGGTGGTCTTGCCCTTGACGGTGAGGGTGTGCGGGCCGCCCGGTTGGAGGTTCCTCAGTTCCACCTGCCAGTATCCGTCTTTGCCAGCGTAAACCGTGCGGTGGTTCCCAGCGAAATCCACGTCGATGCGCTCATAGGGATCAGCGGTCCCCCAGATGGGAACTTTTCCCCCGGCTTGCAAGACCATGTTGTCGCCAAAAATGGTCGGGAGCGTGGGTTCGGCGGAGGCGAGGCAGAAGGGAAGGGTAAGCGCAACGATGCAGGCGAGCTTGGTCATCTCTTAGGACAGACGGATGGGAGAGGGCATTGGGCGTTGGGGCGTGGGAAGTTTTAGGTTTTTGGTTCCTCGGTTTTTGGTTTCGGGGGTTCTTTGGCATCTTGGTTTGACCTTTAAACCACCAAGACACCAAGGCACAAAGAGCCTGATGACGACCTTGGCGTCCCATTGTAACGCGCCGACCCGAAGGGTGTAGCCGTGGGCAGGGACCTGCGCTACCGGGTTGTAGGTAAGTACAGATTGGCAATGCAACTATAAGTTAGCTCGCGGGTCCCTGCCCACGGCTACACCCTTCGGGTTGGTACCGACTATCTTGATGCCCTTCTACAAGGTTCCGTCTACCGCTGGGTTAAGCTCCACTCTCCGACCACCCTCTCTCGCGCTCTGGTAGATCGCCATGATGATCTTGAGGGGTTCCAAGGAAGCCTCGCCGGTGATGAAGGGGGCGCGATCTTCGAGGATGGCTTGGGTGAAGTCTTGGAGTTGGAGGCGGTGCTGTTCGCCCCATTTGCTGGTGGGGTCTTCGGCGCTGGATTGGATGAGGTTGGCTTCGTTTTGGTCGGCGGTGTGCTGGTTGGGGGTGGGTTGCATCATGACTCCGCCACCGTACAGGCCCTCGGCGGCGGCGACCGGGTCGGCTTTCCACATCTTCACGCGGTCGCCCTCCAGGATCACCGTGCCGTGCCGGCCGTGGACCTCCAGCCGCTCGGCGAGGCCGGGGTAGAAGCTGGTGGAGCCGTAGATGACCCCGATCGCGCCGTTCCGGTACTCCACCAGGGCCTGGGCGATGTCCTCCACCGCAATATCGTGAGCCGCTGTTCTAACCTGCGCCTGGACCGACTTCACTCCGCCCATGATCCACTGGATCATGTCGATCATGTGGACGCTCTGGTTGATGAGACAGCCTCCACCATCCAACTCCCATGTTCCGCGCCAGTCGCCCGAGTCGTAGTAGGCCTGGGTGCGATACCACTTGATGGTGGCGTCTCCGGCCAGGAGTTGCCCCAGTTCACCATTCTGGGCGGCTTCGCGGGTCTGCTGGACCGCGTTCGAGAATCGGTGTTGGCTGATGGTGGAGAGCTTGACTCCCGCATGTCGGGCGGCATCGACGAGGGCTTGGGCTTTCTCTAAAGTGGTGTCGATCGGCTTCTCGACGATGACGTGCTTGCCGGCTTGGATGGCTTGGATGCCGACTTCGGAGTGGAGGCCGCTGGGGGTGCAGACGATGACCGCATCTACTGCGTCGCACATCTCGGCGAGGGTCTTGGCTGGGGCGCACTGGTAGGCGTCGGCGGCTTGGCAGGCTCGTTCATGGAGGATATCGCAGACCGCCGCCAGCTTGGCGTTTTCCACGTTGGCGAGGGCGGCGGCGTGGGTCTTGTAGATGGCGCCACAGCCGACGATGCCGTACCGGACTGTCCTCACTCTTCCGCCTCGGCGACGACCTTGCGGAGGGCCTTGACGGCCTCCTCAAATAACTGCTCGCCCGAGAATCCTCCGAATTTGCCCGCGCTGGAGAGGTGGGGCTCGATGGTCAGCGGGCCGCTCCAGCCCTGCTCGATCAGCCACTTGAAGACCTGCACCATCTGCCCATCGCCTTCGCCCGCCGGGACGATCTTCCGGTCGATCTCCACCGCATCCTTGATGTGGAGGGTGTGGAGGTGGGGCAGAATCCAGGGGAACCAGTCCTCCAGGGGGCGATAGCCGATGAGGACGGTGTTGGCGAAGTCGAACGCGGCGCGGAAGGTGGGGCCGCCGAAGCGCTCGAAAAGCCTTTTTGCACCTCGGGGGAATGCGCCGTAGTAGGTGGCGTCGTTCTCGTGGAGCAGAGTGATCCCGGCCTGCTCGGCGACGAATATCTGCTCCGCCATCCAAGCCTCGATCGCCATCCAGGCGTTGTCAAAGTCCACCTTGGGCACCTCGGGGCTGAAGATGCGGATCAGCTTGGTGCCGGTGCGGTTGGCAGCGTGGATGGCTTTATGGAGTTTGGCCAGTTCTAGGGCTTGGTTGGCAGCGGAGTAGGGAACCTTGTTGACTGGCGAGCCGATGGCCTGGACGTGGAGGTCGTTGTCGGCGCACTTCTGGGCGACTTCATCCAACTGAGCGTCGGTCAGGTCCAAGACGTTGACGCCATCGACGCTTCGGAGGTCGAGGCCGGGGACTTGGAGGCGCTTGAGGGTAGTGACCTGGACGTCGAGATCGGGCGAGATTTCGTCGGCGAAGGCGGAGAGGGGAAACGGCATATAGGAAAACCATACCCTTTGAGGCCGTGGCATGGGCAGCTTGCCCATGCGTCACATGACCTGCCAGGTCATGTTCCGGGAGACTGTAGTTGAACTAAGAAGTGGCATGGACATCTTGTCCATGCGTTGCAAGACCTTCCAGGTCTTGGACTACGATTTTGTAGCGAAACTACAAAAACTTGCTCCTACTACAAGGCTTTGCCGAATGAATTCGGCGATCCCAGGGGTTAGCGGATGTTGAAGTACTTCGACTCAGGATGGTGGACGACGATGGCGCTGGTGGACTGCTCGGGCATTAGCATGAACTCCTCGCTTAGCTCGATTCCGATGTCTTCCGGCTGGAGGAGCTCGAACAGCTTGGCCTGGTCCTCCAGATTGGGACAGGCGGGGTAACCGAAGGAGTAGCGGGCGCCGTGGTACTTGGCGCTGAAGAGGAAGCGCATCTCCTCCGGCTCCTGGTCGGCGATGCCCATCTCCATGCGGATTTGGCGGTGCCAGTATTCGGCAAGGGCCTCAGCCGTCTCCACACCCATCCCGTGGACATAGAGATAGTCCTCAAACTTGCCCTCGGCAAAGAGCTTCTTTTCCAACTTGGAGACCTCTTCGCCAACCGTGACGATGTGAAAGGCAACGGTGTCTTTTTTAGAGTGCGGCGATTTATCGCCGCTTTCCTGAAGCGATTTATCGCGAGACGCCTCCAAGTTGCCTGAAAGCGGCGATAAATCGCCGCACTCTAAAAAGAAGTCGGCTAAACATTGCCGCCTGCCATCCCGTTGCCTCGGGAAGGTGAATCTCAGCCATTCGGTCTTGGCGTCTTCCCGGTAGATGATGAGGTCGTTGCCTTCGGAGGCGCATGGGAAGTAGCCCCATTTGACCTTTGGCTTCAACACATTCGCCAACTCTCGCTTCATCCGGTCGAAGATCGGCGTGGCCTGCTCTTGGAGCCAGACCTCGAACTCGGGGTTGGTGAGACCGTCGGGGCGCTTGTACTGCCACTGGCCCCGGAAGAGAGCGATGGGGTTGATGTATTTGTAGACTTCAAAAATGTCGAACTTCTCAAACTTCTTAGCCCCATAGAAAGGAAGCTTGGGCGGATTCTCGACGGGCTGGACTTCCGACTTCGTGCCGTCGAAGACGAACAGTTCGGGATCGACGACGCCGACGCGATGACTGCTAACCCGACCCTCGGGACCCTTTGAAGGAGATTCCTCGATTCCTCGATTCCTCGATTCCTCGATTGAAGAGTCGATACCCCCAATCGAAGAATCGAGGAATCGAGGAATCGAGGAATCCCCCAACTCCCCCAGTTCTCCCATCA